>NZ_RQSP01000004.1:87649-121409 GCF_009078285.1 Bifidobacterium jacchi
ATCTCCACATCCACGATCAATGATCGTCTCCACCCCGCCCAGCAGAAGCTGCTCCAGCAGAACACCGGCTGGAAGTCGATCGACATGTACACCGCCACCGCGAATCGGCAGGATCTCTACAATGCCGACGGCGTGCACTTCACCGATCGCGGCTACCAGTTCGTCGCCGAGCAGATCGGCAAGGCGATCACCGGCGCCGACGTGCGCGCGACGACCATCTCGCACAAGAAGACCAGCGGCGACTCGAACCGCTTCACGTTCGCATCCGGCGCATGGGAGACCGGCAACGCGAACCACACCTGGTCCAAGACGCCGAGCGCAAGCCTTCCCGCGTCGAGCATCTGGTACGAGGTCGATTTCGTCGGCACCGGCATCGACGTGTTCGCCGGCAAGAACCGTCCGATGGGCAAGGTGAAGTATCTGATCGACGGCAAGGACATGGGCGACTACAGCCTGTACAACCCCAGCAACATCGATTCGACGTGGATCGCTTCGTTCCACGGTCTTACGGAGGGCGAGCACACGCTCAAGGCGGTCGCCACCGGCACCAAGGACGATGCGGCCAGCAACAGCGGCATCGACTGCGCGAAGGTGATCGTCTACCATGCGCCCTACAAGGGCACCGTCACCGCCGAAACCGACGCGCTGCGCCTGCAGGCCGGCGACAAGGCGGCGCTCGCCGTCTCCGCCACCCCCGACTACGCCTCGCTTGAGGACATGACGTACACCAGCGCGAACACCGGTGTCGCCACCGTCAGCCACGACGGCACGGTGACCGCGGTCGCCGCCGGCACGACCACCATCACGATCGCCTCGACCACGCAGAACTTCTCGAAGACGGTCAACGTGACCGTCACCACCGAGGCGATCACGCTGCGCGGCGGCATCGTCGAACCGGACACCCAGTACACGCAGGACCGGCTCGCCGAGGTCAAGGCGCTGACGGCCACGAACAAGTCGCTCGTCGCATGGCGCAACGACAAGGTCAACAGCGAGCTCGCGCTCGCCGCGTCCGGCACCAAGCTCACCAATCTCAAGGTGACCGCCGGCGAACTCAAGACAGCAGACGGCAAGAACAGCATTGCCGCCAGCAACGTGACGGCCACGTTCATCAAGTCCACCAAGGCGTACAGCGGCAACTACCTCGGCTACGGCGACCCGACCCGCGCGGTTCCGCCGGCAACCGCCGATAACCGCAAGGAAAGCAACGACATCCTCTACCAGACCACCCCGATCACCGTCGAGGCCGACAAGGTGCAGAACGTGTGGGTGTCGTTCTCGGTGCCGAAGAACACGCCCGCAGGGACGTACCACGGCACGCTGACCGCCACCGCGGACGGCGTTACGACCCCGCTCGTGTTCAACTACAGCATCGAGGTGCTCGCCGCCGATCTGCCTGACGCCAGCCAGTACGAGAAGAACTTCGACATCGAGCTGTGGCAGTACCCGTACACCTCCGCCGAGTACTACAACGTCACGCCGTTCTCGAAGGAGCATCTCGACATCCTCAAGTCCAACATGGAGCTGTACAAGTCGGTGGGCGGCCACGCCATCACCACGACCATCTCCGAGGACGCGTGGAACGGCCAGACCTACAGCAAGAACGCGGTCCACTACCCGTCGATGGTCAAGTGGACGAAGAAGGGCGACGGCTTCACCTACGATTTCACCGATTTCGACAAGTGGGTGCAGTTCAACAAGGATCTGGGCATCGGCGACAAGATCGTCATCTACTCGATCGCGCCGTGGCACAACTCGTTCACCTACTACGACGAATCCGGCAAGCTGGTCAAGGAAGCGTACAAGGTCGGCTCCGACCGCTGGAAGAGCGTGTGGACCGACTTCATCAGCCAGCTGGTCGGTCACCTGATGGACAAGGGCTGGTTCGACGAGTCGTACATCGGCATCGACGAGCGCGGCTTCAGCAAGGACGCCTTCGATCTGATCGACTCGATCAAGAACATCCACGGCGAATCACTCAAGACCGCCGGCGCGATGGATCATTTCAAGGACAAGCATGATCTGGCGATGCGCGTCACCGACCTCAACGTCGGCGACACCGCAGCCGCCGCCGATCCGGCCACGTTCAGCAAGCTCGTCGCCGACCGCGCCGAGAAGGGCTACCGCACCACGCTCTACTCGTGCACCGAGCACGAGCCGGGCAACTTCTCGCTGTCCGCTCCGGTGGAAAGCTACTGGTCGGTGATCAACGCCGGCCACGAAACCGCCGGATTCCTGCGCTGGGCGTACGACGCGTGGGTCGCCGACCCGCTCAACGACGCCACCCACAACGCGTTCGAGCCGGGCGACCCGTTCCTGATCTACCCCGCCGAAAAGAACGCCGCGGGCGCCGATCGCGTATCCAAGTCGTCGGTGCGTCTGGAGCGCATGGGCGAGGGCGTGCGCGACGTCAACAAGATCAAGCTGATGCTCGCCGAGATCCCCTCGCTGCAGGCGGACGTGGACGCGATGTACGCGAAGATCGCCACCACGCCGAAGATTCAGCGCGCCTACCTCACCGCCGATCAGGTGACGCAGCTGTCCGGCGAGATGCGCTCGTTCCGCAACGATCTGACCGCGCTCACCCGCAAGTATCTTGAGCTCAAGGCCAACGGCACGAACAAGGTCGAGTCGGTCACCATCACCGGTGAGGCGACGATGACGCTCGGCTCCACGCAGCAGCTGACCGCCACGCTCGCGCCGAGCAACCTGCTCAACACCGCCGTGTCGTGGAGCTCGTCGCGCACCACCGTCGCCACCGTGTCCACCACGGGCGTGGTGAGCGCGCTGCGCGCCGGTTCGACGACGATCACCGCCACCTCCAAGGCCGACCCGACCAAGAAGGCGACGTTCGCGATCAAGGTCGCCCCCGCCACGGTTGCGCAGGGCGTGCACTACTACTCGTTCGACGACTCCAACGCGAACGATTCGTGGGGAACGCGCAACGGCACCGCCGACGCGGCTGCCAGCTACGCGGACGGCAAGTCCGGCAAGGCGCTCAAGGTGACCGACGGCAAGGGCGTGACGTTCACGGGCGCTTCCGGGCTGAAGACCGACTGGTCGGTCGGCTACTGGGTGCGCGCCGACAAGATCGCCGACCGGGTGTCGGTGACGATGGATTCCGAGAAGAAGTACTCGGGTGATCTGAAGATGGCTGCCGACAGGCAGTCCGGATTCCACGTCGGCACCAACGCCGGCGATGTGCTCACATTCCGATACGACTTCAAGCCGGACACCTGGTACTACATCACCTGGACCCAGCAGAAGTCCACCGGCCTGACCATGTACGTCAACGGCGTCAAGGTCGATGCGAACGCGTGGACCAAGAACAAGGACATCCCCGCCCCGGCCGACGTGATCGGCGGCACCGGCTTCACCGGTCTGATCGACGAGGTCAAGATCTACAACCGCACCCTGACCGCCGACGAAGTCAAGGCGAGCACCCTGCTGCCCGGCCTCAACCTCGATCCGGCCAGCGTCGACGTGTACGTCGGCGAATCGCAGATCCTCGGCGTCACACTGGTCGATCCCAAGGACGGCAGCAGCGAGGACGTGACGTTCACCTCCGTCGATCCGAAGATCGCCACCGTCGATCAGGACGGCGTGGTCAAGGGCGTCAAGCGCGGCACCACGACGATCACCGTCACCGGCGGCGGCTACACCGCCAAGGTGAACGTCAACGTGACCCGCAAGCTCACCATCAAGAACACGCTGAAGCAGTATCAGCTGCCCGCCAAGTACCTTTCCGACGTGCACAAGTCGGAGGATACGAGCAGCCAGTACTTTGGCCAGCCCGACATGGTGCGCACCTCCACCGGCCGCCTGATCACCGCGTTCCCCGAAGGACACGGCAAGGGCCCGCTGATCATGAAGATCAGCGACGACGAGGGTGCGACGTGGACCCGCAAGACCGACATCCCCGCATCGTGGGCGAAGTCGCAGGAGACGCCGACCATGTACGTGCTCAAGCTGGCCAACGGCACCGAGCGCATCATGCTCATCACCTCGTGCCCCGGCTGGACCGACGGCCACGGTGACGGCACCACCGGCTGGAACACGTCGTACTCCGACGACAACGGCGAGACGTGGACCGAATACAAGCACTGGTACACCAACCACGCCAACGGCACGCCCAACAAGGCGATCGTCGGCATGGCCAGCCTCGTGCAGCTCAAGGACAAGGACGGCAACTACATCGACAAGTGGCTCGGCGTCTACCACGACTACGACTACGTGAACTGGAAGACGTACCTGACGTTCGACAAGGACGGCAACGAGCAGTGGAGCGAGCCGGTCAAGTACCTTGAGCAGTACCGTTCGATCGAGCTCGGCTACCAGATGTGCGAGATCGGCATGTTCCGCTCGCCCGACGGCAAGCGCATCATCGGCCTCGCCCGCAGCCAGTCGCACAACAACCCGGCCACGCTGATCTACTCCGACGACGAGGGCGAGACCTGGTCCAAGCCGATGGACCTGCCCGGCTCGCTCGCCGGCGAACGCCACAAGGCCGTCTACGACCCGATCTCCGGCCGCCTGATCATCACGTTCCGCGAGATCAACTACGATCTCAACGGCAACAACCAGTTCGACGGCAACAGCGACTGGAACGCCGGCGACTGGGTGATGTGGGTCGGCACCTACGACCAGCTGATCAACCAGGAGGACGGCGAGTACCGGGTGCTGCTGGCCGAGGACTGGGCGAACAACGCCAAGTCCGGCGACACCGGCTATGCGGGCATCGTCACGCTGGCCGACGGCACGATCATCATGGACTCGTACGGCCACTGGGACAAGGAGTTCTCGCAGTCGTGGAAGGGCGGCGTGACCACCGACCGCTGCTACATCAAGCAGGCGAAGTTCAAGCTCGCCGACATCGAGAACCTTGAAGGTCTGGTCGACTACTCCAAGCTGGAGAAGAAGGTCGCCGAGGTTGAGGGTGCGGGCTACAAGCAGGCCGACTACACGGCCGACTCGTGGAAGGCGCTTGCCGACGCGCTTGCCGAGGCGAAGTCGGCGCTTGCCGCGAATCCGCGTGCGCTGCAGCAGGTGCAGGTCGATGCGATGGTCGATGCGATAGATGCGGCGGTTGGCGGACTCAAGCCGGCCGGCGGCACCGATCCCGACAAGCCCGGTCCGACCGACCCGGACAAGCCCGGTGGCGGCACCGATCCGGACAAGCCCGGTGGCGGCACCGATCCGGATAACCCCGGTAGCGGCGACAACCCGAACAACCCGAGCAATCCCGACAAGAAGGTCGACAGGACCGCGCTGAACGCGCTGATCAAGCAGGGCGCCGGCGTCGATGCGAGCCGCTACACCGCCAAGTCGGTGGCCGCGCTCAGGAGCGCGCTCGACGCGGCTCGTGCGGTCGCCGCTGATGCGAACGCCACGCAGGCGCAGGTCGATCTTGCCGCGGCGAAGCTGCGCAAGACGATCGACGATCTCGTCCCGGCCGGCAACGGCGAAAACGGGCAGAACGGCGGTACCGGCGACATCGGCAAGAAGCCCGGCAACGGCGGCGATCTGTCGGATACCGGTGCCTCGGTGTCCGCGGTTGCGCTGCTGGCCGCGATGATGCTCGCCGCCGCCGGTGGCGTCGCATTCGCCCGCGCGCGTCGTCGCTGACGCTGATACCGACCTGACGGACTGATTCGGCCCTCCCTTGGCGCTATGTCGGGGAGGGTCGAATCGGTTGCGGTGCGTCCATGTGACTGAGTTCGGCTATGAGACTGTGTGCGGCTATGCGACTGTGTTTGGCGAAGTGACGCAGGTTTGTTCATGTGACGCAGGTTCGGTCACCACAAGCGTTCGCGCCGCGTGAGCGGCAGTCATGCCATTCGACACGCCGAGATTGCGCGCGTCCTGACCGGCGCGTATATTTCCAATCTTGTAAACCACAGACCGTTGGTTGAAGTGCGTGCAAGCGCAGTTCCGAAGTTTGGTTCGCCAAGCCAGCGCAGGTTGAGAGATAGTCGCCCGTTCGCGGGTTGCCGCTGTGCGCGGCCGAGTGTTGCCTCACCTGTGCGTGAGGCTTTTTTATTGCCTCGCGAAAAACGCAGGCGGGCGTTCCAAGCCGAGCAAGATCAATGGCCGATCTAGGAAGGAACGCCATGAAGAGGCCCGAAAAGGAAGCGGTGGTCGCTCAGCTTACGGAGCAGTTCCGTAACGCCGATGCCGTCTACCTGACCGAGTACCGCGGGCTTACCGTTCCGCAGGTTTCCGAACTGCGTGAAAAGCTAGGCCGCGATACTTCCTACACTGTGGCTAAGAACACGCTGGCGCGCATCGCCGCCAAGGAAGCGGGCATCGAGGGTCTTGACGACCTTCTCAAGGGCCCGACCGCCATCACCTTCGTGAAGGGCGACTTCATTGAGGCTGCGAAGACGCTGCGTGACTTCGCCAAGACCAACAAGGCTCTCGTTATCTCGGGCGGCTATGCCGATGGCACCGTCTACGACGGCGAGGGTGCAACCAAGCTGGCGGACATGATGTCTCGTCCGCAGCTGCTCGCCAAGTTCGCCGGCGACCTCAAGGCCACGACCGCCAAGGCCGCGTACCTGTTCGTCGCTGTGCCGACCAAGGCCGTGCGCACGATCGACGCGCTGCGCGAGAAGCAGGAAAAGGCAGCTTGATCCCCATGCGGCTCGCCGCATGATCAACATTCGGAACAAACAGAACATTGCGACGGCCGGCAGGCTCACGCAGGTCGCCGTCAGATTTGAAAGGAAGCCATCATGGCTAAGTACACCAACGAAGAGCTGCTGGAAGCTTTCGGTGAAATGACCCTCGTCGAGCTCTCCGAGTTCGTCAAGGCCTTCGAGGAGAAGTTCGACGTCGAGGCCGCCGCCCCGGTCGCCGCCGTTGCCGCCGCTCCGGCCGCCGGCGCTGCCGCTGAGGAGGAGGAGAAGACCGAGTTCGACGTCGTCCTCTCCGCCGTTGGCGACAAGAAGATCGCCGTCATCAAGGCTGTCAAGGCCATCACCAACGCCGGCCTCGCCGACGCCAAGGCTATGGTTGACAAGGCTCCGTCCACCATCCTCGAGAAGGCCAAGAAGGAAGACGCCGAGAAGGCCAAGGCTCAGCTCGAAGAGGCTGGCGCCACCGTCGAGCTCAAGTAATGATCGCGGCTTGAGCCGCTCATTGCCTGATCGCTTTCGATCAATCCAGACCCGCCGAGTGCGCATGATCGCGCCGGCGGGTCTGTTTGTTTTTCAGCGAGTGTTTTCAACGATTGTCCCTCCACTGAGCTTTGCCAAGGCGCTGCATTGCGCGCCACCGGATGCCGACGAACGGCCCACTATGGGAGAATAATGGGGATTATCCCGTTTCATCCGCATGTTGCGGCGGGGCGTGTCACAATGGTTGATAGTGTGTTGGGATGATCTTGTGATTGAGATCTCCGGGAAGGAAGGCCGTCACGGTGAGTGAACGTCAGCAGGTAACGCAGCAGTGGCTCGTCAAGGTCGCAGGCGGCGACCAGGTCAGCGTACGTCCCGGCGATGGCGTTGAGATCGGGCGTAAGCCGTTGCGCCCGTTGGCGGACGACGGCGTGAGGCGCATGGAGTTCGCCGATCCGACCAAATCCGTGTCCAAACGGCACGCATTGTTCACCGTGACGGCGAACGGCACGGCCACGATCCGTGACCTGCACTCCACCAACGGCTCGTACGTCGTCCGTGACGACGGCGCGCTGATGCGCATTCCGCCGGACGTTGATTTCGAGCTGCCGTCAACGGCCATGCGCATTCAACTGGGTGACGTTCCCATTGATTTTCTGCGCGTTGAGGCACCGCGCCCGGCCTACGAGGTCCCCTCGGTGCCCGACCTGTTCGACTATGCGCTCTCCGATGTCAAGCCCGAGCCGGACATCGCCGATATGTCGGTCGATGACATCCTCGATCTGCGCGCCGGCGAGCCGACCAGCATGTTCAATGCCGACACGGTCGTCAAACGCGCCGGGCAGTTGCGCGCCGCCGAGCAGACGTCGTTCCGGCCGGCGGCGTTCAATCCCGCGTCCGGTGGTTCGCCGTCAGACGGTGTGCCGTCGGCGGGCATGGCTGCGTTCGCATCTGCATCGTCTGTCGCATCCCCATTGGCGACGATGCCGGCGTCGGTCTCGTCGGACGCCAGCGGCGTTGCGCGCACGAGCGATGGCCACGATCAGGACACCGTTTCCGTGCCGATCAACGTGCTGCCGACCGGCGATCCGAAGCCGCGCAATCTCTTCGTCGACGCGCTTGCCAGCCGTCAGACGACCGGTCAGGATGCCTCGCAGCAGCCGTCCGCGCCCGACTCGATGGGATCATCCGACTTGATCGGCTCTCCGCAGTCGGAGTACCCGGTGTCGAATGCGGGCGCACCGATCGGTGCCGTATCTCCGTCGGATGCGCCGCTCGGCAATCCGAATCACGGCATCCAGGCGACGCAGCCGTCCCCGATCGGTGCTGTGGTGCCGATATCCGCATTGGCCGGTCCGCATCGGCACATCGCGCAGCAGCCGGCCGCGACACCGGCCCTGCCTTCCGCCGAGCAGCCTCAGCCAGTTGCGGCGCATCAGCCGCAGCCGACTGCGGTCGTGGAGTCGGCTGCGATCGATGGTGCCGCCCTAGCCGAAAACAAATCGAATGGTGCAGCACCGACCGATGAAGCGTCGATCGATACTGCGTCGAATGACAATGCGCCGACTGCCGCAGCACCGAATGCAACAGCACCGAATGAAGCAGTGCCGACGGATACCGGTGCAGCTGCCGCCGCGTCCGCATCCAATGAGATTCCGCAGGAGCATCTGCGCTATGCGCGGCCGGCCGGCGCGGCGAGCGACGCCGATGCCGACGCGGCCGACGACGAAGACAACGAAAGCGATCAGACCGGCGTCTATACGCCGGCATTCGAGCCGGGATCAATATTCGACCGTATCTCAAAAGGACAGTTCAAGCGCCCTGAGCCGACCATCGAAGTCGACGGCATGACCTCCGATGAGGCGAAGCGGACGGAGGACTACAAGCTGCAGTGCGACATGGCCCGTCATCCCGAGCTGCTGCCGTTCATCGCCATGAACCCGTCGCTGTACGATGAACTCTACGAATGGCTGGCGGCGCTGGGCAACGCGGACATTGACAAGGCGCTGGAATCCAACGCAGGATATCAGGATTACCGTAAAGCGGTAGGGAAGTGAGCATCGATGAGTGACAACACCCGCAATGACGCGACCGGCGTGACTGAGACCGGCGCAAACGCGGCCTCGGCTGCATCGGCTGCCACGTCGGCTGCCGCCTCGGCCGACGTGCCGACGGCATCTCGGCAGCATGCCCTGGCGGCGCTTCGCGCATGGCGCGAGCAGTACCGCAGCGGGCTGGCGCCGTCGCCGCTGGAGGACATCAGCCAACTGTCCGCCCGGCTCGACTTGACCCATGCGCATCCGTCCGGAATCGCGCAGCTGTTCGCCAGCGGACACGCCTCGCTGGAGGCGCTGTTCCGCGACAACGGCATGCTGCGCGCCGCCGGCCGCCGTGTGGAACGCGTGCTTGACGATCGCAATGCGAAGATGCGCGTCAGCGGCGTGCCTGAGCTCTCCCTCATCGTGGGCGTGGCCGGCTGGAACGGCAACCAGGTGCCGGTATTGCTGTACCCGGTCGAAGTGACGCGCGGCGCGAACGAGCCGGAGGCGAAGATCACCATCCGCTTCACCGGGCATGTGCAGCTCAACTCGGCGTTCGTGTCGGCCATGCGCGAGCAGGGCGTGCTTCTGGATGAGGATCGCCTGTTCGACGGTTCCAACTATGAGAGCGGCACGCCGGAAACCGCCGCCGTGTTCGCGGCGATCAGCGGTCAGGCGACACGCGTCTTCCCCGACTTCTCCATTGAACGGCAGATCGTGCTCGGCTGTTTCGTGGACCCCGCCTCGCTGATGCTCGCCGAAAGCCAGCGCATCATCGATCGCCTGGCGTTGGGACCGAGCGGCAACACGCTGCTTGACGCGCTCGCGGGGGATGCCAAGGCCGCCGAGACGCTCGCGAACCCGGTCATGCCGGAATACAGCCCGTTCGACGCCGATCCGCACACCGAATACGAAATCGGCGACGTGAGCAACGCGGTACGATACGCGGCGAAGATGGCCGCATCCGGCGCCAGCGTGTTCATGGACGCCGAAGTCGGGCGCGACACCGCCGAATATGCGGCCGCAATCGCGTCGCGCTGCGTGTTCAAAGGGCGTTCCGTGCTGTATGTGCCGTGCGTGGCCGACCAGAAGCGTCGGTTCGTGCAGGCGATGGCCGCCGGCGAGATGCGCTCGCAGATCCTTGACATCGCCGACGAGCGGACGAACGCCGATATCGACCGTCAGCTGATCACCGCCGTGGGATTCCGCCCCGGCGTGGCCAGCGAACGATACGATCAGCTCGCCGACGAGCTGGTGGGCGTGCGCTCGCGGCTTACCCGGTATCTGGGCGATCTGCACGGCGTGAACGAACAGTGGGGCGTCTCCGCCTATCAGACCATCCAGAATCTCGCCAACATCGCCGTGCTGCCGACGCATCCGGCGACGCGCGTGCGGCTTTCGCTTGACGCGGCGCGTTCGATCAGCGGTCATCTCGACGATTGGATCGCCAAGCTGCAGCGCGCCGGCAAGGTGGGCGAATATACGATCGGCCCCGACGACACCGCGTGGTACAAGGCGTCGCTGACGACCGAGGAGGAGGCCATCGCCGCCTACCAGCATGTGGTCGATCTGCTCGAGAAACTGCTGCCCGCCACGCGCGAACAGGTGACGAACACCGTCAAGACCTGCGGTTTTCCGGTGCCCTCCACCGCGCAGGAGTGGGGACGCCAGGTCACCGTGCTCAAGAACCTGCGTCGTGTGCTCGACGTGTTTCAGCCGCAGATCTTCGAGCGCGACATCGCCGCGATGATCGAGGCGACCAAGCCGAAATCCGACCGCAAGGCCGAAGGCTCCTCGATGGGCTGGTGGGAACGGCGTCGCCACATCAAGGAGGCGAAGAGTCTTCTGCGCGTTGGCGCGCCGGTCGAAAACCTGCACGAGGCGCTCAAGGTGGTCGCCCGGCAAGGCGAGCAGTGGCGCGAATTCGTGCCTCACGGCGGCTGGCCGGTGCTGCCCGCCAAACTCGACGAGATCATCGAAACGCAGGAATCGCTTGCCAGCAGCATGGTCGCACTCGACGCGGTGCTTGCCACCACGCCGGGCGGCGCCGACCTGGAGACCACGGATCTCGCCGCCATCGAAGAGCGGCTCAAGGCGCTGTTCGACGATCATCGCGCACTGGACACACTGCCCGAGCGCTGCCGACTGGAACACGAGTTCGCCACGGTCGGCCTGTCCGAACTTGTGGACGATCTGCACACGCGGCGCGTCGCCGTCGAGGCGGTCGGCGACGAGCTGCGACTCGCCTGGTGGACCACGGTGTTCGACGACATCGTGCATTCGTCGGCGATCATCTCCAATCAGGACGGTTCCGTCATGCAGACGGCCGCCGACCGCTTCGCGCAGGTCGACATCGAGCATGTGCGGTCCATCGGACCGATGGTCGCGCAGGAGTCGATGCGTCGCCTGAGCGATCTGCTGTTCGCTCGCACGCAGGAGGCGAACCAGCTACACACCACGTTGGCGAGTGCCGCCGGTGGTGTTGCCGGCGGTGCCGGTACGGGTGCCGCCTCCGGTGCGGGTGCTGGTGCGGGCGCTGCCGGCGGCGGCGTACGCGTGCCGCTGAGCCGCATTCGTCACGACCATCCGCAGATCCTCGCCGCGGCAAAACCGGTCATGGTCGGCACGCCGGCGACGCTCGCGGCATTGACGAATCCCACGCCGCTCGCCGATCTGGCGATCATCGACGCCGGTTCGCACATGCAGCCGATCGAACTGCTGACCGTGCTCACCCGCGTTCGTCAGGTCGTGGTCATCGCCCATCGCAACACCGTCACCTCGCCGTCACTGTCGGCGCTGATCGGCATGCTGCCATCGGTTGGCGTCGTTCCGCGCCCGGTGCGTCGCTCGCCGCGCCTGACCGCGTTCCTCGAATCGCTCGGATACGGCAGGATGCGTCATGATGTCGCCACCGTGGAAGGCCGTGTGCGGTTCCACCCGGTCGAGGCGAGCGGCGTGCCAGTCATCGCCTCCGGACTGGTGGAAAGCAGCCAGCAGGAGATCGAACAGGTCGTGCAGCTCATCATGGAACGCGCGCAGGGCTTCACGATCGTTCCGGCCAGCTATCTGCTGACGGTGGTCACGCTCACCGGTTCGTTCCGCACCCGCCTGGGCGCCGAGCTGAAGGCGCTCGCATCTCGCGACAAGGCGATGGGACGTTTCCTGCGGCATGTGCGCATCGTATCGATCGGTCAGGTCGCCGGTGCACGGGCGACCGACGTGATTCTCGCGCTCTGCTACGCCAAGACGACGCATGGCCGTCTGCTCCAGCAGTTCGGCGCAATCGAAGGCGATGCCGGTCGTGGCCTGCTGCTGGACGCGTTGGCGCTCGCCGATCGCGACGTGGACATCACCTGCGCGTTCCGTTCCGCGGACATGGATGATGACCGACTTCATCAGGCCGGGCCGAAGCTGCTCAAGCTGCTGGTGCATTGGGCCGAGCAGTTGAGCGCAGCCGAGGGGGCGACCGGCGGTGTCGGTTCTGGTGCTGGTGTCGGTGTCGCAGGTGTGGGAACCGGTGCGCCGGCGTTTACGGAGCATGGCTCGAACGTGCTGTTCAACGACTTGGCCGAGCGCGTGCGTGCGCGTGGCCTCGCGGTGGCGCTCGACTACGGCTACGATGGCGGCATCCGTATTCCGATGGTCGTCGGTCTCAAGGATCGGCCCTTCTCGCTGGCCGTGCTGACCGATGACGTGCAGTTCATGGGCATGCAGTCGACGCGCGAACGTCATCGCACTCTCATGCGGGATTTCGCCTCGCTCGGATGGTCGGTGATGACCGTGTGGAGCGTGGCCGCCTTCGTCAACCCCGACAAGGAGGTTGATCGCATCGTCGAACGCATCGGCGAGATCTACGGAGAGCAGGCATGAGCGAGGAGACGAACAGGCACACGGACGGTTCGGCGCCCGCGTACGACCCGCATCGCCGCACGCCTCGTCGGCACCGTCGTGTGACCCTGCCCGGCACGGAACTGTTCGACGCGGACGGCGTCAAACTCGAACCGGGCGATCGGCGCACCGAAGCCCAGCGCAACGCCGACGACGATGCGCGCATCCTCGGGGAGTTGCCACCTCACTGGGCCGTATTCAATACGGCCCAGTGAGGTGGCCTTCGCGTCCGCTTGTGGGCGGACGCTCACTTCGCCTACGAAAGCACGCTGTGCTTTCGTTTGTCGGCTCAGCCTCATTGGTCCGTGTTCAACACTGCCCAGTGAGGTGGCCTTCGCGTCCGCTTGTGAACGGGCAGTCTCTGGCCCCCTCTGATGAGGGGGCTGTCGGCAAGGCCGACTGGGGGAGAGATGACGGCCAATAGTCTCACGGCGTCTCCTCCAGTCGATGCCGCACTACTCGCCCAAGGCCCACCACGAGAATGCCTCGCTCATTACCGCCACTGAGCACACGACCGGCGTCCGAAGGCGGCATGGCAAGCGTCAGCATTGCGCCCGTCCCCTCCGATGACATCTGTCCGAATCGGCCATCGCCTCCGTCGACGTCACCGCCACGAGACGAGCCGATGCCATTGCCATCGGCAGCGCTCTCGTCGCCATCGTTTCCATAGTCCACATGCATCACCAGCGCTTCACCGCTCAACTGGCATGATGCCGCCAGCCCGGAGCGCGCTTCCCCACCTCCCAAGTCGTCCAATGCGTCGCTTGCAACGTCGCCTGCAGCGCCGCCTTTCGCATCATCGTTTGCATCATCGTCCGCACTGCCGTTCGCGTTGCCAATATCCATGCCGCCGGCATCGCCGACGCATCCATCGACCGCCGTCAATGCGACCCGATCGCCGACGACGATATCGTCCACATTGCTCACCGGGCGAACATCGACCACCGCATGCCCGGCGGGCGCGACCGGAGCCGCGCGAATCATCGATCCCAGCAGTGGTTCCCCGGCCGCGATGTCAACCTGCGCGACCATGCCGAGTGCGTCGGTGGGCGAACGAATCGCCGTTCTCAGCGTATCGTTGCCGGGCACGATACGCTCGGTCAGCATCGATGCGTGTAGCGACGTGCCACGCGCCACGGCGACGTTCGCCACCACCACCGGTTGCGAGGGAATGATTGATGACACGGCCTGCAATACGCAGAACGCCGCCATTCCGGCGCAGCACGCCACGGCAAGCCGTCGCAGCGCGTCACGCCGGATTCGCGTCTGCCGCAGCTGTCCGCGCGGTTGTTGCCGCTGCGATCGTCGCCCACGCAACAATCGATCGCATACAGTCGTTATGGTCTTCATGGTCGCATCATGACCGAGTCCGCGCGCCCGCGCAACTCAATCAGGGTGCTGTGGACGGAACCTCAAAGTTATCCACATTCGTCGCTCAAATTGTCTCGCTATGCGGTTTCCTGATCACAACGTGGATATCCGGGCAAAAAAAGAGCCGCCTATTGCGGCGGCTCACATATTCCGGCGACTCATGCCGACACTGAATATGACGTTATTTGGATGCTGCTTGGACGTCTGCTTGGATGCTACTTGGACTTGGCACCGTCGGTGCGGTAGAAGCCGTGGCCCTTGAATTCGATCGGAACGGCCGAATACACCTTGCGCACCTGCTCCTCGTGGCACTGCGGGCAGACGGTGACGGGCGCATCGTCAAACGACTGATGTTCGGTGAAATCGTAGCCGCAGTTCTTGCAGCGGTAATGATAAGTGGGCATACGTCCTCCATATCAGGGAATCATTCGTAAAGTCTCAACCCGTCATATCCTAGTCGGCACCCTGACAGCGCTTCGTTACGCGATAGGCGAATCGGAACATGGCGCATAAGCGGCGTTGCAATGCGCGCACAGCGAGATTGCGCGCATACGCGAAGTGGAATCCGCGGGAATTCATGAATGCAGCCACGTCAGGCCGGTCGGTGTCAGCATGCCGCTGACCGCCACGTCGTGCGGTCGCCTCGGCAGCAGCGCCGATGTCGCATTCCGAGGGGATTCCCACGGCCAGCAGATCGCCACGATCGGCGTACCGGATGCGCGATGCATCAGCGCGCGGTCATACCAGCCGCCGCCCCGCCCGAGTCTGGTGCCGTCACGATCGACCGCGAACGCGGGAACGAGAATGAGGCGCGCGTCGCGTAGCGCCTGCGGTTCCAGCGTCTCGGCATCCGGCTCGTCGGGACGGTGCCTCCGACGTGCCTTGGGCTGGCGTGCGTCAGACAATCGTGCGTCAGACGGCCGTGCGTCAGGCTGGTTCGCGTCGGCGCGGCATGAACTGTCGTTGCACGAATCATCTGCTGCTGCCGTGTCTGCTGCTGCGGTGCCTCCCGCAGCGGTGATTGCTGCCACAGCGGCAGCTGCCGTCGCGCTTGTCGCTGTGTCGCTTTCCACCGGTCGCAGCGCGCGAACATCTGTCAGCTCACCCCAGCCGACCTCCATACCCGAGCCGAGTCGCGGCACCAACACGCGCAGCCCGGTATCAAGCAGCAGACCCAGCAGGGGTCTGGTCGGAATCTCGCTGCCCATCGACACGTAGGCGGCAACCGTATCGCCGGGGCGCAGCGACTCAAGCAGTCCGCTGTCGCGCAGCGCTGCGACTAGAGCAATGCCCGCTTCGGCGCGTTGCACGCGGGAAATCCGCAGTCGGCGCGTGATCGCAGCGCGACGCAGCGCGGCCTTGTCGGCATCGCGCGCATCGCCGGTTTGGTCCGTGGCCCTGCTGGCATCGCGCGCGTCGCTGGTGTCGCTGAGGTAGCCGATGTCGCTGGTGTCGCCGACCGGTGACGGCCGCAGGCCGGCGGATACGTTGCCGTAGGTTGTGTTGTCATTGGCTGCGGCGTTGGTCGCTGCGTCGGTGGCTGCGGCGTTGGTAGTGCTGCGATGGCTGCCGTTGTAGTCGCTGATGCTGCTTGGCGCGGATGTGGTCACAACGGCTGTTGTACACCCACGCCGTCACACCCTTATTCATTGCATGCTTATTCATTGCATGATGCAGGGAATACCCCGTGATGCAGGGATCTCCCCATGATGTAGGGAATAAGAATGGCTTAATTCCGCGGTTTTTGCGATTTGCTCCGACAACGCTCCCACCATCATGGGAAATTCCCTACACCATGTGGCGCGGTGCCGGCGCGCGGCGGCGAAGGGTGGGTGCCGGTGCGTGGTGCATGGGCGGCGGCCAAGGGCGGCGAATGGCTGGCGGTGTGATCGTTGGCATGATCGGTGGCACAATGGTGGCGTGTCTGTGTTTCACCATTTGCGAGCCGCGTTCCGGCACGATCCGCAGCCGCTGCTGCGCGTGCCGTCGGTGATTCGCGCGGTTGGCGTGCCGGATGCGCCGATCATGCTGCGCCCGCTTGCCGCCGATGACGAGGAGGAGTGGTGTGAGGTCCGCTGGCGCAATGATGAATGGCTGTCACCATGGGAGTCGGGCGACCCGATGCATGGTCCGGGCATCAGCTACAACGAGTGGATGCAGCGGCTGCGCGCCGACGAACAGGCTGGTCGTGGCGCGACGTTCGTGATCGAGCATCGGATGCGAATCGTCGGCCAGATTTCGCTGGGAGCGATCTGCTATGGGTCGATGCGCACCGGCACCATCGGCTATTGGATGGATGAACGCTGTGCCGGGCATGGATTCGCGCCGCTTGCGGTGGCGATGCTGGCCGACTGGGCGATGCATGATGATTCCGGCCCGCGTCTGCACCGGTTGGAGATCGCGATGCTGCCGGTCAACGATCGATCCCGTCGCGTCGCCGAGAAGGTGGGCGCGGCATACGAGGGCATGCGTCGGGCGTATATGTACGTCAACGGCGAATGGCGGGATCATCGCGTGTACGCGCTGCTTGCCGGGGATGCGCCGCGGGGATTCGCCGCAAGACTGATGCGCGGCGCAGCCTGATCGCGCGGATGGACGCGCGGGCGAGCGCGCGGCCGCAACGCCATCCCGCATACGATCGCGACACGCCCGGCGTGAATCTGATCGTTTTTCCGTTAGTTCACCTATTCTGGTGTGCATGGGTTACGAGTCACTAAGCACTGTCGTGGTGCTGGTGATAGTGGTGATCTTTCTGGTCGGTTGGCTGCCTGCGCGGACGATCGCCAGCATGAGAAAAGTGATCGAACATCGCGAGGACCAGTTCTCGACGTCGTTGCACCTGGTGGATGGCGACAGTGGCACGCGGTTTTCCGACGAGCGGACCCCACAGGCGAAAGGGATTATTATGCGGCCGAGTCAGAGCGCGAAATACACCGCGGAATATGTCGCGCGTGTGCGCAAGGCGCGCGCCGAGGCCATTCGACGCCGCCGTATCATCGTGTTGTCGCTCTTGGTCATCACTGTCGTTGTGTTGGTGTGTGCGGTCGTACGTCATTTCAGTGCGCTGTTCGCGTTGATTCCGGGCGTGTTGCTGGCATTGGTGCTGGCGTTGGGTGTTCGGGCGAGCCGCCAGGCGCGTGAGTGGGAGCGTCGGGTCGCTCAGGAGCGGCGCGCCGGTCGATATGGCGCGGCCGATCGCGCTGGTGCACAGCGTGCAGGTGCGCAGCGTGCAGGTGCGCGGTCGGATCGCGGGCGTTCCGACCAGTCGGCCAAGGCTCGTGGAATGCTGCACGCCTCTCGTGCCGACGGTGTGCGAGGGGGCGCGGCGGGCGCGTCAGGGCCGGTTGCCGCTGGTGATGCCGCTAGGTCCGGTGTGTCGTCTGACATGGCATCGTCTGGCATGGCATCTGCGGCATCTGCCAAGGCGGCGCAGGAGACGTCCACCGAGGTCATGGAGCAGCGTGAGATTCGTCGCGCGTTGCGGGCTTCCCGTGACGCGCAGCAGCAGGCCGTGGCGGCGCGGCGCGAGCGTCAGGAGCAGCGGGCGCTGCGCGACGGCTCCAAGGCGATTTCTGCAGGCAATGCCGCTGCTTCCGTGGCGCCTGTGGCATCATCTGCTTCCGCTGCCGCCCCGTCCGGTGCGTCGCCAGCCGCGGTTGCGTCGTCGGTGCCGGCTGCTCCGGTGGAGAGCGCTGCCGAGACGTCCGCTTCCGTGGCATCAACCGCAGCCGTCGCGGGGGATGCGCGTCCGTCTCAGGATCTGGTGCGCGTCGATGAGCAGCAGCCGTCCGACGAGACCAATGAACTGGCTCATGTGAAGCCGGCGCGTACGTTGGATGCGTTCGCCGTGGCCGCACAGCAGGATCTCATCTCGTTCTCGCTCGGCTCGCCGCGCAATGGCGAACAGCCGCAGCCTGCTGCGCCCGAAAGTCTGGAGATCAAGTCGACGCGACAGGTTGCCAAGGCGGTGCCTGTTGCTGCGGATGCCGCCCAAGTTGGGCACGTCGATACTGCTGAACGCGGCGATACGACTGCGGCAATGCGCAGCGGTGCGGATGGTCGGCAGATCGGTGGCGGCGATGACCGGCCTGCTGAGGATGCGGCGGCAGCATCGGTGGTCAATGCGGCGGATGCGTTGGCTGATGAGACCGCCAGCTCGTTCCATGACCGTGAGGTCGATGCCGATGTCGAGGCGCCGGCGGCCACCGGGGACTCGCTCGGGGCGAACCTGCAGGCCGTGCTGGCCCGCCGTTCCGTCTGAGCGTTGGGCGCTGTGCGGACTCGCCATGTTAGCGGACTCGCTAGGTCGGCAAGTGCGTCGGCAGGGGCGCCATGCCAGCAAGCGGCGCACGCTCGGCGTGTTTCACTCACAGCGTTAGCACTCAAGTTGGCAGAGTGCTAACAATCGCGCTACGATATGACGTAGCGCGAGGGAACGCGGCATACGGTGATCGTCAGCCGCCGCAGGGCGTGTTCCGGCGCGGAACGTACTGTTTTTTGAGAATTACGAGGTGACCTACAGTGTCGATCAAGCTCACACCGTTGGAGGACAAGATCATCGTCAAGCAGGCCGAGGCCGAGACGCAGACCGCTTCGGGTCTGTTCATTCCGGACAACGCCAAGGAGAAGCCGCAGCAGGGCGAAGTGCTGGCCGTCGGCCCGGGTCGTCGTGACGACAAGGGCGAGCGCATCCCGATGGATGTCAAGGTTGGCGACAAGGTGCTGTACTCCAAGTACGGCGGCACCGAGGTGCACTACCAGGGCGAGGACTACCTGATCGTCTCGTCTCGTGACGTGCTCGCCATCCTCGGCTGAGTCGTCGTTACCGTAAGGAAGCCCCGGTGTGTGTCCGCGCACCGGGGCTTTTCGCGTTTCGGTGCGTTTCGGTGCGTTCCGCTGCTGTTCTTTGCGCTTCATTGCGCTCATGGCCGAGCGTGCGATCATGTCGGCATCGCACACGGTAGACTGATACCACTTGGATCATCCCGAATGATCGCAAGACGAATCCCCGGCCCAACGGCCGCCAGCGCCCCACCCAGACCGTCGGACCACGGCCCGACCATAGTCGCCAACCAGCCATCATCACCTGATCATCCATCATCCAACCAACCGCAACCACCCGAACCAACCCCGAGATGAGGTCGCCATGAGGGATTTCATATTCGAGTCCGCAAGCAGCGGCATCCCTGATGGGAATCCCGATGCCGTCAGGACTGCTAGTGCCGTCAGCGCCGCCAGCGCAGGCGCCGAAGCCAGCGCAGGCGATGCCGCATCGGCGAGCCGAATCATCGCCGATCTTACGAATGCGTTGTGCGATGTGCTGTCGTGCTCGCGCAGTGTGGTGGAGCTGTCGGTGGCCACGTTCGTCGCCGGCGGGCATCTGCTGTTGGAGGATGTGCCGGGCGTCGGCAAGACCACGCTCGCCCGCGCGCTGAGCATTGCCATTGGCGGATCGTCGCGGCGCATCCAGTTCACGCCGGACATGCTTCCGACGGATTTGACCGGTGTCAGTGTGTATTCGCAGGCCACCGGCCGGTTCGATTTTCATCCCGGTCCGCTGTTCGCCAACGTCGTCATCGCCGACGAGGTGAATCGCGCCAATCCCAAGGCGCAATCCGCCATGCTGGAGGCGATGGGCGAGTCGCAGGTCAGCGTCGACGGGCGGACCTATACCATGCCGGATCCGTTCTTCGTGGTCGCGACGCAGAATCCGATCGAGCTTGAAGGCACGTACCCGTTGCCGGAGGCCCAGCTTGACCGATTCATGACATGCACGAGCTTCGGATACCCCACGCCGGATGCCGAAGCCGCGATGCTGATGAACGCGCGTGCCGTCGATCCGCTGAGCGATCTGGAACAGGGATGCGGGCTTGACCTGATGCGGCTTGTGCGGGAATGCTGCCGCGGCGTGCGTGTGAGTGCGCCCATCGCGCACTACGTCGTCGCGCTGGTCTCGGCAACGCGGTCGATGGATGGCGTGCGCTACGGCGTATCGCCGCGCGGTGCGTTGGCATTGACGGCGATGGCACGTGCGCATGCGTTGACGCAGGGGCGCGATTTTGTACTTGCCGACGATGTGCAGGCGGTGGCGGTTCCTGCGTTGTCGCATCGTCTGGTGCTTGACGACGCCGGATATGGCATGTCGTCCATCGAACGAGCCCGTATGGTGATCGCTTCGCTGGTTGCGGACGCGCCGGTTCCGCATGCGGACGCGGCTGTTCGGCCTGTGGACGCGGCTGTTCGGCGGTCTGCGTCGCGTTCGGCGCCGTCGCGTTCGGCATCGTCTCATTCAGAGGGGACGCCTCGCAAGGAGACGGTGTCGCGTTCGGCACCGGGGCGCATGGTGTCGTCGAGTCCGGATGGGCGCTGAAATCGCGGATCGATCGGGCTGAGTGGATTGATCGGGCTGAGCGGATCGAGCGGGCTGACTAGACGGGGAGGTGACGTGACATGACGGCGGCGGTTGGCAGGAGTCGGATGGCGACCCGTCGTGTGCGGGGATGGCGTCGTCGCGGCTCGGTGCTGCCTTCCGGCGCAAACGTTGCTGTCATTGCCGTTGATGCCGTCGCATGGTATGCCGGTCTGCTGCTGGACGACCGTTCGCTGATGGCCGTTGCGGTCGGTCTGGCGCTGCTGCTGGGCGTGTCGCTTCTGATCGCGATCGCGCAGTGGGTGCTGCTCGACGCAGGCGACGTGCCGACGATAGCCGATGTTCCGTCCGGGCTTGTCGATCCGGCTGATTCCCCCGTGGGTTCCTCTGAGGACTCCCCGTCGGATTCCAATGCGGTCGTATCCGGCGTCGCGCGTCGGCGTCGGCATCGTCGTTGGTTGCTGTCGCTGACCCGAATCCGGGCAAGCCGCCGGGCGATGCGAGCAAGGCGGAAGAGCCGTGCGACGCGGATGCGCACAATGTCGGTGCATGCGACCGGTCTGATTCGGCGCACACTGTTGCCGGTCGCAGTGCGCGCACAGGCCCAGTTCGAGCGGCTTGACGAATCCGGCCACGTTGTGAACCGATACGTCGGCGCGCTTCCCGCCAGTCGCGGCTGGTATCGCATGCCCTCGCAGGTCGTCCGGTGGAGCGACCCGTTCGGCTTGTGGCGCATCGTCAAACCGCTGCGCTGCAAGTCGTCATGCGTGGTGCTGCCACAGGTCGAGCCGATGGGGAACGCGGCCGATTCGGCTGCGGACATGCGGATGCGCGGGCAGACGCAGACCGAGAACGCAGGCACGGTGCGCGCCTATGTGCCGGGCGATTCGCGCAGGATGATCTCATGGCGGCAGACCGCTCACCGAGGCACGCTGATGACTCGCGAGACCGGCGGCGATGTTCGCGCCACGACGCTGCTGCTGCTGGACCCGTTTGACGACAACAGGCTGGAGGACGCTGCGGCAGGCAGCCACGCCGATTCGCGCGGCGATGCGGACGCGTCATCGCCGATGGATGCGCAGGTGGCCGCCGCGATGAGCCGATGGAAGGCGTTGGATTCGTCGCGCAGCTCGTCCGCCGGCAGGGATGCCAAGCGCGCAGTGGTCGTCATGTGCGGCGAGCGGCATGCCGATCGCACCGCCGATATGCTGCGGTTGCTCGCATCCGCAGGTACCTCGGCTGCCGCGTCTGACAAAGCCGCCGCACCCGACAAGGCGGTTCAATCCGATACGGATGCCGCATCGGCCGGTCGCACGATATCCGCCGGTCGTGCGACCGATGCCGCCCGCGATGCCGGCGACACCCGCCTCAGCGCTGCGGTCGCCGCGGTTTCGGCGACTGTGCGGCAGCTGCGTATGCGCGGCGGCATCGTCACCGTCACGCTGTTCTCCACCCAGCCCCGATCGCCATTCGCTGCGGCATTGCGTGCGGCATCGATCGGCGCTCCGCTGCGCGTGCACGTCGTGTCGGCGCACGATCAGGCAGCCGACGGGCATCCCGATGGCGACCAGCCGCGCATGACGATCATTCCCCTGCGCGACGCGGCGGGAAGCGACGCGCCCGGAGCCGTCGCGCATGCCATACCAGCAAGCGTCTACGCGGCCAAACGCAGCCCGGTCGAAGTGCCTGACGGCACCGCGCCGAGCCTCGATGAAGCGCCGCGGCAATCCGGCATCTGGCCGCTGACGGCACTGGCGCTGCTGTCGTTTCTGCTGACGGCGCTCGATGCGCTGACCGGCATCGTCGCCCCCGGATGGTGGTCATGGTTCGCCGCCGTCGCGATGAGTGCGCTTGCCGTCGAGTCGTCGGTTCCGTGGCGCACCCCGTGGCGCGGCACGATACGCCTGATCGCCTATACCGCGTCGGTGCTGGTGACGGCAGTCGTGCTGATCGTGGTCAGAATACATGATGCGACCGGCGTGTGGCTGTTCTTCCAACAGATGATGAAGCATGCCCCCACGGAAGACGACGCCACCGCGATGATGCCGATTTCGCCGTGGCAGGCGCTTGGCGAGGCGTTTGAGCGCGGATTCGACCGGCTCAACGTGCAGTTGCCTCCGGTCAGCGTGGACGTCTACGGCGATCTTCCGCTGATCGTCGTGGTGGCGTTGGCGGCGATTCTGCTGCGGTGCATGCTGACATGGAGACGCGCCGCCCCGGTGCTGGCATTGCTGACGGTCGTCTCGTATGCCGCCGCCTTCGCGCTGGTCGGCAGGCAGGTGCCCATGTGGCAGTTGGCGTTGTTCATGTTCACGGTCGCGATCAGCCTGTGGTCGGTGCGGGCGACGCCGCGGTCGGCGATCATGCCGATCATGCCGGTCGTGTCGGCCGCGCTTGTCGCCGCCATCACTGTGTCGCTGACCCCGTCCGCGCTGAGTTTCGCCTATGCGGTTCCGCTGTCGATCGGCGAGTCGAAGGGACTGCTGTCCAGCAACACCATCAATCCGATGGTCGATCTCAAACGTTCGCTGGTCGGCGGTTCGTCGGCCACGGTGCTGCGGTATCGTGCGGACGGCCGCCGCTACCTGCGCATGACCACCTTGGACGACTTCAATGGCGATACATGGAGCTTTGACCGGGATCTGGCGCGCGAGGGCGGCTTCTACGGGTCGGGCATCCAGCTCGGCACGTCATCGAAGAGTTCCGACGGTACGCGCCGGAACGGCTGGCGGCGCAATCTGAGATACATGGTCGCCAATCCGATGCTGTTCTACCTGATCGCCTATTCCGACGGCATGATGTCGGTCGAGGACGGTCGCGACGGCGGTGGATATGGCGATGGCGGCTATCGCGGCGATCGCTATGGCGGATTCGGCGGTAGTCGCCGCGACGATGGCGGCTTCGCATATGACGGTTCCGACGAATCGCTTGATGCGTTCACCGATGTCCAAGTGACGGTCGAATCCCTGGTCTCCAGGTTCCTCCCCGTCGCAGGCATGCCGCTGAGCCAGTCGATGCAGGGTGATGACGATGATTCGAGCGATTGGGTGAGCGCCGACGACGGCACGATCTACGCGCGCGACCGCACGACCGAGCGGGGGATGACCTACGACGCGTTCGGCATCTACCTCGATCCGATCAGCAAGGCCAGCGACTTCACGCAGGTCGACGCGATCAGCCGGATCAGGGATCAACTGGTCTCAATGACCGGCGACACCACCACCTGGTCGCAGCGCGCCGAGCTGCGTCGAGACCTGGCGGCACGCGGATACGGCACGGTTCACAACGGCTGGCTGGTGATTCCGTTGACGATGAGCGGCCAATACGCCAGCGACGGCTACACCGACCCCGACGGGCAGACGGTCCGCACCGCCGACGGTAGATCGGTGGGGTCGATATTCTTCGATTCGGCGGATGACGACGGCATCTCGTTCGATGATTCGTTCCGCAGTCGGCTCGGACTCGGCGACTATGAGATGATCGGCATGGGCATCGCCGACAACGGCGACATCGCCGTCGCGGTCGCGCTTGACGAGTCGACCGGTCTGAGCGACGGCGACAAGGGCGCGGATGCCGATGCGTCGTCGGATCTCAATGGCGGCGAGGATTACGCAGACGACGGGAGCGATCCTGACCATTCGGCGCAGGCTCAGCGTTCGGGGTCGGTGCTCAGAACGCTGTCATCCCTCGACTATGGCGGGCTGCTCTCCTACAGCGGCGGCCTCGGCGATGGTGGCGACGACGACAACCGCTACATCCACGACATGATCGATAGGATCACGCGCAATGAAACATCAATTCGCCAACGGTACCGGTCGCTTCCCGAAGGACTTCCCGAGCAGGTCACCACACTGGTCGATCAGGCCAAGGCCGACGGCGTGCCCACAGGCGGCGATGACGCGTCGCAGCAGATCGCCGCGATGCAGTGGCTCGTCAAGTACTTCACCAATCCCGCCAACGGATTCACCTATTCGCTGACCGCGCCGGATGGCGACGGGCGCGACAACATGGCGATGGTCGCCGCGTTCCTTGACTCGCGAACCGGGTACTGCGCGCACTACGCCTCCGCGCTCGCCGTGCTGGGGCGCGCGATGGGCGTTCCTACCCGGCTCGTGCTCGGATACAACGCCGGCAGCGGCGAGGCGAACGACGGCGGCGAGTATGCGGTGACGGCAAGCCAGCTGCATTCCTGGGTCGAGGCGTATATCGACGGGATCGGATGGGTGCCGTTCGATGTGACGCCATCGTCCGGCGATGATGCCGCCAGCACTGCGACTCAGGAGCCGCAGTCCACGCAGACCGAAACGGAGAACCCGAGCGCAACGACGATCACGCCGCAGCAGCAGAAGACGCCGCAGTCCGAAAGCAAGACGTCGGATGATGACCAGAGCGAATCGGACGACACCGAGAAGACGGCGGCCTCGACTGGCAACGGTGCCGCCGCCACAGCGTTCCGACTGCCGCAATGGGCGGTGATCGCACTGTGGACGTTGCTTGGCGCGGCGCTGCTTGCGGCGTGCGCTTCGGTGCCGTGGCTGATTCGCCGTATTCGGTCGCGGCGGCGATTCCGGCTGATCGCAGCCGCAGACAGTGGCGGCGGCACCGGTGGCGGCGGCAATGCTGGTGGTGGAGGCGGAACCGCTGGCAATGCGCATGCTGATGTGGGTGCCGCGCACGCGATCGACGATGCATGGATGGCCGCGTGGCGCGAACTGTGCGACACCGCCATCGATGGCGGCGCGCGCTGGAGCGGCAGCGACACTGAGCAGCGCATCGCCGAGACGATGATCGCCGCGCTCGATGATGGTTCATTCGGCGGCGAAACCCGCGCTGACGATGATCGGCGTATGGCTGATGGACGCAATAAGTCCACCGAGCGCGCGTCCGCATTGATTCGGCTGGCTGCGACGCAAGTGTCGGCCATCTCGTTCGGCGGCCTGCATGGCATGTCGCCGGACGGGCTTGCCCAACGGTTACGGGATGCGACTGCGACGATGCGCCAGGCGTGGCCGTCGGTCGGGGTGCGTCAATTCATTCGGCGATTCATTCGGCGGTGGATTCCCGCTTCGGTGTTCCGTCCAAAACGTTGATATTGCAACGAGACACGCCGAAGAGCGTGGCGACTTGCAAGAAGCGCGAAGTCATGGCATATTAGTCGAGTTGTCAAAAACGGTCTAGGTCGTTGCGGCAACATGGCGGATTTCCCAAGCGGTCAAAGGGAACTGACTGTAAATCAGTCGCCTCGTGCTTCAGTGGTTCGAATCCACTATCCGCCACGCCCCGATAGCTCAGTGGTAGAGCACTTCCTTGGTAAGGAAGAGGTCGTGAGTCCAATTCTCACTCGGGGCTCTCTGGCGGGATAGCTCAGCTGGCTAGAGCGTACGACTCATAATCGTAAGGTCAAGAGTTCGAGTCTCTTTCTCGCTACAAATATCGGCGAAGGCCGATGGACAACGACCACAAGAGGTGAATTAGATGGCAAGCAAGAGCGCCGACATTCGTCCAGGCATCACGCTGGCATGCACCGAGTGCAAGGAGCGTAACTACATCACGACGAAGAACCGTCGCAACACGCCGGATCGTCTTGAGCTCAAGAAGTTCTGCCCGCGCTGCGGCAAGCAGACCGTGCACCGCGAGACCCGCTGAGCGCTTTCAACGCACTTTTTCAGACCCGACCTTCACCGGTCGGGTTTTTTCGTATCCGGCATCCGGCATGTGGCAGCTTGCTTGGTCGGTCACTGTACGGGGCCACTTGCTCGGTCACGCGGCGCAAGCTCGGTCATGCGGCGTTCGTCCGAGTCGTCTCGTTTCACCCCTGAACGCTACGATAGAGCGCATGACTTCTTTTGCGGATATCACCACCATTGGCGTAGGCGGGCATATCGCCCGATTCGTGGAGCCGACCACGCGAGTCGGCGTCATCGAGGCGGTGGAGGACGCCGATTCGCGCGGCTTGCCGCTGCTGGTCATCGGCGGCGGATCGAACATGCTCATCAGCGACGAGCCATTCAACGGCGTGGTGGTGCGCGACGCCCGCCGCGCGATCACCGTGCCGGACGAAGCGGCTCCGGTCGAGGGTGACGATCGCACGGTCCATGTCACCGCCGAAGCCGGCGTCAACTGGGATGATTTCGTCATCTTCACGCTGGGAATCGGGCTGGAGGGCGTCGAGGCGCTGTCCGGCATACCGGGCACCGTCGGCGCGTCGGTCGTGCAGAACATCGGCGCGTACGGGCAGGAGGTCGCCACGGCAGTCGAATCGGTGGAGGTGTGGGATCGTCTCGCCAAGCAGACGCGCGAGTTCGCCGCATCCGACATGGGATTCGCCTACCGCACCAGTATGCTCAAAGCCGGCATGTATGCAGCCAACGCAGCCAACGAATCCAACGCAACCAACGAAATCAACACAATCAGCGAAGCCGAAGAGGCGGCGGCAACCAAGACAGCCGCCGCCCGCCCGCCGCGATTCTTCCCCACGCCACGCTATGTGGTGCTGTCCGTCACCTTCGCCCTGCGGCACAGCGCATACGGCACGGTGGGCCATGCCCAGCTTGCGAAGGCCCTCGGCGTGCAGGTGGGCGAGCGCATGGATACGCACGCCATCCGCGACAGCGTGCTCGCCGTTCGTCTCGCCAAGGACATGCTTGAGGACCCCACGCGATACGCCATCCCGGCTATGGCGGGCACCAAACGGCAGGCAAACATCGAAACCGAGCTCAAGCGTCTTGCCGCCGATCATGCCGCGGATCGCGCCGCCAGCCACGCCGCCAGCCACACCGCCGACCGCACTGCTGGCAGCACGGCCGCCGCGGCCGCTGACAGCACGGTCGGCACCGCGGCCGTCAGCGCGGCAGCCGTCAACTCCGCCGCCGGCCTTCCGCAACCTGACTTCGACCGCCACAGCTGCGGCAGCTTTTTCGTCAACCCGATCCTGACCGCGCAGCAGGCGGCGACGCTGCCCGCCGACGCGCCACGATACGCGGCGACGCTGCCCGATGGCACGCCAGGCGTCAAGACCTCGGCGGCATGGCTCATCGACCACGCCGGCTTCCACAAGGGGTATCCGAACACGGCGGATGCGGCGGCCTCGCTGTCCACGCGCCACACGCTCGCCCTGACCAACCGAGGCAATGCGACGGCGGCGGACATCGCCAGGCTTGCCGCGACCATTCGCGACGGCGTTGAGGCGGCATACGGCATCCGCCTGGTCCCCGAACCGATCGTCGTCGGCTTCGATCTGCGCTAGCTCGCGTCCGCTGCGCTAGCTCGCGTCCGCCTGCGCCAGCCGCGCCAACCGTCCCCACCGCAACCCCCTCCTCTTGCGCAGCCCGCCATCATCACCTATGCTCGATACCTGTTCACACGCCGCCCTTTGCCACGCAAAGCGCCCGACCATGCAGGGAAAGACACCAATGTCGATGCACATCTTCCGCACGAAATCCGTCGAACAGACGCTTGCCGAAACCGGCGAGGAGGGGCGCTCGCTCAAACGCACGCTCACCTGGTGGGATCTGGCGATCATGGGCGTGGCGGTCGCCGTCGGCGCGGGCATCTTCTCGGTCGGCGCGCAGGCGGTCGCGTTCCACGCCGGCCCTGCCGCGATTCTGAGCTTCCTGATCGCCGGCGTGGTGTGCGGCGCGGCGGTCATGTGCTATGCCGAATTCGCGTCGATGATCCCGGTCGCCGGCTCCGCCTACACGTTCACCTACACCACGGTCGGCGAGATCATGGCCTGGGTGATCGGCTGGGATCTGATTCTGGAGATGCTGATGGCCGGCTCGGTGATCAGCAAATACTGGGGCATCTATCTCAACGACTTCCTAAGGCTCATGGGGTCGAGCGCGAACACGAACCTCACGTTCGGCGCATTCCACATCGATATCGCGCCGCTGGTGATCGTCGCGTTCTTCACGGTGCTGCTCGTGTTCGGCACGCGCATCGGCGCCCGCGTGGACGGCGTGATGACCGTGTTCAAGATCGCGATCGTGCTGTTCGTGGTCGTCGTCGGCTTCTTCTACGTCAAGGCGGCGAATTTCACGCCGTTCATTCCTCCGAGCGAACCGGCTTCCGCGCTGTCCGGCTCGTCGCCCGCGCCGACCGGTCTGCTCCAGCCGCTGTGGCAGTTCGCCACCGGCATGACGCCCAGCGTGTACGGCGTGCCGGGGATTCTGTCCGGCGCGGCGCTCGTGTTCTTCGCGTTCATCGGCTTCGACGTGGTCGCCACCGCATCCGAGGAGACGATCAACCCCAAGCGCAACGTGCCGTTGGGCATCGGCGTCGGCATGGCGCTCATCATCGTGATGTACATGCTGGTCGCGATCGTCACGACCGGCATGGTGTCGTATCACGAGCTCGCCGCGCAGCCGAACCCGTCGCTGTCCACCGCATTCGAGCTGGTCGGGGCCGACTGGGCGGCGAAGATCATCAGCTTCGGCATCGTGCTTGGTCTTGCGACGGTGGTCATGGTGCTGCTGCTGGGATTGACGCGCGTGGTGTTCGCGATCAGCCGCGACGGACTTCTTCCGCGCGGTCTGTCGAAGACCGGTCGGCATGGCACGCCCGCGAAGCTGCAGATCACGGTCGGCGTGGTGGTGGCGCTGGTCGCCGCGCTGCTTGATGTGGGCGTGCTGAGCGACATGGTGAACATCGGCACGCTGTCGGCGTTCACGCTGGTGGCGATTTCGGTGCCGATCATGCGTCGTCGCCGCCCCGATCTGCCGCGCTCGTTCCGCATTCCCGGCAATCCGTGGGTGCCGCTGCTGATCGCCGCGGCGAATCTGTGGCTGATGATCAATCTGTCGGTGCTGACGTGGATTCGGTTCCTCGCATGGCTCGCCGTCGGCTTCATCGTGTATTTCGCATACGGATACCGCCATTCGCGGCTCGGCGCCGGCGAACTCGGTACCGGCGAACTCGATCTCGGCGATTGAGCGGCGGCCGACGATATGCGTCCCCAAGGGGGCGTACTCTTGGTATCCAGTTGAAACCGAAGGAGAAGCCATGCCATACGTCGTCGCCCAGCCCTGCGTGGATGTCAAGGACAAGGCCTGCGTGGACGAGTGCCCCGTCGACTGCATCTACGAGGGTTCCCGTTCGCTGTACATCAACCCCAACGAATGCGTCGATTGCGGCGCCTGCGAGCCGGTGTGCCCCACCGAGGCCATCTTCTACGAGGATGATCTTCCCGAGGAGTGGGCCTGGTACAAGGACGCCGCGGTGAACTTCTTCGCCGAGGTCGGCGATTTCGGCGGCGCATCGGCGCATGGCCCGATCGGCAAGGACCCTGAGCAGGTGGCCGCGCTGCCGCCGCAGAACCAGTGAGCGTCGCTGTTCGCGCGGCTTCGCATGGCATTGTCGCGAATGCCGCGACGGTGTTCGGCGATGCTGCTGTGACACTGCTGTGACACTGGCTCGCAGACGGTGGTGTTGCGACAGTGGTGTTGTGATGGTCGTCGCTCGCAGCGGCGGCCATTTTGCTATCGTCCGTTGTCACCATGCCAGCTCTGGCCACCGATGGATGCCAGTCTCTTGTCATGGATGCCGGCCGCCATGCGTCTGGCTGTCTGGCTATCACACCCGCCGCGTCTGGCGCAAGTAAGGAGTCATTGATGGGATTCCATGAGTTTTCGTCGCCGTACGATTGGTCGCGTATCGCCGACTATAAGAAGGTCGCACGTCAGGCCGCAGGCGGCATGATCGACCTGTCGGTCGGATCCCCGGTCGATCCCGTGCCCGATTCGGTGCGCGACGCGCTTGCCGCGGCTTCGGATGCGCCCAATGCGCACGGCTACCCGGTCACTGTGGGCACCGGCGATCTGCGCGATGCGATTCACGAATGGTTCCTGCGCCTGCGTGGCGTGGATCTCAAGGCGGTCAACGCCGGCGTGGTGCCCACCGTCGGTTCCAAGGAGGCGGTGGCGCTGATGGCATCGCTGCTGCGGTTGGGGCCGGGCGATGTGGTCGTCCAGCCGCAGGTGTCGTATCCGACGTATGAGATCGGCACGCAGCTTGCCGGCGCTCGTGTGCTCAAGGTCGCCGATGTCGCCGATGTCGACTCGTGGCGGCATGTGCCGGGAGTCAAGGCGGTGTGGGTGAATTCGCCGTGCAATCCGTCCGGCGAGGTGCTGTCGGCCGACTGGCTGGCGGGCATCGTCGCCGCGGCCCGCTCGATCGGTGCGGTGGTGCTGTCCGACGAATGCTATGCGCTGATGGATTGGCGTGGCTCGATCGGCGCGAACGCTACGTCGGTGAATGCCGCCTCGGTGAATGCCGCGGTGAACGCTGCCGACGGATCGGGTTCATTCACGCTGTCCGCCGCCGCATGCGCGTTGAATCCGCAGGTGTGCGAGGGGAGCGCGGATGGCGTGCTCGTGCTGTATTCGCTGTCCAAGCAGAGTAACATGGCCGGATATCGCACCGCGCTGATCGCCGGCGATCATCGCCTTGTGTCGGAGATGGCCGCCTATCGCAAGCAGATCGGCCAGATCATTGCCGGTCCGGTGCAGGCGGCGATGGCGGCCGGACTACGTGACGTGGCCGCCGTGCATGTGCAGCGGGAACGGTACCGGGCACGACTGGAATCGTTGGTCGCCGGGCTTTCGGCTGCCGGCTATGAGGCGCGGATGCCGCAGGGCGCGCTCTATGTGTGGGTCAGGGCCCGTAGCGGCGACTGTTGGTCGGATATGGCGGATCTTGCGCGGATCGGCATCATCGCCAGCCCCGGCGAGTTCTACGGTGATTCTGCATACCTGCGCTTCTCGTCCACCGCCTCGGACGCCGACATCGCGGATGCCGTCGCACGCCTGCGCGCGCATCGAGCCTGATTCATCGAGGCTGATTGCAGGCTGTAAGATTTGACTGAGCTTCCTTGTCGGTTTCGTTGCTGGCTCTTCGCCGCATGGGCCGATATCGTTCAGACAGGTGCAAGACGGCCCAGTGGCAGACGACCAATCAGACGACCAATCAACGGCCAATCAACGGCCAATCAACGGCCAATCAACGGCCAATCAACGGCCAATCTGTCACGCGACGCAAAAAACGGCGTTTTCGTCGTCGCGTGACAAGCCGCAACGGACTGTGACACTCCATCATCATGCCACATCATCACAAAACGGCGGAATTCCAATGATTTCTGACCGCACTGAGGTGGACACAATGGTGTCCCACCCCATTGTGTCTGGGCCCAATTGTCACGAGATGCAAAAACCAAACAAAATGCTGTCGCGTGACAAAATGATCCGTCAGTCTCTGCCGGTTTCCTCTCGCAGTCTCCTCGTCACTCCTCGTCAGGCGGTCAATTATCGGCAAAACCGGCCGCCCGGCTCCATTCCCTTGAAATCATCGTGTGCATGGAGTGTACCCACACACGGCCGGAGCGCACGCACGCCACACCTTGCAGTCATCGTGTGCATGGCACGTACGCCGACTCCATTTTTTCGTCGGTGCCCCGCTTGCTGAAACCATCGTGTGCATGGAGCGTACATGACGGGGGTGCGACGGGCCTTCTCGGCTGTGTCGGGCTGGCGGCGGTCGTGTGCATGGAGCGTACATAAGGGGCTGACGGTCGTGTGCATGGGATGTGCGTCTGCGCGGTCGTGTGCATACAACGTACACGACGGGGGTGCGACGAGCCCTCTCGGCCGCGTCGGGGTGTCGGTCGTGTGCACGGAGCGTACATAAGAGGCTGCTGATCGTGTGCATGGAACGTACATCTGCGCGGTCGTGTGCATACGACGTACATGAAACGCGCTTTTCATGCCTCTACACATCCGTTGCATGCACACGATCCCCGCACGATATACGTGGGATGCACACGATGCCCATGCGACAGTCCACGTGGCATACGTCCCATGCACACGATGGGCGTGAAAGGCACGGTGGGACGCTCTCCAATGCTCGAAAATCGGGAATCGAGGCCACTACTCCCGAATAATGATCGCTGCCGGTCGCTCAGTGAACACAATTCGGGAGCAATGGGTCAAATACCCGAATAATGCTCACTGGCGCAATCCCCGTGAACGAAATTTGCACTTCTGCCGTTATCGTGGGTGGTGTTTCGTTGCTAAGCCGTTGAGACGGTGGGGGAAGGACGCTTCCCGGGTAGGATGCTCATCGATCAGGAAGAACCATGGAACTTGCGTTCAGTGGCGTCCCTGCTCTCGTGCCCCTTCTCTGACTCCCCTCCCGTACCTCTCTCGCTTGTGCTTCCTCGGCTTCCTCGGCTTCCTCGTGCTTCGCTTGTGCAACCGGTCCCTTTAGCGCAAGGATTTCTCGGGATTTGCCCTGAGTTCGTAAAATCCTTGCGCCAAGGTAACTGCGCTAAGGTAACGTTAGTCGGCGCTTCTCCCTCGTTCTTCTCGGTGCCCCACCATCTCACCAACGAAACAGCGGAAGCCATGAAAAAAGGGATTCACGGCAACCCGTGAATCCCTTGGCGGCGGAGACAGAGGGATTCGAACGCCTTAGCTCTTATGCGTTGAAAACATTGGGGTTTCAGGTTTCGGAGAAAATCGTTACCACCTTATTTACCACCTAACACGCCGAAAACCATGCTATCGCACGCGGCAATACGCGTCTTCACTTATCCCCTGTCGCACCGTCCCGCGCTCGCAAGCAAGCTGCCGGGCCAACCGCCTACCCGTGTGCCCGCTCCACCGGTATATTCGGGTACAGGTCTATGAGATAGGCGGCAACCGTCCCGAGGTCGTCCAGCCACATGCGCAGCGTGTCCGTCCCGTCCGGGCGCTCGGCGGGGCATAGCGCCCATATCCCCCCGCGTTTTTTCCCCAACGTCGGCACGCCCGCACCGTCACCCAACCGTGACGCAACCGTGACGCGAAACGTCACGGATTCAGCCCTTGAACGTTACCGTTTCAGCCTTTGAAAGCCCGGAATATCAACGATTCCACCGTTAACCGCAACCGTAACGTGACGGGGGGGGGAAACGCCGGGGGGATATCGGCACTATGCCCGAG
>NZ_RQSP01000005.1:0-23543 GCF_009078285.1 Bifidobacterium jacchi
GAGCCGCCTCACCGGCGGTGTTCCTCGGGTGCCTGTGGGGTCACCCCCCACCCCCTTGTCGTGTTTTTCGTCACGGGCGCTCGCTGACTGCCGCGAGCGCCCGTTGCTGCAAGGTTTGCGGGTTTTCGTGACATGCGGTAGAACGGGCCGTGCCCGCCTCAAAACAGGATTCCACGGCGTATGTATGACCTGAAGTGCTATCCGGCGGTTCCACCGGCTGCGCCGGGGAGTCCCCTCCCACCGGCTGCGCTGTGACATTGTGCATGTCACGTCGTGACGCTGTTGTGACATGTGCAGCGTCACAGCGTGACACACGCCATGTCACGCTGTGACGGTGTGGGCGGCGTTGCTTGCCGGGTGCTTCATTCTGCTTCATTCTGCTTCATTCTGCTTCACGTCTGCTTCGCCGGTGCTTCGTGGGTGCTTCGTGGTGCTTGGATTCTGCTTCGCGGGTGCTTCGTTCCGTGGCCTGTGTGTGGTCTGTCGTGGTTCCTGTTTTTGCCGTGTATACGCGTATACGTGTATACGTCAATGTTTCCAAGGGTTCCGGGTGTATACGCGATTGTATACGTGTATACGCGGACGTGTCCGTTTTGCGTCCCGGATACGTCCGTGTATACACGTATACAGTGCGTATACAGCCGCTTAGCCCTACTGCCGCCTTGCGTATACACGTATACGCGTATACGGGGGCTATCGTGCTACACAGCCCTCCATTTCGACGCGCCGGGCAATGCGGCTTCTTCCACGCATTCCACGCGCGGCGGCTTCTCCCGTTCCATCGCCTCCAGTGCCTCGTACACATACGGTTTCAATGACGCGGTGATGTGGGCGTTACGGATATCGCGCGCCGCGAACGACTCGCCGGGGTGCTTCGCAAGGAACCTGCGCACGCGGTCTGCCGTCCTCTCGCGCAATTCGTCCTGCTCGTCCTCGGCCTCGCGGCTCGCGGCCTTCTTCAGTCGCGCGTAATCGGCGGCGGTCTCCACACGGCGGGCGCGTTCGGCCTCCATGCAACGGCGGCGCACCGCCTGCGAGTATGCCAGCACCTCGCCGGACAGTCGCCAATCGTCATCCGTCACGGTCAGAGGGGCGGCCCGGTCAGGGTCGAGCCACGGCAGCAGCGCGGCCACCTTGAGCCGCACGAGGTTGCCGTGAGCGTCGAGACTGTCACCGGCCTGCCCCACGAGATTGCGTCGCCGTTCCTCGAACGTGTCGCGTCGCGCCGCTTCGGGGTATCGAACCTGAGTCAGCGGGTAGCCGTCGCCGTGGCCGATCATGTCCCACCGGTCCCCCTGCCGGTAGAGCGACTGAATAGAACGGAGGTCTTCGGGGAAACGCGACGCGTCCGCCAACGGCATGACACCGCCCGGCCCCCACTGTTCGTAATCGATGGCGTGGCGTTCGTCGTCCTGTGTGCCGGCCCACAGGAACCGCTGCGGCAACCCGGTATCGGCCTCGTTGAACAGCACACCCGCGTTGCCCTCCTGCACGCCCGTAATCAGGCACAGACGGTACCCGTATCGCGGCGCGCGGAACGTGCCCGCCGCGTACTTGGTGCGACTGCCCAACGGCTCGCCGCTCCACGCCTTCGTGAGTTCGCCCGCCAACGTCGAACCCTGCCGCCCCATGACAGCGCCCAACGTGCTCACCTCGGGCACCGACAACAGGGCGCGACGATTCGTGCAGTGCAGTATGGTGCGCGGCCCATCGCCGTCCCCGCCGCCGCTCTCGTCGGCCACTCGCTCGCAGAACATCGTTACAAGGCCCTCGCCGCTGCCGGGCTGCGAGGTCACGGCATCGCGGATATCAGGCAGCAGCGCGCCCGCGACGCTCTCACACGCCCCCTTACCCTTGCCGCTCGGCCCCACCAACGCCACGAACACATTCAACGACGCGGGGGCCGCGCCCACGAACGCCGGCACCACCACATGCGGCGGGAGCACCGTAGCGACACGCGCCAACAGGGCCATGAACACGCCCCACGGGGCCGCCAACGACTGCCTAGCCGCGTCCCGGATACGCGTCAGATACGGGGCCTCAAGCCAAAAACGCTCAAACCGCTCAACGTCCATACCGTCGTTGTCGGCATCCTCGTCGGGGATATCCGCAACAGGCGCGGCGCTCGCCGGCGGCACCGTCCTGACTGCCGGCAGCAGCTCGAACCATTCGCCCGGCGTGTTCGCCATGATCGCGTCCGTCGTATCATGCGCCGTGCCGGTCGCCTGCACGAACGTGAGCGACCTCACTGCAGGATGCAGCAGCGCGGCCACCTGCGAGCGCCACTTGCAGCCGGTCTCGTCCCTGTCCACTACGGCAACCACCGTCGCGCCGGACAATACCGCCCGGACGCTCGCGGGGTCGAGCGTGCGCGCGAGGTTGCCGCCGCCGCCCGCCGCCGTGGTGGCCGCGTACCCGCACGCCCACAATGAGGCCGCGTCCTTCTCGCCCTCCACCACGAACACCGGACTACCGGCCCTCGCATACTCGGCCACCTGCTCGGCGAGCCACAACGGGTGTCGGCCCCTCGTGGTGCCGTGCTGCCTGATCTGTTTCGCCGGCGAGCGCGACACACGCAAACCGTCCGCGTACTCGTAGACCACGCCTCGCACCTCGTCGTAGGCCATGACCTCCATGCCATTCGACACCACGCACGCCGCGTCGAGCTGCAAGGCGCTCGCGAGCCGGGCCGCGTAATCCGCGTTCCCGCCGCACGAACGGCAGTGGAACAACGTCGCTTGCTGCAACGGCGCGTACAGGATGCGCAGCGCGTCGGCTTCGCCGCACACGGGGCACACGGCCCTGAGTGGCCCATAGGCGGGGTTCACGCCCAACCGGGCGCATGTTGTGCGGAACGCCTCGGAGAGCGTGCCACGCTTCGCGTCCGGCACATAGGCGGTCGGCAGAGTGAACGGCGCGGCTTCCACGGCCTTCCCCTCGGGGGTGCCGGCGAGCGCCCGCCGTTCCCCACGGTCGAGCCGGGGCCATAGACGCGAGTACGCCTTGCGGGCCGCGTCTCGGCTGCGGGGATTGTCGTACAGGTCGGGCCAGTCCAGTTTCAGCGCCTGAAGAATCTCCAGCGTCAGATGCCTATTCGTGGCGTCGTGCTGGTCGCATACCACGGTACAGGCTTCGCCGGGCCGGTAGGTCACATGAACGCTCGGATTGCCGTCAGGCTCATGCACGGGGCATTGCATCATGTAGTCGTCCGCGTGCAGCTGCCTGACCTTCAGCCCGCGAGCGCGGGCCGCGTCAAGAACACGTTCAATCGATGTGGGGGCGCTCATAGCTCGCCTCCATGCATGGCACGGTAGATGGGCGGCATGGGGGTGTGAGGGGGATTCCCCGCGCCGTCGTCGGCTTCGGGGTGCATGTTCATGGCGTTCATGGCGGGTCAGACCCCCGCAAAGGCGTCAAGGCTCTTGGTGGTAATCATGACGCGTCGGCCTACCATGACGGCCTTGAGTTTGCCTTCTCGCACAAGGCGCATGGTTACGCGCTCGTCCTTGAATCCAAGGGACTCGGTGGCGGTTTTCAGCGACTCGAGACGGCTTCGCGACGTGCCGTGATTGGCGGCGGGGATGGTGGGTGAACTAGTATTCACAATTGACTCCCATTCCGTCACATGCACACGCTTGTGCATGTGACAATTACATGGCAAATGCGCATCGCGCTTGCGCGCTGTGCAAGGGGTCGGAACGCCTCGGAGCTGGTACCTCCGGGGCGTTCACATTTTTCGGTTATGCCCTACTGCCGCGTAGTGTGGCGCGGTGGCGCGGGTACATGGATTAGATTAGCGTATCGCCGCGTGCTATCAACTCGGTAGCAGCGCTCCCGCAACAGCGTCATGCCGGAACGCACATTTTTCCATGTTCGTTTCGACTGGGAACTTTGAACGAATTGTGATAACGGGTGACAACGGGTGATAAAGGGTGATAAAGGGGGAAACGTGAGTGAGAAACAGGCTAACACGTGTCGAACTGTGAGAAATACACCTGAAAAACCATGTCTTCGGCGTGTCGCGGCCATCATCATTCCACCCCTTTCAGCAGTTCGGTCATGGTCTCCACCCTCACCGGCACCGGCAGCAGCTCCAGCGCCTTCACGCGCCGCTCCACAGGCAACGGCCTGAGCACCGCCACACGGTCGGCGGCATCCATGCCCGCAAGCATGTCTGCGAGCGCCTTCAGCTCGGAGTCGTCCGCGCCTGCCGCCGCGCGCTCTCCCGACGCCGGGGATGGTTCACCGGGCGTCGCCCCCTCGGGTGAAACGGACGCGGGGACGGCGTTGCGGGCGCTCGCCGGCTTGCGTGCGCCGCGTTCGTCCATGCGGGCCATGACCTCGGATAGATGCTGCTCGTCGGTTACTTGGTATCGAGACGCGACGGCCATTGTCGTGTGCCGCCCTTGGCGCATGACCTCCGCAACTGTCGCCTTGTTCTCCAGCATCAGTGATAGGCAGTCCTTGCGGAGGTCATGGGGGCGCATGGTCTCGAGTCCAGCCACCTTCTTACGCGCCTTGGCGAACTCGTTTCGGTAGAGCTGCCCGTAACGCACCTCACCTGTGCGAGCGGACACGAACAGATGCGCGTCAGGGGCGGTTATCTTCTCCTGCTCAATCCACTCTGCGATGCTCCCCGCGAGCTGCGGTGACATCGCCACAGTGGCTATCGATGATTTCGTTTTCGGCGTGGTAATGACGGTCTCATAGCCGTCTGTCTTCTGGCTCTTCACACGCTGCACCTGCTCGCATACGTGAATCTTCAGGCCCTTCAGGTCGATATGTCGGCGACGCAGCCCCAGCGCCTCACTCTCTCGCAGTCCCGCCCCGTCGCACAGCAGCACCACGAGCCGCACCCAATCCGGCAGCACGGTCAGTAACGCGTCCAGCTGTTCTCGAGTGGGGCGCACCGGTACGTGCTTCACGTCCGGCTTGCCTACCCTGAGCCGGCACGGCGACACCGGTATCAGCGTGCGCCCCCCGTTGTCTAACGGCTCCTCGGCGGCGCTTTTCATCAGCGTGGCGAGGTGCCTGTATACGTGCGCCCGTCGGTTCTCAATATCAGCGTCGAGCCGCACCGGGCGGAACTCGTCATACCACCGCTGCACGTCCCTCGGGGTGATGGCGGTCATGGGCATATCCCCGAAAAACGGCAGCAAGTACAATTCCAGCGATTCTCGATACTTCTGCCTCGCGGTCTCCTTCAAGTCGGTGCCGTCCGGCTTCTTCCGGTTCTCCACCCATCGCGTCGCGTATTCACGGAACGTGATTGAATCGCGTGCGGCCTTCTCCTTGCGCAGCTTCTCCGGTATCCATGTCCCGGCATGTACCGCCTTCAGGCTCTCGGTTAACCACGCCTCACCGTCGAACGCCCGTTCTTTCGGGAACGTCTTGGTGGTGCGTTCGGGCAATCTTGAATCCGGCCAGCGCTCGAACGCCCACAATGGCGTCACGAACGAGTATTCGATATACGTGTAGACCTTGGCCCCGCGCTTCACGCGCTTCTCGGTGCGCTTGCCTTCGCTCGCGCGCTGCCGTCTTCGCGGACGCCCCATAACCATGCACCTCGCCTGAGTGGAAAACAGGGCCTGCCCCTGTTCTGTTACCACTCTGTTTACCACCTGTCACACCCATAAAAACGCGCCGCAACGCACCCTCGCGCAGATGGCCGGCGAGCGCCGTACTGCTTGAAAACGTTGGAACACCGCCGTTTTCGGCATGAAAAAAGGGATTCACGACAACCCGTGAATCCCTTGGCAGCGGAGACAGAGGGATTCGAACCCTCGAGCCGCTAAACGCGACTAACACCTTAGCAGGGTGCCCCTATCGGCCACTCAGGCATGTCTCCATGTTGCATTCGCGCAACAGATGGACAGTCTAGCATCACACCCGCGACGATGCAACACGCCGGCACGCCATCCATGCAGCACTGTGCCGTCCCTTCGCAGCGTGCCACTCCGACGTGTCAGTCCATCGCGTAGCATCGCATCGCGTAGCACTGCGCTGCGCTACGCGCATGCGCACGTCGTCCCACTGCATCGCAACACTGTCGCCTCGCCGCGTCCCGCCGCGGCGCAATACCGCCGCACACCGCGCCGCATCGCATCGCAACACGGTACCACCGTACCCGAGCCATCGCACAGCGTCCGCCAGCCGCTCACTTCGCGGGATTCGTGTCCCCGGTGAACGTGATGATCACCGCCGCGATCACCAATCCCACGCCGATCACATCCCATACGGTCGGAATCTCGCCGAACAGCAGCCCGATGAACACCGCAACCGCCGGATTAATCGACTGCATCACCGAAAACGCGCCCGACGTGGTGCGTCGCATCACGATCTGATCGATCACATACGGCATGAACGAAGCGCACACCGCCACCACCAGCAGCACGCCGACCAGCAGTGCGGCGCCGCGCGGACCGACCGCCCACGTCGCGTCGGCCTTGGGATGCACGGTGTGGCGCACCGCAGGAACGGCCAGCACCAGCGATTGCAGCAGCCAGCCGATCAGCATGCCGACGCTGAGGTTGTCCAGCGAATTGCCGCGCGCCGCCACAAGCCGGCCCATCACGATGTAGACGCCCCACATCGAGCCGCCGATGAGAATCGCGATCAGACCGATCAGGAACCGATCGCCGCTCGGCTGCGTCAGCGACATGCCGGCCAGCAGCGCCACGCCGGCGGCCGCAACGCCGATGCCGACCCGTTCACGCCACGACCGCCCGGCGATCACCGCGACCGACAGCGGACCGATGAATTCGATCGCGACCGCGATGCCAACGTTCATGTTGCTGATTGCCACATAGAACATGGAGTTCATCAGCATGATCGAAATGCCGCATGCGGCCACCACCGCCCAATCGCGAACGTTGCGCGGCAGCCCCCGACGCCGCTCCGGCCGCCACGGGCGACGCCATGCGAGCAGCAGCAGCGAGGTGAATCCCACGCGATACCACACCGCATACAGTGGGTCGAGCTGGGTGAACGCAAGCTTGGCGACCAGTGTGGCGGCATACATGAATACCGCCTCCCCGGCGACGATAAGAAACACGGGACCGCGGTTGAGCAATGCGATGACGGCCCTCTTCATTCTGCCAACGCTAGCACCGCCCGTAGTGCTGCCCATATCGGTGTCTTGCCCGGGCGCGCCGCTGACGCGGATGCGCCACGATGCGGCTACGGCGGCGGCTACGATGGAGCCATGAGCAACGCACCGAGAATCGCCGCGGCAAACCGCGACTGGGGTCATGACGAGACCGGATGCACGGTGCTGCACATCGACATGGATGCCTTCTATGCGTCGCTGGAGATCGCGCGGCATCCCGAACTCAAGGGGCGGCCGGTCATCATCGGCACCGGTCCGCGTTCGGTGGTGTCCGCCGCCAGCTACGAGGCGCGCGCGTATGGCGTGCGGTCGGCGATGGCGAGCGCCAGAGCGCGGCAGTTGTGCCCCAATGGCGTGTTTCTGCCGGTTGACATGGCCTACTATCGCATGATGTCGCACCGGATTTTCACCGAGGTGTTTCTGCGCGTCACCGATCGTTTCGAGAAGGTGTCGGTGGATGAGGGGTATATGGACGTGTCGGGCGCGCTGCTCGCGTGGGGCAGGCCGAGCGCGATCGGCGCGTGGATTCGGCGCGAGGTGGCGTCGCGGTTCCACGTGACCTGTTCGGTGGGCATCGCGTCGAACAAGCTGGTCGCGAAGATGGCGTCCACCAACGCGAAGCCGGATGGCATGCTGCTGATTCCGCGCGCGCGGCAGGCGGAGTTCGTGCAGATGATGCCGTTGCGCGGCGTGCCGGGCATCGGTCCGTCGCTGGAGCGGCGGCTGATGGCGTGGGGTGTGAATGATGTGGCCGCGTTGGCGGCGATGAGCGAGGAGTCGCTGACTCGCGCGTGTGGTTCGGCGACGCTTGCGCACGGATTGTGGATGGCGGCGCGTGGGCTGGATGATCGCCCGGTCGCGCCGGTTCGTGTGGAGAAGTCGATCGGTTCCGAGGAGACGCTGCTCAATGACACGACCGATCGGCGTGTAGTGTACGGGCTGCTGCGGTCGGCGTGCGACGAGGTGGCGGGAACGCTTCGGCGACGCGGTTTTCTTGCCCGCACGGTCACGGTCAAGCTGCGGTTCGCCGACCTGAGTTATCGGACCAGTTCGCATACGTTGGAGCGGCCGACCGATTCCGCTGCGGTGCTGTATCGGCAGTCGCTGGCGGTGCTGCATGTGATGCTGGGGCTGGCTGATTCGTGTGGTTCCGGCGCGTGTGGTTCCGGTGCGCGTGGCGGTGCGGCTGGTGTCGATGCTGATGCTGGCGATGCGCCGCTGCCCAAGATCATCCGCTTGGCTGGGATGAGCGTGAGCGGACTGTGCGAGGCCGGTGCCACGGCGGTGCAGCCGACGATGGACGATCTGCTTGAGGAGAGCGACAGCGCCGACTCCCGTACGTCTTCGGAGCGGATGCGCAGCGCTGAGGCGGCGCTTGATGCGGTGCGGCGGCGGTTCGGGCACAAGGCGGCGAGTCTGGGCGCGTAGTTTGGATTCGCAGGGTGTGGATTCGCATAGTGTGGATACGCGGGGTGGGCAGTCGTAGCGAGGATCGCCGGAATGGATGCGGATTCGGTCGCATGCCACGGGGCAAGCCGCGCGACTCACACGCCAGAGTAAGTGGAGCCGGAGGTACGCCATTGTCCGCCGCCTCCGAGCATCAATGATAATGGTGAATGTGCCGATGAAATGGCATCCAGGTTAATGAGAGCGTTAACGTAATTGGGAAATCAGGCGTGTCGTGCGGTGTCGTGCAACGTTGTGCAGCGTCGTGCGGCAGTGCGGAATCGGTATGGGACCGGTGTGGAATCGCTGCGGAACCGGTGTGCACGTCAGCTCGCCGCAGCGCGTTGCACTAAGGCGCGCCGATGACGTGACGTCCTGTGACAATCGTTGATAGTCGTTGATAGTCGTTGCCATGTGCGAGCGCAAGGCCGGCTCGAAGGCGACGCTTGACCAAGGCGGCAGAGCAGGTAAGGAGTCGATCATGGCACGCGATGCCGAACACGATGAGCACCATGGATTCGACCACGGCGATATTCATTCGCCTGAGTCACCGACGCGCCGCCGCCGCACGGCCTGGCTGCTGCCGGCGCTCGTAGCGCTCCTTGTCGTGGCGCTGATCGTGGCCGGCGCGATCGCGCTGCGCAATCCGTCGCGTCCCGGTGCCACGGCCAACCCTGCAAGCGCGCAGTCCGGCGCGCAAGCCGACAGTCAGCATCCTTCGCTTGACAATCGCAAGACGGCTCCCAAGCCGGTGACCGAACATCACGGCAACTCGCCCGACTGCCCCGACATCGACTGCATCGCCCTGCTCGTCAACGGCGACCTGCTCATCCACGAGGGGCTGTGGAGCCAGTTCGCCGGCAGCGACATCAACGCAACCGACGGCACCGCGTTCGATTTCCGCCCGCTGTTCGAGCCGATGCGCCGCTACATCAACGCCTCGGATCTGTCGGTATGCAACTTCGAGACGCCGGTCGCGCAGCGTGGCGGCCCGTATGCCGCGTATCCGATCTTCAACATTCCCCCCGAGGTGGCGGACGGCGCCGCATACGCCGGATACAACGCCTGCACGCACGCCACCAACCATTCCTGGGATCAGGGCGCCGAAGGTATCGCGCGCCTGTGGGACACGCTTGAGGCGGACGGCATCCAGCAGACCGGCTCGTACAAGACCGAGGCCGAATCCTTGAAGCCGCTGGTCCTCGATTCTCCCACCGGCGGCGGCAAACTCGGTCTGCTCGCCGGCACCGTCTCGCTCAACGGCATGAGCTCCGACGAGGACTGGCAGGTGGACCGGCTGCGCGACGAAAGCGACCCGCAGCATCAGGCCGACATCGACCGGGCCGTCGCCAAGGCGCGCAAGGCCCGCGAACAGGGCGCGGACGTGGTTGCGATCACCATGCATTCGGTCGTCGAATACATCGACTACGCCGACTCATGGCAGGTGGCCGAGGCGCATGCGCTCGCCGACACCGGCGAGTTCGACCTGATCTTCGGCACCGGCTCGCACACCGCGCAGCCGATCGAGCACTACAACGGCACCTGGATCATCTACGGATTGGGCAACGCGGTCACCGAGTCGGCGAACACCGCGCAGACGATCATCCAAAACCAAGGCGTCACCGCGCGCATCCAGTTCGCCGGTCGCAAGGGGCGGCCCGGTTCGTGGCGGGTCAGTCGCATCGACTGGCTGCCCACGGCGAATGTGCGGCAGGGACAGTATCGCTGGTGTCCGCTCGCATCCGATCATCCCGATGGAGCGTGCTGGGACGAGGCGCAGGATGCGCAGGTGCGTCAGCGCATCCATGACGTGCTGTTTTCGATGGGTGCCGATCCGAAGATCGTGCGCGAATGGCGGATCACCGACGAATCATCGAATACTGACAATGCAAGGACCACCGACGAATCATGAGTGCAGCCACGCGGCAATCGCAATCCCGGCAATCGCAGACTCAGCAATCCCAGCAATCCCAGGCAGCGCAGCAGACGCCGGACGCTTCGGCGTCGGCGCGCGAGCTGGCCACGGTGATGAATGCGCCGAGCGCGCCCGCGCACGACTCCTTCGTGGAGAAGAAGTCGGAGTTCATCGGCGACGCATGCCATGCGACGACGCCCGAGGAGGCGCTCGCGTTCGTCGAGCGGATTCGCGACATGCATCCCAAGTCGCGGCATGTCGCCTATGCGGCGATTTTCAGCGGCTCCGGCGGCGGCGTCAGCGAGCGCATGAGCGACGACGGCGAACCGTCGGGCACGGCAGGCAAGCCGATTCTCGATGTGCTGCGGCAGAATTCGCTGGTGGATTGCGTGGTGACGGTCACTCGGTATTTCGGTGGGATTCTGCTTGGTTCCGGCGGACTGATCCGCGCGTATTCGACCGGTGCGTCGATTGCGGTCAAGGCGGCTTCGCTGGCGCGCATCGTGCCGTGCGTGCGGTATGCGGTGACGTTGGATTATCCGCGTCTGGCGCAGTTCCAGCGGCTGCTTGCCGATTGCGGCGGTGGCTGCGCCGATGAGGTCTACACCGATCGCGTGTCGTTGCAGGCGATCGTGCCGCAGGGGGAGTCGGGCGGATTCGAGGCGCGTGTGCGCGAGACGTTCAATGCGGCCGTCGTGCCTGAGCGCATCGATGTGGTGAACCGGCCGGTCGTGCTGTGACGGGTCGTGGCGGTCAGGCAGGGCTGACGGGCTGGGTTGATGTGATGGGTTGCTGTGATGGGTGTCGCTGCGGCGTGTGTCGGACGCTAAGCTGGTATCCATGACCGATCAAGCAGCACAGTCCTCCGAACAGCAGGCGGCGCAGACCGCGGCGCAGCCGACCCCGCAATCCGCGGCGCAGCCGGTGCCGCGGTCGGGCAGTACGCAGTCGGCAGCGCAGTCGGGCAGTACGCAGCCGGCGCCGGATTTCGAGCCGCTGACCGCGACCTATGAGCGGCTGCGGCACTCCACCGACAGCGCCGAACTGTCCGAATTCGCCCGCCGTCCGCTGCCGGACCGATCGGATCAGGCGGCGTTCTCGCGCGCGACCGCACTGCTGGAGGCGGTCGCCGGCAATCCCTGCACGCCCGAGGCCGATCGGCTGTTTCTTGCGCAGACGATGCCGTTCCCGAACATTCTGGTCAAGCTGTCGGCCGATCCGTCCGCCGAGGTGCGTCAGGCGGTCGCGATGAACGGCGACGACAAGAACTGGCTGGTGGGTCGCCTGACCAAGGATGCCGTGCCCGAGGTGCGCGACGCCGCGCTGCGCAATCGTCGCACGTCCTGGAAGATGCGTCTCGAAGGTGCGCAGGACCCGACCGCCGACGCGCAGACGCTTGAGTTTCTGTCCCATCTGGGCATCGACAGCGAGCCTGATGCGCCCGCGATTCTCGCTTCGATGGTGCGCCGGGCGGTGGCGCTCAATCCGAACGTCGATGCCGAAACGTTGTCCAGATTGCGAGACGATCCGTCCGCGGAGGTCGCCAAGGCGGCGAAATCGAGGAACTGAATGCGAATTGCGCGTGAACTACGGTGTGTCGTGCGTCGTTTTTCGGCGTTTTGCCATGCCGGACGTACATACCGGCGTTCTACACTGTAGGTATGACTGAGAAGACTGAGACCGAATCCGCTGAGCGCCTCGCCCGCCCGCTCATCAGGCTGGCGCGTCTGGTCGGTGTGGCCACGAGCTACATCGGCATGTCCGACGACTATCACGAGATCGACGATGATGTTCTGGTGGCCGTGCTCAAGGCGCTGGGCATCGACGCGTCCAGCGACGACGCGATCGCCGCGTCGATCCGCCGCATCCTCGACGAGCGCCACGGTCGGCTGGTGCCGCCCACGGTGCTGCACGTCCAGGGGCACGATGATTCGGTGCTCGTCAACACCGACATTCTCAAGGTGCCGTCGGCGTCCATCACGCTGGAGGACGGCCGGCCCTACGAAGGCGCGCTGGTCATCGGGCCGGGCGACGGCTCGCAGGCGTATGCGGTCAACGGCGGCTTCGTCGCCACCGCATCGGTCGAGCTGCCCGCGGATCTGCCGCTGGGATATCACACGCTGCATGTGCGCGTGGGCGAGCGCACGCAGGACGCGACGCTGATCAGCGTCCCCGCCAAGATCGATCTGCTCGACCCGATGAAGAACGGCCATCTGTGGGGGTGGATGGCGCAGCTGTATTCGATCCGCTCCACGCAGTCGTGGGGCGTCGGCGACTACGTCGATCTCAGGAACATGCTCGTCAACGCGAAGACGGCCACGGGTGCCGACTTCATGCTCATCAACCCGGTGCATGCCGCCGAACCGGTGGCGCCGCTCACCCCGTCGCCGTATCTGCCGGTGTCGCGCCGCTTTGTGAACTTCACCTACATCCGTCCCGAGGCGATCGAGGAGTACGCGCTGCTCGATCCCGACACCGCGCACGAGATCAAGGATCTGCATGCGCAGGTGGAGCCGCTCAACGGCGACGCGCAGATCATCGACCGCGATTCGATGTGGCGCATGAAGATGCGCGCCTTGTGGACCATCTTCAAGGCCGGCCGCTCCCAGGCGCGGCAGGCCGCGTTCGACGACTACAAGCGCGAATGCGGCGAGGAGCTTGAGGCATACGCCACCTGGTGCCTGTGCTACGACAAGTGGGGCGCGCCGGACGGTCGGCCCGGCAACTGGCAGCAGGCGCTCGACAAGAACTCGCCGCAGATCATCGCGCTGCGCAACCAGTATCCCGACACGCTCGACTTCTACCGCTGGCTCGAATGGATCGCGTCGCAGCAGCTGACCGACGCGCAGCACGCGGCTCGCAATGCCGGCATGCGCATCGGCATCATGTCGGACATGGCGGTCGGCGTCCACCCGCTCGGCTCCGAGGTGTGGTGGAATCCGGAGCGCTTCGCCAGGGGAGCCACGGTCGGTGCCCCGCCGGACATGTTCAACCAGCAGGGTCAGGATTGGAGCCAGCCGCCGCTGAGCCCGATCGCGCTGCGCGACACCGGATACCGCGCCTATCGCGACATGGTGCATGGCATGTTCGCGCAGGCCGGCGCGGTGCGCATCGACCATATTCTCGGTCTGTTCCGCCTGTGGTGGATTCCGCGCGGCAAGTCGGCCAAGGAGGGCACGTATGTGCACTACGATTCCGACGTGATGCTCGGCATTCTCGCGCTTGAGGCGTCGCGCGCGGGTGGCGTGGTCGTCGGCGAGGATCTCGGCGTGGTGCCGCCCTACGTGTCCAAGTCGCTGTCGGCGCATGGCATTCTCGGATGCGCGGTCGAATGGTTCGAGCAGTTCGAGGGCCGGTTCCGCGCGCCGTCCGATTGGCGTCCCTACGCGCTCGCCTCGGTCAACACGCACGATCTGCCGCCGGCGGCAGGATATTTCGAATTCGAGCATGTCAAGCTGCGTGAACGGCTGGGGCTGCTGTCCGGCTCGGCCGAGGAGTTCGAGCGCGGCGCCCGCAACGAGCAGAAGGCGATGCTGGCGATGCTCGTCGATCAGGGATATCTTGACGCATCAGTGCTTGACGATGCGGCAGGTCACGAGCATGAGATCGTGATCGCGCTCTACCGTGCGCTCAAGGGCTCGCCGTGCAAGCTGCTCGCCGCGTCGATCACCGATGCAGTCGGCGAGAAGCGCGCGCAGAACCAGCCCGGCACCAACAACGAGTACCCGAACTGGCGTATTCCGTTGGCGGACGCGCACGGCAATGTCGTGCCGCTGGACGACCTGTTCGCCCGCGACGACGTGCGCGAGCTCGCCGCCATCATGAACGGCTGAGTCCGCCGGTCGCCGGGCCTGTACGGTTTGGCCTGTACGGTTTTTGGGCTGTTTGCTTGCGGCCTTCACGCTGGCTGACGCATGGTCACTGACCATGGTCATGGCGGGAAGGCCGTTTGTCATATTGCGGGATGTCGGACTTGTGCCGGTCGTGTGCCGATCGTGTGTCGTATGTCGTGGCCCGCGTTATAATTGTCGATTGTTGTGTTTCCCTAAGGGGTCCTTCAAAGCGCTTTCCCACTCGCCATCGAGGACTTTCAGGGAGCCCACGGATAATGAGGTCTGAAGCTTCTCGGACAGCGCGCTTCCTACACGCACGCCGAGCAGCCGAAGCCCGGAACACAATATTAGGAAAAGGTACATCAGTGAAAACTTTCACGCCGAAGCCAGCTGATCTGACTCATGACTGGTACATCGTCGATGCCACCGACGTGGTGCTGGGCCGTCTCGCCACGCAGGTCGCGAACCTGCTGCGCGGCAAGAACAAGCCGACCTACGCGCCTCACGCGGATTCCGGCAACTATGTCATCGTCATCAACGCCGGCAAGATCGCCCTCACCGGCGACAAGAGCGGCAAGGAGCTGTACGCTCACTCCGGCCGTCCCGGTGGTCTGCGTCGCGACACCTATGCTCAGCTGCTGCAGAACAAGCCTGAGCGCATCATCACGGCCGCGGTCAAGGGCATGCTGCCCAAGAACCGTCTTGCTGCCGTCCAGCTCAAGCGTCTGCGCGTCTTCGCCGGCGCCGAGCACCCGCACACCCCTCAGAAGCCCCAGACCTTCGAGATCAAGCAGATCTCGCAGCAGGCCAAGTGAACCGAAAGGAGATAAGAATCATGGCTGAAAACACCAACGACTCCACGGTTCAGGAAACCGAAGAGGAGCTCACCCAGTACTCCACCGAGACCAACGCCGGCGCTGGCACCGGCACGTCCACGATCGCTCCGGGCTACGGCACCGGTCGTCGTAAGGAAGCTGTCGCTCGTGTTCGTCTGATTCCGGGCACCGGCAAGTGGAAGATCAACGGTCGCGAGCTGGAGGAGTACTTCCCCTCCAAGCTGCTGCAGCGTGAGGTCAACTCTCCGATTGTGCTCCTCAAGCTTGAGGGCAAGTTCGACGTCATCGTCCTCGTCGACGGCGGCGGCACCACCGGTCAGGCCGGTGCCATCCGTCTCGGTGTGGCCCGCGCGCTCAACGCCATCGATCGTGACGCCAACCGCGCCACGCTGAAGAAGGCCGGCATGCTGACCCGTGACGCCCGCGTCGTCGAGCGCAAGAAGGCCGGTCTGCACAAGGCTCGCCGCGCTCCGCAGTTCTCGAAGCGTTAAGGTTTGTCGCTTGCTCGCCATGTCGCGAGCGTGCTGTGGCAGGCGTTGTGGCTCATACGAGACACGATTGTGTCCACAGACTCAACAAAGGGTCTCCGCGTTATTCTCGCGGAGACCCTTTGTTTGTTTTTGTGCTTGTGCTGTTGGTGCTGGTTGTTGTTGAGACTTCTGCTGTTTTCGTGGGCTGGATGGTGGGGCACCATGGTTGGACATGAGAGAGGAACGAGAGAGGGACGTTGCTTTAGCGCGTTGCTTTAGCGCAAGGATTCTACGAACTCAACGCAAATCTGCCACTGATGCTGTGATGTCAGAGCTGTCACTGGATCTGCTTCATCACGCTGATCGTGCATCCCGGGAATGCCCAGACGTTGGGATCGGCGGCTTCGCTGGGTTCGGTGACGGCTGCTGCGGCACTTGGGTCATCTGCACTTGTGGCATCTGGGCTGGCGACGCTGGGGTCAGTGACGCCAGTTCCGCCGGTTTCGCTGTGTCCATCACGATCGGAGTCGTTTGCTTCACCGGTCCGTGCTTCGGCGGCCGGTATTTCGCCGGTCCGTGCCGCCTGCGTCCACTCTGACTCTGCCATCCGCGCTTCGTTTGACGGCGCATTGCCCCTCTGCGCTGCGCCAATCTGTGATGCGCCAATCTGCGCCGCGTCTTTCCGCGCCGAATCCGCCAACACCTCGCCGGCATCTGCCCGTGTCGCATCCGACGCACCGGCTACGCCCTGCATCTGCCGGATGAGCGTGCCGATCGGGCTGTCAGCCGGAACGCGCGTCGTCCAGTTCGGATCGGTCGTATAGTGCGAGGTGATATGCTCCACGACTTTTCCGCGCTGCGGCCGCAGCCCGACCGAGCAGCCGGAACTCCAGACGCACTGCCATTCGCTGTCCGCGGGAAGCCGGTACATGCGATCGTCCAATCCGCCGTTGATGACGATGAGGATGTCCACTTCGTTGGCACCGCGCAGCCGCATGACGAAGTCGCGGATCGTGCGGTCGAACCAGTTGTGGTCCATCGGCGTCGTGCCATCCGGCAGATACCATTGCACGCGGCTTGACGGCTTGAACAGGCCGAGCTGCGTGAGCCGGGTGAAAAACTCCTCATGATGGTACAGGTCGAGCGACTTGCGGATGGAGATCAGCCGGGAGATCGTCTCCAGTCGGCGCATCTGCGGCGTCTTATGATCGGCGTAGAGCCAATCCCAGTCCATCCACGTCAGATCGTTGTCCTGACAATAGGCGTTGTTGTTGCCGTATTGCGTGTTGCAGCATTCGTCGCCGGCGAGCATCATCGGCGTGCCGAGCGACAGCAGCAGCGTGCCGAGCATGTTCATTGCCGCCAGTTCGCGATTGCGGTTGATGACCGGATCGTCGCTCGGCCCTTCCACACCGAAGTTCACGGAATGGTTGACGTTCGATCCGTCGTTGTTGTTCTCGCCGTTGGCCTCGTTGTGCTTGCGCGCGTAGCGGGTCAGGTCGGTGAGGGTGAATCCGTCGTGGCAGGCCACGTAGTTGATCGATGCCGCGCTGCCGCGACCCGGGTCGGTGGCGTAGAAGTCGGCGGAGCCGCACAGTCGGGTCGCCATCTCCTGCATGCCGACCCCGGCGAAGTTGCCGTTTCCGCCGCCGACCGCAGTGCCGCCGCCGACCGCTGCACCGGCTACCGTGCTGCCAGCTACGTCGCCAGCCGGATCGATGCCGCCGTCAGCCACGCCGCCGTCAGCCACGCCGCCGGCCGCGCCGCCGACGGCGTTGGAACCGGCGGCCCTGCTTGCCGCCGCACCGCGAATCGCGGTCAGCTGGGCCACGTCGCCAAGCCAGAACTGCCGCGTCGCGTCGCGGAACCGGTCGTTCCATTCGGCGAATGGCAGCCCGAACTGGCCGGTTCGCCATCCCTGCGGGCCGAGATCCCACGGTTCCATGATCAGTTTGAGATTGCCGAGCAGCAGATCGGAACGCAATGCGTACAGGAACGGATGATGCCGCGTGAATTCGCCGTCGAGCCGCGCCAGCGAGACGCCGAGGTCGAATCGGAATCCGTCGACGCCGATGCGTTTGGCCCAGTACCGCAGCGAATCCACGGCGAACGTGGCGACATGCGTATTGGTGAAATCGAAGGTGTTGCCGCAGCCGGTCGTATCCTCCAACCGGCCGATGTTGCCGGATTGGCGACGATAGTACGATATCGCGTCAAGCCCTCGCCAGCATACGGTCGGTCCTTCCACACCGCCTTCGCAGGTGTGGTTGTAGACGACGTCCATGATGACCTCGAAGCCGGCATCGTGCAGGGCGCGCACCATGTCGATGACCTCCTGGCGCACGGCTCGCGCCCCGGCCTTGCGTGCCGCAGCCGTGGCGTACGAGGGTTCGGGGGAGAAGTAGCCGAGCGTCGAATAGCCCCAATAGTTCGACCGGCCGCGCTGCTGGAGAAACAGTTCGTCCTGCTTGGCCTGAATCGGCAGCAGCTCGATCGAGGTGACGCCGAGATTCTGCAGATAGCTCAGCGTGGTGGGGTGGGCGAGCCCGGCGTAGGTGCCGCGCAGCTCCGGCGGCAGCCAGGGGGCCTTCGCGGTGAATCCCTTGACATGCAGCTCGTAGAGCACGGTCTTGCTCCACGGAATGTGCGGGTGGTTCGGCTCTCCCTCATGTTTGGCGTGGTCGCGGTCGTCGATCGCCACGGAGACGGGCATCGAGCCGAGCGCGTCGACGGTGCTCATCGCCCCGAACGCATTGCCTTTGACCATGCCGTTGTCGACGGTGCACTGGTAGGAGAACGCGGCTTCGGTCAGCTGCATGGCGCCTTTGATGCCCTTGCCATACGGGTCGAGCAGCAGCTTGTACGGGTTGAAGCGCACGCCGTGCGTCGGGTCCCATGCGCCGTCCACGCGGTAGGCGTATTCCATGCCGTCCCATGCCCTGGGCAGATGCACGTACCACAGCCCGTAGTTGGGGCCTTCCATGCGAAACAGCGTCTCGCGCATGTATTTGTCTTCCAATATGCGCGTGCATACCGGATTGGCGTGGATCTGGTTGATGAACGGCGTCGGCGCGTCGTCGAAGATGCGGACCGTCTCGGTGTAGAAGGCGCTGGGACGCTCCACCGGCTCGTAGACGCACAGCCACACCTGATCGGCGGTTTCGGAGCGCACCACGGCATCCGCTCCGCCATCATCGGTGAAGTAGAGTCCTGGGCGGGTTGCGTAACGATGCAGTGGTGGGTTTCTCATATGGCCATTGTAGACGCCGGCTGTCGATCATGCGCGTTGCATTGCGGCAGTGCGCTATGCAAGTGCGCTATGGAATCGCGCTATGGAATCGCGCGACGGGATCGAGACCCAGCGAGGCGACGTATGCGCCGACGCATGACTGGGCGGCACCGATCGCCGCCTGTTCGTCGCCCGGCATCGCGGCGTGGACGGCGAACCGGTCCATGCCGAACGGCATGCGTTCGCGGACGCGTCTGGCGATGTCGGCGATGTCGGCGTCGTCGAGATACTGCGCGATCTGGCCGCCGAGTATCACGTCGCCGCAGATCACCGATCGCGCGGCCGCGATGGCCTGCGCGAGATGGTCCATCCATGCGTCGAGCCGCCGACGATGGTTCGGTTCGCCCTGTTCGAGCACGCTGAAGAAACCGGGCAGGCTTTCGCCGTCCTCGGTCAGGGTCGTGGGTGAGCAGTAGGCGTCCATGCAGCCGCGTCGCCCGCAGCGGCATTCCAGACCGTCCGGCACGAGCGTCATATGCGCGATGGTGCCGTTGCAGCGGTTCGGTCCGCTGTTGACGGCGCCGTCGACGATGACCGCTCCGCTGACCATGTGGTCAAGATAGATGCAGAGCGCGTCGTCGATGGTGCGATCGGCCCACAATTGCGCGGTGGCGCGTGCTTCGGCCTGCCGAATGAGCGTGCAGGGGCGGTGCAGCGTCTGGATGAGGGTGCGCAGCGACGCGTCCGGCGATGCGGTGGCGAGATCGAATTCGACCATGCCGCCGTCCGGCGTGAGGATGCCGGGGGCCGCGCACGCCGTTGCGATGATCGTGGCGTGACGTTCGGTGGCGTCGGCGAAGTCGTTGACGATGTTGCCGACGCGCTGCCAGTAGGCATTGCCGCTGTATTGGGGGATGACGCGGTCGATCGCATCGCTGACCTCGCCGGCGAGGTTCACGGCTCGGATATGCAGCGATCCGCGGTTGGCTGATATGCCGATCGCCACGTGGTTCGAGTTCGCGAAGGCGTAGGCGTAGGCGCGCCGGCCGCCGGTGGATGGGCGGGACGGTCCTGGTTCGATGAGTTGGCGTCGCATGAGTTCGCGCAGCGCGCGGTCGACGGTTGGTAGGCTGAGTTGAAGCGATTCGGCGAGTTCTCGGCGGCTGGCCGGGCCGTGGACGTAGAGCTGGTTGGCGATGGCTGCTGCTGCATCGCCGTGATGCGACTGTGGCTGGTCGGTTTGGTGGCCGGGTGCCAAGTTTGATAAATCCATTTTGCTTAAGTTGGTCATACTCTATGACTTTAGCAAAAAGGCATTGCTGAAGTGATTCGCCTGATGCGTGTGGTGTGTTGTGAACAACGTGGTTGAATCGAACAAAATGTAACATTTCGATGGTATTCGCTCAAAATATTGCGAAAAATGATCGCAGAATATCATAAAACGAACAAAAACGAACATGAAACGCACATTGTCGGCTATGGTGCGTGCCGGCTTGCCATACGGTACATTGTGACTCGGGTCACAGATCGCGAGCCGCTGCATGCCGGCGGCGGATGAGACGTGACGAAACAGGACGACCACGAAGCCGCGGCAACCCAACAGTGAGCGCGGCACATCAAGGAGGATCGCATGGCAGAAGCAGCGAAGGCCGACATCCCGGCCATTCCCACCAAGCCAAGCCCGGAGGACAAGAAAGCGGCCGCCGAGGCCGAGGTCGACGCGCTCGTCGCCAAGGCGCTGAAGGCTCTGGACAAGTTCGAGGAGCTTGACCAGAAGCAGGTGGACCACATCGTCGCCAAGGCGTCGGTCGCGGCGCTCAACAAGCATCTGGTGCTGGCGAAGATGGCCGTCGAGGAGACCGGCCGCGGTCTGGTGGAGGACAAGGCCACCAAGAACATCTTCGCGTGCGAGCACGTCACCAACTACATGGCCGGGCAAAAGACCGTCGGCATCATCCGCGAGGACGACGTGATGGGCATCGACGAGATCGCCGAGCCGGTCGGTGTGGTCGCCGGCGTGACCCCGGTCACCAACCCGACCTCCACCGCGATCTTCAAGTCCCTGATCGCGCTGAAGACCCGCTGTCCGATCATCTTCGGCTTCCACCCGGGCGCGCAGAAGTCGTCGGTCGAGGCCGCGCGGATCGTGCGCGACGCGGCCATCGAAGCCGGCGCCCCCGTCGACTGCATCCAGTGGATCGAGCACCCGTCGATCGAGGCGACCGGCGCGCTGATGAAGCATCCCGGCGTGGCGACCATTCTCGCCACCGGCGGCCCCGGCATGGTCAAGGCCGCGTATTCATCCGGCAAGCCGGCCCTCGGCGTGGGCGCCGGCAATGCGCCCGCCTATGTCGACGCGAACGTCGACATCGCCCGCGTGGCCAACGATCTGGTGCTGTCCAAGCACTTCGACTACGGCATGATCTGCGCCACCGAGCAGGCGATCATCGCCGACAAGGCCGTCTACGCGCCGCTGGTCGCCGAACTCAAGCGTCGCAAGGCGTACTTCGTCAACGCGGATGAGAAGGCCAAGCTGGAGCAGTACATGTTCGGCTGCACGTCGTACTCCGGCCAGACGCCGAAGCTCAACTCGGTGGTGCCGGGCAAGTCCCCGCAGTACATCGCCCATGCCGCCGGATTCGAGATTCCCGAGGACGCCACCATCCTCGTCGCCGAATGCAAGGAGGTCGGCGAGAACGAGCCGCTGACCATGGAGAAGCTCGCCCCGGTGCAGGCCATGCTCCGTTCCGATTCCAAGGAGCAGGGCTTCGAGATGTGCGAGAAGATGCTCATCCACGGCGCCGGCCACACCGCCGCCATCCACACCGACGATCAGGCGCTGGTGCGTGAGTACGGCCAGCGGATGCACGCATGCCGCATCGTGTGGAACTCCCCGAGCTCGCTGGGCGGCATCGGCGACATCTACAACGCGATCGCCCCGTCGCTGACCCTGGGCTGCGGCTCGTACGGCGGCAACTCGGTCTCCGGCAACGTGCAGGCGGTCAACCTCATCAACATCAAGCGCATCGCTCGGAGGAACAACAACATGCAGTGGTTCAAGATCCCGCCGAAGACCTACTTCGAGCCGAACGCGATCCGATATCTGCGCGACATGTTCGGCATCGAGAAGGCCGTGATCGTGTGCGATCGCGTCATGGAGCAGCTCGGCGTCGTCGACAAGGTCATCGACCAGCTGCGCGCCCGCTCCAACCGCGTCACGTTCCGCATCATCGACTACGTCGAGCCGGAGCCCTCGGTCGAGACCGTCGAGAAGGGCGCCGAAATGATGCGCGAGGAGTTCGAGCCGGACACGATCATCGCGGTCGGCGGCGGCTCCCCGATGGATGCGGCCAAGATCATGTGGCTGCTCTACGAGCACCCGGAGATCCACTTCGGCGACGTGCGCGAGAAGTTCTTCGACATCCGCAAGCGCGCGTTCAAGATTCCGCCGCTGGGTAAAAAGGCCAAGCTCGTGTGCATCCCGACCTCGTCGGGCACCGGCTCCGAGGTGACGCCGTTCGCCGTGATCACCGACCACAAGACCGGATACAAGTACCCGATCACCGACTACGCGCTCACCCCGTCGGTGGCGATCGTGGACCCGGTTCTGGCCCGCACCCAGCCGCGCAAGCTCGCATCCGACGCCGGCTTTGATGCGCTGACCCACTCGTTCGAGGCGTACGTGTCGGTGTATGCGAACGACTTCACCGACGCGATGGCGCTGCACGCGGCCAAGCTGATCTGGGACAACCTCGCCGAGTCCGTCAACGGCGAGCCCGGTCTGGCCAAGACCGACGCGCAGGAGAAGATGCACAACGCCGCCACGATGGCCGGCATGGCGTTCGGCTCCGCGTTTCTGGGCATGTGCCACGGCATGGCCCACACGCTCGGCGCGCTGCTGCATGTGGCGCACGGACGCACCAACTCGATCCTGCTGCCGTACGTGATCCGCTACAACGGATCGATCCCCGAGGAACCGACCAGCTGGCCGAAGTACAACAAGTATGTGGCTCCGGAGCGATACCAGCAGCTGGCGAAGAACCTCGGCATCGATCCGGGCAAGACCCCGGCCGAGGGCGTCGAGAATCTGGCGAAGGCCGTCGAGGACTACCGCGACAACAAGCTCGGCATGAACCGCTCCTTCCAGGATGCCGGTGTCGACGAGAATCTGTTCTGGTCCATCCTCGACCAGTACGGCATGCGCGCCTACGAGGACCAGTGCACCCCGGCCAACCCGCGCATCCCGCTGATCAACGACATGAAGGACATCGCCGTCGGCGCCTACTACGGCGTCTCTCAGGCCGAAGGTCACAAGATTCGCGTCGAGCGTGAGGGCGCGGCCGCCACTGAAGAGGCCTCCGAGCGCCTGTGATGCGGCGCTGCGCAGTGCGGCGCTTCACAGTGAATTGATGTCATAGCGCGCAGCTGATTGCACAGCCCGCCACCGATCATGATGCCGCCTTCCCGAGTTGTCCAGCTCGGGAGGGCGGCATCATGCTATTGGTCCGTCTCTCATAATTGGGCGCTTCTGTCGTTATCTGTGTGGTGGCTCGTTGCTGAGCCGTTGGGATGGTAGGGGAAGGGCGCTTTTCGGGTAGGGTTGCTCATCGGGTTGGGTTGCTCATCGACCAAGAAGAACCATGGAACTAGTGTCCTGCGTCAGAAGTTCGTTGATTATATTGTTGGCTCCCCTTGTCAGGGGAGCT
>NZ_RQSP01000005.1:23636-23941 GCF_009078285.1 Bifidobacterium jacchi
TGGCCCGCGAAGCGGGACTGAGGGGTAGTGAATTCGTCAATGAATTTCTGACGCAGGACACTAGCGCCAAGTGGTGTCCCTGCTCTGGTGTCCTTCTCCACCCCCTCCTGTGCTACTCTTTACCTTTCTTTACCTTTCTCGCTTGCTCTTCGCTCGTGCTTCCTTTGCGCACTTCCTTTGCGCGCTTCCTTTGCGCAAGGATTTTTCGGAATCCTCCTTGAGCTCGTAGAATCCTTGCGCTAAGCCCTGTCCCAGCGCAAGGATTCCACGAAGTTCCCCTTCTTGCCGAGAAATCCTTGCGCTAA
>NZ_RQSP01000005.1:24063-36152 GCF_009078285.1 Bifidobacterium jacchi
CGACCCCCTTAGCGCAAGGATTCTACGAGATGGCCGTTTTCCCCGAGAAATCCTTGCGCTAAGCAGCGCCCATCTCGCGTCGCCCTCTGGTGCTTCCTGGTGCTTCCTGTCTGGTGCTTCCTTTGCGCAAGGATTTTTCGGGAATTGCCCTGAGTTTGTAGAATCCTTGCAATCAGTGGCGCTCAGTGGCGTCTTAGCGCAAGGATTTTTCGGAATCCTCCTTGAACTCGTAGAATCCTTGCGCAAAGCCCTGTCCCAGCGCAAGGATTCCACGAAGTTCCCCTTCTTTCCGAGAAATCCTTGCGCTAACGGCCCTCTTTGCGCAAGGATTTTACGAGATGGCCGTTTTCCCCGAGAAATCCTTGCGCTAAGCAGCGCCCATCTCTCGTTCCCCTCTGGTGCTTCCTGTCTGGTGCTTCCTTTGCGCAAGGATTTTTCGGGATTTGCTTTGAGTTCGTAGAATCTTTGCGCTAAGCCCTGTCCCAGCGCAAGGATTCCACGAAGTTCCCGTTTTCCCCGAGAAATCCTTGCGCTAAGCAGCGATCCTCGCTCGCTCCTCTTTAGTGCCCAACCATTGTGCCCCACCATCCAGCCCACGAAAGCAGCAGAGGTCTCCAAAATTGAGAGGTTCAACTATCTGTCTCCCCCAGTCAGCAAAGCTGACAACACGTTCTGCAATTATGGTCGCGCTGCGCGCGCGGTCTGCTGGCTCGCCTGTCGGCTCGCACGTTGCCTACAAACAGCTCCGCTGTTTGCTTCACGGCAACGGTCCGTCAGAGGGGCCAACACCACTCGATCAATTCGAGACGTACCACTATGTGATCGTAGATGCGGTGGGCGGCGCGCAGTTGGAGGGGTCGGAGGAGCGGAGGGTGTGCCGGGGCGGTCACCGAGGAACTTCCATACTCGTTGTGTGCATGGAACGTATGTTGGTATTCCATTGTGTGCATGGAACGTACATGAGCGGGCTTGGATCAGGCGTTTCACGTACGTTGCATGTACACGATCACGTAGATGTAAGTTCCATGCACACGATGAGCTGTGCCTAATGTACGTGCTATGCACACGATGCGTGACTCAGGTGGGACTGGAGTCGTCTGCAGCATGTCTACACGTACGTTGCGTGCACACGATCGCTTCGGTGGAACATGACATAGCGCTGATGGGCTCTTTTTGATGGGCTCTTTTTCGCGGGTATCGTACGGAATAGTACGGGATAGTCAGTGCGTGGTACGCAGTCTCGGTCACAGGGCGCGCCGTGCTCCCCGTGGTGCTCCCCGTGGTCAAACGGTGAAATCCTTGATATTGCAACAATGATGCTGTGATCACAGGGTTCAGGTCACAGGGTTCCCCCGATCCCTGTGAGCGATGACTGAACCCGCGTCGCGCACGCGGCCGGTTACGGGAAGTGTGACCTTACGGGAAGGGTGACCAGTCGGCTGCCCGGCCCGCGTCAGAGTGCGCCGACCGCGATCAGACAGAAGAACGTCACCAGACTTGCCACCGATTCGACCATGCCGGTGATCATCGGAGGCACCGGCCGCCGCCGTGCGATCAACGGCAGCGCGACCGCGCGTGCGAGCAGCAGCGCAGCCAGCGCAATCAGCAGCGCGGCCTGCAATCCGCCACGCTGCGTCTGCAACCCTGCAGCCGCCAAGGCTCGCGTGCCGCCGTATCCCCATAGCGCCAGCAATCCGAAATGCCAGACCCACGAGGCCGCCAGGTACTCTCGCCGCCCGCGTTCGCGGATCATCGTCTTGACGAACAGCACCGAGCCGAACTGCACCGCCGCATAGCATTGAAACAGCACCATCCCATGCAATGAGATGGTGGGAATGCCGGTCGGCGCGTCGGTCGTATAGAACAACGTCAGATCGACCATCAGACACGAGGCGACCACCGCGGCGGCATTCGCCCACAGCGTCCGCTCGCGCCTGCGCCACGCCGCATACGCCGCGATCGCGGCCAGCACCACGTAAGCCGGCGCCCACGCGAGAATACCCGGATGCAGCACCACGAACGGCACCCCGGCCAGCAGCAGAACGACCGCATAGCCGACGACCGGCGGCCTGTAGCGAGCCGCACATCTCGACTTGAGCCAGCGCGCCCCGGTGAACTCGACGCAGTAGCACAACGTCCAGCACACGATCAGCCAGATCGTCGTGATGATCGACCCCGGATTGACGGCCGGCCACCCGCCGATGAGCGGCACGAGGAATCCGGTCAGCGCGGGCATAAGCGCCATCGCCCATGCGCCCGGCTGATCGGGAATCCAGCCATGCGCGCCGATTCGCGCTACCTTGCCGCTTCTGGGGAGGCGCGACGGCTGCGTATGCGGTTGCGCTGATGAATGCACCGACTGCACATATTGCTTGGAACGCTGCGCATCCGCTGATTGCTCATGATGCGGTTCGGTATGAGTGGGCTGATCATCCAGTTGCTCTGTCATATCGCGATTGTACAGGTTGCCGGGCATGGCTGCCGGGCATGGGCTGCCGGTTGCGACTTTCGCGCTCACTTTCAAATGAGGCACCGCGGTTGCGTCGATGCGTCGCCGGTCGGCTGCCGGGCATGGGCTGCCGGTTGATTGCCGATGCCTCCGTCGGTTGGCTGCCGTCATGGATAGGCCGCCGGGCATCGGCTGGCGTTGCCGGCATCGCCGTCGCTGCCGTCAGTCGGCTTCCGCGGAGGGGCTGCCGTCGTTGGAAGTGCCGCCGTCGCTGCCGCTGCCGTCGCCGGCATGATCGCCCTCCGCTGCGGTGATGTCCGCTGCGATCGAATCGTGGCTGAAATCGTGATCGCGGTATCCGGGATCGTCCACCGGCAGATGCTGCATCAGCGTGTCGAAGACCTGACTGTAGATGCGGCCGCGCTCCAGCACCCCGTCGAGCACATGGCCGCCGAACGTGTGATCGTCGGACAGAAAATGCTCATGGAAGCCGGCCACCGCGGCACCGTGGAACATCACCGGCGAAAAATAGCCGAGCATGGTGCCGCGCACGTCGTGACGCAGGAACATGGCCTGCCGGTCGGCCACCTCCACGAGCTTGGGGTAGGGGGCCTGTTGCTTGATGACCGCGCGCGTCTTCATGAAGCTGAACGTGCCGCGCACGATCACCGAAAAGAAGGTGTTCGCGCGTCCGTTCGCCTCGACGATGCGATCATTGAGTTCCTTGAGGCCGATGTCCGCGCGCTCGCATTGGTATTGGAATGCCGCGCGATGCACGTTGGCGAACGGCATGGTGAAGTCGTCGTCGACCTGTTCGGCCACGCCGCTGGAGCCGATCTTGTAGGCCACGCCGTCGAGGATGATCAGCTCGCCGTCGAGCCCCTCGCCGGTGCCGATGCCGGTGTCGCCGTGGCGCAGGAGTTCGCCGAGCGTGGTCGTGCCTTCAAGCAGGCCGGGGACGAGCAGCGCGAGCGTGCCGTGCTGGTAGAGCACGTTCGCGTCATGTTCGGTGATCGGACGGATGTTCTTGGCAAGTGATCGTGTCACGATCGCCACAATAAACGACCGGCCGACCCGCATTCAACGGGTGGCCGGTCGTGGTGGTCGTGATGTGTGTCACATGCCGGGGTTATGCCGGTCGCCTGGGCTTGTTGCTCGGGTTGCCGGCGTGTTGTTCCAGTGTGTTGGTCGCGGTGTGTTGGTCGGTGCCTTGGTCGGCGGCTGGCCAGCGCTTTGGTTGGCTTTGGCGGCCTTGGTCAGCCTCGTCAGTGCTTTGCATGTCGTGAAGCCGACGAGCTGACGGTTGCCTTGGAGGCGTTGGAGACCTTGGATGCGCGGTTGAGGGCGAATCCGACCGCGGCGAGAATCGCGGCGGCGATCACCGAGACGATCGACGTGGAGCCGGTGCTGGACAGTGTTGCCGGCGCATTGCCGTTGCCGTTGGTTTGGTTGCCGGCGTTGTTGCTGCCGTCGGCGTTGCTGGAACCGTTGCCATTGCCGTTCGGTGTCTTTCCGGGCTGCTGCGCGTTGATCGCATTGCCAGTCTGCCCATTCTGGCTTCCGGTATTGCCGTTTCCGCCGTTGTTGCCCGAGTTGCCGTTGTTCCCGTTCTGGTTCCCGCCATTGCTGGAGTTGCCTTGCTGGCCGCCGTTGTTCCCGTTGCTCTGCTGGTTGCCGCCGGTGGTGTTGCCATTGCCATTGTTGCCGTCGGTGGTGTTGCCGCCGGCGTTCCCGTTGCTTCCGGAATTATTGTCGGTGTTGCCGTTGCTGCCGCCGTTGTTACCCGGATTGTCGGGATTCGCCGGCTTGTCGGCGACCGGCCATGCGGCAGGCTTGGCCTCGGCGTACAGCCACGTCTTCGACCAGTCGGTCAGATCGGCGCCGCTGACCTTGGCGGCCTCCTTCACGAAGTCGTCGGTCGTGACGGATTTGCCGGCGTTGTCCTGCGCCCATCCCTTGAGAATCCTGAAGAACGTGTCGTCGCCGACCTTGGTGCGCAGCGCCGCCAGCGCGTAGGAGCCGCGGCCATACGTGCCGTTGCCGAACAGGTTGTAGGCGTTCTTCGGGTTCGCGGGCGCGATGCCCCAGAACAGCGGATCATTGTTCGTCTTGAACCAGTCGCGATACCAGCTGTCGATGTCGCCGCTGAACTTCTCGGTCTCATCGATGAAGTCGTTCGACAGGTACACGGCGAAGCCCTCGTTGAGCCACAGATCCTTCCAGTCGGCGATCGACGTGGAGTCGCCGAGCCACTGGTGGATGAGCTCGTGGATGAACGTGGTCTTGTCGGGAACGCCCGCGTAGAACGGGCGGCCGGCGGTCTCCAGGTTGTAGTCCACGCCGTCGAGGTTCTCGAACACGAATCCGAGCGAATCGTACGGGTAGTCGCCGAGCTTGCTGCTGGCCCAGTCGACGTACTTGTCGATGTTCGCCGCGAAATCGTACACGGTCGCGGTGTTGATCGGAACATCGTAGATCGACTTGGCCACGTAGGCGTGCAGCGGAATCGTGCGCTCGCCGATCTTCACGTCCTTCGCGAACTCGTAGTAGTCGCCGAACGAGGCGAACACCTGGTACGGGAGCACCTGCTGCTTTTGCTGCCAGTGCCGCGTGGTCAGCGTGCCGCGCGAGGTCTGCGAGACGAGGTTGCCCACGCTCACGCCGGTCAGCGAGCTCGGCGCGGTCAGCGTCACGTCGTATGTGGCGCGGTCGGTGAGGTTGTTGTTGCTGGGGAACCAGAACGACGGTCCGTTGGGCTGGCCGATGCTGCTCGCGCCGTCGCTGTCGGAGCTGGGCACGAATCCCTGCACGGTGCCGGCGCCGAACTTGTAGTCGGCGGAGGCGAACGCATAGTACTTGAGCTTCACCGTGAACGTGCTGCCCGAGGCGATGCGCTCGGTCGGCTTGACGACGATCTTGTACTGGTCCTTGGTCTTGTCATCGTCGCGGCTGACGGTGGCCGGCTTGTCGTTGACCGTCACGCTGGACTCGTCGATCTTCAGATCGCGCAGATCGAATTCCACCTTGTCGAGCGATTCGGTGGCCTTCGCGGTCACGGTCGTTTCGGCGCGGTATCCGCCGGCAGTGGTGCCGAGCGGCTTCTCATAGGAAAGGCTGACGTTGTAGTTCTGCACGTCGTACCCGTCGTTGCCGTTCTGCGACAGTATCTTCTTCTCCTCGGTGGGGTCGATCGGATTGGTGCCGGTGCCGCAGCCGCCGGTTTCGCTCGGCTCGTTGGCGGCGCGCGGCGTGCCGTCCGGCTTGGCCCAGATGTCGCGGGTGCCCTCCGCCCGGTGCGCGGTCACGTTCGCGAAGAAGTCGTCGAGACCTGGAATGGCGAGCGTGGCGCTGTTGAGTCCGTCCTCGCGATCGGTGTCGCGCAGCACGTTGTCGACGCTCGGATCGACCGGACGACCGAGTTCGCGCACGCGCACATCGGGCTTGGCGAGGAATTCCTTGAGATGCTCGGCCTGATACCATGCGTAGCCGTAGTTGTAGTCGCCGAACGGATCGTATCCCTCCCATTCGTTGACGACGGGCGCGGACTTGCCGTTGGCATCCTTGTGATCCTTGTTGTATTCGATGAAGAACGGCACGCCGATCTTGGCGGCCTCCTTCTCGCCGTTGCTCGCATTGCCGTCCGGATTGTAGACGACGTTGGGAAGCAGCTTGTCCTTGGTGTCGGAAAGGTTCTTCAGATAGTCGTTGACGATCCTGCCGTACAGGTAGCCGAATCCGTGGCTGCGCGTCGTGTCGCGGATGTAGCGGTTGGAGCTGTTGCCGTCGAGCTTGAAGTCGAACTGGTAGATCTTCTTCACGCCGTTCTTCAACGCTGCCGTGTTGGCGGTGTTGATGGTCGGCGTGGTGTACGGGCACCAGGTGCCGCCGAACAGGATGGTGAAGTCGCCCTCGCTGTTGAGCAGGTGGATCAGCTCCGGGTAGGTCACCGTCTGCACGGTGAAGTCCTTCTTGGCGCTGTCCGGAATGCCTACGCCGGCCTCCTTGGTGGCGGGCACGTTGTTGATGCGCGACTGATAGTAGTCGATGTGGGAGTAGACCGCGGTGTTCGCCTTGCCGTCCGCCTTGAGTCCGGCCGCGTCGAACACGCTGCCGATCTCCTTCTCATACGCTTTCCTGCCGGCCTCGTCGAAGCTCGTGGCGGTGGAGACCTTGCCGGCCAGAACCGGCTTGTCGGCGTTGGCCTTGTTGTAGATGAACAGATACGTGGAGTCGGACGTATAGTTCGGATCGATGTTCTTCAGCCGCTCCTTGATGCCGCTGCTGTTCTGCGGATACGACCACAGCGTGGTCCACGCCTGATCGAGGCTGGGATCGGTGATGTCGAGACGGTCGCCGTCAAGCTTGGGATCGAAATGATAGACCTTGCTCACGCCCTTGGCCTTGGCGACCTCGTTGATCAGCGGCAGTGCGGCCTGGGAGCTTTTGTTCTCCGGTCCGCCGAATACGATCGCGAACGAGCCGCCCGGATAGTCGGGATTGTCGATGTTGGTGTTGTAGCTGCCGTTCTCCGCCTTGTATCCAAGCAGATACTGCAGCCGCTCCCACGTCACCGATTCAAAGACGTGGCCCGCCGGCAGCTTGTATTCGTCGGCGAACCAGTCAAGCTCGGTGCGCTGCTGATTCGCGGTCGCCTTGGTGGTGCTGTTGTTCGCGTTGGCGCCGTTGTTCGTCGCCGGTGTCTGCTGGGTCTGCGGGCCAAGCGTCTGGGCGCTCGCGGTCGGCTGGATGATGGCCGCCGATGTCAGCCCCAAGGTCACGGCGAGCGCGGTGGCCGCGATGGATGTGAAGGTGATGGTGGTCGCTTTTGCGGTTGCCGCGTGTCGCGCGGCTCCCGGTCTGCTGAATCCTCTCATGAGGGCTCCTCTCCTTGGCGATGTCTGATGCATCGTTGATTGGAAGGACCCCATAGCGCTCTGTATCGGCAATTCGCTGACTTGCTCTCGTCGCTCTTTTCCGCAGATCTGGCTTTCGGAGCGGGGCCGAGGGTAGTCGCCAGTCTGCTGTGTCAGTAGTTCGTGGATTATCTTTGGCTCCCCTTATCAGGGGAGCTGGCCCGCGGAGCGGGTCTGAGGGGTAGTCGTTTCGTCCACGAACTTCTGATGCAGCAGGCTAGGCGAACCAGCCGCGGCTTGCATGTCGCGATGATGCCGTCATGCGTCGCTGACGCATGGTGCTACACTGCTTTATGGGTGTCCTTGCTCGGATATCCAAGGGCGATTCGCGTAATTTGACCGTTGGCGAATCGCCCGTTTTGTTATGTGTTGCTGTTGTTTGTGTTGTTCTTGTTGAGTTGTTGCTTGTTGAGTTGTTGGTTGGTTGTGATTGATGATGTTGTGCTCGGATTCGGCTTCACCCTTCCTTATGCCTCTTCCAAGTTGATTCACATCCTATCGCGTTAGTCGGCGGCGACGGGCCGTTTCGATATCGCTAAATCTGATAGCCGATTATGTCGCGCCCCGCGCGCGATGCCGGCCGTGGTGCACGTTGCCGGCGGCGTTCCGGGGTTGCGACGGTCTCTGGAACCCGTGTGATCTGTCTCGTCATTATCTGAGTGGTGTTGACGCGGCATTGTCCAGCGGGGGGGGGGTAGCCTTTCCCTAGGGCTTGAATAGAGGGGGAACATCGATGTTTTGCCCATATTGCGGATTTCGTATAGCGGCATATGATCCACGGTTCTGTCCGAAGTGCGGCAGATCGCTGGCGGCTGTTCGGTCTCGTGCCGCATCTTCCAACGTCGCGAACTCTGCGGATGTGCGGTCCGCGCCCGCCACGGCCGCATCGCCCGTGATCGGTGTGGTTGCGCAGCCGGTTCCGCAACCGGCAGTGCAGCCAGTGCCGCAGTCTCACACCGCGGCATCCTCTGTGGATTCCCGCGTTGCATCGCGGCGGACGCCGGCGTCCGTGCCGACCGAACGGGTGATCGGTGTGGATGATGCGACCGCGCGTCGCATGATGGAGACGCTGCGCGACGCCTATGACGCGATGGGCGCATGCGACGAAGCGGTTGCGGCGGCGGATCGAACCGAACAGCGTTGGAACCGTGGCGTGGCATGGCTGCGGACGTTTGGCGTGCTCTCGCTGCTCGCTTTGGTCGCAGCCGGTGGCATGCTGGGCATGGTCAACGACAACGCGTCGGCATCGACGCTGGATGCCCTCGCCGTCGCGGGATGGATCGCGTTGGCGGTTGCATCGCTGCTGCTGATTGCCGTCGTGACAATGGTCGTGCGCCAGATTCGTCGACGTGGTCCGCTGATGCGGGATTTGACGGATCGAGCGCGTTTCAGACGTCAGCGCGACCGGATCAGCATGGCGATCCGACCGCTGGAGGAGCGACTTCCACCGGGTTTGCGCAATCGTGCATACGCTGCGAGGGTGCTCGCTTTTGCCGACGCTGCTGCTGCTGTCCCTGCTGGTTCTGGCGGTGGTTCTGGCGGTGGTTCTGGCGCTGGTGCCGGTGCTGGTTCCAGTGGTGCGGCGACGGTTTCGTCTGCATCGGTGGGATCGGTGGAATCTGCTGGATCGGTGAAATCGGCGGGATCGTTCGGCGATGTGATGATTGCAGCCGCGTCGCCGGTTCATTATCCGATGTTTGGCGATGCAAAGGCGCTGGATGTCGATTGGGATGCGATTCGCGCGGTCATTGATGGCATCGGCAGTGATTCCGATGGTGGTGCTGCTGATGGCACTGATGGCACTGATGGCGCTGACGGCGTTGGCGGTACTGGTGATGATGGCGCTGGTGGCGCTGAGGATGCTTATGAAGCCGACGACGTGCTGGTTTCCACCCCCTCGTCCGCTCGTCCGCTCGCCATCGCCGCGCGCTTCGGCATGTCGATGATCTGCTCGTTGGCGGCTTTCGCACTGTCGCTCGCCACCTGCGTGTACACCGTGCCGTCGCAGCGCAGTGCACTTGCGGCGGCGGCTGATTCCTGCAGCCAATCGTTGGATGATCTGTGGGGGACCGTGTCTGACGCCTCATGGGCGAGTTATGTCAGCGTCCACGACGTCGGCAACGAGAAAGCGCTGAAGACGTTGCAGTCGAGTCGGTTGCAGGGGGTGAGTGTCTACTCCTGCGCAGACCCCCGCAATGCCGGTGTCGCGGAGATTCTTCAGACAGTGAGCGAGATACAGGATCAGAACACTTCCCTGGAACAACTCGTCAAGTCGACGAAGCTCAAGTCCCGTGACGACTATGCGCTGGGCGATATTCTCGCCGCGACGTCGGATGGATCGTATCGCTCGATCGCCGGCGACTACTGCACCAAAGGTGGCTCCTGCGTCCATATCAGCGAATCGGGAACCATCACCGTGGCCGCCGACTCGTCGTTCAATCCGTTGCAGAGCAAGCAGGATTCATCAGAACTCTCCCCGGTGGCCGCCGATCAGCATGGCAACGACTACCTGTACAAACGCGGCCTTGGACTGCTGTTCCTAGGACCGGAGGATGAGTTGCAATGTATCTACGGCAGCGGTTCGGTCTGCGATGACCTTCCTTCCTCCGATATCACGGCCCGGCCGGTGCGGGTCATGTATTTTCCCAAAGGCGTGAACGTGGCGGCGCTGGAGTCGGAGATGTGCTACCTCGAGTGCAGGGGCGATTTCGTCCCGCCGGATGCCAGCCGTCCGTTCCTGTTGATCCCCGTATTCGGTGGAGCGGTGGGGACTCTCAATGATCCGGCGGATGCGAATGCCTACTATCTGCAGTCCGATGATCAGAAGAACTGAATGACGGCCATCGCGGTCGCAATTGTCGGATGGAAGCATCGACGAACGCATCAACGGAAGCATCAACGAAAGGAAAGACCATGTATTGCAGCAAATGTGGAGCGCAGTACGCTCAGGATGCCGAGTTCTGCACTGTGTGCGGAGCGAAGCTGGCTCTGTCAGCGCCGATCTCGCAACCGTTGGCCGGGTATTGCCCGCAGTGCGGCAGCAAGGCGACGATCGACGGGCAGGTGTTCTGTCTGCATTGCGGCACTCGGCTGAGTGCTCTCGCAGCCGCCGCGCCGCAGGGAGGCATGCAGCCTGTGCAGCCGGCGCAGTATGTGCAATATGTGCCGGTGGCTCCGCAGGCCGCCGCGCCGCCGTTTCAGCCTCGAGGATACGTGCATTCCGAGAAGGACAGCATCCTGCGCCTGATTGCGGCCATCACGAATATCGTGCTTGTGTCGATCGCGGGACTGATCGGGCTGAGCATGCTCGCCGTAAGTCCTCTGGGTTTTATCCTGTTGGTGTCATTGGCGTGGAGGGTGCCGATGACCGTGTATTCGTGGGGGATCTACTCTGGCAGGAATCCGAACACGACAACGTTCGCTGTGCTTGATCTGCTGTTCTGCAGCATTACCAGCGGCATATTGCTGTGCGTCAGCGGTAAGGAGGGATGACTGCCGCGTGCTGCCGTGATGCTGCTGCCGTGGTGCTGCCGCGTGTGCTGCTGCGCTGCTGTATTGCTGTTGTATTGCTGTGCTGACTCTGCCATGCCGGCGGCGATTCTGGGTTTCGCCAATGTCCGTTGTCGGTTCGAGGGGCGGATCGGGGGCTCCCAACCGGCGGTTCCCGGCATTGATCAGCCATAGATAACCAACATAGATAACCAACCATATATATAGGAAAGGGAGTATGGCCATGTATTGCCATCATTGCGGAGCTGTGCTTCAACCCGATCAGGTGTTCTGCGACAGATGCGGCACTGCCGTGGCATCTACAGATGCGGTGCCGAGTGCGGCTGTGGGGAGTGCAACTGCCGGGAGCGCGACTTCGGGGAGTGCGCCGGTAGGCGGCGCGGCTGCGGCCTCGGCCTTCGGTGGTGGCGTTGTCGGTGCTGCCACGACTGGTGTTGCCAGTGCCGCCGCGCCAACTTTGGTCGCCGTCAGACAGCCGATGTCGAAGGAGATGAAGCTCGGTATCGCCGCCGCCATAGCCGCTCCGATCGCGGTCGCGCTTATCGTGTTCGGTGTGCTGACGTCCATTGCGAATAGCGCATTGACGAATGCCCTCAGTGCGTGCGGTTATACGAGCACGACGTTGGCTGCGGATACGCAATTGCCTGACGGCATGACAAATGCCGTAGTTGAGCCATATGCACAGAACGGGGACTATGAAGCGAGTGCGATGGTGATTGACCATCGGACGCTGGGCTTGACGACATCTGGGATTCCGGACTGCGTGTTCAACGAACTCGGCGTGCCGGATGATCTAATGTCCAGATTCGGTGAGACCAGCATGTCCGATGGCATGCAGGTCGGCGTCTCCGGCCCATACACGTACAGTTGGTATTACAACGGTTCAACCCTGTATACCGTCATCTCCAGAACAGCGCTGTTCTAATGGGTTGTCTCGCAAATGATTGAGTGGAATTGCCATACCAGCCCAGGCCATGGTAGGGCGTAGCGAGTAGGGTGTAGCGAGCGTTTTTCGGGAATTGTGGGTTGATCTCCCGAATAATGATCGCTGAGCCGTCCTCAGTGAACATTATTCGGGAGATTCCCGTTCTTTTCCCGAATTTCGATCGCTGAGTAGTGTCGGATGCTCTCATGGGCATCCGAACATCGAGAATCTGGCGAGTTGGCGCAGCGCGACACGCCTGCGGAGCCGTGAAGGCGGAAGCACGGTGTGCTTC
>NZ_RQSP01000005.1:36306-58776 GCF_009078285.1 Bifidobacterium jacchi
TCTGGCGAGTTGGCGCAGCGCGACACGCCCGAACTCCTCAGTGGGTACCCCTAGTGCTTTACTAGAGAAGTTGCCTGACTAGGGGCTCGCAAATTGGAATCAAAAAAGCGAGCATGGAGCAGGCGCCGTGAGAGCGGTTGCCTGAAGTCCATGCACTGATGTGGTTGTGGCCGAAGAGCGTCTGTGAGACGCCCGGCGCGTCATGCCCTCCGGTGCCCTTGAGACAGGCTGGTAAACAGTACACGAATCGCAGAAAGGGCGGACGGCAATGGCGGGACAGAAAATCCGCATCAGGCTTAAGTCCTATGACCATGAGGTCATCGACCAATCGGCGAAGAAGATCGTCGAAACGGTGACGAACGCGGGTGCAACGGTTGTTGGCCCGGTTCCGCTCCCGACCGAGAAGAACGTCTTTGTGGTTATTCGTTCTCCTCATAAGTACAAGGATTCTCGCGAGCATTTCGAAATGCGCACTCATAAGCGCCTCATCGACATCGTGGACCCGACCCCGAAGGCCGTGGACTCTCTGATGCACATTGATCTGCCTGCGGACGTCAACATCGAGATCAAGCTGTAAGGGAGGAGGGAACCACTATGACTTCACAGAGAGGTAGCCACAAGGCTCTGCTGGGCAAGAAGATCGGCATGACTCAGGTCTGGGACGAGAATGGTCTCTTCATCCCCGTCACGCTGGTGGACGTCTCCACCAACGTTGTGACCGCTGTCAAGACCGAGGAGACGGACGGCTACAAGGCCGTTCAGATCGGCTACGGCCAGATCGATCCGACCAAGGTGACCAAGCCGCTTGCCGGCCACTTCGCCAAGGCTGGCGTCACCCCGCGTCGTCACCTCGTCGAGGTGCGCACCGAGGATGCCGCCGACTACAAGCCCGGCCAGGAGCTCTCCATCGAGTTCTTCCCGGAGGGTTCGTCGGTCGATGTCACCGGCACCACCAAGGGTAAGGGCTTCGCCGGCACCATCAAGCGCTGGGGCTTCAAGTCCTACCGTCGTTCTCACGGCTCGCACAAGAACGAGCGTCGTCCCGGTTCCGTCGGCGCATGCGCCACGCCTGGACGCATTCTCAAGGGCAAGCGTATGGCCGGCCGCATGGGTCATGTGACCGCGACCGTCCAGAGCCTGACCGTCGTCTCCGCTGATGTCGAGAACAGCATTCTCGCCATCAAGGGTGCCATCCCCGGACCGAAGGGCGGCATCGTCCTGGTTCGCACGGCAGTGAAGGGAGCCTGATAATCATGGCAGACGTCACTCTGAACATCACCGACAACCAGGGCCAGGCCGCTGGTTCCGTTGAAGCGCCTGCTGCACTCTTCGGCATCTCGTCCGAGGACGTGCACGCTCATGTCCCGCTGATCCACCAGGTCGTCGTCGCGCAGCTCGCCGCTGCTCGTCAGGGCACCCACGCCACCAAGACTCGTGGCATGGTCTCCGGCGGCGGCAAGAAGCCGTGGAAGCAGAAGGGCACCGGTCGCGCTCGTCAGGGCTCCATCCGTGCACCTCAGTGGTACCACGGTGGCGTTGTCCACGGCCCGCAGCCGCGTGACTACTCGCAGCGCACCCCCAAGAAGATGAAGGCCGCGGCTCTTCGCTACGTCCTTTCCGACCGCGCCAACGCCGGTCGCGTCGCCGTCGTTGATTTCGGCATCGGTGAGACCCCGTCCACCAAGGCCGCGATCGCCGCTCTCAAGCCGGTCATCGGCGAGAAGTTCACCACCATCGCCTTCACTCGCGATCAGGTGAACGAGTGGATGTCCGTGCGCAACCTGCCCTACGTGCACCCGATCTTCGTTGATCAGCTCAACACGTACGACGTGGTCACTGCGCAGTACGTTGTCTTCACGAAGGAGGCCCTCGAGGCCTTCGTCGCCGCGAAGACCAAGAAGGAGGCCTGATTTCCATGGTCGCAGTTCACAACCCCGCCCATGACATCATCCTGAAGCCCGTCGTCTCCGAGAAGAGCTATGCCCTGTCCGACCGCGGCCAGTACACCTTCGTGGTGGCTCCGTCCGCGAACAAGGTGCAGATCAAGCAGGCCATCGAAAAGATCTTCAACGTCAAGGTGACGAACGTCAACACCCTCAACCGCGCGGGCAAGCTCAAGCGCACCCGCTTCGGATACGGTCGTCGTGTCAACCAGAAGCACGCCATCGTGACCGTCGCCGAGGGCCAGACGATCGACATCTTCGGCAACTGAAGGCTAGCCGAGAAAAGTTAAAGGAAGAACTATATTATGGCTATCCGCGTTTATAAGCCGACGACCGCAGGCCGCCGCAACGCGTCCGTCTCGGACTTCTCCGAGCTTACGCGCTCCACGCCTGAGAAGTCGCTGGTTCGCAAGCTGACCAAGACCGGCGGTCGTAACTCCTACGGTCGCATGACCTCCCGCCATCGCGGCGGCGGCCACAAGCGCGCCTACCGTCTCATCGACTTCCGTCGCTGGGACAAGGACGGCGTGCCGGCCAAGGTCGCCGAGATCGAATACGATCCGAACCGTTCCGCTCGCATCGCCCTCCTGCACTATGCAGATGGCGAGAAGCGCTACATCATCGCTCCGGAAGGCGTCAAGCAGGGCGACCGCATCGAGACCGGTGAGCAGGCCGACATCAAGCCGGGCAACAACCTGCCGCTGAAGAACATCCCGACCGGTACCGTCGTGCACGCCATCGAGCTCAAGCCGCTGGGCGGCGCCAAGATCGCGCGTTCCGCCGGCGCTGCCGTGCAGCTCGTCGCCAAGGACGGTGCCTACGCTCAGCTGCGTATGCCCTCCGGCGAAATCCGCAACGTCGACGCCCGCTGCCGTGCGACCGTCGGTGAGGTCGGCAACTCCGATCACGCCAACATTCAGCTCGGTAAGGCCGGTCGTGCCCGCTGGCTCGGCCGTCGTCCGATCACCCGTGGTGAGTCCATGAACCCGGTCGATCATCCGCATGGTGGTCGTACCCGCGGTGGCAAGCCGCCGGTCTCTCCGTGGGGCAAGGGCGAGGTTCGTACTCGTCGTCCGAAGAAGGCTTCGAACAAGATGATTGTTCGTCGTCGTCCGAATGGTAAGAACCGCAAGTAAGGGAGTGTCGAGAAGATGACTCGTAGCATCAAGAAGGGCCCCTTCGTCGACGCCCACCTGCAGAAGAAAGTCGACGAGCAGAACGAGAAGGGCACCAAGAACGTCATCAAGACGTGGTCCCGCCGTTCGATGATCACCCCTGATTTCATCGGACACACGTTCGCAGTCCACGATGGCCGCAAGCACGTCCCGGTGTTCGTCACCGAGGCTATGGTTGGCCACAAGCTCGGTGAGTTCGCCCCGACCAAGACCTTCAAGGGTCACGTGAAGGACGACAAGAAGGCACGCCGCTAAAGGCAGGAGAGTAAAGACACATGGAAGCTAAAGCAATCGCCCGTCACGTCCGTGTGACGCCGCGCAAGGCTCGCCGTATGGTCAACCTCATCCGAGGCAAGCAGGCGACCGAAGCCGTGACCATCCTCAAGTTCGCCCCCCAGGATGCCGCACTGCCCGTGCGCAAGGTTCTGGAGAGCGCCATCGCCAACGCCCGCTTCAAGGCCGACAAGGAAGGCGAGTCGTTCCGTGAGAACGATCTCGTCATCAAGGAGACCTACGTGGATGAGGGCGTCACCATGAAGCGCTTCCGCGCTCGTGCACAGGGCCGCGCCGCTCGTATCAACAAGCGTACGAGCCACATCACGGTCGTCGTCGCCGCTAAGGAAGGAGCCCGCTAAACATGGGTCAGAAGATCAATCCCTTTGGCTATCGCCTGGGCATCACCGAGAGCCATCGTTCCAAGTGGTTCTCCGACTCCACCAAGGTCGGCGAGCGATACAGCGACTTCGTCCTCGAGGACGACAAGATCCGCAAGGCCATGAACAAGGACCTTGAGCGTGCCGGCGTGTCGCGCATCATCATCGAGCGCACCCGTGACCGCGTGCGTGTGGACATCCACACCGCTCGTCCGGGCATCGTGATCGGTCGCCGCGGCGCGGAGGCCGAGAAGGTTCGCGCCAAGCTCGAAAAGCTCACCGGCAAGCAGGTTCAGCTCAACATCTTCGAAGTCAAGAACGCCGCGCTGGACGCTCAGCTCGTCGCTCAGGGCATCGCGGAGCAGCTGACCAACCGCGTGACCTTCCGTCGCGCGATGCGCAAGGCTCAGCAGGACGCCATGCGCGCCGGTGCCAAGGGCATCCGTATCAAGCTCTCCGGCCGCCTTGGTGGCGCCGAGATGAGCCGCTCGGAGTTCTACCGTGAGGGTCGCGTTCCGCTGCAGACCCTGCGCGCCCTGATCGACTATGGCTTCTTCGAGGCCAAGACCACCTACGGCCGTATCGGCGTCAAGGTGTGGATCTACAAGGGCGACATGACCGAGCGTGAGTTCGAAGAGCAGCAGGCTCAGCAGCAGAACAGCCGTCCCGGCCGTCGCGGCGGTGATCGCCGTCCGCGCCGTGGCAACCGTCCTGCCGCCCAGCAGAACGCCGCCGAGGCCCCCAAGGCCGAGAACGAGGCTGCGCCTGCCGCAACGGAAACGAAGGAGTGAGCGAGAATGCTTATCCCAAAGAGGGTCAAGTACCGCAAGCAGCATCGTCCTGACCGCCACGGCATGTCCAAGGGCGGCAACGAGATCGCGTTCGGCGACTACGGCATCCAGGCGCTTGCGCCGGCCTATGTCACCAACCGTCAGATCGAGGCGGCCCGTATCGCCATGACCCGCTACATCAAGCGTGGCGGTCGTGTGTGGATCAACATCTTCCCCGATCGTCCGCTCACCAAGCACGCTCTCGGCGCCCGAATGGGTTCCGGTAAGGGTGCTCCCGAGTTCTGGATCGCCAACATCCACCCTGGTCGTGTGATGTTCGAGATCGGTGGCGTCTCCGAGGACATCGCTCGCGAGGCTCTGCGCCGCGCCATCGACAAGCTCCCCATGAAGTGCCGCATTATCGCGCGTGAAGGTGGTGATATCTGATGGCAGTCGGTACCGCTGATTATGCAATCAAGAATCTGAATGAGAAGACCAACGAGGAGATCGAAGGTTTCCTCAAGAAGTCCAAGGAAGAGCTGTTCAACCTGCGCTTCCAGGCGGCCACCGGTCAGCTCACCAACACTGCCCGCGTCAAGGCGGTCAAGCGCGACATCGCCAGAATGTACACCGTTCTGCGCGAGCGCGAACTCGGCATCAGCCAGGCGCCCGCAGCATCCGACGAGAAAGCTGAGGAGAAGTAATGGCTGAAGAGCGTAACTTCCGCAAGGTTCGTCGCGGTTTCGTCGTGTCCGAGGCGATGGAGAAGACCATCACCGTCGAGATCGAGTCTCGTGCGACCCACCCGCTGTACGGCAAAGTCGTGCGCAAGACCAAGAAGGTCAAGGCCCATGATGAACACAACGAAGCGCATGTTGGCGACCTCGTGAGTATTATGGAAACTCGGCCCTTGAGCAAGACCAAGCGTTGGCGTCTCGAATCGATTATCGAGCGCGCCAAGTAACAAGTTCGGCAAAGGCTTCGCGAGTCACCCCGCCCATGCTCGTACAGGTGGGCGGGGTGCTCGGGGAGAACCAGCTCGGCTAAGGAGAATCAATGATTCAGCAGGAAACGCGGCTTCATATCGCCGACAACACGGGTGCGAAGGAAATCCTCGCCATCCGAGTGCTCGGCGGATCGAAGCGACGCTATGCCGGCCTGGGCGACGTGATCGTCGCCACCGTCAAGGATGCCATCCCTGGCGGGTCGGTCAAGAAGGGCGATGTGGTCAAGGCCGTCGTCGTCCGCACCGTCAAGGAGTACCGTCGTCCCGATGGCTCCTACATCAAGTTCGACGAGAACGCCGCCGTCATTCTCGGCTCCGGCCGTGAACCGAAGGGCACTCGTATTTTCGGACCGATCGCCCGTGAGCTTCGCGAAAAGAAGTTCACGCGCATCGTGTCCCTCGCCCCGGAGGTGATCTGACATGGTAGCCAAGATCAAGAGCGGCGACCTGGTCAGGGTCATCCGCGGCAAGGACCGCGGCAAGGAGGGCACCGTCAAGCGTGTGCTCCCCAATGACCGTCTGATTGTCGAAGGCGTTCAGATCGTCAAGAAGCACGTCCGCGCGACCCAGCAGGGCCAGCAGTCCGGCATCGTGTCCGTGGAGGCTCCGATCCATCGCTCCAACGTGATGGTCGTCGATCCCGAGACCAAGCAGCCGACCCGCGTGGGCATTGTGGTCAAGCAGGAGGCCCGTGACGGCAAGGTCAAGACCGTGCGCGTGCGCGTGGCCAAGAAGTCCGGAAAGGAGCTGGCATGAGCGATAGCACTGTCGAAGCGCCCGCTACACCGCGCCTGAAGAAGCGCTACAACGAGGAGATCGTTCCCGCGCTCGAAAAGGAGTTCGGCTACACCAACCCGATGCAGATTGCTCGCATCCAGAAGGTCGTCGTCTCCATGGGCGTCGGCGCCGCGGCTCGCGACTCCAAGCTCATCGAAGGTGCCGTCAAGGACCTCACCGCCATCACCGGCCAGAAGCCGAAGATCACCAAGGCCAAGAAGTCCGTCGCGCAGTTCCACCTGCGTGAGGGCCAGGCCATCGGTTGCTTCGTGACCCTGCGCGGCGATCGCATGTGGGAGTTCCTCGATCGTCTGCTTACCCTCGCTCTGCCTCGTATCCGTGATTTCCGCGGTATCAACGGCAAGCAGTTCGACGGTCAGGGCAACTACAACTTCGGCCTCACGGAGCAGTCCATGTTCCACGAGATCGATCCGGATTCGATCGATCACCAGCGTGGTATGGACATCACCGTGGTGACCAGCACCAAGGACGACAAGGAGGCCAGCTCGCTCCTCAAGCAGCTCGGCTTCCCCTTCAAGGAGAACTGATATGGCAAAAACCGCTCTGAAGATCAAGGCGGCCGCAAAGCCGAAGTTCAAGGTGCGCGCCTACACGCGTTGCCAGGTCTGCGGTCGTCCTCACTCCGTGTACCGCAAGTTCGGCCTGTGCCGCATCTGCCTTCGCGAGAAGGCGCATCGTGGCGAGCTGCCCGGAGTCACTAAGTCCAGTTGGTAAACATCGACGCTGAAGGTCCGCGGCCCGAGCACCTGATCAAGGTGTGAGGGCGGCGGAAACCACGGCGAGAAAGGGCAGTTAGCCCACATGACAATGACAGATCCGATCGCAGACATGCTCACGCGTCTGCGCAATGCGAGTGCGGCCAAGCACGTGACCGTGGATATGCCGTACTCCAAGTTCAAGGCGAACATCGCCGAGATCCTCAAGCGTGAAGGCTACATCAAGGACTTCACCGCCAAGGAGGCCAAGGTCGGTCAGACCCTTGAGGTCACCCTCAAGTACGGCCCCAACGGCGAGCGCTCCATTCAGGGCATCAAGCGCATCTCCAAGCCGGGTCTTCGCCGTTATGCGAAGTCCGATGCTCTGCCGATGCCGCTCGGTGGACTCGGTATCGCCATCATCTCGACCAGCTCGGGACTGATGACTCAGAAGGAATGCCTCGACCGGGGCATTGGCGGCGAGATCGTCGCCATCGTGTGGTGAGAAAGGAGAGCTGACACATGGCATCGCATATTGGTAAGCTCCCCGTCGCCATCCCGGCTGGCGTGGAAGTCACTATCGACGGTCAGAATTTCTCGACCAAAGGTCCGAAGGGCTCCGATTCCTACGTTATTCCTGAGGGCATCACCGGTGTCGTCGAGAACAACGAGGTCGTCCTCACCCCGGCCGATGACCTGCGTCCCACCCGTGCCAAGCACGGTCTGAGCCGCTCCATCATCGCCGGCATGGTCAAGGGCGTGCACGAAGGCTATGCCAAGACGCTCCAGATCGTCGGCACCGGTTACCGTGCCGTGATGAAGGGCAAGGGCATCGAGTTCTTCCTCGGCTACTCGCACACCATCACGGTGAACCCGCCTGAAGGCATCGAGTTCGAGGTCCCGAACCCCACCACGGTGGTCGTCAAGGGCATCGACAAGCAGGTCGTCGGCCAGGTCGCCGCGAACATCCGCAAGCTTCGTGCTCCGGAACCCTACAAGGGCAAGGGCATCAAGTACGCTGACGAGCACATCCTGCGCAAGGCTGGAAAGGCTGGTAAGTGATATGACCGTCAAGATTTTCGGTAAGGGCAAGAACGTCGCCCGTCTGCGCCGCCACAACCGCATCCGCAAGCACATCAGCGGCACTCCCGAGCGTCCTCGTCTGGTCGTCAGCCGTTCTAATCGTCACATGGTCGCTCAGATCGTCGACGACACCAAGGGCATCACTCTGGTGAGCGCCTCCACGCTGACCGCTGACTTCTCGGGCTTCGAGGGCACCAAGGTCGAGGCCGCCAAGAAGGTCGGCCAGCTGGTCGCCGAGAAGGCCAAGGCCGCTGGCATCGAGGCCGTCGTGTTCGATCGCGGTGGCAACAAGTACACCGGTCGCGTCGCAGCCGTCGCTGATGGCGCCCGTGAGGGAGGTCTGGCACTGTGAGCGACAACGAGAAGGAAACCCAAGTGGCTGAAGAAACTCAGAACACTCAGGCATCCACCGAAGAGCGCAACGACGATCGCAAGTCTCGTCGTGGCCAGCGCGGTGACGGTCGTCGCGGTGAGCGTCGCAACCGTCGCGAGGAGAAGCAGGGCGATGAGCTGCTCGATCGAGTGGTGACCATCAACCGCGTGTCCAAGACCCACAAGGGCGGCCGTACGTTCAGCTTCGCCGCGCTCGTGGTCGTGGGCGACGGCAATGGCAACGTTGGCGTCGGCTACGGCAAGTCCCGCGAAGTCCCCGCGGCAATCGCCAAGGGTCAGCTGGATGCCAAGAAGCACATGTTCACCGTGCCGCGCGTTCGCGGCACCGTCACCCACCCGGTGATCGGTCACGACGCCGCAGGTACCGTTCTGCTGCGCCCCGCCGCCCCTGGTACCGGCGTTATCGCCGGCGGCCCGGTGCGTGCCGTCATGGAGTGCGCGGGCATCACCGACGTTCTGTCGAAGTCGATGGGCTCCGCCACCGCCGTCAACATGGTCCGCGCGACCGTCGCCGCCCTCAAGCAGCTTGAGGAGCCGGAGGAGATCGCCGCACGCCGTGGTCTCGCCCTCAACGAGGTCGCCCCCGACGCGCTGCTGCGCGCTCGCGCCGCCGGCATCGCCGAAGCCCGCAAGGCGCGCGAAGAGGCTCAGGCCAAGGCCGCCGAGGAACAGAAGGATGGTGAGTGATGACTAATCTCAAGATCACCCTGCATCATGGTCTGGTGAACCGTACCCCGGCTCAGCGCGCGACCGTGCATACGCTCGGCCTTCGCAAGATCGGCCAGAGCGTCGTCCGCGAGGACACGCCCGCCGTGCGCGGCATGATCAGAACGGTGCGCCATCTGGTCACCGTCGAGGAGGCTGACTGACAATGGCTAACGAAGAAGAACCCCAGATCCTGCAGATGCATGATCTGCGTCCGGCTCCCGGTGCCAAGAAGGCTCGCACCCGTGTCGGCCGTGGTGAAGGCTCCAAGGGCAAGACCTCGGGCCGTGGCGCCAAGGGCACCAAGAAGCGCTATCAGGTTCGTCCGGGCTTTGAAGGCGGCCAGCTGCCGCTGTACATGCGCCTGCCGAAGCTGCGTGGCTTCAAGAGCCCCTTCAAGAAGCAGTATCAGGTCGTCAACGTCGAGGCTCTCGCCCACCTCTTCCCGGAGGGCGGCGAGGTCTCCGTCGAGACTCTGGTTGCCAAGGGCGTAGTTCGCGCCAACCGTCCGGTGAAGGTGCTGGGCGACGGTGAAGTCACCGCTGTCTACACCCTCAAGGGCGTCAAGGTCTCCGCCTCCGCCAAGGCGAAGATCGAGGCTGCAGGCGGCTCTGTCGAGGCCTGATTCAGGATCGTATGATCTGAATCAGCATGGATCGTGTGATCCATCGGCTATGAACAACTGACAATGACCCTTCCCGCAACAGCGGTGAAGGGTCATTGCATATCTACGCAATGCGTCGGCAATGCGTCGGCAGTTCGCCGGCAATGCTCCGACCAACAGCAGGTCATCAGCCGACCAATAAGAGGCATCAGCCAAGGCGCGCCGCCATGCCGACCTAGCAGACGGCCCCATGTAAAATGCATTACGAATAGAGAAAAATACGGTACAATCGTCACATTGCGGCACGGCGCGGTGTCGCAAGTAGACGCAATACGCTAGACTCGACGGTTAGAGTCTGTCGCGACGGGTGCGTGTAAGCGCACGATTTGGAAAGGAACCCAGGTGAGGACGTTAATCCAGGCCTTTCGTACGAAAGAGCTGAGGAACAAGATACTGTTTGTTCTCGGCATCATTATCATCTACCGGATCGGTTCGTTCATTCCGACTCCGGGTGTGGACTACAAGGCCGTGCAGCAGTGCATCAGCGACCTGAGCTCCAATCAGGAGAACTTCATCGGACTGGTGAACCTCATCTCCGGTGGCGCCATGCTGCAGCTGTCGATCTTCGCGCTGGGCGTCATGCCGTACATCACCGCGTCCATCGTCGTGCAGCTGTTGCGCGTCGTCATTCCTCGTTTCGAGGCGCTCCACAAGGAGGGCCAGTCCGGCGAGGCCAAGCTGACGCAGTACACGCGTTATCTCACCATCGGTCTGGCTGTGCTCCAGTCCACCACGATTCTTGTCACCGCCCGCAACGGCGCCCTGTTCAGCGGCTGCTCGCAGCAGGTCATTCCCGACGGCACCGTCGGCAACCTGCTGGTGATGGTGCTCATCATGACCGGCGGCACCGGCCTGATCATGTGGATGGCCGAGCTCATCACCGACAAGGGCATCGGTCAGGGCATGTCCATCCTCATCTTCATGTCGATCTGCTCCGGCTTCCTGCCGCAGCTGTGGGAGATCGGTTGGGGCACCGACGGCACCAACGGCGACTGGATGCGCTTCGGCATCGTCACCGGCACGCTGGTCGTGATCCTCATCCTCGTCGATTTCGTTGAGCTGTGCCAGCGTCGAATCCCCGTTCAGTACACGCGCCGCATGATCGGCCGCAAGATGTACGGCGGCTCCTCCACCTACCTGCCGCTGAAGATCAACATGTCCGGCGTCATCCCGCCGATCTTCGCATCCTCGATTCTCGCCATCCCGACGCTGATCGCCCAGTTCGGCACCTACGATCAGGGCTGGGTCCAGTGGATCAACAACAATCTGGCCAACACCACGTCGGTGTGGTACATCGCGCTCTATGCGCTGATGATCGTGTTCTTCTGCTTCTTCTACACGTCGATCACGTTCAACCCCGACGAGACCGCCGACAACATGAAGCAGTACGGCGGCTTCATCCCGGGCATTCGCGCCGGCAATGCGACCAGCCGTTATCTGAGCTACGTGATGAACCGTCTCAACACCGTCGGCGCAGTCTACCTGCTGTTCGTCGCACTGATTCCGACCGTGCTCATCATGGCGCTCAACCTCAACCAGAAGCTTCCATTCGGTGGTACCACCATCCTGATCATCGCCGGCGTCGGTCTCGACACGCTCCGTCAGGCGAAGGCGCAGACCGAGCAGTTCCAGTATGCCGGATTCCTGCTCGAAGGCGTCGATCACACCGAAGGTAAGTAAGCAACGTTTCGCGATTGCGCACAATAGCGCATGACCGTTTATGCACAATGTTGAATGAGGGGTAGTCAAGAGCATGTCGCTTCCTGACTACCCCTCAATCACGATGTATCGGCAGATTGCGTCCATTGCGCAGCACAACGGACACTAATTCTTAGAACAACACGCACACACAACAGCAAAGGAATGAACATGCGTCTACTCATCATGGGACCCCAGGGCGTCGGCAAGGGCACTCAGGCGGCTCTGCTCGCCGAGCATTACGGCATTCCGGCGATCTCCACCGGCGACATCTTCCGCTACAACATCAAGAACAAGACGGAGCTCGGTCTTGAGGCGCTCAAGTACACCGACAAGGGCGAGCTTGTTCCCGACGAGCTGACCAACCGCATCGTCAAGGATCGTCTGGCCATGGATGATGCCAAGAACGGCTGGATTCTCGACGGATATCCGCGCAATGCGACGCAGGTCGAAGCGCTTGATGCCATGCTCCAGGAGCTGGGCACCCCGCTCGACAAGGTGGTGGCGCTCGACGCCGATCATGATGTGCTCATGGAGCGCATTGCCAAGCGCGCCAAGGAGCAGGGCCGTTCCGACGACACGCCGGATGCGATCGCCAAGCGTCTGGCCACCTATGCGAGCCAGACCGCGCCGCTGCTCGATGTGTATAAGCAGCGTGGCCAGCTCGTCGCCATCGACGGCGTCGGTGAGATCAACGCGATTCAGGCCAACATTGTGGCCGCGCTGGATCGCTGAGTTTGGATCGCCGATTATCGAATGCTGAGTTTGGATCGCTGATCATGGATCATTGATGGAGAATCGCTGATCATGGATCGCTGATCGCTGCGATACTGCGTACAGACGCGGATACCACAGATAAACCGATAACGGGATATGCGACACGCCGTGTGCCGTATATCCCGTTATCGTATATACTAGTAGTTTGGTGTGTCTTTAGACATGCCCGCAAGTAATCCAAGCCAAGGAACGGAACGGGGCTTATGGCAAAAGACGGTGTGATTGAAGTCGAAGGTCAGGTGGTGGAAGCGCTGCCGAACGCGATGTTTCGCGTCGAACTTGAGAACAAGCACATCGTGCTCGCGACGATCTCCGGAAAGATGCGTAAGAACTATATCCGTATTCTTCCGCAGGATCGCGTCGTGCTTGAGATGAGCCCGTATGATCTCAACCGCGGCAGGATTACGTACCGCTATAAGTAAAGGTACAAGCAAAGGATAACCATGAAGGTCAGCCCCAGTGTGAAGAGGATCTGCGAGAACTGCCGCGTGATCCGTCGTCACGGCCGCGTCATGGTGATCTGCACCAACCCGCGCCACAAGCAGCGTCAGGGCTGAGCAGATTCCAGCGGCACAATGGAATAAGGCGCTAAGTCACAGGCGCGACTCTACCGAGAGCGCGTCTGAACCCCGGGAACGCAGGCCCGGGCCGGGAGACCGGACGACTTGGTGCAAGACCTGCGGAGTATAGAAGGAATCGCAATGGCACGTCTTGCCGGAGTCGACATCCCCAATGAGAAGCGCATCGAGATCGCCCTCACCTACATTTTCGGTGTCGGTCGCACTCGCGCTAAGGAAACTCTTGCCGCGACCGGTATCAACCCGGACACCCGCGTCAAGGATCTGACGGATGAGCAGCTCATCACGCTGCGTGACTATCTCGAAGGCAACTACAAGATCGAAGGCGATCTGCGTCGTGAAATCGACGCGGACATCCGTCGCAAGATCCAGATCAACTGCTACCAGGGCATTCGCCATCGTCGTGGTCTGCCGGTGCGCGGTCAGCGTACCAAGACCAACGCACGCACCCGCAAGGGCCCGAAGCGCACGGTCGCCGGAAAGAAGAAGGCCACCAAGTAATAGGTGGTCAGTCCAAGCCACGAGATAACGAATCTCATCGTTTGGACATAACAATCAGTATGTTACTAGGAAACGAGGATCAATGGCAGCTGGAAAGCAAGCCGCTCGTAAGCCTGTTCGTCGCCGCGACCGCAAGTCGATCCCGGTGGGTCAGGCTCACATCAAGTCCACTTTCAACAACACGATCATTTCGATCACCGATCCGTCCGGCGCGGTTGTGTCCTGGGCCTCCGGCGGCGACGTCGGCTTCAAGGGCTCCCGTAAGTCCACGCCGTACGCTGCCGGCATGGCTGCGGAATCCGCAGCTCGCAAGGCCATGGAGCATGGCCTCAAGAAGGTTGACGTTTTCGTCAAGGGCCCGGGTTCCGGTCGCGAAACCGCGATCCGTTCCCTGCAGTCCGCCGGTCTTGAAGTCGGTTCGATTACCGACGTCACCCCGCAGGCACACAACGGCGTTCGTCCCCCGAAGCGTCGTCGCGTCTGAGCACTAGAAGAATCCCACCAATCCAAAGCCGCTTATGACCGGTGCGTGCACCACCGGCCAGAAGCTGAAAGGATAACACAGTGCTTATCGCACAGCGTCCGACACTTACCGAGGAAGCTATCACTCCTCAGCGTTCCCGCTTCATCATCGAGCCGCTTGAGCCGGGCTTCGGCTACACGCTTGGCAACTCGCTGCGCCGTACGCTTCTCAGCTCGATTCCGGGTGCCGCTGTGACTTCGGTGCGTATCTCCGGTGCCCTGCATGAGTTCACGACTCTGCCGGGCGTGGTGGAAGACGTCACCGAGATTCTGCTCAACATCAAGGGCATCGTACTCACGAGCGAGTACGACGAACCTGTTGTCATGTACCTGCGCAAGAGCGGTGAGGGCGAGGTCAAGGCCGGTGACATCACCGCGCCGGCTGGTGTGACCATCGCCAATCCCGACATGCACATCGCAACGCTTGCCGAAGACGGCGAACTGGAGATCGAGTTCACCGTCGAGCGCGGCCGTGGCTATGTGCCCGCGCAGCTCAACAAGCAGGACAACGATGAGATCGGCCGCATTCCGGTCGATTCCATCTACTCCCCGGTGCTCAAGGTGAGCTACAAGGTCGAGGCAACCCGTGTCGAACAGCGCACGGACTTCGACAAGCTCATTCTGGACGTGGAGACCAAGCCAGCCATTTCCCCGCGCGACGCCGTCGCCTCCGCCGGTTCGACCCTCGTCGAGCTCTTCGGCCTGTGCCGTGAGCTCAACACGCAGGCCGAAGGTGTCGAGGTCGGTCCCGCGCCGGTGGTCGAGGAGACCAATCCCGAGATGGCCGTGCCGATCGAGGATCTCAACCTCACTCAGCGCAGCTACAACTGCCTCAAGCGTGAGGGCATCCACACCATCGGCGAGCTCGTCTCCCACACCGAGCAGGATCTGCTCGACATTCGCAATTTCGGCATGAAGTCGATCGATGAGGTCAAGGAGAAGCTGCAGACGCTTGGTCTGTCGCTCAAGGCCTCGCCGCTGGGCTTCGACGCCAACAATCTCGAAGGTGGCACCTTCTTCTCGCCCGAGGACGAGTGATTCGCCGCTTTTGACCAACCGTTCCGCCACGTCGGATGTTCGGGCGTATGCCCACCTGAACGTGGCGGAACACACAAGGAGTTACTATGCCTACACCCAAGCAGGGCCCCCGTCTGGCCTCCAGCCCGGCCCATGAGCGCCTCATGCTCGCGAACATGGCCACCAGCCTGTTCCAGCATGGCCGCATCACCACCACGCTGCCGAAGGCGAAGCGTCTTCGTCCGCTGGCCGAGCGTCTGGTCACGTTCGCCAAGCGCGGCGATCTGCATTCCCGTCGTCGCGTGATGCGCGTCATCCGCAACAAGTCCGTCGTGCACAAGCTCTTCACCGAGATCGCCGAGCAGATGGAACAGCGTGAAGGCGGCTACACCCGCATCGTCAAGGTCGCTCCGCGTCGCGGTGATTCCGCGCCCGCAGCGATCATCGAGCTCGTCACCGAGCCGGTCGCCAAGAAGGCCGTCGTGACCGAGGCCGAGTCTGCTGCCAAGGTCGCCGCTGCGAACGACGCCGCTGAGACCGCCAAGGCTGCCGAGGCCACCGAGGCCGCCGAGACCGCGCCTGCGGCTGCCGAAACCGCTGAGGCTGCGCCCGCCGAGAATGCGGAGTGAATGCCGCTTCGGTTGCATACTTCGGTTGCATAGCTGCATCATCGTATAGTTGATCGATGCAGTCGATTTGGGGCTGGTACCTACGGGTGCCAGCCCCTTTTCTGTAATGTGGCAAGGATGATGCTGGCTTGCGGATGCAATTCGCGGATGATGATGGGTTCGTTCGCAACACGAAACATGGGGGGTATCAACGGAGACCACCCCAAAAGGTAAACTATGTTTACATTGACGCGATGACGCGCCATGAAGCAATATCGATGGAGAGAATATGCGAACACGAAGTCTTCGGCAGGCGCTTGGCGGCATCATCGCCGCTGCGACGCTGCTGGGCGTGGGCATTACCGGCGTGGGCACCGCCTCCGCTGCGGACAATGCCAATATCGCTTTGAACAAGGAAGCTACGGCAAGCTCCTACGAGGTCGAATCCACCAGCCCCGCCAAGGCAGTGGATGGCAAACAGGATTCCCACTGGGGCACCGCGCAGAACAAGGCCGACAACGAATGGCTCAATGTCAAGCTCGGTGACACCGCGCAGACCGTGCGTCAGATCAACGTTGATTTTGAGCGTAAGGATTCGCAACAGAACATCCTCAGCTACAAGGTCGAACTGAAGAACGGTAGCGGCGACTACGAGAAGGTCTATGAAAAGGCCAACGACGGCACCCGTGCCAAGCAGCATGAGGTCGTGACGTTGGATGCCGACAAGCAGGCCACTGACGTCAAGGTCACCATTCTCAAGGCTGACGCTGGAATAGGTGGTCTCTCATGGCTGAACGTCGGCATCAGCGAGCTTGAGGTCTATTCAGCACCCAAGAAGGATGTCGTCTCCACCAACGACGTCAACCATCTCAAGAACGCGACGATGACCGCGTCCGGCGTTGAGGAGAATACGCAGTTCACCGCCGACAAGGCCACCGATGGCGACACGTCCACGCGCTGGGCGAGCAACTATGAGACGCCGACCAACAAGATCTGGATCAAGGGTGCATTCACGAACCCGACCGTGATCAAGGAAATCAAGATCACCTTCCATACGCGTGACGTGGCGCAGATGCCCTCCAACGTTAAGTCCTTCGACCTGAAGTACACCAAGGAGGACGGCACCGAGGAGACGCTGAAGGACAACTATGAGGTCGAGACGAGCGGCAGCGGCTATGCCACCGACATCACCATCCGACTCGATCAGGCTGTGACCGCCACCGCGTTGACGCTCACTGACTTCGCGACCGACACAACCCAGTCCACCAGCTACAACAACATCAGCATCGCCGAATGGAAGGCCTACTCCAACGATCAGGTCGCCTCGCTTGATTCGGTCGTCACGCAGATCGAGAACGATCAGCGCACGATCGACACCAAGACCGACACGCTGACCCTGCCGACCGTGCCCGCAGGCTACACGGTCGCCTTCAACGGCGCCGACTTCGAGCAGCTGATCTCCAAGGATCTCAAGGTCAACCATCCGCTCAACGACAAGACCGTGAAGGTGTCGTACGTGGTCACCAAGACCGCCGACAACACCACCAAGACCACGGCCGACATCGCCTACACCGTCAAGGGCACCACCACCGAGCAGGCCGACAAGAACGCCAAGCCGAACATCATCCCGGAGATCGCCGAATGGCATTCCGAGTCGAACGCGAAGCTCGACGCGGCCACCGTGACCACCGTCACCTACGATGATGATTCCCTCAAGGCCATCGTCGACGAGTTCGTCGCCGACTACAAGGACTTCACCGGTCGCACGCTGACCGCGAAGAAGGCAGCGGAATCCCAGGCGAACGCGTTCAACTTCTCCAAGCCCGCCAACGCCGATGCCGCGCTCAAGCAGCTCGGCGACGAAAGTTACACGATGGAGATCAAGGCCGACCGCATCAACGCCGCGTCCACCGCCGTCACCGGCGACATGTACGCGATGCAGACGATTCTGCAGATGACCAAGCAGGACAACACCGGTTTCGTCATCGGCACGATGCGCGACTATCCGCGCTTCGCCGTGCGTGGATTCGTGCTCGACATGGCCCGCAAGCCCATCTCGATGGAGATGGTCAGGCAGATCGCCCGCACGATGCGCTACTACAAGATGAACGACTTCCAGACGCATCTGTCGGACAACTACATCTTCCTTGAGAACTACGGCAAGAAGGAAAACGAGGACGAAGGCTTCAAGGCCTATGACGCCTTCCGTCTGGAGACCAGCCTGAAGAACGACAAGGGCGAATCGCCCACCGCCACCGACTATGCGATCTCCAAGAAGGATTTCAAGGAGTTCATCCAGTCGGAGCGCGCCCTCGGCATGAACATCGTGCCTGAGATCGACGTGCCGGCGCACGCCACCTCGTTCACCAAGGTCTGGCCGGAGCTGGGTGTGAAGAACATGGTATCGCCGCTCAACGGCAACCGCTCGCTCATCGACCACATCAATGTCGCCGATCCGGAAGCCGTCAAGCTCATCGAGCGCATCTTCGACGACTACACCAAGGGCGATGATCCGACGTTCGACTCGAAGACCACGGTCCACATCGGTGCCGACGAGTTCCTGGCCAACTACACGTCGTACCGTCAGTTCATCAACACCTTCGTCCCCTACATCAAGGCGACCAACACCGTGCGTATGTGGGGCGGTCTGACCTGGATCAACGATGGCAAAACCGAGATCAACAAGGACGCCATCGACAACGTCGAGATGAACCTGTGGTCGCGCGACTGGGCCGACGGCATGCAGATGTACAACATGGGCTACAAGCTGATCAACACCATCGACACCTACGGCTACATGGTGCCCAATGGCGGTGGCAGCCGTGGATCCTACGGCGACTACCTCGATGTGAACGGCGTGTTCAACAGCTTCGAGCCGAACCGTGTGTCCACCAAGTCCGGCTGGCAGTACATCCCCTCCGGTGACGACCAGGCGCTCGGCGCCGCGTTTGCCATCTGGAACGACAACATCGACAAGAAGGCGTCCGGCGTCACCGAATCCGACGAATACGCGCGCTTCTTCGATGCGCTGCCGTTCTACGCGGAGAAGAACTGGGCCTCCACCGGCAAGGAGAAGGGCACCGCCGCGGCGCTCACCACTCTTGCCAAGAAGCAGGGCGACGCTCCGCGCACGAACCCGTACTACCAGTCCACGGCCGATGACAACGACCTGTACGAGAAGTACACGTTCGACGGCACCGGAGAGGCGGCGAAGGCCGACTCCTCCGCGAACAAGCGCGACCTGACCACCGGCGGCGAGGGCAACACCGCCGCCATCAAGGACGGCGTGCTGAGCCTCAACGGCGGCACCTCGTACGTGACCACGCCGATCGACCAGCTCGGCAACGGCAACCAGGTCTCGTTCGACATCACGCTGAACGAGCCCGCCAAGCCCGGCGACATCATCTTCGAGACGGACGCGCCCTACGCCACGCAGGACATCCGCATCATGGACGACGGCACGCTCGGCTTCACCCGCGAACTGTACGACTACAGCTTCGACTACGCGCTGCCGATCGGACGGAAGGTCAACGTGACCATCGTCGCCCAGCAGCAGAAGACGTCGCTGTACATCGACGGCAAGTTCGTGTCCAATGCCAAGGGCAAGTTCGTCGACAAGGGTCTGGTGAAGAAGACCGGCATCACGAACTCGACGCTCGCGCTGCCGATCAAGCGCATCGGCTCCAAGACGAACGCGATCAAGGCGACCATCGACAACGTGGTGGTCAACACCGCTGATGAAGCCAGCGATCCGTTCGAGAAGATCTGCTGGACCGGCACCACGAACTCCGAGACGCCCGTCCAGTCCAACGGCACCGAGGGTCTGCTCAAGTACGCGTTCGACAACAATAAGCGCACCATCTGGCATTCCAACTGGGTCGGCGCGACCGACAAGCTGGAGAACGGCAAGACCTACTTTGCCGAGCTGACGTTCTGCAATCCGCTGACGATCAACCGGTTCGCGTTCACGCCGCGCCAGGATTCGAACAGCGGCCGTGTCACCAAGGCCGACCTGTTCATCAAGGGGCCGAACGACACCGAATGGAAGCAGGTCGCCACCGATCAGACGTTCGCGAACGACCAGACCGAGAAACTCTTCGAGTTCCCCGAGCAGGAGGTCAAGGCCGTCAAGTTCGTCGCCAAGGCATCCAGTGACGGCTGGGTCGCCGTGTCCGAGTTCGACGTCTACGACATCAAGGCGCAGGTGTGGGCTCAGGCCGACCCGGCCGATGGCGGCACCGTGAGCGCGACCCTGGAAGGCGGCGAGGCCGGCGAGGCCGGTGCCACCGCGTCCGTGGATGTCGCCGCCGGTGTCAAGGTCACGCTCAAGGCCACGCCGAAGAGCGGATACCGCTTCACCGGATGGTACAACACGCTCAGCGAGACCGCCGTTTCGACCGACGCCACCTACGAGCTGACACCGACCGGCAACACGGCTCTCATCGCCAGGTTCGAGAAGACCACGACGCCTGAGCCGACTCCGGTGACCAAGGTCACCGTGAGCGGTGACAAGGAGGTCGTGGTGGGCAACACCACCACCACGCTGGCCGCCAAGGTTGATCCTGATGGCGCGACGTACAAGTCGCTGGTGTGGAGTTCCGATAAGCCGGCCGTCGCCTCGGTTGATGCGAAGACCGGTGTGGTCAAGGGTGTGGCCGCCGGCACGGCGACGATCACCGCAACCGTCACGAATGAGGACGGTTCGACGGTGACCGGCACGTTCGAGATCACCGTCAAGGCGAATGATGGCGGTGAAGGCGGTGAAGGCGGCGAGACCAAGCCCGACAAGGTTCCGGCCACGTCGGTCAAGGTCACTGCCGAGAACGGCAAGAACGAGGTTGCGGTCGATGGAACACTGCAGCTGAAGGCCACGGTCGCTCCTGAGAATGCGACGTACAAGTCGCTGGTGTGGAGTTCCGATAAGCCGGCCGTCGCTTCGGTTGATGAGAAGACCGGTGTGGTCAAGGGTGTGGCCGCCGGCACGGCGACGATCACCGCTACCGTCACGAATGAGGACGGTTCGACGGTGACCGGCACGTTCACCGTCACCGTCACCAAGAAGGACGGCGGCGAGGGCGGTGAAGGCGGCGAGACCAAGCCCGACAAGGTTCCGGTCACGTCGGTCGCGGTCACTACTGCGGACGGCAAGACCACGGTCACCGTCGGCAAGAAGATCGCTCTGACCGCCACCGTCACGCCGACCAACGCCACTGACAAGACCGTGACCTGGAAGTCCGGCGACCTCTCGATCGCGACGGTCAACGCCGACGGCCTCGTCACCGGCGTCAAGGCCGGCAAGGTGACGATCACCGCCACCGCCAACGACGGCTCCGGCAAGTCCGGTAGCATCGTGGTCGAGGTCGTCCCCGCGAAGGGAGGCGACACTGGCACCGATATTGGTACCGACGTCGACAAGAAGCCCGGCAAGAAGCCCGGCGTGGCCGACACCGGTGCCTCCGTCGCCGCGGTCGCGCTCGTCGGTGCGCTGCTGATCGGCTGCGGTGCCGCGATCACGCTGCGCCGCCGCTCCGACTCGGCTCGCTGAGTCGAATCGCGCCGGTTCGCGCGAGTGTCGCGCTAGTGTCCTGTCTTCCGCACGCTGAGTGCGCAGACAGGGCACTCGCCGACCAGACACACTGACTGCAACTGACCGTGCGAAACGGGTGCTGAGATGATACTCGGCATCCGTTTCGCACGGTCATTTGTTTGTTTTGGAGAGTCACGCCGCCCCGACCGTTCTGCAATCCGCATTGATTCGTCCCGCAAGTATCTTACGTAGCGAATTCGTCAACGCATTTCTGACGCAGGATACTAGGTGTGCGGCAAACGTGCACGGCAAGGCCACCGCTCCCGCGCGCCCGCTATACTGAATGGCCGTGATACGACTGCGGATCGACCTTGGATACGACGGCGGCGGCTTCTACGGCTGGGCCCGCCAACCCGCCATGCGCACCGTGCAGGGGGAGATCGAACGCGTGCTGCACACCATCACCCGCGTGCCGGACGGCGACGAGTCCGAACCGCTGCGTCTGACCGTCGCCGGCCGCACCGATACCGGCGTGCACGCGCTCCATCAGGTATGCCATCTCGACATCTCCCGCAGCGCGCTGCAACGCTGCGTCGGACACATGGCCGTGCCCGCGCCGACCGCGCTCATGCATCGTATGCAACGCATGGTGCCGACCGACATCGCCATCCATCGGGTATCGATCGCGCCGGACGGCTTCGACGCGCGCTTTTCCGCATTGGAGCGCACCTATGTGTATCGGATCGCGGACCGGTCGAGTCTGGTCGATCCGCGAATGCGAGGATTCGTGCATCATATCGATGCGGATCTCGACATCGACGCGATGAACGCGGCCGCGGCGACCACCATCGGATTGCATGATTTCGGCTCGTTCGCCACCCCCAACCCGGGCGGCACGACCATCCGCGAAGTGAAGACCGCCTACTGGCGGCGCATTCCCACCACGCCGCTGATCGGCGTCGCCGCAACGATGGGGGAGTCGTACCGTACGCCTGCCGTGGAATCGGGACTCCTGTGCTTCACGATCATTGCCGACGCCTTCGCCCGCAACATGGTGCGCTCGCTGGTCGGCGGATGCGTGCAGGTCGGCATCGGCAAACGGTCGGTGGACTGGTTCGCCGGCAAAATGGCCGTGCCGAAGCGCGAAGGGTCGACCGGACCGATCGCGCCGCAGGGACTTACGCTCGAGCACGTCGCCTATCCGTCTGATGATCAGCTCGCAGCGCGCGCCGAGGCGATCCGCGCCAAGCGCACGTTGTGAGAACGCGCAGCGCAACAATCCATCCACCCCAATCCAATCCAATCCAACCCAGCACAACAATCCAATCCAATCCAGCCCAGCCCAGCCCAGCCCAAC
>NZ_RQSP01000005.1:58800-63228 GCF_009078285.1 Bifidobacterium jacchi
CCAGCCCAGCCCAGCACAACAGCAGCGCAACACACAGCCGTAACATGATCGCCCACGTCCCGTAATCGCGCTTGGATACGCTACGCTAGATATCAGGACGTTCCGTCTTGAGCGTCAGCGCGCGCCGAACGGAACGCAAGCCAGCAGCAGACGCGGCGAAGGAGTGCGACATGGTCGAATCGGCAATCAATCTGGCGGGTGAGCTGGTCAACCGGCGTGAAGCCATCAACCGCGAGCTCAGCCGCAACGGCGTGCGGTTCGGCGTCTACAAAAACGGCGAATACCACGACCGGCTGTTCCCCTACGATCCGATTCCGCGCATCATCGAATCCGACGAATTCGACCAGCTCGAAGCCGGACTGAAGCAGCGGGTCAACGCGCTCAACGCCTATCTCAAGGATGTCTACTCCGACAAGCGCATCATCCACGACGGCATCATCCCCGAGGAATACGTGTACACGTCCGCCGGCTACTTCCCGCAGGTCAACGGCGTGACGCCACCCGGCGGCATCTTCGCGCACATCGCCGGCGAGGATCTCGTGCAGGGCGAGGACGGGCGCTGGTGGGTGCTGGAGGACAACCTGCGCATCCCCTCCGGCGCCAGCTATCCGCTGTTCGCGCGCGACATCGAACGCCGCACCAATCCCAAGCTGTTCCGCGAAGTGCGCGTGCGCGACAACCGCGACTATCCGCGACTGCTGCGCAAGGCGATGGACTTCGTCTCCACCGAGGGCATCGCCGTGGTGCTCACGCCCGGCCGATACAACTCCGCGTTCTTCGAGCACGCGTATCTGGCCGAGAAGACCGGCGCGGCGCTCGCATTCCCCGAGGATCTCGAAGTCGTCGACAACAAGCTGTGCTTCCTCGACTATGCCGGCAGCCGGCATCGCGTCGGCGCGGTGTATCGCCGACTGTCGGACGAGTATCTCGATCCGTTCGCGTTCAACCCCGATTCGGTGATCGGCGTGCCGGGAATACTGTCCGCCTACCGCGCCGGCAATGTGGCGATCATCAACGCGCCCGGCAACGGGGCCGCCGACGACAAGGCGATCTACTATTTCGTGCCGCAGATGATCAAGTACTATCTCGGCGAGGAGCCGATCCTGCACAATGCGCCCACCTATATGCCGATGTTCGAGGCGGATCGGCGCGTCGTGCTTGATCGGCTCGGCGAACTGGTCATCAAGGATGTCGCCGAAGCGGGCGGATACGGCGTGGTGTTCGGCTCGTCGCTCGACGCGGCCGGTCGCGCCGAGCTGGCTGATCGCATCAAGGCCGAGCCGCGGCGGTTCATCGCGCAGGAGGTCATCCAGTTCCGTGACATCGACGTGATCGATCCGGCCACCGGCAAGGCGAGCCCGCGCAAATGCGATCTGCGCGCGTTCGTGGTGACCGGGCAGAACACGCATGTGTGGTATTCGGGACTGACCCGCTATTCGTCGGTGCCCGGGCAGATGATCGTCAACTCGTCGCAGGGCGGCGGATTCAAGGATACGTGGGTGCTCGCCCCTGCCGATGCCGAGAAGGCGAAGGAGAAGACGGTGCAGCGCGACGAGTCGGTCGCGTCGGTGAATCTCATCCCGCACTCCCGTCAGCATGCGTTGTCGCTGGTCACCGCGTCGAAGGCCGACAATCTCTACTGGCTCGGCCGCTACACCGAGCGCGCGTTCACCACGCTCGTGCAGTTCTTCCCGTTCTATGACCGCGTGATGGACACGGATGTGGATGCATTCCGTCCGTTCGCCCGCGCGCTCGACCTGCCCGAGGATTTCGAGGACTTCGACGAGTTCATCCACTCGTTCCTCTACGACGGCGCGAATCCCGATTCGGTGCGCAGCGCCATCGTCGCGGCGTTCAACAACGCGGTCGTGCTGCGTCCGGAACTGTCGTCGCGACTGCTGCAGTACGTCGAACTGGCGGTCACCAACATCACCAATGCGGCGGAGCGGGCGGCCAGCGCCGACGACATCTACGCGCAGCGCGACATCGCCGACGACATGCTCGCGTTCTGGGGCGGCATCGAGAACTCGACCGCCGATTCGACGCTCAAGGCGTTCGTCTTCATCGGCAAGTATCTCGAACGCGTCGATCTGTACACGCGGTTCCGTCTGCCCGCCGACGAGCTGGCCGCGCCGCTGATCAAGCTGGAGACGTATGCGCATCTGCTCGACGGCATGCCGTTGCCGCAGTGCTTCTCGTCCGGCATCAGCTGGCTGCTCGGCCAGCTGCCGGCGCGCGGCTATGCGCAGGTGACGGAGCGGCTGCAGACGTTTCTGCGCGACTTCGGCAAGCGGGTGATTCCCGGCGATATCAAGGATCCGTCGACGTTCGCCGCGATGAACATGGACGCGCGCCGGCCGTGATGCGTGATGCGCGATGCGCGGTGCGCGCCGGCTGTGCTGTGGCGGTGTGCGCGGTTGGTTGGCTGCCGCTGTTCACGGTTGGCTGCCGCTGTGCCTCGTTGGAAAGTGAGCGCGAAATCCGAAGGCTGCGGCGCGGCCGGCTCGGCGGCGGCTGCGGCGCGACCGGCGATGCGATATCCTAAGATGGAGTCGTGGTCGGGTGTCTGGTCTGGGCGCATGACCGGGCGCGTGACTGGCCGTAGCTGCGGGCATGGAAGATCCGCCTGATTCGTTCGTGTGAGGAGCCGCATCATCATGAAGAAACTGGTGTTTGACTACGAGATGAAGCTGACGTTCAGCTCGCCCGTGACCGATCACCGCTTTCAGCTGCGTTGCATTCCTGCGACCGGTCCGCGGCAGCAGGTGGTGGACGTCGAAGTGAAGCTGGAGCCGCACACGGAATTGGAGACGACCATCGATTCGTTCGATTCGGTGGTCATGACCGGGTTCATTCCCGAGCCGCATGATGTGTTCAGCTATTCGGTCACCGGCATTGCTTTCGTGGACAACGCGCATATCAAATCGGAGATCTACAAGCCGCTGTATCGGTTCAATTCGGCGTTGACGATTCCCGGACCGGCGATCGAGGCGATGATCGAGGTGTGCGGAAGGCGGCTTGCCGCGCTTGCCGCCGACGCGACCCCGATCGACAAGGCGCGCGAGATCATGGATGAGGTGTACAAGGCGTTCGTCTATACGCCCGGTTCCACCACGATTCGCACGTCAGCCGAGCAGGCGCTGGAGCAGCGCAAGGGCGTGTGCCAGGACTATGCGCATGTGATGTTGGCGGTGTGTCGCCACCTTGGGCTGACCGCCCGCTATATCGCCGGACTGCTTGGCGGCGAGGGCGCCACGCACGCCTGGGTGGAGATCTATCACAACAATCGTTGGATCGGGCTTGATCCCACGCACAATCGTATGGTCGACGACGACTACATCACGATCGCGCACGGGCGGGACTATCGCGACTGCATGCTCGATATCGGCATCTTTTCGGGCGTGAATGTGCAGCAGTCGCAGTGGGTCAACGCCTCGGTGCACGAGCAGCGGCTGTGAGGCGGCTGGATGCTGAAGGTGCGGTTGCGGCGGCGGCTTGCTGTGGCGGTTGCTGCGTGGTTCGGTTTGGCGGCTGCGGTTGCTGTGTGGCAGGTGGCGGCGCGGTGCGGCGGGGGCTGCTGTTCTTGCATTGCGCTGTGGTGATTTACTGCCGGTGCTGTGGCTGAATGGGGCTGGTTGCGGTGCTGCGGCGTGTGCTGTGGTTGGGCTGCTGTGCGGCTGCGGTGTTGCGGTGTGACTGCGGTTGGTAGCGGTGCGGCGGCGTGTGCTTGCATTGCGCCACGCCGAAACGCCGTTGATTTGCGTATTTGGATGAGTGACATATGATAGAGAGGTTGCGTCTGACGTAACGTATGGATAGGTGTCCGAGCGGTCTAAGGAGCACGCCTCGAAAGCGTGTGAGGCTAACCCCTCCGCGAGTTCGAATCTCGCCCTATCCGCCTTCAGGGTTTCAGGCTTCGGCCTGAAACCCTTTTTGTTTTTCCATAAACCCCTTGCTGCATAACCCTTGTGCATAATCCTTGGCTGCGAGGTGCTGAACCGGTCTGTGCTAGTCTGTGCTAGTCAGGACCCGTCTGGACTCGTCTGTCACGCGATGCAAAAAACGGGTAAAACTGCGTCGCGTGACAAGCTGCGATCTGGTGCGATGCTCAGTCGTCGTGCTGCGTCATTGCAAAACGGCGGAATTGCAATGATTTGGGGGGCTTCTGCTGTTTTCGTGGGTGAGATGGTGGACACCAGAGAGGGACGCTGCTTAGGTACTGCTTAGGTACTGCTTAGGTACTGCTTAGCGCAAGGTGTGCTTAGCGCAAGTGTCTTAGCGCAAGGATTTCTCGGAAACAGGGGGCACTTCGTAAAATCTTTGCGCTGGGACGGGGCTTAGCGCAAAGATTTTACGAACTCAGGGGTCTTTCCGAGAAATCCTTGCGCTACGAGACCTGTTAGCGCAAAGATTTTACGAACTCAAGGC
>NZ_RQSP01000005.1:63350-64116 GCF_009078285.1 Bifidobacterium jacchi
AAATCCCGAGAAATCCTTGCGCAAAGGAAGTGCAAAGGAAGCACAGCGAGATAGATACAGGAGATAGATACAGGAGGGGCGCCAGATGTCTTGTTTGAGCGGATAGTTGACGGAGACGCACTAGTGTCCTGCGTCAGAAATTCGTTGACGAATTCACTACCCCTCAGTCCCGCTTCGCGGGCCAGCTCGCTGCAATCAGGGAGGCGCTTCGCGCGCATCCTGCTGGCTCGCCTGTCGGCTCACACGTTGCCTACAAACAGCTCTGCTGTTTGCCTAACGGCAACGGCCCTGCAATCATGGACGCGCTGTGCGCGCGGTTTGCTGGCTCGCCGGTCGGCTCGCACAGCACCTACAAACAGCTCTGCTGTTTGCCTAACGGCAACGGCCCCGCAATCATGGACGCGCTTCGCGCGCATCCTGCTGGCTCGCCGGTCGGCTCGCACAGCACCTACAAACAGCTCCGCTGTTTGCTTTACGGTGCTGTCCTGACAAGGGAGCCAACAATATAATCAACGAACTTCTGGCGCAGGACACTAGAGAGGAGTGCCAGTGAAGAGTGTCAGAGAGGGGTATCAGAGAAGGACGCCAGAGAGAGGTGCCAGAGAATAAAGTCACTTAACGCCTGATTTGGCACGGGGTTGTGCCGGGCCGGACCAGGCCGGTCTGTCACGCGGCGTGAAAATGGGGTAAAACTGCGTCGCGTGACAATTCGGTCTGTCACGCGACGACGGAATCGTCGATTATTGCGTTGCGTCCCACTGGTTTG
>NZ_RQSP01000005.1:64236-71756 GCF_009078285.1 Bifidobacterium jacchi
TGGATGTTTTGTGGGACGGAACGTAGAATCTGCCGGTTATTGCGTTGTGTCGACAGGCCACGACACAATCAACTAACCGAGAACGCGCAACAAGTCAGGTGCCTCGATACGTGGAATACCCGAGTCCGCGAACGCCTTCCGGTCTCGACTGACAATATAATCAGCACCCCACCATTCGGCACACACGCGAATCAAACCATCCTCGAAGTCAGGTTCACTCGACGCCAACGCCGCGCGGCACAGCAACGAATCAACCGGGAACACGTCAAAACAGTCTAGGAACAGGCTTATCCATGCGCGATTACCCTCTTCCGTGCATTCCCGACGCGCAATATAATACGCATCCTTAAGACTGCCCGCGCAAACAGCGATTTCCACACGGTCATTATTCATCGCGTCAAACACGCGCACCGAATCATCCGCAACGGACGACTTGGAACCATGACGTCAAGCAGAAAATTCGTATCGGCGACAGCCTTAATCACGTTTCGCCAACTCCTCTTTGACATCATCCGGCGTCAACGATGCAATATGCGACGTAGTTGGGAATAGCGCGCGCAAGCTAGTAAGTTCGGCACGGGCCTGTTCCGCCGTCATCCTGTGCGGCGCGCGCTCCAATCGCACGCCAATATCCACAGCTGTCATAACATCCTCACTTTCCTTGTGTTTCAGCGTATCCCCTGAATATGGAGACACGCTATAAACAATGGCGCGACGGCAACGCCGCGCCGAGTGCCTACCCGCGCCCATCGGGATAACGCATTTTAGCATGCGTAAGTATCTCCTTGGATAGATAGATTGGGTAGTACAGCGTGCCGACCGCGCGGCGTAAAGCTACGGCGATAGGCCGATCACAAACATTTACCGTCCCTATGATCGGGGACAGGGGACACATCCCGGCGCGCGCCACACGACGCGCATTCTTTCGACCCTACGGAAAAAAAGTCTCAAGCCCCACGTTGCATCCCACTGGTTTGCGGGACGGAACGCGATTGGCCGCTGTTTTCGCGTTGCGTCCCACTGTTCTGCGGTACGCAGCACAACGTGAGCCTATTGTTGTGCATTGTTGTGCAAGGATTTCTCGGAAAGGGCCTTAAGTTCGTAAAATCCTTGCGCTAACCGGGCGGGGTACAGGCGCGGTGCAAGGATTTCAGCATGGATTTCTCGCGAAGAAGGGCTATCTCGTCCAATCCTTGCTGTCCAAGCCTTGCGATGAGACACTGCGATTGGACACTGGGATGGGAGACTATGGAAGAGAGCCGGCCACGGAGCCGACTGGAGGAGCCGACTGTGGGACAGTTGGTGATTGTGCGTAGCGGTGTGTGGTGTGTGTGCAGTGTGTGTGCGTAGCGGTTGCGTGAGCAGCGCACGCGCGCATACAAAAAAGCCCCGCCACCCGTCGATGGCAGGGCTTTCAGTGCGTTAGCGCGTATTGCGGGCTTATCGCCTTATGCTCACTTGGTGTGAGCGGAGCGGATGGCCTCACGGTAGACGCGACCACGGTAGGTGCCGCAGTTCGGGCAGGCCATGTGCGACAGGCGCGGCTCACCGCAGTTCGGGCAGGTGACGGTCCGCGCGGCGGACGCCTTCCAATTCGCGCGGCGAGAATGCGTGTTGGCGCGCGAGGTCTTGTACTTAGGCAGTGCCATTGTGTTTCCTCTGTTTCGTTCGAACGATTGAGCTTAAGCGTACGGTATCTTAGCGCGACCGCCGTACAAAGTCCAGTCGGCCTCGTCGTCCCTCGGATACAGATCGGATACAGCTCGGATACAATATCATGCTGTCCTGTCCATTGGTTGCTAATTGGCAACCAACATGCCATTGTGATGAACGCATACCCGGCAGCCCGTCAGGCAATCCGGCAGGCAACCCAACAACCCAGACAGCCCGTCAGGCAGCCCGGCAGACAACCCAGCTACCCGGCAGCCGGCCGCCCAAGCTGACATCAGCCTTCGCTGCCGCCGGCCTCGAGCTGCTCCCTGAGCGCGGCCAGCGCGGCGAACCGGTTGTCGATCGCATCGTGGTGATGGTCGGGATCCTCGTTGAGATCGGCACCGCACTGCGAGCACAATCCGCGGCAATCCGGCCGGCACAGCGGCTGCAGCGGCAGCGATTCGGCCAGCGTGTCGCGAATCGGCGCCTCAAGGTCGGCGAAAGCGCCGCCGGAAAGCAGCGGATAGGTGTCCTCCGACTCCTCCTCGCCGGCGATGATCTCCACCTCGTCCTTAGAGCCGCCCTTGGAACCGCCCCTAGAACCGCCTTTGGAACCGCCCTTGCCGCCGTGCCGACCCCGCTCATCGTATCCGTTGCCGTATCCGTTGCCGTGCCCGTCGCCGCGCTCCGACTCGTAGGGGAAGAACAGCGTGACGTCGCAGTTCCAGTCCTTTTCGATCGGCTTCAGGCAGCGGGTGCATTCGGTGCTGATATGCGTGCTGATGCGCGCGGTGAGGATCAGCCCGTCGACGATCGAATCGAATGAGCCGTTCACGTGCACATCCGCACCGGGCTTGACGCCCACGATGTCGTCGCCGATGCCTTCCGGCGCGGGGAATACGGCATCGATCTGCTTGCTTTGGCCGGCTCGCGACGCGATCTGCGCCACGGAAACGGCCCACTGGGAATCTTCTGGACGCGGCATGATTCAGCCCTCCGGGTAGTCGTGATGATCCAGATGCGGCAGTTGCTGGCCCGCCGCCTGCTGGCGTTCATACAATACGTTGAGCCCTGCCTGAACATCCTGGCCGAGCTTTCCAAGCTGCTGCTGCAGCCCCTCCATCACCGTGGTGCAGTACTGGTCGGCGCCCTTGGTGAGACGATCCGCCTTGCTTTGCGCCTGATCAAGTATCGCGCGCGCCTTCTGGCGGGCGAGCGCGGTCACGTTCTCCTGACCGGCGAGGAACTGCGCCTGCTCGTTGGCTTCCTTGACCATATCCGCGGCGCGGCTCTGCGCGGAGGCCACGACGGCGTTCGCCTGGGTCTGCGCGGATTCGAGCCGCCGTTCGGCCTCCCGCATCAGCGCGGAGGCACGCTCCAATTGCACGGGAAGCATCTTTTTGAGCGTGTCGAGCTGTTCGCGGAAGGTGTCGCGGTCGATGCGTACCACGCTCGGCGAGAACAGTCCCGACTTGGCTTCGTCCAGCGTCGCCTCAAGCCTGTCGATGATGTCGTAGACCGTGGTGAATTCGTCGCGCGACTGCGCGTCGGGGTCGTTGTCGTCGCTGTCGCGCAGGTCCGGCAGCGCGTCCATCGGGAACGGTGTGGCTGCGCGCCGCTTCGGATTGCCGGCGTTGGCTGCGTTGCTGGTCGAGGCACCGGCGTTGGCTGCGGCGCGGGCGGTCGGCTCGTTGCGCGATGCCGCCGATGCCGCCGCCGGCGTTGGCTGCGGTGCGGCGGCATGCGACGGGCGCGGATCGATGGTCGGGGGATTGGTTCTTCCGTCGGCGTAATCGACCGAGGTTCCTTCGGTGGGCGTCACGTTCATGACGATGGATTGCGTGGCGATGTCGCTCACGTTGGCCGCGCTGACCGAGTTGGTTGAGTTGGCCGCGTTGTTCGCGTCGTTGCGCTCTGAGTCGTGTTCGGGCACGCCGGCTGGCTCGCCGGTCGGCGAGACGCCTTGTGCATCTGAGGTCATGATCAGTCCTTTCTACTGGTCGTACTGGTCGTATGATTCACGTTGTTCCGCATGCCGCAGTCAGCCGTATCGCCGGCTGCCGTATCGCAGGCTGCCGGCTGTGCGTTCGCTGCGGCCGGCGTGCCGTGCAACCGGCTGGTATGGCGGCGATCGTCGGCGGATACGTGCAGCGCGTCGTACAGCATGTCGGTGACACAGTCGGGCACCATGCCGGTCACGTCGCCGCCGTGGCGGGCCACATCCTTGACGATGGAGCTGGAGATGTGTTCGAGAATCGGATCGGCGGGCAGAAACACCGTTTCGATGCCGGCGAGCTTGCGGTTGACGAGCGCCATGCCGAGTTCGGCCTCGTAGTCGCCGTTCTGCCGCAGCCCCTTGACGATGACGGTGGCGCCAACGGCACGGCAGTAGTCGGTGATCAGTCCGTCGGTCGAAGCTACGGTGATGTTGTCGTAGCCGTCGTCCTCCAGTGCGCGGCGGATGATGCCCACGCGCGTGGATTCGGCGAACAACGGCGTCTTCGCCGCGTTCACGGCCACCACCACATGCACCTCATCGAAGAATCGGCTGCACCGCTTGATCACGTCGAGATGGCCGGCGGTTACGGGGTCGTAGGATCCTGGACACACTGCGATAGTCATAAGGACTAGCGTACCGCGATTGGCGTATCGCATGCCGTCGGCCGCGCCGTCGGTGACGGCTGGTGGCGGTGGCCGGCGGTGCCGTGGTGGTCGGCGGTTGTGGTGCGGTGGTGCGGTGGTGCGGTGACTGATGGGGCGCGTCGGTGGCGTTCGACGTAAAGACTGGCTTCTATGATGGAAGCGATTGAGACGCCGAATCGGTGGGCCGTGACGGTCGTCCGGTTCAGTCCGACCGATTGCGTAAGGTCGGCTGTCCGGTTCGCCGGTTCAGCGGTTCGGCGGCAATGAGCGATGGGAGACGATATGAACATGTGGATGATTGATGAGATGCGCGATGTGGCTGATCCTGTCTCGCCGCTGTCGAATCCCGACCGCGTGTCGGGCACGGCGGTGCTGGAGCGTCCGCAGACGCAGGAGAATCCGAATCTCACCGACGACGGCGATGCGGACCGGTACGCGCATTACGTGTCCAAAGATCGCATCGCCGAGTCGCGCATGACCGGGCGTCCGGTGGTGGCGCTGTGCGGCAAGGTGTGGGTGCCCAAGCATGATCCGTCGCAGTACCCGATCTGCCCGGATTGCAAGCGCATCTACGAGGAGATGATGCGCTAAGCCACACGGCTGGTGTTCTGTCTCGTATTTATCTGAGTGGCGCTGGCCCCCTCTGATGAGGGGGCTGTCAGCGAAGCTGACTGGGGGAGAGACAGAAGCTGAACCACTCAACTGTTTACGAGACAGACCACTGGTTCATGCGGCTGTGCCGCGACGGATTTCGACTGAGAGCACCGTCACAAGACGGTGGTCTCAGTCGAAATCACCGGCTCTCCCTTCATCAGCGATTGCGCGGCGATCGGCAGCTCGGCCAGCGCCTTCGCCCGGTACTCGTGTGCGGCGATGATCGCATCATGGCCCTGATAGCGCGCATCGATCGTGCCGTGGTCAACGAAATCGACGAGCAGATCCTTCCAATCCTCATCCGGCGTGAACGCGGCGAGCTTGTCCTCCGAACCGGAGATCACATGCTCGGCCGTGGCGAGATTGTACTCGTAGGAGCGGTAGGCGAGCTTGCGTCCGGGCACGGTGGCCTTGTGCGAGGACTTCTTGGCGACCGGCTGCATCACGCCGTCGGCGCCTTCGCGCTCGGTGAGCTTGTACACCATCGCGCACGTCGGCGCGCCTGAACCGGTCACCAGCATCGTGCCCACGCCATAGGAGTCGACCGGCGCGGTCTGCAATGCGGCCAGCGCGTACTCATCCAAATCGTTCGTCACGGTGATCTTCGTGTTCGTGGCGCCCAGTGCGTCGAGCTGGTTGCGCACACGCTGCGCAAGCGATGCAAGATCACCCGAATCGATGCGGATGCCGCCCAGCTGCGGTCCGGCCACCTCCACGGCGGTCTTCACCGCCTCTTCGATGTTGAACGTGTCCACAAGCAGCGTGGTGTTCTCGCCGAGCGCGGCGATCTGCGAGGCGAAGGCCTCCCGTTCCGAATCATGCACCAGCGTGAAGCAGTGCGCGGCCGTGCCGATGGCCTTGAGTCCGTACATCTGCGCGGCGAGCAGGTTGGCGGTTCCCTTGAATCCGCCGATCACCGCGGCGCGTGCGGCTGCGACCGCGGCCCACTCGTTGGTGCGGCGGCCGCCCATATCCATGCAGGGGCGATCCTTGGCGGCGGAAACCATGCGCGATGCCGCCGATGCGACCGCCGAATCATAGTTGAGCACCGACAGAATCAGCGTCTCCAGCAGCGTGCATTCGCCGAACGTACCCTCGACCTGCAGAATCGGCGAATTCGGGAAGAACATCTCGCCTTCGCGATACCCCTTGATCGAACCGGAGAAATGGAAGTTCTCCAGCCACTTGATCGTCTCCGGGCTGACCACATGGCGGTCGGCGAGGAAGCGCAGATCCTCGTCGTCGAGATGAAAGCGCTCCAGCAGATCGAGAATGCGTCCGGTGCCGGCGACCACCCCGTAGCGGCGGCCTTCGGGCAGATGCCTGGTGAACACCTCGAACACGCATTTGCGGTTCGCGGTGCCGTCGCGCAGCGTCGCGTCAAGCATCGTGTACTCGTACATGTCGGTCATCAATGCTGGTGAATAGTCCATGATGTCTCCCTCGTCGTGCTTGTGTTACAGCCTACTCACTCGGGTGAACGCGAGGAAGGCGGGTGCGTTGCCGGTGGCGCGTGCGCGACGCGTTTGTGCAGCGCGGTGCGTGCGCGGTGCGTGCGGTGGGTGCGCGACGCGTCTGGCGCGCTCTGGTGCTAGGTTGGGCAGCATGGCTAATGATTCGTTTGCTCATGATGATTCTTCCTCTTCCGATGCGACCGATTCCATTGAATCGATCGTTCGCGCCGACGGTCGCGCGGTCGACGAGCTGCGTCCCGTCACCATCACCCGTCACTTCACCGATGCGCCGGAAGGCTCGGTGCTCATCACCTGCGGCAATACGCGCGTGATGTGCACGGCGACGTTCACGCCTGGCGTGCCGCGTTGGCGGCAGGATTCCGGCCTCGGCTGGGTGACCGCCGAATATGCGATGCTGCCGCGCGCCACCGCGGAGCGCACCGATCGCGAGTCGGTCAAGGGCAAGGTCGGCGGCCGCACCCATGAGATCAGCCGTCTGATCGGCCGCTGCCTGCGCGGCGTGGTCGATATGCGCGCGCTGGGCGAGAATCAGGTGCAGATGGATTGCGATGTGCTTCAGGCGGACGGCGGCACGCGCACCGCTTCGGTGACCGGCGCCTATGTGGCGCTGGTGGACGCGATGCGTTGGGCTGAGGCGCACGGGCATATCGAATCGGCCGACAAGGTGCTCAAGGACGTCGTCTCCGCCGTGTCGGTCGGTGTGATCGACGGTACGCCGATGCTGGATCTGCCGTATCCCGAGGACAGTCGCGCCATGACCGACATGAACGTCGCGATGACCGGTTCCGGCACGTTCATCGAGATTCAGGGGACCGCCGAGCACCGCCCGTTCAACCGCGCCGAGCTGAACACGCTGCTTGATCTGGCCGAAAAGGGCAACCGCGAGCTTCAGGCCGCCCAGCGCGCGGCGCTCGCCGAAGGCTGAACGCGTCACGCTGCGGCTGGCGCTGGCCGCCTGGTGCGCTGGTCACGTGGCGCGCTCCGCTCCTTGTGACTGGTGTTGCAAACCCTTGTAATTTCAACGTTTTTGACTATGGTCACGTGGTGCGCCCGCTCCCTGTGACCTTGAGAGGCATGAGTATTATGAAGCTGATC
>NZ_RQSP01000005.1:71878-72911 GCF_009078285.1 Bifidobacterium jacchi
GTCGCCACGCATAATGAAGGCAAGCTTGCGGAGATCCGCCGCATTCTCGAAGAGGGTCTCGGCCCGGATGCCGCGCGTTTCGAGCTGGTGTCCGCCGGATCGCTGGGGCTTCCCGACCCGGTGGAGACCGGCGTCACGTTCCAGGAGAACGCGTCGCTCAAGGCGCGCGATGTCGCCGCACGCACCGGATGCCCGGCCGTCGCCGACGATTCCGGTCTGATCGTCGATGTGATGGGCAACGCGCCCGGCATTCTGTCGGCTCGCTGGGCGGGACATCATGGCGACGACGCGGCGAACAACGCGCTGCTGCTCGCCCAGATCGCCGATATTCCTGATGACAGGCGCACCGCGCGATTCCGCTGCGCCGCCGCGCTCGTCGTGCCGGATGCTGCGGCTGAGGGGATTGAGCGCTACTCGATCAAATCCGAAACCGTGGAGGTGGGGGAGATGCCGGGCCGCATCATCCGAGCGCCGCGCGGCGATCAGGGATTCGGCTACGATCCGCTGTTCGTTCCCGACGACCAGCCGGCTCGTGCGGCAGCTGACGGCACCGATGACGGATTCGGCCCCGCGCTGACCAGCGCCGAACTCACCCCGGCCGAGAAGAACGCGATCTCCCATCGCGGCAAGGCTCTGCGCGCCCTCGTCCCCGCCATCGAACGCCTGCTGCGCGCATAGCGCGTTCGTGATTGCGAACGGGGCTGTCGGCGAAACTGACGGGGGCTGAAGCCCTCAATCGTTAACGGGATACTAGTGTCCTGCGTCAGTAATTCATTGATTATGTTGACTCCCCTTGTCAGGGGAGCTGGCCCGCGAAGCGGGACTGAGGGGTAGTGAATTCGTCAACGATTTTCTGACGCGGCACACTAGCGCAAGGTTTTTCGGGATTTGCCTCGAGTTCGTAAAATCCTTGTGCTAGCAGGTTTCGTAGCGCAAGGTTTTCTCGGAAAGATCCTTGATTTCGTAGAATCTTTGCGCTGAGCCCTGTCCTAGCGCAAGTTTTTCTCGGGATTTGCCTTGAGTTCGAGATTTT
>NZ_RQSP01000005.1:73002-80469 GCF_009078285.1 Bifidobacterium jacchi
TCTTGCGCTGGGGTGCGGGTTTGCGCAAGGTTTTCTCGAACTTGGGGGTTGTTTCGAGATTGTCTTGCGCTGGGGTGCGGCTGGGGCGCGTGTCTGGGGTATGTCTGGCGTCTGTGGCTTGCTAGTGGACGTATTCAGCGCAAGGTTTTCTCGGAAAGATCCTTGAGTTCGTAAAATCCTTGCGCTGAGCCCTGTCCTAGCGCAAGTTTTTCTCGGGATTTGCCTTGAGTTCGAGATTTTCTTGCGCTGGGGTGCGGGTTTGCGCAAGGTTTTCTCGAACTTGGGGGTTGTTTCGAGATTTTCTTGCGCTAAGTCGCCGTGCTCTGCTGTCGCCGTGCTATGCCACTGCACCACTGCGGGGCCGCAGGTGCTTGCGATCGATGTCGTGAATGCGCGGTTGCGCGTGCCCGGTCCCGTATCGATGGCGGCGAATGCACTGCATAGAAGGAGCGGTCGCGAATGCGCACTTGTCAAGGAGCACTCGTCAAGGAGTGCTCGTCAAGGAGCATTCGCGAACGACGGTTGCGAATGAATGGTGTCGGTCGCCGTCTCGACGGGGGGAGCGCAAAACCCGCGCGTTATGCTATCAACGGTAAGAACCAACGGAATGCAACAACGTGCGTCGGCGGAAACGGGTAGGAACATGCGAGATTTTGTGCTGGTACGGCTGGATGGCGACGAATTCGACGAATTCTCGGCACGGCACCCGCAGGGCAACTTCCAGCAGACCTCGGCGATGGGACGGTTGCGCGCCGGGCAGGGCGTGGACGTCGAGTATTTCGGGGTCAGGGAGCATGATCGGATCGTCGCCGCTGCGCTGTTCGAGACGCACCGGTCGCGCATGTCCACGTTCGCCAGCATTCACGACGGGCCGTTGGTCGATTGGACCGATCACGAACTGGCGACGTTCCTCATCACGCAATTGAAGAGTCATGCCAAGGCGAAGGGGGCGGCGCAGCTGTCGATCACGCCGGAGTCGCCGTACCGGCTACGTGATTCGCAGGGCGCACCGTTGACCGCCGACAGCGCGATGCCCGGCAGCGAACCCGAGGATGTCGCACGACGCGCAGGTCGGCCCGCGGATGATCTCATCGCCCTGATCAAGGGACTCGGCGGGGTTCATGATGGATTCACGGTCGGCTATACCGCGGTTCCGCGTTGGCGCTATCTCAAGGATCTGACCGATATCACCGATGAGAAGGCGCTGCTCAAGTCGTATGACAAGCGCACCCAGTGGAGCGTCAAGCGGGCGCAGTCGATGGGTGTGCATGTGCGCGAACTCGCAGACGACGAACTGGACGTGTTCGCGCGGATCGAGCAACAGACCGCCGAGCGGCGCAGCTTCGAGTATCGCGGCGAAGCGTACTTCCATTCGTTCAAGAAGGCGTTCGGAGCCGCCGCGCATTTCATGGTCGCCGAAATCCACATCGACGAGGTGATCGCCGATCTGACGGCCAAACGTGAGGCGCTCGCAGCCAAAGTGGCCGCGTTGCAGACCAAGTACGACGAGCGGCCGACCACCCGCGTCGAACGACAGCTGGGTGAGGAGAACCGAAACCTCGCCGCCGTGGAGAAACGACTGAGCGAGACCGCGCAATTCGCGAAGGACGGTGACGTGCTGCCCGCCGCGGCATCGCTGTTCGTCGAGCATCCGCGTGAAGTGATCTACCTGTTCTCAGGCAGCGTGGAGCAGTACAAGCCGTTCTACGCCTCGGCGCTCATCCAGCATGAGGCCATGCTGGATCTATGCGTGAAACAAGGCGTGAAACGCTACAATTTCTATGGCATCGACGGCGTATTCGACGATCCGAACAGTGAAGGACGCGGCGTGCTGGAGTTCAAACAGGGCTTCAACGGCTACGTCGAGGAGCTGCCCGGCGAATTCGAATTCGTGACCAGGCCGTTCGAATACCGCCTCAAACAGCTGGCCCACAAGATACTCGGGCGATGAATCTGCAATCGCTGAATCTGCAATCGCTAAGCTGAGAGCGTTGGAGTCGGCGCTCGCAGAATTCGCGGTCCTAAGATATCCGTAACCGATATCCGTAACCAAAGTATCCGATGCATTCCCATACTGTGCCCAATGCCCATTGGCATGGTCATCGACGCCAATGGCGTCGCATCCAATGGCAGATAGCAGCAAAACCGAGGAGCAAAGCAAGGTCATGACTATGTTGCACGATGACGAGCCGTCCACTACGCCTGATTCGCAGGTTGCATCGGCTGCGCAATCCGCGCCTGCGGCCGCACCGGCTACACCTGCAGCTACGCATCCGGCTACGCCTGCCGCACCGGCTGCATCATACCGGTCGGTCGCCATCACCGCGGAGCAGTTCGAGGCGTTCTCCGACGCGCATCCGCTCGGCAATTTCCAGCAGTCGCCCGGCATGATGCGACTGGCCGCCGATCAGGATGGACACGACGTCGACCTGGTCGGCATCGAGTCGGATGGCGAACTGCGCGGTGCGGCGATGATGGTCACCGCCAAGTCGCATTTCGGCAACGAAGGGTCCATATGGCTGGGGCCGCTGGTCGACGGTCGCGACCCCGAACTGGTGCGCGCGATGACCGCCGCCATCGAGGAGACCGCCAAAAGCCGCCACGCCTACTGCGTCACCTGCTGGCCGGCCGACGTGTACCGCCGCCGCACCTCGCAGGGCGAGCCCGACGGCGAAGCGAACAATACGATGATGGACAACTACGCCGCCAACGGCTGGCAGCATCACGGCTTCACCCGCGGCTACGGCGAGGTCGTCAATCGATGGGTGTACGTCAAGGATCTGACCGGCATCGCCGATGACAAGGCGCTGCTCAAGTCGTATGACAAGCGCACCCAGTGGAGCGTCAAGCGCGCGCAGTCGATGGGCGTGCACGTGCGCGAGATCGGCGAGGACGAGTTCGACGTGTTCGCGCGCATCGAGCGGCAGACCGCCGAGCGGCGCAGCTTCAAGGCGCGCGAGGAGGCGTACTTCCATCGGTTCAAGAAGGCGTTCGGCGGCAAGGCGCACTTCATGCTCGCCGAGATCCACATCGCCGAATACGTGGCCGACATGGAGGCCAAGCGCAAGGCGCTGCGGGAGAAGGTCGCGCAACTCCAAGCCAAGTACGACGTGCATTCGACCACGCGCACCGAGCGGCAGCTGGGGGAGGAGTCGCGCAATCTCGCCGCCGCCGAGAAGCGTCTGGCGGAGGCCGAGGTGTTCGCGAAGGATGGCGACGTGCTGCCGGCGGCCGCGTCGTTGTTCGTCGAGCATCCGCAGGAGATGGTGTACCTGTTCTCCGGCAGCGTGGCGGCATACAAGCCGTTCTATGCTTCGGCACTCATCCAGTACGAGGCCATGCGCCTATGCTTGGAGCGTGGCATCACGCGCTACAATTTCTACGGCATCTCGGGTGTGTTCGACGATCCGCATGACGAGGGGCGTGGCGTGCTTGAGTTCAAGCAGGGCTTCAATGGATACGTGGAGGAGCTGGCCGGCCGACTCACGCTGCCGGTGAACGGTCTGCGCTTCCATGTCAGCGAGCTCGCCCACAAGCTGCTCGGACGCTGAGTGCCTTGTATCGCGGTTCCGTGCGTTGCCGTGGGCTGGTGTATCGCAATGTGACGCATCATAGTGGAACAATGTGGATGGATGTGATGGAAGGATTGCGGATATGAACAGTGCAGATCGCGGGCGCGAAGGGCGCGGGGGGTACTCCTTCGGACCGATATCCGGCGACGAGCTGATCGCGTTCTCGCGCGGCGACGACTGCCCGCAAGGCTGCTGGCAGCAGGATGCAGGGCAGATTCGACTCGCCCGCATGCGTGGGCATGAGACCGAATGCCTGGGTGTGCGCGATGCGGCGGGCCGGCTGGTCTGCGCATGCGTGATCATCTATCTCAAGGGCCGGTTCGGCATGGACGGATCGGTCTACTACGCCCCGCTCACCGCCGTCATCGACGGGCGCGACTACGGCGAGGACGATGCGGTGATCGCCGCCATGACCAGCGCGATCCGCGCATCCGCGAAACGGCATCATGCGATCAGCGTATCCATTTGGCCGAACGTGCCGCATCGCCTCTACGATGCGCAGGGCAGGCCGACCGGCGAAGCCAACGAGCGCATCGTCACGGCATATCAGCGTGCGGGCTGGGTGCACGACGGCTACCACACCGGCTACGATCTGGTATGCCAGTGGAGCTTCGTCAAGGATCTCACCGGCATCACCGACGGTGCGTCGCTGATGGCATCGTACGGCAAACGCGGCCAGTGGAGCGTGAAACGCTCCCAGTCCATGGGCGTGCGCGTGCGCGAGATCGGCGAGGACGAGTTCGACGTGTTCTCGCGCATCGAATCCGACACCGCAGCCCGGCGCGGATTCACCACGCGCGACGAGGCGTACTTCCACCAGTTCAAGAAGGCGTACGGCGATGATGCGCATTTCATGCTCGCCGAAATCCACGTGGACGAATACAAGGCGGACATGACCGCCAAGCGCGACGCGCTCGCCGAGAGGGTCGCGCAATTGCAAGCCAGATACGACGCCCGCCCCACCACGCGCATCGAACGTCAGCTGGGGGAGGATCGTCGCAATCTCGCCGCTGCGGACAAGCGTCTGAACGAGGCGGCAACCCTGTTCGCCGGCAAGGGCGATGTCGTGCCGGCGGCGGTGTCGCTGTTCGTCAGCCATCCGCACGAGGTGATCTACCAGTATTCGGGCAGCGTCGAGCAGTACAAGCCGTTCTACGCGCCGGCGCTCATCCAATACGAGGCGATGCTGCACCTGTGCGTGGAGCAGGGCGTCGCGCGATACAGCTTCGGCGGCATCTCCGGCGTGTTCGATGATCCGCATGACGAGGGACGCGGCGTACTCGAATTCAAGCAGGGCTTCAACGGCTACGCGGAGGAGCTGGTCGGGAAATTCACGCTGGAGACCAATCCGTTCATGTGCGCGATTCAGCGGTTTGCGCATAGGTTGCTTGGGCGCTGAGCGATGCTGCCCGGGCCTGCGTCCGTCAAACGAAGGCCATTGCGGCTGTTGGTCGGGGTCTGCTGCCCGCCGCCCGCCGCATCCTGAATCCTGCATCCTGAATCCTGCATCCCGGCGACCCGCGGAATCATGCCGGAATCATGCAGGAATCATGCCGGAATCATGCCGGAATCATGCCGGAATCAACATGTTCACGCCGGTCATCAGCGCGATTGCAATGATCGCCGACGTCGCCAACGTGAACCCGGCCAGCTTCGCATTGCCAAGCACACGATCGGTGAACAGCGTCGAGAACACGGCGGTGGGGGCGAGCGACAGCATCACCACCGCCTTGCGCACGCCGGCGTCGAACGGCAGCGCGAACCACGCCACCAGCGCGAACAGCACCCCCAGCGGAAGCCGCCAGCCAAGCACCACGGCCACGTCGCGCGCATCCTTGGCGCTGTGCGGCAGATCCATGAGCATGCCGACCATGAACACCGAACAGAACGAGTTCGCGTCCGCCACCGGATTGAGCAGCGTGGGGATGAACGCGGGAATGTGCACGCCGGTGAACATCACGATCAGCATCAGCATATAGACGTCGAACGGCACCGATGTGAGGAATCCCTTGGCGATGGACCGGTATTTCGCGCGGCGGGCCATGCGGCGCGCGTCGCGATCGGTGGGGCGTCGATACGGCAGCACGGGCGCGTTGCCGGCATGCTGCTCGGTGATCGGACGGCTCATGTCGATGTGCAGCAACGACGTGGTCATCACGTTGGTGCCCGCCGACACCATGATCGAATTGCCGATGTCGAACATGGCGGCGGTGACGAGCGCGCTCGGCCCCATGAACGCCTGCAATACCGGGAAACAGAAGTTGCCCACGTTGAAGCCGGACGCGTTGAGCATCAGAAACGCGCGGTCGGCCGCCGGTTTGCGCCTGGTGACGAGGAACGTGAGCGGCAGCGGGACGAGCGCGCACACAAACGCGAACGCCGAGATCAGCAGCATGCTGATATGGTGCGGATTCGTGGCAAACGAGACGATGATCGCCGCGGGCAGCGTGAAATCGAAGACGATCACCTGCATGACCCGGTAGTCGCGCGCCCGGAACAGTCCGGCACGTTTGACCAGATAGGCGGCGAAAATGATCAGCAGGAAGGCGATCGGCTTGAGAATGGCGTTCATGCGGTTGCTCTCCTTCTGGTTCTCTCCCCTGCGGTTGTTGTTGTGGTTGCGGCGGTTGCTGCGGTTGTGGTTGCTGCGGTTGTGGCTGCGGTTGGATTCACTATGATCGTAGTCGCGTGGCGCGTTTCGCTTGCATGAGATTTCAGATGAGGAACGATGAGGGCGCGAGATGCCTGTGTCGCGAGATGCTTGGGCTGTGCGCGTGATGGGACTCGAACCCACACGTCGAAGACACAGGAACCTAAATCCTGCGCGTCTACCAATTCCGCCACACGCGCGCAAATGACCAGCGTACCATATGGTGCGCCAAGTCGCGCCACGCCGATGCGACGACGATTTGACATGTTTCAAGCGTCATGTATGATTTCTATCTTGTGCACGGTGCGCGTATGCAATCCGAGCATCGCCACTTTAGCTCAGTCGGTAGAGCGGCTCACTCGTAATGAGCAGGTCGTCAGTTCGATTCTGACAAGTGGCTCGAACGGCTCCGAATCAATGGCGATTCGGGGCTTTTCGTTATTTCGGCATTATTTCTGGCGGCTTTCTGGCGGCACTGGCGGCTTTGCACTTAGCGGCTGTACATCTTGGTGGCTTTGCGAATGACCCTTGCGAAATGGCCTTTGCTTCCGAGAGCAATTCTTGCGCAATCGGCCTCTTAGTGCAAGGTTTCTCGGGATTTGCCGGGCGTTAGTGGGCGTTCGTGGGATTATTGTGGGTTTTTTGTGCAAAGTGGCTTGCGCAAAGTGGCATCATAGCGCTGTCGTAGCGCAAAGCGGCCTCCGTGGCGCAAGGTTTTCTCGGGATCGTCGGCCATTTCGAGATTATCTTGCGCTGGAGCTCCTCCTGACACCTCCTAGCGCAACCTCCTAGCGCAAGGTTTTCTCGCGGAAAACCCTGATCTCGAGAAAACCTTGCGCTGCACGGCCTGTTTGCGCAAGAGATTCTCGAATCCAAGGCAAATCCCGAGAAAACCTTGCGCTAATCCCTCCGTTAGCGCAAGATCCTCTCGAGCTCGGGGCTCTTTTCGAGATTATCTTGCGCATGGCAAGCGTCGGCAAGCGCCGGCTGGCAACGGCCGGCGGGTTTGCGCAAGGTTTTCTCGGGATCGTCGGCCATTTCGAGATTATCTTGCGCTGGAGCTACTACTAGCGCAAGATTCTCTCGGGTTTTGCCTTGAGTTCGAGAAAACCATGCGCGGACTTGGTCACGTGGCGCGGGTTTGGTCACGGGGAGCGCCCAGCTCCCTGTAACCGGGGTGCGAAAACCTTGATATTGCAACGTTTCCGGCATGACGGTCACGTGGCGCGGGTTTGGTCACGTGGC
>NZ_RQSP01000005.1:80591-80740 GCF_009078285.1 Bifidobacterium jacchi
GCGCCCGCTCCCTGTGACCATCCCGCTCCCTGTGATCGACCTCGCTGAAGTCGGCGGATGCGTTGATGGCTGACGGCAGATGGCTGGGCGGCATCGTGTGCATCACACGTATGCGGTTTTCGGATCGTGTGCATCGCACGTATATGGGC
>NZ_RQSP01000005.1:80799-80989 GCF_009078285.1 Bifidobacterium jacchi
CGGGCGTGTTTGGGACGTTTCGCGTACGTCGTATGCACACGATCGTGTAGATGTACGTGCCATGCACACGATCAATGGCGCTTCGTGTACGTCGTATGCACACGACTGGCGGCGCGTGCCTGCCGTTGGGCTCGGATGTGCGCCTTGCGTGTACGTGTTATGCACAGGATCGTGTTGATGTACGTTCCGT
>NZ_RQSP01000005.1:81113-81370 GCF_009078285.1 Bifidobacterium jacchi
CTGGCGTGTGTGGTGTGGGGGTGCTGTTTCGGGGCGTGTTGTCAGCGATCATTATTCGGGGATTTTGGGTTGATCTCCCGAATTGTGTTCGCTGAGCGCCTCGTAGCGATCGAAATTCGGGAGCAGTGGGTTTGTTTCCCAAATTTCGATCGCTGAGATGGTCTCAGTGAACATTATTCGGGAGATGACGGTTTGTTTCCCGAATTTCGTTCGCTGGGACTCGCGCCAACGCTGTGATGCTGTTCGGTTCGTGCTCG
>NZ_RQSP01000005.1:81492-82366 GCF_009078285.1 Bifidobacterium jacchi
ATGCCGTTGTCCGATGATGGGTTGTGGCGGTTGTGTCGCTGAATCGTCCGTAACTGCGCGTGTTGACGAGGGTGCCGCGCAGTTATGGACGAAAACGGCGGTGGAATCGTCCGTAACTGCGCGGGGATGTCGAGATCGCGCGCAGTTACGGACGATATGCTGTGCTGTGTTCGTGTTGAGTATCTTGGATTGTGCCGTGCGCGGTGATTGCGTCGCTGCTGTGTGCTCGTTGTTGCGCTGGCTTGCCCTGTGTGTTCGATGATGGGTTGTGGCGGTTGTGTCGCTGATTCGTCCGTAACTGCGCGTGTTGACGAGGGTGCCGCGCAGTTATGGGCGAAAACGGCGGTGGATTCGTCCGTAACTGCGCGGGGATGTCGAGATCGCGCGCAGTTACGGACGATATGCGCCCGTCGCACGCCTCGCGCCGCATCGAAGACGCCTATGGCAAGCTCCTCCGTGTCGCGCTTGCGCCTGCACGGTGGTGCCGCTCGCATGCGCCGGTGTGTGTGGTGGTGTATGCGGGGATGGGTCACGCGGCACGGGTACGGGGTGCGGGTCGCTCCCTGTGACCGTTTGGTGACAACCTTGGCGTTTCAACGTTTCTGGCACCTTGGTCACTGGGCGCGGGCGCTCCCTGTGACCGGGGTGTGAAAACCTTGATATTGCAACGTTTCTGACATGATGGTCACGTGGCGCGGGTGTTCCCTGTGACCAACCCTGCTTTCTGTCGGCGGATGCGTTGATGGTTGGCGGCGTCGTGTGCATCACAGCTTCCTCTCTTCCCCCAGTCAGCTTCGCTGACAGCCCCGTCCGCAATTATGGACGCGCTGCGCGCGCGGTTTGCTGGCTCGACTGTCGTCGAGCGACGTTGCCT
>NZ_RQSP01000005.1:82488-84754 GCF_009078285.1 Bifidobacterium jacchi
ACAGACAGCTCTGCTGTTTGCTCTACGGCAACGGTCCTGCAATTATGGACGCGCTGCGCGCGCGGTTTGCTGGCTCGACTGTCGTCGAGCAACGTTGCCTACAAACAGCTCTGCTGTTTGCTTCACGGCAACGGTCCTGCAATTATGGACGCGCTTCGCGCGCGGTTTGCTGGCTCGCCGGTCGGCTCGCACGTTGCCTACAGACAGCTCCGCTGTCTGCTCTACGGCAACGTCATAGCGGTGCCAACGCTTCTTGGCTGATTATGAGACAGACCAGTAGGTTGTTCCCGAAACGATGGCGGCACGCGGTGCACAGGCACGCGGCGCGTCACCTGCCGTTCATGTTGTGTACTTTTTATGTTTTTTGTTCAGTTTTGTCCGCTTTTGTGAGTACGTTGAAAAGCGAAGTAACCGGTATAGGTTCCCTATGGCGTGCATGCGGCGCGGCGTTCGGCATCGTCGGACGGATCGCTTCGGTGCAGGCCATGTGCGGAACGATATCGCTTCACAGTGATGATGAAAGGACCTTACCCATGGCCATCAATCCTCCGGTTGACGCAACCGCGACCCCCGAGTGGGCCGCGCTGCAGAAGCACTACAACGAGCTCCAGAACGCGGGCATCAGCCTCAAGCGCTGGTTCGCAGAGGATCCCGAGCGCGTCGAGCGTCTGAGCTTCGACGCCGGCGATCTGCACTTCGACCTGTCCAAGAACCTCATCAAGCCGGAAACGCTCCAGCTGTTCGCCGATCTCGCCAAGGCCGTCAAGCTCGACGAGCGCACCAAGGCCATGTACACCGGTGTGCACATCAACAACACCGAGGATCGCGCCGTGCTGCACACCGCGCTGCGTCGCCCGGTCGAGGATGAGGGTAAGTACATCGTCGACGGTCAGGACACCGTCAAGGACGTGCGCGAGACCCTCGACAAGATCTACGCCTTCGCCGACGACGTGCGCTCCGGCAAGTGGACCGGCATCACCGGCCGCAAGATCGAGACCGTCGTCAACATCGGCATCGGTGGCTCCGATCTGGGTCCCGTCATGGTGTACGAAGCCCTCAAGCCGTACGCGGACGCCGGCATCTCCGCCCGCTACATCTCCAACATCGACCCGAACGATCTGGCTGAGAAGACCAAGGGCCTCGACCCGGAGACCACCCTGTTCATCATCGTCTCCAAGACCTTCACCACGCTGGAGACCCTGACCAACGCCCGCGAGGCCCGCACCTGGCTGCTCGAAGAGCTCGAAGCCAACGGCGCCATCGCCAAGGGCGACGACGCCCAGCGCGCCGAAGCCATCAAGAAGCACTTCGTCGCCGTCTCCACCAACCTGGAGAAGGTCGAGGAGTTCGGCATCGACCCGGCCAACGCGTTCGGCTTCTGGAACTGGGTCGGCGGCCGCTACTCCGTCGACTCCGCCGTCGGCACCTCCCTCGCCGTCGTCTTCGGACCGGCCCGCTTCGAGGAGTTCCTGCACGGCTTCCACGAGATCGACGAGTACTTCGCCAACACCCCGTTCGAGAAGAACGTCGTCGTGCTGCTCGGCATCCTGAACGTGTGGTACCGCAACTTCTTCAAGGTCGCCTCGCACGCCGTGCTGCCGTACGACCAGTACCTGCACCGCTTCCCGGCCTACCTGCAGCAGCTGACCATGGAGTCCAACGGCAAGTCCGTGCGTTGGGACGGCACCCCGGTCACCTCCGAGACCGGCGAGATCTTCTGGGGCGAGCCCGGCACCAACGGCCAGCACGCCTTCTACCAGCTGATCCACCAGGGCACCCAGCTCATCCCGGCTGACTTCATCGCGTTCGTCAACACGCCGAACCCGACCAAGGACGGCGACCAGGACGTTCACGAGCTGTTCCTCGGCAACTACCTTGCGCAGACCAAGGCCCTTGCGTTCGGCAAGACCGCCGACGAGGTCCGTGCGGAAGGTACCCCGGAGGAGATCGTTCCCGCCCGCGTGTTCTCCGGCAACCGCCCGACCACCTCGATCTTCGGCGTGGCCCTCACCCCGTTCTCGCTCGGCGAGCTCATCGCCCTGTACGAGCACATCACCTTCGTCGAAGGCACCGTGTGGGGTCTGGACTCCTACGATCAGTGGGGCGTCGAGCTCGGCAAGCAGCTCGCCAAGCAGATCACCCCGGCCATCTCCCAGGATGACGAGGCGCTCGCCGCTCAGGATGCGTCCACGCAGAGCCTGATCAAGTTCTATCGCGAGAACCGCGAGTTCTGATCTTCGCTCCGCTTCATTCAGGACTCGTGGTT
>NZ_RQSP01000005.1:84876-85081 GCF_009078285.1 Bifidobacterium jacchi
CGTGCGTCGCGCAGTGCTGTCTGGTGGATGGTCTGGCGACCGTCCACGCCGCGAGTTCTGATTGTTTCCCTTGGCCCCCTCTGGTGAGGGGGCTGTCCCGCAAAAGCGGGACTGGGGGAGAGTAGCGTGGCTGCAGTTGTGCTGTCTGGCGACCGTCCACGCCGCGAGTTCTGATGCGGGATAGTAATCGCACATGATGCCCGGT
>NZ_RQSP01000005.1:85203-108314 GCF_009078285.1 Bifidobacterium jacchi
GCTCGGTGCCGTAAGGTGCCAGGCGCCGGGCATCATGTGCGTTCCGTCGCCTCCGTCCGCCAGCCTCCGTCCGTCGCCTCCGGAAAAAGCATCCATCACCCGGCCAGCAGACTCTCCGCAGTGGTCTGATCGGTGACGAGCGCGGACAGGTACCCGCCGACCAGACACGCGCGGATCGCCTTCACCTTCTCCTGCCCCCACGCGACGCCGATCACCAGCGGAATGCGCTTGAGTCGCTCCGGTTCCACGGAGATGATGCGATCGGACAGCTCCTCGCACACCGGTCGGCCCTGCGCGTCAATGAAATGGCCGCACACCGTGGCGACCGCCCCCTGCGCGCGAATCCGCCGCACCATGTCGGGCGTGATATAGGCATTGAACACGGGGCTGAGCCGGTTGCCCTCCGTGCCACCCACGCCCTCCAGCGCCACGTCGGCGCCGCCGCCCAGTGCGAGCGCGGTCGCGATCTGCGGCTCCTTGCGCATCGCCGCCGCGATGTGCGCCGACGAGAGAATCATCGGCACATGCAGCGTGGTGACGGTGCCGCCGAGCCGTTCTGCGAGAATGCGGCAGATGTCGGGCGAGTCCATCATCGGATTGCTGGGGGAGAGCGCGCCGACCATCTGCGCGACATTGGATTTCGGCCAGTCCTGAATGGCGACCTCGTGAACGGTCGCCGCCACCGCGCGACCGTTGGAGACGGTGATCAGCGAATCCGGCGTGGCCTTCTCGATCAGCAGCGCGGCTGCGTATTTCGGCACGACGGTCGCCGGTTCCTGATTGGGGTTCACCTGGGCGACGCGCGCACACTTGAGTCCGAATCGCTTGGTCAGCTGATTCTCCAACTGCATGAGTCGTTCCAGGGGATGTCCGATTTCGATGCGGACCATGCCTCGTTCGCGCGATTCGCGCAGCATGCGGGAGATGGTGGGGCGCGAGTAGCCGATCTTGGCGGCGATCTGCGCCTGGGTGAGGTTGTCCATGTAGTACATTCGCGCGACGTTGAGTACGAGTTCGATGTGGTTCCTTGACTCCGTCGTCGTCATCGTGAGGTTGTTTCCACTCATGATGTTCATTGTATGACAGCACGGGTGCTTTGTGAACAAATGTTAGTTTTTCTGATGGTTTGATAGTGATGCACATTTGTTCAAAACCTAGATTTAGTTGATAATCGTTGCTATGTTAGCGCTCACGAAATCGTTTCGAATAATGCGGCATGAACAATGGTGCGACCGCGGAATCAATGGTGCGTGAACATATGTAAATGATCGAGGTGGTGGCGCGAGTGTCGGGCCGATAGCTTGAAGGTGTCGATGCACGAAGGGCACGATCCCAGGAACACGGAAGTCACCCGGATCGCCCCGGACGCACGGGCGAGAACACCACGAGGCCGGAACGCGAAGCGGCGAGACAAGCAAGGCAGCAGGCCCCGTGCACGGGAAAGGAACACTCATGGAAATCATCAACACCATCATCGGGCTGGGTGCCACGGTGATGATGCCGATCATCTTCTTCGTGGTCGGCCTCATCTTCCGCATGGGCATCGGCAAGTCGTTCAAGGCCGGCATGACCGTCGGCGTCGGCTTCGTCGGCGTCAACATGGTCATCAACCTGCTGCTCGACAACCTCGGACCGGCCTCGAAGGCCATGGTCGAGCGTCTCGGCCTGCACCTGACCGTCGTCGACGTCGGCTGGCCCACCGCATCCACGGTCGGCTGGGGCACGCCGATCATGGCGGCCACCGTCATCGGCTTCCTCATCATCAACGCCCTGATGGTCTTCCTCAAGCTGTCCAAGACCATCGACGTGGACATCTTCAACTACTGGATCTTCCTGCAGGTGGGCGCCCTGATGTACGCCGTCAGCGGCAACTTCTGGTTCTCCGTCATCTTCACCTGGATCATCTTCGTGATCGTGCTCAAGGTCGCCGACCTGTGCGCTCCCTACATCCAGAAGGAATACAACCTTCAGGGCATCTCGTTCCCGCACCTTGCGGGCATGGCCTGGTCTCCGCTGGCCATCGCCGTCAACTGGATCATCGACCGCATCCCCGGCCTCAACAAGATCGACATCAACGCCGAGCGCATCCAGAAGCGCTTCGGCGCCCTCGGCGAGCCGGTCGTCATCGGCTTCATCCTCGGTCTGCTCATCGGCATCCTCGCCGGCTACAGCCCGGACAAGGCCGTCACGCTGGCCATGAACATCGCCGCCGCCATGGTGCTGCTGCCGAAGATGATCGACGTGCTCATCGAAGGCCTCCTCGCCGTGCGCGACGCCGCCGAGACGCAGCTCAAGAAGTGGTTCCCGGATCGCGAGTTCTACATCGGCATGGATACCGCCCTGCTCATCGGCGACTCCTCGGTGCTCGCCTCCGGCCTGCTGATGATCCCGATCACCATCCTGCTGTCCTTCATCCTGCCGGGCAACGCGATGCTGCCGTTCACCGATCTGGCCTCGCTGGTGTTCATCTTCGCGCTGGTCACCCCGTTCGTGCGCCGCAACATGTTCCGCATGCTCATCGTGGGCATCATCAGCGTGATCATCATCCTCTACGTCGGCACCGATATCGCGCCGTGGGTCACCCAGTCGTTCACCCAGAGCCACATCGACCTGCCGAAGGACTTCTCCGCCGTCACCAACATGACCGGCGCGGTCAGCACCTGGATCGGCTGGCTCACCGTCAAGATCGGCCAGCTGTTCAACATGGTCTTCTGATCCCGCCTCCCTGAGCGGAATCCACAGACTTACCTTCCAACCAACCTCAGGGCGGTCGCCTGCGCCGCATGCATCATGCCACCTGACCGCAGTCGGCCGCCCTTCTCATACCCAAAACACACCCAACACACATCCAATAATCCCGGAAAATTCCGGAAATCCCCGGAAATCCCCGGAATCAACCAAACCAGCCGAAACGCCGCCTGCAAACAATGCGGCGCGTCAACGGAATCATTCATCACCATCATCCGCAATCATTGATGGAACAACGAGCCAAGGAGACATCATGAGCAATGCAGCGAAGCATTTCCTCACCATCGACAACGGTGGCACCAACACCAAGGTCATCATCGTCGACGGTGACGGCAACCAGCTGGCCGTCGCATCGTTCCCGACCGACGCGATCGAGCGTCGGCCCGGATTCCGTGAAGTCAACCCCGAGCAGATGCGCCGCGACATCGCCACGGCGGTGCGCGCCGCCCTCGACAAGGCCGGACTCGCCGGCGACCAGATCGACGGCGTCGTCCCGGTCGGCCACGGCAAGGGACTCTACGTGCTCGACAAGGACGGGCAGCCGTTCATGGACGGCATCCTCTCGTCCGACAGCCGCGCCGTCGACCTCGCCAACGAATTCGAGGGCCGCGTCAGCGAAATCTACGCGCTCAGCCACCAGCACGTCATGGTCATGCAGTTCCCGGTGCTGCTGCGCTGGCTGAAGGACAACGAGCCCGACAACTATGCGAAGATCGGCTACGTGCTGTCCAACAAGGACTTCATCCGCCACTTCTTCACCGGCGAGATCCTCGAGGAGCGCGGCGACGCGTCCGGCAACAACCTCGTCAACCTCGACACCGGCGAGTACGACGCCCGCCTGTTCGACTTCTTCGGCATCCCCGAAATGCTCGACCGCATGCCCAGGCTAGTCAACGCGACCGACCAGTGCGGTTCGGTCACCGATCAGACGGCGGCGGAAACCGGACTCGCCGCCGGCACCCCGGTCTACGCCGGCCTGTTCGACATCGACGCCTGCGCGATCGCCACCGGCGTGCTCGACGACAGCCTGTTCAGCATCACCGCCGGCACCTGGAACATCAACGTGTTCCCCAGCGCGACGATGGCGCCGATGGACGGCGGCTGCATGAACTCCGCGTTCCCCACCGGCGCCACGCTGGTCGAGGCATCCAGCCCGACCTCCGCCGGCAACCTCGACTACGTGCTGCGCATGCTCACCGCGGACGGCTCCAAGGCCGCGAGCTACGACGAACTCGGCGAGATGCTCGAACGCACCGATCCGCGCACCAGCGGCGTGATCTTCTTCCCGTTCCTCTACGGCAGCAACGTCGACCTCGGCGCTGAAGGCGCGTTCATCGGCGTGCGCAGCTCCACCGACCGCGACCAGCTGCTACGGGCCGTCTACGAAGGCGTCGTCTTCGCGCACCGCCACCACGTCGAGCAGCTGCTGCGCGTGCTCGGCCACAGCCCCAAGGCGATCCGCATCTCCGGCGGCGTATGCAATTCCGACGCGTGGGTGCAGATGTTCGCCGACGTGCTCGGCATGCCGGTCGAAACCGTCGCCGTCAACGAACTCGGCGGACTCGGCGGCGCGATGTGCGCGGCCGTCGGCTCCGGCCTGTACGGCTCGTTCCAGGAGGCGTTCGACAACATGTCGAAGCTGGCGAAGCGATTCGAGCCGAATCCGGCCGCCAAGGCGATCTACGACCGCAAGTTCGAGGCGTACGAGCGCCTGCTCGACTCCCTCGACGGCGGCTGGCAGGCGCTGCGCGACATGCAGGCCGCGCTGCTCGACGACACCGACGACACCGACGGCACCGACGGCACCGACGAAGCCGACGCCACCGCCGGCACCAAGGCGAGGTGAGCGGCGATGACCGTCAACGAACTCGGCATCTACGAAAAGGCGCTGCCGCGCGGCCTGAGCTGGGAGCAGACCTTCGATCTGGTCCACGAGCTGGGATTCAACTTCCTTGAATTCTCCGTCGACGAAAGCGACGAGCGGCTCGCCCGACTCGACTGGAGCGAGCACGACCGCGAACAGTTCCGCAACGCCATGTGGAAGACCCGCAGCCACATCAACACGCTCATGCTCTCCGGCCATCGCCGCTTCCCGCTCGGCTCCAAGGACCCGAAGGTGCGCGAACATGCGCTGGAGATGATGGGCAAGGCCATCGATCTGGCCGTGGATCTGGGCATCCGCAACATCCAGCTTGCCGGCTACGACGTCTACTACGAGCCGAAAACGCTGGAAAGCCGCGAATACTTCGTCGAAAACCTCAAGAAGTGCGTCGAGATGGCCTCGCGCCGACTGGTCATGCTGTCGATCGAGACCATGGACGACCCGTTCATCAACTCGCTTGACAAGGTCGTCTACTACAAGACGCAAATCCACAGCCCCTGGCTGCAGGCCTACCCGGACGTCGGCAACCTGACCGCATGGCCCGCCAACGATGTGGCGCGCGAGATCGAATCGAACATCGACAACATCGTCGCCGTGCATCTCAAGGACACCAAGCCGGTCAGCGACACGTCGAAGGGCGTGTTCAAGCGGGTGCCGTTCGGCGAAGGCACGGTCGACTTCGAGGCGTGCCTGCGCATCTTCCAGCGGCTCGACTACACGGGCAGCTACACGGTGGAGATGTGGACCGACGAAGCGCCCGATCCGGTGGCCGAGGTCGCGCACGCCAAGCGGTACTTCGATGAGCTGTTCGCTCGCGCCGGCATCACGCAGGCGGCGATCGGCTGATTGCCATGATGGGCTGGTCGGCCGATCATCGCGCCTCAGTCGGCGCGGATCGGCCGGCCAGCCTTTCGGTTGCTGTGGCTGCATCGGCTGTGGTTGCTGCGGTTGCTGCGGTTGCTGTGGCTGCTGCGGTTGCTGCGATTTGGCATGCATTGATTGGAATGCATTGATTGGCATGCATTGATTGAACAAGGAAAGGAAGTTGTTGATTATGGTTACGTTGGCTGATTTTGGTCCTGAGGTTCGCGCTGAGGTGAAGCAGGTTCGTGAGGTGGTGTCGAGTTTGCATCAGCAGTTGATCAAGTGGAATCTGGTGGTGTGGACGGCTGGTAATGTGTCGCAGCGTTTGCGTACGGCGGATTTGATGGTGATCAAGCCGTCTGGTGTGCGTTATGAGGATCTGACGCCGAATTCGATGGTGGTTACGGATTTGGAGGGCAATGTGGTGGATGGTGCCGAGGCCCCGTCCTCGGACACCGCGTCCCACGCGTATATCTACCGCAACATGCCTGACGTGTACGGCGTGGTGCACACCCACTCCACCTACGCCACCGCGTGGGCCGCCACCGGTCAGAACATTCCGTGTGGTCTGACGATGATGGGTGATGAGTTCGGTGGTCCGGTGCCGGTTGGCCCGTTCCGTCTGATCGGTTCGGAGGCGATCGGTAAGGGGGTCGTGGAGACGTTGAAGAAGTATCCGAAGTCCCCGGCCGTCCTCATGCAGAACCATGGTCCGTTCACGATCGGCAAGGACGCCGAGGCTGCGGTGAAGGCCGCGGCCATGACCGAGGAGGTGGCTCATACGATGTGGGCGGCGCGTCAGTTGGGTGAGATCATCGAGATCGACCAGGCGGATATCGATAAGCTGAACGATCGTTACCAGAACGTCTACGGCCAGCACTGAAACAACGGAGCGTCCTCGGCGTTGCGGACAACTTGACGTACCTTCGTACGCCGGCGTTGTCCGCGCCTTGAGGCCGCACGCGTTGTTTCAGTGCTTCCAGCACTGACTTGGCGTGTGCGTTCGCGGTGTTGTGTCCGGCGTGTTGGCTCCCCTTGTGAGGGGAGCTGTCGGCGGAGCCGGCTGAGGGGTAGTCTCCCGTCGGGTCTGCGCTATCGGCGCGGCGGGAGCCGGCTCCTTGGTCGACGCAACCGTCGCAGCGTAGCTGCTCCCCTCGCCTGGGAACAGTCCACTGGACTGTTCCCCTGACGGCTCGGCGCCTTCGTCTCCCGCGCCTTGGATTCGCACGCGTCGGACCGGTGTTTTCGGCGCTGGTTTGGCGCGTGTGTCCGTGATGTTGCGTCGGGCGTGTTGGCTCCCCCTGTCAGGGGAGCTGTCGGCGCAGCCGACTGAGGGGTAGCCTCCCGTCGGGTCTGCGCTATCGGTGCGGCGTGAGACTCGATGCACCGATAGCGCTCACGCGCAACCGTCACACCACTTGGAACAGCAGGCACTTGAGATAGTCGGTCTCCGGGATGCCCCATACGATCGGATGATCCGGTGCCTGCTGACGCTCCTCGATCTGCCGCAGTCGCACGCCGGCATCCTGCGCCGCCTCGGCGAGCATGCGCTTGAACCGCTCATGATCCATGAAATGCGAGCACGAGCAGGTCGCCAGATACCCACCGCGCGGCAGAATGCGCATCGCACGATAATTGATCTCCCGGTAGCCGCGCTCCGCCGAACCAATCGTCCTGCGGCTCTTCGTGAACGCCGGCGGATCGAGAATAATGAAATCAAAACGCTCCGGGTTGCGGCTGCGCTCCAGCTCGGGCAATAGATCGAAGATGTTCGCCACGGTGAAATCCATGCGCGAAAGCACATCATCCCCGTTAAGCCGCGCATTCTCGCGCGCCATCTCGATCGCCGACTCGGAAATGTCCACCGCGCGAACGAACTCGGCTCCACCGCGCGCGGCATTCAGCGCGAACGAACCCGTATGCGTGCAGCAGTCAAGCACGCGCCGACCCCTCGCCAGCCGTGCGACGGCCCGACGATTGTATTTCTGATCGAGGAAGAACCCGGTCTTCTGCCCGTTGGCGAAATCGACATGATAGCGCACGCCGTTCTCGGTGATGTCGGTGACGGTCACCGCCGCATCGCCGGCATCGCTCGCCGCTGCATCGCCACTGTCGGCACTGCCCGCGTCGCCGCTGGGCGCGTGCCACCATCCGGTCGTCTGCTCCAATCCCTCAAGCGCGCGCGTGGCGACGTCGTTGCGCTCATAGATGCCGCGAAGCGCCACGCCGTCCTCGGCGAACACCTTGAGCAGCGCGCCGAACACGACCGGCTTGAGCCGTTCCATGCCGGCGGACAGCGTCTGCGTGACGAGCACGTCGTTGAACCGGTCCACGATCAGCCCGGGGAATTCGTCGGCTTCCGAGAAGATCACGCGGCATGCGGAGGCATCGGCTCCCATCACCGTCTTGCGATACTCCCAGGTCCAGCGGATCTTGCGCTCCCAGAACGCGGGGGAGAAGTCGTCGTTGGCGTTGCGGGTCACCAGCCGCACGCGGATGCGACTGTGCCGCGACAGCAGACCGGTTCCCAGATACGCCCCCTTCATCGACACCACGTCCACAATCGAGCCGTCGGGCAGCGCGTCAAGGGGAATGATCTCGCTGTCGGTGGCCGGAGCGTTGAGCGCCTCCTTGCGGCGGCGACGATCCAGAACGGCCTGACGGGTCGCGTCGCGCTCCTGACGAGCCGGCATCGCCCGTCTGGCTGCGGTGCCAGCGGCACTAGCGGCACCAGCGAAACCGGCTCCACCGGCGCCACCGGATGCACCGGCATCCCCGGCATCGGGAGTCGAGGAATCGCCGTCGTGGCCGGACGGAGCGTTCCATGCGCCTGCTCGCAGCGAGCCGTTGTTGCTCCACGCTTCGCCTGAAGGCAGCTCGAATCGCCGAATCTCGGCTTCGTACACCCAAGGATGCCCATCCTGCAGCGCGCGTTCGCCCTTGCCGGTGATGATTGCGCGTGCGTATGCCCGATTTGCCTTCATGCCGTTCTACTTCCCGTGTCGATGAACCTGTACTCCGTGACCTATACTGTCAGCTTATAGTCTGCCAGTGTAACGATCTGTATGGCCCGCATGAGTATGGGCCGCATGATTCGCTGACATGCCGTCTGCGGCGGCATCGTGAATCAGCATGGGAATGCGTGTGTCGGGGGAGAGCGGCTCGCCGGGCAGAAAGCCGCTTGCCGGTATTCTCATCAGATCGCGGTCGCCGGGCTGCATCGGATAGTCGGCGTACGCGCAAATGCGATGCTGCCCATAGCCGACCTCATATCGATCCTGCCCGATGCGATGCGCCTCCACGCTTGGGTCCCCATATCCGAACCACATTTCCAGGAACGTGCGCTCGCGGACGGACGGCACGTCGAATTCGAGTTCCGGCTGCGGGCTGGGCTGTTGCTCGAGTTTGCCGGCTACGTTATCCAATTGCGTGCGAATAGCCTGCCAATCCAATGCATCCCATTCGAGACGGTTGTATTCCTCATGCCGGCTCGACCAGAAGGCGCTGTCGAAGTCGCCTTCGTATGGCCTGGGAACCTGCGGGAACGTCAGCTGTCCCAACGCAACGGATTCCCATGTTGCCGATGCTCCAATTTCGTTATTTGCGGTCAATGAAAACACGCTCATGATAACCCTCCACCACCCTGATAATCTCGTCGTTTGCAGGCACTCAGTTATGCGCTGCGACGTCCGCGCATCAAGCGGAACGATGTTCATTATCTGAGCTATAGAAGTCCGATATGCGGACTAATACAAGCCATGACGAGATATTAGGAATACTGGAGGATACGCGCAACTCGTGCTCAGTTCGCGGATGGATGATGTTCGGCTCGTGGAATCACACCATGACCGGATAGCCAGTTGCGCGTCTGTTCGGTTGAGTCGAAGCGTATGGCCGTAAGTCCTGCGGCGCGCGCGCCGGCCACGTTATATGAAGAATCATCCACAAACAGCGTGTGCGCCCGCTGTATTCCAAACCGGGCGACCGCCAGATCGAAAGCCGTGCGATCCGGTTTGCGCACCCCTTCGATGCCGGAAACCACCACGCCATCCAGCAGACAGAACAGGTCCGGGAACCGATCCCGCATGATCGGCCACGTATCATGCCCCCAGTTGGTCAGCGCCCACACGCCGATGCCAGACGACCGAAGATCCTCAATCAGCGGCATCATGCCTGGAATCGTGCCGACCAGCGTGCGTTCGACATGCGCCGCATAGGCGCGCATCATCAACCCGAGCCGAGCCCCGTACTCGCGTTCGTACTCGTCGATCAGGTCGGCATAATCGGTGCCGCCATCATGCAGGTCGTCGAAATACATGAATCCGCAGCGGTCATCATCGGCGAAGAACTCATCAATCTGATCAGGAGGAAACAGGCCCTCCAGCGCGCGGCGCGGTTGCCAGTCGACCAGAACGCCGCATACGTCAAAAATCACATTGTCAATCATCGAAAAACATGCCATCAATCATTGCCGCCGTCATCGCAAGCCAACAGCCATCTCAACCGGCCGTCATTGCATGTCAAGCGGTTCCTTGCTCGTCGGCGCGGGGAACGCGTCGTCCAACGCGGCCAGTTCGTCGGCCGACAATGCGAGATCGCATGCGCGCAGATTGTCGAGCACATGCCGTGCGTCGCCGCTGCATGGGATCGCGATCGTATCGTCGCGCCGCAGCACGAATGCGAGCAGCACCTGTATAGGGCCGACCCCGTGCGCGGAGGCGACCGCCCGCACTGCGGGATCGTCGAGAATCCGCCGATTCAGCCGCCCGGCCTGCGCCATCGGGCAGTACGCCATCAGCGGCACGCCGTGCGCGTCCATCCACGGCAGCAGACTGAATTCCACGCCGCGCGAGCCGAGATGATACAGATCCTGATTCACCGCGCACAGGTCGCCGCCGGGCGTGGCGAACAGTTCGCGCATGTCGTCGATATCGAAATTCGACACGCCCCAGTTGCGGATCAGGCCGTCCGATTTCGCGCGTTCCATGCAGTCAACGGTCTCGGCCAGCGGAATCGACCCGCGCCAATGCAGCAGATACATGTCCAGATAATCCGTGCCGAGTCGTCGAAGCGACGCCTCCAGACTGCGTCGCAGCTGCCGACGGCCGGCGTTGTGCGGATAGACTTTGGACACGAGAAACAGCCGTGATCGGTCGTATCCGGTAATCGCGCGGCCAACCAACGATTCCGCGCGGCCATCCGCATACATCTCGGCGGTGTCGATCAGCGAGATGCCTGCATCCAGACCGGCCTTCAGCGCGGCCTCCTCCTGTGCGGGCGAACGCCGGCCTTCGGCCAGATGCCACGTACCCATGCCGAAGCGGGGCATGAGCGAGCCGTCATGCAACGACACATCACGACGAAATACCATGACCATCATCTCCTGATGTCGAGATTGCCATGTATGTTAGACGATTGCTGTGTCGAGAGACGGGCCGCCGCATAAGCCGGTCTCTTCCTAGGGTCCAGTCGGGCTCCCGCGCCGAGCGCGCGGCTGTTTTCCGGCGGATTGGCAGGCTTTTCGAGGGCAGACCCTCGAAAGAAACGTTTTGGTCGTCCCACGGCCTGTGGCGTGCGCTTGCAGGCGTTCGCCGCGCGCGGACGGCCCCGATTGTGGCTGGTATGCGGCAGCACTGAAGGAATATCATGGCTAACGCTATTGACGCATTCGACGCCAAGCACATGAAGCCCGCCGAGGAGATCCCGGCGTTCCGTCCCGGCGACACCGTCGACGTGAACGTGAAGATCAAGGAAGGCAACAACTCCCGTATCCAGACCTTCACCGGCGTGGTCATCGCCCGTCAGGGTGGCGGCGTGCACGAGACCTTCGTCGTGCGCAAGATCAGCTTCGGCACCGGTGTGGAGCGCCGCTTCCCGCTGCACTCCCCGGTCATCGACTCCATCAAGCTGGTGCGCAAGGGCCGCGTTCGTCGTGCGAAGCTGTACTACCTGCGCAAGCTGCGCGGCAAGGCCGCTCGTATCGTCGAGCGTCGCGACAACTCCGCCAAGTGAGTTCGGCGGATTCGGCAGGTTCCGTGAATTCGGCGGATTCGGCGGATTCGGCGGGTTTCGCACTGCGCTGAACGCCGCTGGCGGAGCGTCGCCGACATGCGCGAGAAACAGCCCGTGGGCTTCGGCCCTGGGCTGTTTTCGTTTTGGCTTGTTCTGTTTTGTTTTGCGCTGTGCTGGGTTGCGTTGGGTTGCGCTGGCGCTGCATTGGGTTGCGTTGCCGTGCGGTGCTTTGCGTTGCCGTGTCGCGTGCCGCCATGCGCGCGTGTGCTGCATTGCAGTGCGCGTTGTGCTGCATTGCAGTGCGCGCGTTGCTGCTGCCCGTCATACTATCCGACAAGATATCCGGCACGATGCCCGGCAATGAAGCGCTATGCAGGGATGATGGGTATGATGGAACGCTGTCAAGTAACCGATCGTAGTGGCATCACGATGGCGCAGCGCGGCGGCTGGCGTGTTTCGTAGGATGGCGAGCAAGGAGTGGATATGCAGTCCGATGATGATTGGCATACCGTTCGCGTGGCGGATCACGCGATCGATCCTGCGCCAATGCTAGGTTCTGGTGATGCGGCCGAAGCCGCTTCCGTGGCGGCTGGTTCCGTCAGCGCTGGCAGCGCGTCCGGTGCGTCCGGCGCACCCGATGCGTCCGGTACTGCGCGATCGCGCCGCCGTCGTCGCGGCCGGCATGGCCGACGCCGCGACGCGTCCGGCGCTCGCGATCTGCTGATCTGGTGCGGCGTGCCCGTGCTGATCGTACTGTTGCTGCGGGTGTTCCTCGTCGGATTCTATTCGATTCCCAGCGGTTCGATGCGTGATACCATCGAGCCGGGCGATCGCGTCGTCACCTCGAAGCTCAGCCCCTCCGTGTTTCCGCTCAAACGCGGCGATGTGGTCGTGTTCAAGGATCCTGCCAACTGGCTGAGTTCCGAGCAGGGGACCAGCGGCACGGAATATCTCATCAAACGTCTGATCGGCCTGCCGGGCGATGTGGTCGAGTGCGATGGTGCCGGTCAGCCGGTCAAGGTCAACGGAGTCGCGATCGACGAATCCGCCTATCTGCGTCCCGGCGTCGATCCCAGTGCGTTCCCGTTCCGAGTCGAGGTGACCGCAGGGCGCATCTTCGTGTTGGGCGACAATCGCGCAAGTTCCGCCGATTCCCGCTGGCATCAGGATGATGGCGAGCATGGTCTGGTGCCGATCTCCGATGTGGTCGGCGTCGGCATGCTGCGGTACTGGCCGTTGAATCGCATCGGCATATTGGACGGCCATCACGAGGTCTTCGACCAGGTGCCGGATGGCACGTCGTCGAACTGACGGAACTACTGCTAATGCTAAGGTCGGGCCGCGCCGGCTATTGAGGGGGCGACCGAAGTGCGGGTTCGCGTATGTCCCTCGCCACGGATGTTGATGTACGAGCGGTATCTGCGAGTTGTGTGTAGATGGTGCAGGTACGCCGTCGATGGCATAGGCCGTTTGATGGGCGGGTGAATCGGAGGTTTTGCCAGCAATTCGTAGGCGTTGTCGTGAGTGCGGGATGCGTGCGTATGATGCGCGAGCACAGGCGCCTCCGGTCTCTTGGTACACACAACTCGCATATACGGTGTGAAACACGCCCTTTCGCATGCATGGCATGCATGTCACACGCCTCCTCCCATGATGCGGGCATCATCCCATGCGGGCATCATCCCATGGTGTAGGGAACGTTATCATCCCGTACTGGGCAAAATGGCGGAATCAAGCCGTTTCTCGTCCCTGCATCATGGGCGAAACCCTACATCATGGGGTAATTTCCGCACCGTGAGGGCTGTGATCGATGACGGGCTGTATTATCGCGATTCTGAGTCGCTGGCGAATGCCGGCTGTGAGGACTCTACACGCCGGATATGTCATGTGCCGCATGCCGGTTCGCCGGTCAAGGCCGAAACGGAACCTATGTAAACGGAACCTATGTAAACGGAACCTACAGAGGAAGCGAACTAAAGGAACGGAGGCGGGTGCATGTTCATTGAGCACGTGTCCACTGGAGAGGTCACTGGAGAGGTGCCGACGCTGGCGTTGGAGCGGCGTCTTGCCGGCATGGGCGGCGAACCTGGCGGGAAATCCAGTGAGCAGCCCGGCGACCAACCCAGTGAGCAGCCCGGCATCGACGACACGAACGCGCATGCTGCGGCCGACGTGATCGTCGGATTCGACGAGGTCGGCCGCGGCGCGCTCGCCGGCCCGGTCATGGTCGGCGCCGCGGCGATTTGGGCGCGTGATCTTGGGCATCTGAGCGTTCCCGCTGGACTTGCCGATTCGAAGATGCTCACCGAACGACGTCGAGAGGCGCTGTTCGAGCCGTTGCGCGCATGGTGTGCGGCGAGTGCGGTCGGCGCGGCGAGCAATGCGGAAATCGACGAATGGGGCATTGCCCATGCGCTGGGAATCGCCGCGTTGCGCGCGTTGGCGCAGGTCGAGCGGCAGCTGATGCGCTCCGCGACCGCAATCCATGCCGTTGCCGGCATTCTCGACGGGCCGAACGATTACATCACCAAGGCGATGGATACGTTCGACGCGCCCGACGTGCCGTTTCCGGCCACCATCACCACGCTGGTGAAGGGCGATCGGCATTGCGCGACGGTCGCCGCGGCGGCCGTCATCGCCAAGGTGACGAGGGACCGGCTCATGAGTGAACTCGCAGCCTCTGACCCTCGTTATGCGCCCTACGAATGGGATCGCAACAAGGGCTACGGTTCGCGGGCGCATCGCGCGGCCATCGCCGCCTGTGGGCCGAGCGACATGCATCGGATCAGCTGGCATCTGGTCTGACGTGCGCGGGCAGCGCCGGGCAACGTCGGGCTGCGATCGGCAGGTCGGCGACCTGCGCGCCGCGCATCAGCGTGAGGTTCGTCACAGCACCGGTTACGATAAAACCATTGTCGTTTTCAACGTGGAGGCAAAGAGGTATGCGCGCCGACCGTAATGATCGTAATGATCGTAATGACCGCAATGACCGCACTGTCAACAAGCGCCCATCCATGTTCGAGGTGGCCAAGCTGGCGGGGGTCAGTCATCAGACGGTGTCAAGGGTGATCAACAATTCGCCGGACGTCACTGCCACGACCCGCGCCCGGGTGCAGGCGGCCATCGACCAGCTGGGCTATCGTCCGAGCAATTCGGCCCGCGCGCTCGCCTCGCGCAAGTCGCGCACGATCGGTCTGATCGCGGGCGGCATGCGGTTCTACGGGCCGGTCTCCACGATCGCGGCGATTGAGGAGGTCTCGCGCGAGCACAGGTTGTTCATGTCGGTGACGATGGTGCAGGAGGCCACCTGTTCGCGCGAGGATTTCGAGAACATCTGCGGCATGTTCAACGAGCAGAACGTCGACGCGTTCATCCTGCTGACGCCAACGGACACCATGTTCGAGGCCGCGTGCCGGATGCGCGTGTCGCAGCCGAGGGTGATCGTCGCATCCACGCACGGCGAGTGGGGTGCTCAGGAGGGCAAGAGGGTCATGCGGGGGCACGACCATGTGTCGATGCTGGGCATTGATCAGTGGGGTGCGATGGGCGACGTCGCGCATCTGCTCGGGCAGTACGGTCATCGTCGCGTGCTGTATTTCGCCGGCCCGCAGGAGTGGCGTGACGCGCGCACCCGGCTTGAGGGTTGGAATCGTGCGGCGAGGGAGCGTTCCATCAGTTCGGCGACGCTGCGTTGCGAGACGTGGGGCTCGTCCGAGGCGTATGCCCGCATGAATCATGTGCTCGAATCGATCGGCAGCTCGGGCGGCGTGCTGCCCACGGCGATCGTGACCGCCAATGACGCGCAGGCGGTGGGCGTGATCCGCGCGTTGTATGAGCATTCGATCCGGATTCCTCAGGATGTGAGCGTGGTCGGATTCGACGATCTGCCGGCGATGGACAATCTCTACCCGCCGTTGACGACCGTGCAGCCGGATTTTGCGCAGCTTGGCACGTCGGCGATGCGCGAGACGCTGCGGTTGCTGGGGGATGGCAGGAATCCTGCGTTCGCCTCGTCGGCGCATGGGGTCGGTCTGATTCCCGCCAAGGTGATGGTTCGGCGTTCGCTGGGTGCCGCGCGGCCGCGTTGATCGCTGGTGATTCACGCCTGCTGGCCGGTGCCATTGCCGATTGGCATGGTTGCTGGCTCGCTGCTGATTTGTCGGCTGGTCTCAGTGCTGGTTTTGTTTGCTGAATTGCTCTGGCTGGCTGTTGTCCGGCTGCTGATTTGTCGGCTGATTGAACCGCGATGGTCGCTGATGCGGCATTTCGGGGATGAGTTGTGTTTTCCCATAACCGGTGTTTATAATGATTGACGACAGAAATGTGAGCGCTAACAATGCATGGGATTGATGTGTTGTGAACGATCACGTGGCATTCATCACACAAGGAGATCAACCAGCATGGCAGCAGCACAAAATGACTCCGATCAGATTGCGGTGATCGCCGAGAAGATCCGCGCGGGCAAGACCTCGCTCGGCATCGAATTCGGCTCCACTCGCATCAAGGCGGTGCTCATCGACGACACCTACCACACCATCGCCTCGGGCGACTACGAGTGGGCCTCGCATCTGGAGGACGGCCTGTGGAGCTACACCAAGGATGAGATCTGGAAGGGTCTGCAGTCCGCCTATGCGTCCATGGCCAACGACGTGCGCACCGCATACGGCGAGCAGCTCACCCACATCGGCCACATCGGCTTCTCCGCCATGATGCACGGCTACCTCGCGTTCGACAAGGACGGCGAGCTGCTGGTGCCGTTCCGCACCTGGCAGAACACCAACACGCACGATGCCCACGAGAAGCTCTCCCAGCTGTTCCAGTACAACATTCCTGAGCGCTGGTCCGTCGCCCACCTGTATCAGGCGGTGCTCAACAAGGAGGAGCACGTCGGCCGCGTCGCGTTCTTCACCACGCTGGCCGGCTACGTCCACTGGAAGCTCACCGGCCGCAAGGTGATCGGCGTCGGCGACGCCTCCGGCATGTTCCCGATCGATCCGACCACCCACACCTACGAAACCGAGCTCATCAAGAAGTTCGATGCGATCCCCGAGGTCGCCGCACAGCCGTGGAAGCTGGAGAACCTGCTGCCGACCCCGCTCGTCGCGGGCACTCCCGCAGGTGAACTGACCGCCGAAGGCGCCAAGCTGCTCGACCCGTCCGGCACGCTCGAGCCGGGCGTCGTGCTCGCCCCGCCGGAAGGCGACGCCGGCACCGGCATGGTCGCCACCAACTCCGTGCGCGTGCGCACCGGCAACGTCTCCGCCGGCACGTCGATCTTCGCCATGGTCGTGCTTGAGCACAAGCTTCAGGCGCTGCACCCCGAAGTCGACGTGGTCACCACCCCGGCCGGCGATCTGGCCGGCATGAGTCACGCCAACAACTTCACCTCCGACCTCAACGCGTGGGTCGGCCTGTTCGGCCAGTTCGCCAAGGCCATCGGCCAGCCGGTCGACGCCGGCATGCTGTACGGCACGCTGTTCCGTGCGGCCATCGCCGACGACGTGGACTCCAACTGCGGCGGCCTGCTCAACTACCCGTTCCGCTCCGGCGAGTTCCTGGCCGGCCTGTCCGAAGGCCGCCCGCTGTTCGCCCGCAGCCCCGAGGCCAACATGACCCTCGGCAACTTCATGCGCGCCCAGCTGTTCTCCGCGTTCTCCCCGGTCAAGATTGGCATGGACGTCATGACCAAGGACGAGCACGTCCAGATCGACTCCCTCGTCGGCCACGGCGGCATCTTCGCCACGCCGAAGGTCGCGCAGAAGATCCTCGCCGCCGCGTTCGACACCCCGATCAAGGTCATGTCCACCGCCGCCGAAGGTGGTGCATGGGGCATGGCTGTGCTCGCCGACTACCTGTGGCACACCAACGAGGATCACACCAACCTCGCCGACTACCTTGACGGACGCGTGTTCAAGGACGCCAAGTCCACCACCGAGGAGCCGGACCCGGCCGACGTCGAGGGCTTCGAGGACTTCTTCGCACGCTTCCGCAAGGGACTGTCCATCGAGCACACCGCTGTCGAAGCGATCGATCTCGAAGAGAAGTAAGCGATCATGCGGCCTCCTTTGAATCATTGAGTCAGAGTCAATGAGTCAGGGAGGCCGCATTTGCGCTGCTGCAAGCGATAGTAAAAACAATCGGTTATCAAATGGAAAGGAAAACCAACAATGGTTACGTTGGCTGATTTTGGTCCTGAGGTTCGTGCTGAGGTGAAGCAGGTTCGTGAGGTGGTTTCTGCTTTGCATCAGCAGTTGATCAAGTGGAATCTGGTGGTGTGGACGGCTGGTAACGTCTCCCAGCGTTTGCGTACGGCGGATCTGATGGTGATCAAGCCCTCCGGCGTGCGCTATGAGAACCTGACCCCGAACTCGATGGTGGTGTGCGACCTCGAGGGCAACGTGGTCGACGGCGCCGAGGCCCCGTCCTCCGACACCGCCTCCCACGCCTACATCTACCGCAACATGCCGGGCGTGTACGGTGTGGTGCACACCCACTCCACCTACGCCACCGCCTGGGCTGCGACGGGTCAGAACATCCCGTGCGGTCTGACGATGATGGGTGACGAGTTCGGTGGTCCGGTGCCGGTCGGCCCGTTCCGTCTGATCGGCTCGGAGGCGATCGGCAAGGGGGTCGTCGAGACCCTGAAGAAGTATCCGAAGTCGCCTGCGGTGCTGATGCAGAATCATGGTCCGTTCACTGTCGGCCGGGATGCTGAGGCTGCGGTGAAGGCCGCGGCCATGACCGAGGAGGTCGCTCATACGATGTGGGCGGCGCGTCAGTTGGGTGACATCATCGAGATCGACCAGGCCGATATCGATAAGCTCAACGACCGCTACCAGAACGTCTACGGTCAGCACTGATCTGACGGTGCGCCTCCTGCGTTGCGGGAGACTCGACGTACCTTTGTACGCCTTCGTCTCCCGCGCCTTGGATTCGCACGCGTCAGACCAGTGCTTTCAGCACTGACTTGGCGCGTGTGTCCGCGGTATTGTGTCCGGGTGTTGGCTCCCCTTGTCAGGGGAGCTGTCGGCGCAGCCGGCTGAGGGGTAGTCTCCCGTCGGATCTGCGTTATCGGTGCAGCGGGAGGACTTGCCGTACCTGTTGCGCGGCATCCAACCGAGCGGTAGCGCGCCCAACAGCGCATAATCACAAATCAAATCAACTACAACATAACCAATAAACCAATCCAATAACCAATAATCAATAATCAATAAACCAATACACGTCACTTTTTTTTCGACTGCGAAGTCGGACAGAAGCCGGACGAAACCTGAGACTGTCCATCACAACGAAGTAGAGGAACACTTATGGCAATGGAAAACCCCTTTGAAGGCAAGGAAATCTGGTTCGGCGTCGGCTCGCAGGACCTGTACGGCGAAGAAGCCCTTCGTCAGGTCGCCGCGCACTCCGCCGAAATGGTCGACTACCTCAACAAGACCGGCAGGATTCCGGCCAAGATCGTCCTCAAGCCGACCCTGAAGTCCTCCGACGGCGTCAAGCAGTTCATGGTCGAAGCCTCCGCCAACCCGAACGTCATCGGCGTCATCACCTGGTGCCACACCTTCTCCCCGGCCAAGATGTGGATCCGCGGTCTCGAAGTGCTGACCAAGCCGCTGCTGCAGCTGGCCACCCAGCACCACAAGGAGATCCCGTGGGAGACCATTGACATGGACTTCATGAACCTGAACCAGGCCGCCCACGGCGACCGTGAGTTCGGTTACATCGTCTCCCGCCTCGGCATCCCGCGCAAGATCGTCGTCGGCCACTACACCGACCCGGAAGTCGCCGAGAAGGTCGGCACCTGGGCCCGCGCCTGCGCCGGCTGGGACGCCTCCAACAACATGAAGGTCATGCGCTGGGGCGACAACATGCGTAACGTCGCCGTCACCGAAGGCGACAAGACCGAAGCCGAGCGAGTGTTCGGCGCCTCCATCAACACCTGGGCCGTCAACGAGCTCGTCGCCGCCTACGATGCCGTCAAGGACGATCAGGTCAAGGCCCTCATCGAGGACTACAAGGCCAAGTACGACGTCGACCCGGCTCTGCTCGATGCCAAGTACGACTCCCTGTTCATCGCCGCCAAGGAAGAGGCCGCGATGGTCAACATGATGCGCGCCAACGGTTGCACCGCCGGCGTCGACAACTTCGAGGACCTCGGCGCCCTGCCGCAGCTGCCGGGCGTCGGCCCGCAGCGCTTCCCATCCGAGTACGGCTGGGGCTTCTCCGCTGAAGGCGACTGGAAGACCGCCGTCCTCGTGCGCATCGGCGCCGTCATGGGCTACGGCCTTGAGGGTGGCGCCTCCCTCATGGAGGACTACTCCTACAACTTCACCGAAGGCAACGAGCTCGACATGGGCTCCCACATGCTCGAGGTCTCCCCGGCCATCGGCACCATCGCCAAGCCGAAGCTGGAGATCCACCCGCTGGGCATCGGCGGCAAGGCCGACCCGGTCCGCCTCGTCTTCTCCGGCGCTCCGAAGAAGGACGTGGTCGTCGTCTCCATGGCCGACGAGCGCGAGCGCTTCCGTCTGCTCATGGACGTCGTCGACGTCGTCGAGCCGCAGGGCTCCCTCAAGGAGCTTCCGTGCGCCCGCGCCGTCTGGAAGCCGAAGCCGGACCTGAAGACCGCCGTCCAGTGCTGGATCACCGCCGGCGGCTCCCACCACACCTGCATGACCACCTCCGTCGGTCGTGAGGCTTGGGAGGACTTCGCCCGCATCGCCGGTGTTGAGCTCGCCGTCATCGACGAGAACACCACCGCCCGCCAGTTCGAGAAGGAACTGCAGCTGTCCGAGATGGTCCACCGTCTCGACAACCGTCATTAATGAGATGGCGCGTCCTCGTCGCCGAGCCGTGTAACGGGTAGCCCAGTGGGCTGCCCGTAGGCGAGGTGAGCGGCTGTGCCGCGAAGGCTGGCGTAAGCCAGCTCCTCGGTCGACGTACCTGTTGCGCTTCGCGCAACCTTCGCGCGGGGCGCTCACTTCGCCTGGGAACAGTCCACAGGACTGTTCCCTTGACGGCTCAGTGCCTTCCCCTCGGTACGCCTAGAGGCCGCGCGCATCTCATTAATGACTCCGTCACTGATTGACGGAGCGCTCTTGCGGCCCAGTCGTCTACGGGTAGCCCAGTGGCGGCTGCCCGTGGGCGGACCGCGGGGCCAATCGCAGCCACGCGATGAAAAAAAGATCGATTTTCGCGTCGCGTGGCTGCGCTCGGCCGCGACACCGAGTCGGAATGCCCGATGTAACCGCTCACATCCAGCCACGCGATGCTGTGTGACCGCTTACATGGCGTCGTGTGGCAAACCGTCCAGCCACGCGATGAAAAAAAGACCGATTTTCACGTCGCGTGGCTGAACGTCGTGTCCTAAAAGTACTCCCATGACCCTCCTAATGGATCTCTGGGCAGCGTATCTATCCAAGAAGTGCTGAGATTCCTGCCCTGTTCCAAAGCAGGTGTCTCGCGCACCGGCGATGCCATTGATGTGCGATGTCGGCGTTTGGCACCGACTGTTCGTTCTTATCGCTGCTCGTTTATGAATTGGCATTCCGGCCTCTCGAGACTCGCTCCGCTGTCCGGGCATTGCTCAATCACAAGTCGGTCTGCGCGCCACATCACCACATATCCAGTCGCATATTCGCATACCTGGCTTCATACCCAGCCTGTCTATCGGTTGGCTTGTTGATCTGCAATCGTGCATATCATATGAATGTGGGATTCCAATGTGGACTACTGCATAGGCCTATCGAATGCGTCGTTGAAACCGCCTATACGGAAAGGATGGTTTGGACATGTCCGATGAACTATCTTCAAAGCAGCTTCCGACTGATGAGTCTGCCGATCTTGCATCTGCCGACACCCCTAACTCTGCCGACACCACTGACCATGGTGACGAGGCCTCTCGCGATGAATCTGTAGAGGGGATCGCTTCACACGCCAATGAAGGTGATGTTGAAAAGCGGCGTCGCAAGGATATCGCGCAACGACTTGCCGACTTCCGCATGAGCATGGATGCAGCCGATATCGAAATCAACGAGGACGATGCCGTCGTCGTTCCCTTTGCAGATCTCACTGCTTTGGGAGTTGCATTCTCGTCGCTCCCCGACTCGATTCGGACGATGACCGAAACGGTCACCATGCCGGGCAACGTTTTTTCCGTCACCGACGTGCATGGCAATCCGCTTACCGCAGCGATGCTGCAGCGGTTCAATGATGGTACTGGGTACATTGGTTCGTTTCGTGATGCGGCCAAGAATTTCGGACAGGCGCGCCTCCATCCGTTGTCGGGCAGCACTACGACAGCCACCGGTGTCATGCCCTACGATCCGACGACCTTGTTTATGGCGTTTGCGATCATGCAAATTAACCATAAACTGGATGCCATCGAAGCTATGCAACGGAAGATGTTCGATTATCTCAAGCAAAAGGACAAGGCCGAATTGCGCGGCGATGCCGAAACGCTTGCAGATATTCTGAACGGATACCGATTCAATTGGGACAATGACATGTGGATTGGCAACAGTCACATGAAGGTGCTTGACATCAAACAGGAGATGGCAAAGGCGTGCATCCATCTGCGCGCGCAGATCACCGGCATGTTGCGTGAGGGCAGATTCTTCGAGATGCGATCCGCGGTGGGCAAACGGTCTGCTGGCATCGCCGAACTGATGAGGGAGTATCGTCTTGCTGCTTACAATCACGCATTTGCATCATTTTTGGAGCCGATGCTGAGCATGAATTTCGAAGAGGAGTATCTGACGTCGCTCGCGGAGGATGTCGCGAATCGCGATCTGCAATATCGGCGCTTCTACACGGATTGCTATGACGCGATCGAGCGTCGGTCGAATAGGACGGTCGGAGCGGCGGTGCTTGGCGGTGTCTCGTTCCTTGGCCGCAAACTTGGCGAGGCGGTGGCCGCTGTTCCGGTTGTTGGGGATCATACGCCGATCGACGAGACGCTGATCGGCGCAGGCGATGGTGTCGGTCGATTCAATTCCCGGCGTACGGATGATCTGCTCGCAAGTCTGCGTGACGTGAGCGCGACGCATGTCGCACTGTTCCGTGATGGACTGGAAAGGTTGAATCGTCTGCACAACACGCCGATGGTACTGGCTTGTGATGAGGACAGCGTATATCTGCTGCCGCAGAAGTGATACTGCAACAGTAGGAACGGCAGGTGGTGATGTCGGACGAAGCAGATCGGGGAGTGACTGATTCGTGGATGCAATGCGGAGGCCTCTCACCGGTTTCGATCACAATTGAGCCATTGTGTTGTTTCTTAGGCTCCCTTCACCCCTATTGTGAGTGTTTTTCGTGAGTAACTGGGGCGGCAATCGGCTTGATCGCGGCCGGTGTGAGGTCATGATGCGGCGGTCATGATGCGGCGGTCATGATGCGGCGGTCAAGTATCTAAGAAGCGATAGGAGCACCCGAGGAATCCTGAGAAACGAGGATCGCCTCCGTCTCCGCGGTCCGTCGTTCGTCGCAATCATCAATGCCGCGGTCCGTGTCGCCGGTTCCCATGACCAGCGAACAAAATTCGGGAAAAGAACGGCCATCTCCCGAATTTCGTTCACTGGAGAGCGCCCGGCGAGCCCTCCCGAGC
>NZ_RQSP01000006.1:0-22268 GCF_009078285.1 Bifidobacterium jacchi
GCACATCTGCGACCTCGTCGCGTACTCCACGCCCTCGAACAACCACCTGCCCACCTGTTCCTCCCGTCGGTCGGTCAGGTGTTGCAACGATCACTGGAACCCGCCCATTGTTCCGGGGGGTGGAGAAGAAGGCCAAATCGCGAAGACCTAAGGCCCCGAATTTCAACTTTTATAGGAACCAACCGTGCAGTCCTAGCTTTCGTACGAAACTACTACCACCACACAAAAAACGCCTTGTCATGACACCAAATAACAATTCATCACAATGGCGCCTTCATCCTATGAAAGCTGGCGTGTTGTCAGCGTAATACAGCACAGAGTAAACGAAACCATCAAACAACAGCAGCAGAAACAGTACAGAACAGACCAAGATACCCGTCTGAGTCAGCACAGAACCCGAAGCTCTACAGCTCTCGCCGGCATGCGTCTTTTTTTGTCTGATTTCGTCGCTTGCAAACTCGACCACATTTTTGTCATTCACTCCGAATCGTTGGACGATCAGCCAAATAGCAATTAGAGCAAAGATACCAATCGCACACAAATAATATCGGCTACTGTAGCCGCCAAAACGACCATTTATGTAATAGGATGAGAAAACTGATCTTGCTTGATAGAGAAACACTATACACACACTTGAGATACCTATGCGCATATAGTCGATAAGCCTAGATCTTTTCATGGCAAATACCACAAAAGGTACAATAAGAATCATAATAACGGCAACGCGATCAAGAGAATACCACGGGTAATCTGGCTTATACACATAAACATGCCCGGTCAACATATGCCATGTACTGACAAAACTCTTCAAGAGCTGCATCACACTTTCCCATACACCCATATGAGTCCGAGCATCGATAGTCGTGTACATCGGACTATCGATGTATTCTCGCAATGCCAAGTTTTGAAATCCAGGTTGTATCGTGTGGTACTTCATATATAACGCGATAAAGTAACCAATCGGAATCACATATATGAGCCACGATGCATAGAACGACGGGCGACGCAACGCCTCCTTACCCCGTTTCTCTGCGACACAAGTATAAACAATCACCAAACAAGCGATTACCACAACAATCATGCCAGCCGTTAGTTTTGTCAACACGGTCGCACTGATCCCAACTGCTATCAAGACGTATGTCATAAGCCCGTATCTGCGTTCATAGAAACGTATAATTCCGAGAAGGAAAACCGCTACCGTAAGAATGGTCAGGGAATCATTGGTCACACCACTAATGCCATACACCATGTTGACAGGGGCGATTACGATCATCGCGAAAAGAAGATGCATCACAGGAAACTTAGGAATGCGCGTGAACCCAATGTAATATATAAGTGCAATGCCAGCAATACCGATAAGGAATGACATAAGACGCATGCGTTGCAAACTAAACGTCACAATATTGCCATTCAAATTGAATGGCGTCAGCAACATCATAATGCGATAATAGAGCGGCGGATGACCGAGGTAATTGAATCCAGCATCCTTGGTCAGGTCTATGTCAACATCCGTAAGAGCGTAGATCCGCATATTAGCGAATTCAGGCACGACGCCTCTGCCGGCACTCCCCGTTGCCAATGCTTCGACATAGCTAACATGAGCAGCCTCATCCGGAAAACCCTGTACCGAGGACATATAGATGAAGGCCTGAGCCGCTGCATACAGCATCATCGCAATGTAATCGAAGCCACATACCCACGAACGAATTTGAATGAATCGCGATCCGCCAAACAGCAGATTAACAATCAGTAGCAGGACACCAGCTATTACTATCATGGTTATGATTGCCTGATACGGTATGCCATTATATCCCACACTCAAATTCAGATAATCATTGGCTGACCAAGCAGGGGCATCCAGCTTCTGAACACTAGGCTTCAACAGTGTCGGATCTTGACCCTGCAGCGTTCCTTTCGTAAACAAAAGCGAAGGTGTCCCCTCGCTTGTTTTGCTCAGTTTCACCGATAGTATTGTTCCGTTGTAGCCATTGAGATTCATTGGAATGACTACATTCGAACGAGTCTCATCCATCATTGATGGAGTAATAATCCCGTCAAAGACAACTGACTGGTTCTTCTCAGCAGTGATATTCAGAAGATAACGATCCTTGAACTCATTGGCCGAAGCATAGAGTTTGTCATACGAGGGATTGGAACCTGATTCAGGGTCCGCTGGCCCTACGTTGTACGCAAGCGAAATCGGAAGCTTCACAAAACCTGCATGTTTTCCTTGAACAAGCAGCTTCTGTTCAATTAAATATTTGCCTTTTATGTTGAGAGAAGATGTGGAGTTAAAGGCAAAAGGCGTATTACGGCTAAAAGGCTGTTTCACAAGCCAGAGATTGGCCATAAAACCACACAGCAACAGACCAACAGCAACACCTGCAATAAATACTCTGATATTCAATTTCTTGAGCACAGAGAATCGCAGCAAAGCCACCACGTAAGCAATCAAAATCAGTGCAGCGATTAAAATTTTATACTCGGATCTGGCTTTCGCGATACGGCGTATAGAAGCCATTCGATCTGCACTCACTGTGAATGTCGTATTCCCCTCGGATGGGGTTCTCTTAGATTCAACTTCCCCGCCAGGAATTGAGACGAATGTATACCAAATACGGTTGTTCACCCTTACGCTGACATCTAAAGACCGCAGCGTTGCATTTGAGTCGTTCACCACTATAGCGAGCGTCGATGAATTCTGATTAAGTGGATCAAGAGCAATTGTTGCCGCGCCGGTCTGCACAAATGAATTCTGCGTAGCCTTCTCTGGAATACGACCGTCTTTGTCGAACATAAACGTAACTCGCGCGCCCGCTGCCGCTGAATCAAAGTTCGCACTGTAGCTGACATTAGTCGGAGTCAGGGGAATTAACACCAGCACAACCAGTGCAGTCGTGACAACTATAGTAGAGACGATACATGGGTGTGAACGAGACCAGGAACGCACCCATAAAAGCAATTTCCAAAGTGCTGCCCCGCCAGTTCCCGTATCGGTCCTGACAGAGTTGCCCGCTATCTGCTTGTCCATACACTTCCCTTGATTATCGTCATCCGTGATATGCATCTCTACCATATCGCGATCTCATCCCGCGACAAATCGCGCTTCGCCCTCTGAAGACACCAAACCGGCCAGCAATAACCCCTAACGCAAGAAAAAGAACAGTTGCAACCAAAGGCATCGTCATCCCTGCAGCATTGAAGAACACTATATAAGGGTTATCGAGATACTCGGCATACCAACAGGTAGCAAATACATATATAAAAGCATATACGAACAAACATGGCATTAATCCAACTTCGAAACCGTTTGAATCGGATGACCGTGAACCCAATCTCCTGCACAAACCTACTATGACAATACAGCAACCCATGAATGCAACAAACATCACTACCTTGTAAAACCACAATACTACCCAAGCAATAGACACAGCTTCCTTACTGGTAAAGTCAGAAACACCTGAAGCAGTAGGATCATCAATATTTATTTATGACATCGACATTTATCCCTGTTTCATAGATTATGCTCAGCCACATGCTAAAAGACTGATTCTTTGCAAGTCTATAATGATTTTTTGCCTGCGCATAATCAGGCAATGACTGGCTCATCAGCAGCCAGTCATCCGCCACCTGATCATATCTAAACCACATATGCGAAGTCAGCGACATCGTCAAGCGACCGATGGTTGCTAGCAGAACGCCCCACCATACCCATGTATTTATCGGAATTGGCTTAGCGCACACGAATGACATTAGATTCCTGAGCAATGAATCGCGAACTTTGGCTTTCATATGATGCGGCAAGCCTATAACCCCCTGTCGCGGTTCTACACTCTCATGGAGGTATTGTAGCCCTGCATTAAGAGAGCGTTCCATCGAATTTCAATTCGGGAATAGGATATCCCCATTGATATAATTGTAAATGGAAGTAAGGATAAAACTAAGGAGTATATTATGACTTCCAAATCACATAGCCTGCGACGAATACTCATAGCCGCATCTACAACTATCATTGCCTTTCCCACATTTATATCGTTTCCCTCCACTGCGGTCGCCGCCTCTTCAAACTCTGGAATTGCTATGTACCGCATGTATAACCGCAATTCCGGTGAGCATTTCTATACACGCAACGGAGCCGAGCGCGACATGCTTCGCACTAAAGGCTGGAAATATGAAGGCGTGGGATGGTATGCACCATCGTCTGGCGCTCCGGTGTATCGTCTGTACAATCGCAATGCTGGAGATCATCACTATACGCAAAATAGCGCTGAGCGAGACATGCTGGTACGCGTAGGGTGGAAATATGAAGGCATAGGCTGGTACTCCGGTGGTTCGATTCCTGTATATCGTCAATATAATCGACGCGCTCGCCGCGGTTCGCATAACTATACGACGAACAAAGCCGAAAACAACATGCTCGTGCAAGCAGGATGGAAAGCTGAAGGCATCGGCTGGTACGCGACAGGTCTTGGACACGGCGCAGGAAACAATGTGCCCACTGAATATCGCAATGCACTAGCCAAAGCCAAAGAATATAATTCATTCGCTCATTTCTCGAAGAAAAGGTTATACGAACAGCTCACCAGTCCATACGGTGAACAATTCTCCACTGCGGCAGCACAGTATGCGGTTGACAATCTCAAAGCCGACTATAAAGCCAACGCTCTAGTCAAAGCCAAAGACTATTCCCGCAACGCTCACATGTCCAAAGAGGGTATATATGACCAATTAGTCAGCGAATACGGAGAACAATTCACCTCAGCGGAAGCGAGATATGCCGTCGAAAACCTCAAAGCTGACTATAATGCTAATGCTTTAGCAACGGCACGGTCATATCAGGATCAACACCTTTCCAAGGCAAGCATATACGAACAACTCATATTCGAGAAGTTCACTTCAGCACAAGCACAATATGCTATCGATCATCTTAATTAATCATCTTAATTAATCATCTTAATTAATCATCTTAATTAATTGAGTTTGAATTGAGAATGGACATCCCTTCGATAGGGGATGTCCATTCTCAATTCAAAAGGTTACAAACTCTTCCAAGCAACACCCTCGCGTCGCCATCCTCGAGAGCCCACTAGCTGATACTCGTAGTAGTTGGTTGTATACACATGTTCACCGGAATTCGGATTGTACAAGCGATACACCGTGGTCGGAGCTGACGGTAGCACATACCATGCTATGCCCTCATTGCGCCACCCAAGATTTACCAGCATATCGTGTTCACGCTTGTTCATGGTCCAGTTATGGTTCCCGTTCCTGCGATTGTATTCGCGATATACCGGCTTGAGCCCCGAACCACCACGAGCAGCATTGAACGAGACTCCTTCGTAACGCCAACCTTTGGCTACCAGCATGTTCTTCTCAGCAGCATTCGTCGTATAGTGGTGCAAACCGGAACGACGATTGTACACGCGATATACAGGAACCTTAGACGCATTTATGACTCTGACTTTGAAACTAAAAGATTTCCCCTGTCCACTCACACGAATGGCAGCCTCGCCTGCTTTCTTCGCAGTAACCACATTGCCATTAGATACGCTCAATATCGCTGGATTCGTGGAACTCCAGGCACCACGGAATTGGTAATGACCGCTCAAATAGCGCAGCTTGACGACGCCAGCAACCCTGCGTCCGACCTCCAACGAACCTGGGATATTCGAATATACTCCTTTATTGAGCAATGCATCAGCAACATTAACCTCTACGGTTTTACGTCCGGTCCAGTTGGTAGCGGCTTGAGACTGGTTTATGACATTATCCGCTGCTTCACCTGCAAATGATGTGCCCCACTCCGGACTCTCACCTTGACCGAATCCATACCATCTTGCATCTGGATCGATAAGCTGAACATAATGTCCCGTCACTCCGTGCGACTTGCCTTCGACTTCTTTCAGATACTCTCCTTTTTCTGAAGCCCATAAATCCACAGCCTCGCTTGCATCGCTCACCCCCCAAGCGAGTATTTCGCGCCATGTCGAATCCTGCCCAAATGCCGCCGTAGACCAATCCTGCCCATTTGGTCGACTATGGCCAAGCTGATAATCGGCGGCTTCTACTGCACGCTGTACGGCAATGCGTTCAAGCGCATTCGACCATTTCGGAGACAAGTACTGCTGCTGCGACATACCCTTCAACAGAAGATACTTCGCTATAGTCACATACTTCGGCGAGTTCGTTGCTTCATCCCAGTATTGCACTTTTATTCTGCTATCCTTCAAAGCATCGCGGCGCCACTTGACCACTCCAGACAAAGCTTTGGCACGAACATCTTTTTGGTTCAGAACCACTGTTGTAAACACAGTCGTGCCACTACCCAAAGTTACGCCCAACACCGACGTCTTCTCGGTGTCTGCTCGTGGCTGAACACTAAGCACCTGTGGTTGGTCTTGCCGCACTGCGGGATCACCGTCCACAATTGAAGTGGGCGACGGCCCTCCCTCCTCTGCGGATGCCATCTGCACAGCTGCTGTCGAACCAAACAACAGTGCAACAGTTACCGTCAACCCTATAATTCTGCGACCTATTATCTGAACGTACATGATCCGCTCTCTTCCAGAAACAACATCATCCCACAATTGTTGACAAGATCAATTGTAATTCAGACACGACTATGACCTCGATTAAAGGGGCGGATATCAAATAAGATAATCGCCCCAATACCAACCAGACGGGTGAAACTCAGTGAATCCAGATCGGAGTACCGTTCGGAAGCTCGCGATAGAACCACTGCGCGTCCGGAATGCTGAGCCGCACACAGCCATGCGAGGCAGGGTGCCCGAGTTTGTTAGCTTCAGAGATTATATAGCGGCCATTCGCATCGGTCGGTACAGAGTGGAAAAGAAAGTCGCCATACCACTGCACCCAATAATTCGCACCCATCCCCTCATTTGGATTATAGAATGAGGCTCCGCGTCCAGTGACATAATATTTTCCGCGCGGTGTTGTATTCGCTACGCCTGTAGAGGCGATCATCGTATAGATAACACGGGGTCCGTTCTTGACATAAACACGCTGCTTCGCGATGGAAACTTCAATGTTCAGATCTACAACCTGATTAAGGTTCGGATAGGCGCCTCCCGAGGGACGCAAGTATTGAGGGACTGGCGCAGACTTGCCCGGTCCAATGCCATACCATGCGATACCCTCATCGCGCCAGCCTGCGCGCAGCAGCATGTTGCGCTCATTACCGTTCAGCGTATAGTTGTGAGTTCCGCGAACAGCTCGTGGATTATACTGCCGATACAATGGGTAGGCCCGGTTCCTATCCGCGGAATACCAACCTATTCCTTCATAGCGCCATCCCTGACGTACCAACATGTTACGCTCATTACCGTTCAGCGTGTAGTGGTGATCTCCGACATACGGATTATACAAGCGGTATACCGGATGCGCAGAACGTACCGGAGCCACCCATCCAATCCCCTCATATCGCCATCCGGCGTACACCAACTGGTTCCTCTCTATGCCGTTGGCCGTATAGAAATGCTCGCCGGAATTCGGATTATAAAGACGATACATATTCTGACGGCCCATTGAATCGGCATATGCTGTCTCCGAACCCCCAAAGCCGCAAGGCAGCACGCCAAACGTCATACCGATAGCAGCCGATATCCCAAGTGAGGCATATAACCGAAACTTCATACGCTTCATAACACTCATAATGACCCCTGCCCCTTTATTTCGTGAGTATATGCAGCCAAGTTCATTTTCATATTGTATTTCAGTCGTCTGACCATACTGCTGCTTCCAGGGGCTCAATGCTTACTTACTTATTCCAAGCTTTTCCATGCCACTCCCTCCATGTGCCAGCCCTTCGCACCGACTGCACGATATTCGTCATACGATGTGGTATACACATGTTCACCAGAATTCGGGTTATACAAACGATATACGTTACGAGTTCCCACATTGGGGGAATACCATGCCACGCCTTCATCCCTCCAGCCTCGTTTAACGAGGTTGCGATGCTCATACCAGTTCAACGTCCAATTATGCGTACCATTGTTCCTATTGTATTCGCGGTAGACCGGCATACCGCGTGTTGCTGCACTGAATGAAGTCGAGTTCTCCGCACGCCATCCAAGACGCACAAGAATACCCATCTCGCCTGCATTCGCCGTATAGTGGTGCAAACCGCTGTTACGGTTATAGACGCGGTAAATCGGCACGGCCTTGGCGGTCTCCTGCGCACCGGGACGCACGCCGAAAGCGCTCATGTCGACGTTGCCATCGATACCGGCGACACGGCCTTCGGACGTGTACTGCCAGCCGCGATTATCACTCGTCCAGCCGGTAAAGTGCATGCGCGCCGCGTACTGGCCAACCCAGGTCACGTTCTTCCAGATGCTTTTCGAAGCGAGCGGGCCGTTGAGGTATGACGTGTACGAGTAGAGGCTCAGGTTCGCGTACCCGTTCGCCTTCATTCGCGCGTACCAATTGTTCACGATCTTCTCGTATGCGGCAGGCGTGGTGGGCGGCGTGTGACCGGTCCAGGTCCACTGCTCCAAATCATAGAAGGCCGGATAACTCAAATCATTATTGCTCACACCAAGATCACGCAGCGTTTTGGCAAGGCTGTCTCCCTCATCGGCGGCAAACCGTTCATCGTAGGCGTACGAGTACCAGTACACGCCGAATGGAATGCCGAGCCGCTTGCATTCAGCGATATTGCGGCGCGCAGTGTCGTCCACATTGTCAATGCCGTAGCCAACACGGATGATCGCGCCCTCGACACCAGCCTTCTTGGCCGCGGTCCAGTCGATATTCGCGCCGTTGTAATACGAGACGTCCACCACACCCTTCGCGTGTTGGACCACTGGCTTGCCGTCGGAACCGAACATGGCTGGCGCACCATTATACGTGCCCCAGTATGCGCCGTACCTGTTGCCGCTCAATTGCGCTGCGCGCACACGATGCTCATCGCCTGTTCCGATTTCCGTCATCACAGCCGCACCTGTCACCGCCGCATCCGTCTCCGATGCATCGTCTGCAGCGGCTGAACTCTCGATCGCATCCCTCACCTCGGCAACGTCGACCGGAATGAACGACTTGCCATCAGTCTTCTCCAGCGGATCAGGAGGCGTATCAGCAGTGCCGACCAGCGCAGGATCGTTCACCGTGCGCCCGGTCGCAAGATCTTTGATCTCGCCGTCGCCGGTTGCCGCCAGATCACCCGAGACGACGGTCGCATCGTCGGGGATCGCCGCACTTACCGACTGCGGCAGTGCGACATCCGGGTTGTCGGGCATGGCATCGCCGGTCGCGTCGTTGTCGGAGACGACCGCTTTGCTTATGTGATATTGATTATCCGGCATCTGCGACTGCGCACCATACGCCACGTTCGTGGAGGTCAGCAATGAGGCGGTCACCGCGGCAGCAACCCCTATGCGAGCGGCCTTACGCATGTTGCGTGCCTTAACGCCACGCCATGAATCATGCAAATGTTTCACCATGAACCCCGTTCCTGTCCCCAGTCACGCCCTGCAGAAAAGTCAAAGTCAGCAACGATCAGTGCCAACAAATGTGATTATACTCGACGCGCCAATTACTCCCCTCGGTCGGGGAGGACTACACGGGGAGGACTACGCGACACAACGGCAAAAGGTAGAAAAACTGATATTACAACGCAACATGCCGTCGTATACGCTATGAGTCACTCCCAAACGCAAAGTATTGAAAGTCACTCGCATCTCTCTTTCACACACAAATACAGTGGAGCGACACCAGTCGGCGGATAATCATCTGGCCTTGCCCACTATCTTGCCGAGACGGTTAAGCATCCAAAACCATCGAATGCGAATCAGTGTCGCCAGAACCGACTGCTTGATCTCAAAGCGCGTAGTACGAATACGACGATCGCCAATAACCGGTTTAAACAACGGATCATTCAACAGTGTTCTAAACTGTTGGCGACGAACACTGTAGGAATTGGGATTCAATGGGTGAATCGGGCCAAGGACCGTGCAATATAACAGTTCCCAAAACACACGATACTGATATAGCTCATGCATATCCTTCCGTGTCGGGTAACATCTTTCGATGATTTCTCGATATGCCCGCAAAGTATGACGCACATCATCAATAAGATCAGGCCTATATCTGTGGCTCTCAGACTCCACGGACCACCGGTAATAGTATGAAATATAATCTACTTTCTTCGCCGCATGACAATACGAAAGCAATTCATAATTAAATACGACATCCTCCTCATGTTTAACATCAGAACGAAACTTCAATCCATGCTCTGTCAAAAACGACCTTCTGTAGATTTTCGCCCAAGGAGTAGGCATCGTTTTATGTGAAATTATGGGGACGTTCTTTTTGAAACGATTAATGCAGTCACTTTGGAGTTTCACCAAGCGATTCCCATGAATATACATGGAATCACCAAGATGATTCGCAGACTGGTCAGGAAGACGATCCATGAATTTCTCATAATCAAAATACACGATATCCACATCCGCTTCAGCGGTCTTATGAAAAACGTCCACAGCTTGGTCCGCGACGATATCATCGTTATCGACAAAACAGATCCATTCACCACTTGCCTGTTCAAGCGCGGCATTGCGAGCACATGTGATGCCCTGATTCTCTTGTGTGACCACATGAATGAACGGATAATTCCGCGAATAGGTTTCAAGCACCGCCCCACTGTTGTCCCGCGAACCATCATTCACGCATATGATTTCTATCGAACCATCATCCTGCTTGACAATGCTGTCCAAAGTTGCAGGTAGCTCTCTCTCTGCGTTGTACACCGGAATGAGGAAGCTTACAAAAGGCTCTTCGCCAGTCCTAGGAATACTCAATGATCTATTCACAGTCAATATGTTAATGCTCCTTACTCCCGAAACCGGCCGTTCCGCACATCCGACGGGCATTCTCTGCATTTCCCCGCGTGCCGGTAGGATGGGGCGCATGGCTGAAGAATTTGCTCCCAAGAACATCATTGTGACCGGTGGCTGCGGCTTCATCGGGTCCAACTTCGTGCACTATGTCTACAACAACCATCCTGACGTGCACATCACCGTGCTCGACGCTCTCACCTACGCGGGCAACCTGGAGAACATCAAATCGCTGATCGGCGACCGGGTCGAGTTCGTGCATGGCAACATCTGTGACGCCGAGCTGCTCGACCGACTTGTCCCCGGCCACGATGCGATCGTCCATTATGCGGCGGAATCGCATAACGACAATTCGATCGCCAATCCCGAACCGTTCCTCAAGACGAACGTCGAGGGCACGTTCCGACTGCTGGAGGCCGCACGCAAATACGACGTGCGCTACCATCACGTCTCCACCGACGAGGTGTACGGTGATCTCGCGCTCGATGATCCGCACAAGTTCACCGAGGAGACGCCCTACCACCCGTCCAGCCCCTACAGCTCCACCAAGGCGAGCTCCGATCTGCTCGTGCGCGCATGGCATCGCACGTTCGGCATTCGCACCACGATCTCCAACTGCTCGAACAACTACGGCCCGTACCAACACGTCGAAAAGTTCATTCCCCGCCAGATCACGAACATTCTCGACGGACTCAAGCCGAAGCTGTATGGCAACGGACTCAACGTCCGCGACTGGATCCACACCGACGACCACTCCACCGGCGTGTGGACGATCCTCACCAAGGGCCGCATCGGAGAAACGTATCTGATCGGCGCGAATGGCGAGCGCAACAATCTCACCGTGCTGCGCGACATCCTCACCGTGATGGGCAAGGATCCGGACGATTTCGAATGGGTCAAGGACCGTCCCGGCCACGACCGCCGCTATGCGATCGACTCCACCAAGCTGCAGAAGGAGCTCGGCTGGAAGCCGACGCACACCGACTTCCAGAAGGGTCTGGAGAAGACCATCGCATGGTACACCGAAAACCGTGCCTGGTGGGAGCCCGCAAAGGCAGCCACCGAAGCGCGCTACAAGGCGCAGGGCCAGTGATCGAAAGGACCGCCCACATGTTGTGGGCGGTCCTGAGCATTCCCAAGATAAACCCTTGCCCGACATGCCACGCGAGGCCATGTTGGGAGTATTGAGTGCTCACAAACAGCCACTAGATTTGCCTGATGCAGTGGATAAATCTGACTGATGAGGAGGTGATCATAGTGTCCTACTCTCAGAATGAACTTATGTCAATTCTGAACACATTGGTCTCAGGGTGGGAGAACGAGGTCGTCGAGTTCAAGGAGGCCAACGAGAACTACTCCACGCAGGATATCGGCAAGTATTTCTCGGCGTTGTCCAATGAAGCGAATCTGCGCCAGGTCGAGTCGGCTTGGCTGGTGTTCGGCGTGAAGAACAAGTCCCGTGCGATTGTGGGCACGTCTTATGGCCGGGACCCTGAGCGTCTGCAGCAGTTGAAGATGCAGATCACACGGGACACTGAGCCGCGTTCCTCATTCAGGGAAATCCATGAGCTCAACACGCCTGAAGGCCGTGTGCTCATGTTCGAGATTCCCCCGGCGCCTATAGGCATGCCTGTCTCGTGGCAGGGATATTTCCATGGTCGTAGTGGCGAGAGTCTGGTCGCGCTGAGCGTCAACAAACTGGATGTCATCCGCGGTGAGAGCTCGTTGAATGATTGGAGCGCCCAGACGGTTCCCGACGCGTCGCTGGACGATCTGGATCCCGAGGCGGTTCGTTATGCTAGGGAGTCGTTTCTCAAGGCGCATGCGAACCGCTTTTCTCCCGAAGAAGTCTCGAAATGGAGTGACAGGGAATTCCTGAACCGCGCCCGTGTGACGCGTGATGGTGCCGTCACGCGTACCGCGCTTCTGCTGCTCGGCAAAGAAGAATCGGTGGACAAGCTTCCGACCGGCATGTACGAAATGACTTGGAAGCTGGTCGGGCAGGAGAGTGCCTACGAGCATTTCGGGTTGCCTTTCATGCTGACCACCACCCGGCTGTACAGCCGTATCCGCAATATCCAGATCCGCCTATTGTCTCCCGGGACTCTTCTGCAACAAGAGGTCTCGAAATATGATGAGCAATCAGTGCTTGAGGCATTGCATAACTGCATCGCCCATCAGGATTACCGTCGTCCGGCCCGGATTCTGGTCACGGAACATCCGGACAAGCTCACGTTCGACAGTTGTGGTTCGTTCTTCGAGGGGGTTCCGGACGATTATGTGCTAGGGGACAAATCCCCCGACCGCTACCGCAATCCATTCCTTGTTCGTGCCATGAGCGAGCTGTACATGATCGACCGTATGGGGTATGGCATCAAGCGCATGAACGAGGTGCAGGCGAAACGATACCTGCCATTGCCGGACTATGATTTAAGCGACCCAGAGAAGGTGCGTCTCACCATGTACGGCGGGGTGGTCGACCCGGAGTACACCCGACTGCTGCTTAGCAACACGAATCTGTCGTTGCCTGATGTCCTGGCTCTGGATCGTGTGCAGAAGCATATGGAGATTCCGAATGAAGCGGCCTTTCGCTTGCGAAAAGCGAAATTGATCGTTGGGCGTAAACCTCGACTCCGCGTTGCTTCTGCTGTCGCTGCGGCTACAGGCACTAGGGCGGACTTCATACGTGCTCATAGTCAGGACGACATGTTTTATCGACGCCTTGTGGAGCAGTATCTTAGGACCTTCGACACAGCGACACGCTCTGATATCAATGAGCTCCTGATTCCCAAACTTGGCGAGGAGCTTTCCGATAGAGAAAAACAGCGCAAAGTCGATAACCTGCTCACCGCGATGAGGAGAGAAGGTGCTATCGTCAACACGGGATCGCGAAAGTACTCGGAATGGCGGCTTGTGGATAAAGGAGATTAGACGGCTTTCTTTCTGCTGCTTTCTGCAGTAACCAGAAAGCAGCAGAAAGAAAGCCGTCTGCCGCAGTGAAGGAAACGTTGGAATTTCAACATTCTTATTTTCTTCTGCCGGAAATAAGAAAGAAAGGAAAAATGACTCATGGCATTTGAGTTCGAGAAGGAACTGAAGGTCACGGAGACGAACATTCCGGGACTGCTGGTGTTTGATCTGCCCGTGCACGGCGACAATCGCGGCTGGTTCAAGGAGAACTGGCAGCGCGCGAAGATGACCGCGCTTGGGTTGCCGGACTTCGGGCCCGTGCAGAACAACATCTCATTCAACGCCGTCAAAGGCGTAACGCGCGGCATTCACGCCGAACCGTGGGACAAGTATATTTCGATCGCATCCGGTGAGATCTTCGGCGCGTGGGTTGACCTGCGCCCCGGCGACACGTTCGGCCAGGTGTATACGACCCGCCTCGACCCGTCACGCGCAATCTACGTGCCACGCGGCGTGGGCAACAGCTTTCAGGCTTTGGAAGACAAGACCGTGTACACGTATCTCGTGAACGCGCACTGGTCTCTGGAGCAGAAGAAGACGTACACGTTCGTCAACCTCGCCGACCCGGAACTCAACATCCAGTGGCCTATCCCCCTGTCCGAATCGGAGCGTTCCGAAGCCGATCTGCATCATCCAATGCTCAAGGACGCCAAGCCGATGGAGCCGAAGCGCACACTGGTGACCGGCTGTTACGGGCAGCTCGGCCACGCGATTCGCGAATACGCCGAAGCCCACGGTCTGGTCGGATTCGAGTACCACGACATCGACACGTTCGACTTCTCTGATCCGGCAGCATACGATCAGTTCGACTGGGACCTGTACGGCACGATCATCAACGCAGGCGCCTTCACCGCTGTTGACAAAGCCGAAACCGCCGAAGGCCGCCCGATCGCATGGAAGGCGAACGCGACCGGCCCGGCGCTGCTCGCCCGCGTAGCCCGTGAGCATCACATCACGCTCGTGCACATCAGCTCCGACTACGTATTCGACGGCACCGCTGAACAGCACACTGAGACCGAGGCGTTCGCGCCGCTCGGCGTGTACGGACAGACCAAGGCCGCCGGCGACATCGCCGTAGCAAACGCGCCGCAGCATTATATTCTGCGCTCGTCGTGGGTGATCGGCGAAGGACACAACTTCGTCAAGACCATGATGATGCTCTCGAACCGCGTGGCGGACCCCGCCGACGCGCTGAATCAGGTGACCGTGGTCAACGATCAATTCGGCCGGCTTACCTTTACGCGCGACATGGCCGAAGCGATCTTCCACCTGCTCGACTCTCATGCGCCCTACGGCACCTACAATCTCACCGGCTCCGGCACAGTCAAATCCTGGGCCGACATCGCCGCCGCCGTATTCGAGCAGACGAACGGCAACGGCGACAAGGTCAAGCCGATCACGACCGCCCAGTATTTCGCCAATGCAAAGAACCCCGTCTCGCCGCGACCGGTGCATTCCGCGCTTGACCTCACCAAGATCGAAACTGCCGGATACACGCCCGACGACTGGGAGGAGAGTCTGAAGACCTATGTGGCGCGCGAACTCGCCAAGTAGCTTCTTTTGGGTTTCCTGCGGCCGTGCGTAGTGTATTCGCTTCGCGCGGCCGCAATCATTCTTCAAAAAGAAATCTCATCTCTCAGGTATCGGGATATCAGGATCAGGCATGCGCAGAGGACTCGTACTCAATCTCATCAGCAACATCGTGTTCTTCGTGAGCGGTTACGCGCTCCACTTCTTCCTCGGCAACACGATGCCGCCGGCAAGCTATGGCGTAGTCGGCACCATCATCACCGTGCTTGATTTCGAGTACATGTTCATCAGCAACGGCGCCAGGCAATCCATCGCCAGCGAAATCTCCCGCCGCCGATACGCGTTGCGCGACGTGATCGTGAAAACGCTTGCTTTCCAGCTGCTGCTCGTTGCCTTCTTCTTCTGCGTGAACTTCTTTGGCGCGCCATTATTCGGATACATATTCAACGACGCCTCACTCGACTTCTACTTCCGTGTGGCCGGTTTTCTCGTCGTCATCAACGGCATGTTCACGCTGCTGCTCGGCATCAACGATGGCCTTCAACGATTCGGCACAAGCGCGCTACTTGGAGTGTTCTATCCGATTGCCAAACTCGGCACCATTCCACTGATCATCTTCGGATTCCGAGACGATCCAGTATTAGGTGTTGAGATCGGCTTCATGCTGTCCGTACTTATCACGATCATCCTCGGCTGCATATTGCTGTTCATTCGACGCCGTCAGATGCGCGAGATCATCCCCGTCACCAACGAACGACTCCCATTCTCGCATGTGGCGAAGCATACGCTGAGCTTCTCGTTCTTCTTCATCATGGTGTCGTTGGTGCTCAGCGTCGACACGCTGATCGTCAAAGCCGTGGTGATGCCCGCATCAATGGCCGGCTATTACACCGGCGCGATGAACTTCGGCAAAATTGCCTACAATATGCTGCAGGCATTCGTGACTGTTATTTTGCCAATTGTCGCCAAACTAGTAAGTGAGGGACGACGAGATGCAGCAATGCAACGCACCAGTGAACTGCTGTTGATCGCCTTCGCGTTCATACTGCCGATCTCCGTGATCATTTCGGCCACGAGCGGCGACTTGCTGGCTGCGTTCTACAGCCCATCATTCGATGCCGCTTCAGCTGCACTGTCTTGTCTGGCATTTTCCAATTTCTTCATGGGCATTACAGTGATTCTCAACATGGTGCTTAATTCGTTTGGCAGCAGCCGTTTTTCAGATGGATTATCAATTGCATCATTAATTGTGGCAATTCCTATATTCATTGCAGGAGCGACATACTTCGGTATCACCGGCATAGCAGTGGCGAGCGTATCGTGCACGGGATTGGCGATGCTGGTGTCGTTCGCGCGCACATATGCGAAGGTCGGTCGGGTGATACTCGGCAAGACGTGGGCCGTGATCGTGGTGAATGCCGTGATGTGGATTGCCGTACGCATTGCTGCCAGTATGATCGGCATTACGAACCTGCTCGCGTTGGGTGGAGTGTACGTGGTGGTGTATGCCGCGTATGTCGCCGTGCTGTTCGCACTGCGTATCATCACCGTCACCGACGTGAAGTCTCTCGGCAAGTAACACCTCCCAAGGTTTCCGCAATACACAGTTTCCGCAATACACATAGGTCGCCATCAATCTAGGCAAAAACAGAATCTCAAAGCATGCACGCCCACTTGCGTACATGCCGATCGCAGCTTGACTCACAGCCACCACACTTTCTCCGCGCTTTCGCCGCACAGCACCGAAATGCAGAAAAATGCGCAAACTGACATTTTTTTGCGCAAAAAAATGTCGGATTTCGCACTTTTCTGCGCAAATCAGGTCTTCGGTGAGACGAACGGCATCGTCAGCGTGCCGCTTTATGCCGCGTGGGCACTGGATGCGCTAATGCGGGCGCGGTCAGCGTCGCGTGTGTGACATGCCGCTTGTGTGAGACCGCTTGCCGACCGTGTGACGCGCTGCTCGCCGTGCGCGTCACACGGCGATAGGGGCGGCGGTAGGGGCGGGGTCAGCGGGAGTGACCGGAGCGGGCAGCCGGAGCGACTGGCAGACCGTGGAGGGATCGGACGATGGCGGCCCAGGCGCGTTGGTCGCCGTGGGCGGGGCCGGTGGCGTCGCACATGGTGGGGTACCACATGCGGTGGCGCAGGCGCGCCGACGCGCCAGTGCCGCGCAGCAGCCTGCGTTCGCTGGAACCGTACTGGAAATGCAGGTGGGCGAGCAGTCCGCCGCTGGCGTAGGCGGAGCGCTCGGGCATCGGGTCCATCGCGATCAGCACGGCGAACGGGCAGCCGGCCGGCGCGTCGCTCGCCCGAAAGACATAGCACGGCTTGCCTTCGAGTCCCTTGTCGATCACATACGCCAGCACATAGTCGAACCGTCCCAGCGAAACATCACCGGGACCGAACCATTCCAGCGAAAACCCGGTGCGTCGAGAGGCGCCGCTCCGATCGCCCGCCTCGGAATGCTCTGCCGCAACCGCCGAATCCACCGGCGAGCCCGCCGCCGCAGCCTTCACAAACGTGCCCTGCGCTCCCAGCGGCTCGATATGCCACCGGACCACAGCCGTGCGATTCTCGCGGCTCGCGGTGCGGCACGCCCAGCGCCAGAAGCGCCGCATGCTCCCGCCGAACAGCAGCCGCATGACCGCGAACACGGACCGGCCCCCGCGCATCGCCTGCTCGCTGTCTCGCCACGCCCGCTCCAGCTCCGGCTCGCGCCCGTCGATCAGCCGCTCGAAGCTGATCCAGTCTCCCAGCCACTCGTCCGGCGTGAAACCAGTCGTTGTGCCCATTGTTCGCTCGCTTCCGTTATCGCTTCCGTTGCTGACTTACCTGTACGCTGCCTGCACTACGTGTCGGCTTCCGCGCAGGCATCCAACGCGGTGCCCAACGCGGCATCCGCTTCGGCATCCAGATTGATGATGCGGTCGCACCAGAGGGCGGCGAGCTCCTCGTCGTGGGTGACGACCAGTACCGCGTGCCCGCCGTCGGCCAAGCGGCGCAGCAGCGCGCCCACCTGCATCATGTGCAGACGGTCGAGTCCGCTGGTCGGCTCATCCAGCACGATCAGCTCCTTGCCGCACATCAGCGCCGATCCGATCGCCAGCCGCTGCTTCTGCCCGCCCGAAAGGCTCATCGGATGCCGCTCGGCAAACGGCAGCAAGTCAAGCGCCGCGAGCACCTCGTCGGCGAGTTTGCCGAGCGTGGCGGGCGACTTGCGCGCCGATCGGCTGCCTCCATCATCACCATCGCCGGCGCCGAGCAGCAGCTCCTCGCGCGTGCTGTCGGCGAACAGCTGATAGTTGACGTCCTGCATGACCAGGAAACCGGCGCGCGTCAACGCCGCGGCGCGAGCCGGGCGGCCGTGCAGCAGCACGCGCCCGGCAAGCGGCTTGGCAAGGCCGCACAGGGTGCGCACCAGCGTCGATTTGCCGGCGCCGTTGTGGCCCATCAGTCCGACGATCTCGCCGCCGTAGAGCGCAAAATCGGCGATATCGCGGCGGAACGTTCCGGTTTTGCCGGGATTGCTGCCGCCGCCGATTCGAGCATCGACGGCACCAGCGCGATCGGCACCGTTTGCTGGAGCGGTGACGTTAGCGGCAGCGGTACCGGTACTGGCGGCGGCGCGATCGGCGCGTCGGCCGAACTGGAATCGCCGACGATACCCGATCGCGAGACCGCGCGTTTCGATGATCACCGGGGAGGAGGGGGCCGCCGGCGCGTCGGCACCGATGCGATGTTGCATCGCCGCCCCCACGGTCTTGCTGCGCACGATCTCGCGATACGGTGCCATATCCAACGCCCGCAATCCTTGCGATTCCAGCCATTGCTGCGGTTTGGCGCAAAATTCGGCGGCGGTATAGTCGCCGATGATCGTGCCGTGATCGAACAGCACGAACCGGTCGGCCAGATCGGTGCACCATGCGAGACGATGTTCGGCGATCACGACGGTCACGCCATCGTGCTTCAGCTCGGCGATCATGTCGTGCAGATCGCACATCGCGCGCGCATCGAGATTGCTGGTCGGCTCGTCGAGCACCATGAGTCGTGGATTGAGCATGGTGGCCGCGGCGACCGCCAGACGTTGTTTTTCGCCGCCGGACAGTCTGAACACGCTGCGATCCAGCAGATGCTCGATGCCAAATCGGCGCGAGACTTCGGCGACGCGCGCACGAATCCGCTCGGACGGACATCCCATGTTTTCGCACGGAAACGCGAGCTCCGACGTGGTGTCCGCGTTGAAATACTGGGTTTTCGGATTCTGGAAAACGCTGCCGACGAGCGGCACGTACGCTTCGATCGGCGGGGCGGCGGGCGGAGTCGCCGCGGTCTCGGCCTCTCCCCCAGTCAGCTGCGCTGGCAGACCGGTCATCACAGGGGATCCGACGGGCGGCTCGCCACCAGTCGTCTCTGCCGACAGGCCGCAGACGCGTTGTTCGCCGGTCAGCTCACCGGAGTAGAAGTTGGGAATCAGCCCGTTGAGCAGTCGCGTGACCGTGGTTTTGCCGCAGCCGCTCTGCCCGCTCAACACGACGACTTCGCCGGGGTTGATATTTAGGTTGACGTTGGCGAGCGCGTCGCCGCCGGGGTGGTAGTGGAATGTCGTATTGCGCAGCATCACCACCGGTTCGGCGGCGATTGCAGTAAGGGAATCATTCGCAGTAGCGGAATCGATCACAGTGCGGTCATTCACGGTGTGGTCGTTCACAGTGTGGTCGTTCACAGCACGCCTCCGATCGACAGGGCCAGCAGTGTGGTGCAGACCAGCATCCACAGCCAGTCGTACCAGCGCATGCGAATCGTCGTCATGCAGGTGTGCTCGCCGCGCACGCCCAATCCCTTGGTGAGCGCGGCGACCGACAGATCGCGCGACACCACCGTCGCATTCATCAGCAGCGGCACAAGAATGAACTCCAGCGACTGCGCCGGATGCCGTACCAGCGCGAAGCGGCCGGCTGCAATGCCACGCAACGCCATCGCCTCGCGAATCCGCCGATAATCATGCGCGATCGTCGGAAAGAAGCGAATCACCACCATGCAGGGAATCACCACCGCCTCCGGTACGCGCAGCCGGCGCATCGCCGTGACGAATTCGCTGACCGATGTGGTCGTGAACGCGTACGCACCGGTGATCAGGCACGGCAGCATCATGCGCAATCCGACGGACAGCAGACCGGCGGCATGAATCCAGACCGATGCGGCACCAGCCGAGCTCGCTGCGCCGGCAGCGGCATCGCCACCAGTCGCGAGGACGGCACCGACCGAACCGCTTGAGGCTCCCGAAGCGCCGGAACCACTCAGCGACGCGACATCCGACCATAATCCCAATCCAAGCAATGCCGCATACAGCACGGCAAGTCGCAGCCCCGCGCGCCAACGGCCGGCTGCGAACAGCGGCAGCAGAAACAGCGCGACCATGATCGCCTCACCGCGCGCATCCACATGGAAGAACAGCAGCAGATTGGCGAGCAACAGCAGGTACAGCTTGGCGCGCGGGTCGAGAATCAGCCGGGGTTGTGCAGCGGCGGACTCTGCGGAAGACGCTGCGGAAGACGCTGCGGCGGCACCGGACTCGGGCGCAGCAGCCCCGGATATGGCGGCTGACGCAGGCGTAGACGCAGCAGCCCCGGGCTCAGCGGGCGCAACGGGTGCGCCCGGCTGCGCGATTGTTGCGGTCGCGCCTCCCCTCACGCTGCCGGATTCGGCACGATACGCCATCAGGCGATGCCGGCCTTGACGAAATGCTTCTTCAGCAGTCGCTGCCCGAACCAGCCGCCGACCAGCGCGCACACGAGAATCGCGCCCATCGCAAGGAAGAACGAGCCGGTGCTGATCTGCGAAAACAGATTGTCGATGTATGCCGCGTCCTTGCCGCGCGCCTTGAGCGAGGCAACGTAGGCGTCCTTCATGAACCACAGCGGCAGAATCGGACCGGTCAGGCCGTAGCAGAACACGACGTAGCCGATCAGGATCGTAACGCGGTTCTTGTAGCGGCCGATGCGCGCAATGAGATCGCCCAGCACGGGGAAGATCAGACTTGCAACGAACGACAGCACGAAGTGGCCGGAGACGAACAGGAACAGGCCGATCACGATGCCCATCACGGTGATCGCGCCGAATTTGCCGATGCGCGCGACCGCAAGCATGAACACCGGGCCGCAGATCAGCGCGGCGACGGCGGGCAGGAAGATCGTGCCCGCGCCGGCGACGAGAGTGCTGATAAGCGTGGCGACGCACACGCACACGAAGTACAGCGCGGTGAACACGCCGATCGAAATGAGGTCGGGGACGGTGAGTTTGGTGGATTTGGCTGGGTTTGCTGCCGTATTGGATGACTTGGAAGACTTGGAAGACTTGGATGATGCCGATGCGGGGCGATTGGTTGCCATGGAGGGACTCCGGTTCTACTTCTATTGCTTCTATTGCGGCGGACGACGACGGATCGATACTGAACCGCAACGGACCGCGACTGGACACACTTGTTCCCAATGTATCGGGCATCAGCGCGCGACACAATACCCCCGAAGTGCCCCCCTCATGGTGTTTGCGAATCAACTTGGGCGCACGCCGTTCGCGGCACCGTTCATTGCCAACCATTCACGCCCAATCATTCACGGCACACCGTTTGCGGCAATGGCATGTTGGTTGCCAATTAGCAACCAGTCAGCAGCTAGTGTCCTGCGTCAGAAATTCATTGACGAATTCACTACCCCTCAGTCCCGCTTCGCGGGCCAGCTCGTCCTGCAATTATGGACGCGCTTCTCGCGCGCATCCTGCTGGCTCGACTGTCGTCGAGCAACGTTGCCTACAAACAGCTCTGCTGTTTGTCTAACGGCAACGGTCCTGCAAGCATGGACGCGCTCCGCGCGCAGCATGCCTGCTCGCCGGTCGGCTCGCACAGCACCTACA
>NZ_RQSP01000006.1:22378-45109 GCF_009078285.1 Bifidobacterium jacchi
AACAGCTCCGCTGTTTGCTTTACGGTGCTGTCCTGACAAGGGGAGCCAACAATATGATCAACGAACTTCTGACACGGCACACTAGACGGCAGCCAATCAGAACATCACAAATGGCGGTATATCAGGGATTCGCGTTGCGCGAATAGCGCACGACCAGCGTACGAATGGTTGCCAATTGGCAACCAACCTGCCATTGCCGAGAACAGCATGTGCCGATGGCAGCCGATCGACGCCCCCTGCCGATCCTCCGAATCGGCCGACTCGTGACATCCGCCGCGGCAAAGAGTCGCTATGCTTCGGCAGCTTCGACCGGGATGACCGAGGCGATCTGAGGGCGAAGACGGAATTCCGGGATGCGCACGGTCAGCCGGCTCGCGGTGACGGGCTCGTCGAAGCGGATGATGCGCTGGTATCCGATCGACTCCTTGTGGGCGATATGCCGACCGTCAGCGTAGATATCAACCATATCGACGCGCTGGCCAACCGTGATGTCCTCGCGAAGCACCACTGCGGCGAGCGAGCGCGGACGATCGAAGTCAAGCACGATCGTCGGCAGCTCATCATGGCAGGTGGGCCGCCACGAAGCGGAATCGGGTGCCGTGCTCAGCAGCGCCGACGGCTCGAATCCGGCCGCCGCACAACGTCGGCATGTGGTTGACGGCGACACGGTCACGCCATCGGTGATCGCACGCGACTTGAAATCGGCGATCAACGCACCCAAGCCGGCGAGCGCCTTCACGTCGGCATCGGCGATGAGACCGGCCGGCGTGGGCGGCACGTTGAGCAGAAACGTGGCGTTGCCGCCGACCGAGGACGCCCAGATGTCGAACAGCTCTTCGGGCGTGCGCACGGCGGCGTCCTCGTTCGCATGGTAGAACCAGCCCGGACGCGTGGACGTGTTGACTTCGGCCGGATACCAGGCGAGCGGACCGTCATAGTCGGCCAATGCGGCGCGCGAGCCGAGGTCCTCCTCATCGGAGCGGACCAGTCGGGAGAACTTGCCGTCGTCGGCCTGCTGCGATTTCGCGGCGGTCAGTTCGGCGGACCGCAGCCGCTCGGGCACAACGCTCCATTCGTTCTCGCGCGTGTGTCCGGCCTCGTTGCCGCACCAGCGCACGTCGGGGCCGGACACGCAGATCACGGCCTCGGGCTGCAAGGCGCGAACCACGTTGTAGTAGCGTTGCCAGTCGTACTGCTGCTTCTTGCCGTTGGGGCCCTCGCCGCAGGCGCCGTCGAGCCAGACGGCGAAGATCGGCCCATAGTGGGTGAGCAGTTCGATCAGCTGGTTGACGTAGAAGTCGTCGTAGTCCTTGCCGGAGCCGTAGGTGGCTTCGGTGCGGTCCCACGGGGAGAGGTACACGCCGAACTTGAGCCCGTGGCGACGGGCCGCGTCGGAAACCTCGCGCACCACGTCGCCTTCGCCGTTCCTCCACGGACTGGAGGCCACTGAATGCTTCGTGTAGCGCGACGGCCACAGGCAGAATCCGTCATGATGCTTGCAGGTGAGGATCACCCCGGTCATGCCCGCCGCCTTGAGCGCGCGCATCCACTGGTCGGCGTCGAAGTCGACCGGATTGAACAGCGCCGGGTCCTCGTGGCCGAGTCCCCATTCGCGATCGGTCATCGTGTTCATGCCGAAATGGGTGAAGGCGTACATCTCCATGCGCTGCCAGTCGAGCTGGCGTCGCGCCGGGCGGATATTCGCGAGGTAATCCTCGTTGAGCATGTTCCTCTTTCCTTTTCCTATTCTGCGGTTGCCGACTTCCGCTGCGGTTGCCGATTTCCGCTGCGGTTGCCGAATATGCCGGATTTGCGGCGGCCTGCGGGCGCTACTTGCTGGAGTGGTTGTACCACCAGAGCATGAACACCACGCCGACCAGTCCGACGCATTCCAAGCCGAGCGACGACCATGATGTGGTCTTGGCACCGATGATCGTGATGATCACGAACACGACATACAGTACGATCTTGAACGCGGCGAGCAGACCGCGACGGGTCTTGTCACTCATTTGAGGCCTCCCATGGTCGAGGTTTGCAGCAGCTTCTTCTGCACGATCGCGTAGAAGATGAGCACGGGCACCATGACGATCACCATGCCGGCGTACAGACGGCCGTAGTTGGTGGCGGCCTTCTGCGTCTGCATCAGGTTGAGCAGGCCGACCTGGATGGTGCGGTTGTCGCCGGTCATGAGGGTCATGGAGATGATGTAGTCGTTCCAGTAGCTCAGGAAGTTGAACAGCATCGACATCGAGATGGCGGGCATGGCCATCGGGAAGAAGATGCGGGTCATGATCGTGAACTGCGAGGCGCCGTCGATCAACGCGGCCTCCTCGAAGTCCTTCGGGATCGAGGCGAAGAAGTCCTGCAGCAGGAACACGGTGAACGGCAGTGACGTGGCAGCGTAGACGATGGCGAGCATCACCGGGTTGTTGACGAAGAAGCCGTCCGGGAAGATCTCGTACAGCAGCTTGTCGGCGTCGACGAGCATCAGGAAGATCGGCACGACGATGTAGTTCACGTTGATGAACAGGCCACCCTGGATGGCGATCTTCAGGATCTTCTTGCCGGGGAAGTCGAAGCGGGCCATCACATAGGCGCACGGCAGGGCGATGATCAGCGACAGCACGAGCGCAAGCGCGGTCACGAAGACCGACGTGCCGAAGTACTGGCCGAGGTTCGCGTCGACGAACGCATCGACGAAGTTCTGCCAGTGCAGTCCCTTCGGTAGCGTCCACGGGCTGCCGTAGAACTCGCTTTTGTCTTTGAACGAGGCGAAGAACACCCATACGACGGGGATGAAGATGGTCAGTGCGGAGATGACCAGCACGATCTGGCCGATGGTGCGGCCGACCGTCCACGAGTTGGCGGAGCCGCGCGCCTTGGCGGGCTTGAACGCCGACTGCTTTGCTTTGGTGGTTGTTTGCGACGACATGATGTGCGGCCCTCCTTACAGCTGCTGGACGATCTCGCGCTTGGTCACCTGGCTGACGACCAGCGACAGGATGAAGCTGAACAGGAAGATCACCACGCCGATCGCCATGCCGTAGCCGTAGGTCGAGTTGGTGTACGCCTGCTGGTACATATAGCCGAGAATCGTCTGCGAGGCGCCGTCGGGGCCTCCGTTGGTCATGGCCGTGACGAGCACGAAGCTCAGGTTCACGGAGCTGATGATGAAGAACGTGAGCGTGGTGCGGATGTTCTGCCAGATCATCGGAATGGTGATCGAGAACAGCTGACGCACCTTGCCGGCGCCGTCGAGCTGGGCGGCCTCGTAGAGGCTGCGGTCCACGCCGGCCATCGAGGACATGTACATGACCATGTAGTAGCCGAACGACTGCCACACCATCGCGAAGGCGATCGAATAGATGACGATCTTCTGATCGCCGAGCCAGACGCGCTGCAGCGCGCCGAGACCGAGGAAGCCGAGAGAGCCGTTGAGCAGACCGTCCTTCTGATCGTAGATCGCGGAGAAGATGGCGGCGATGACGACGGCGGAGAGGATCGACGGCACGTACATGACGAACCGCAGGAAGCCCGATCCGATGATCTTGTCCTGGGTGAGGATTGCCGCGAAGATGATGGCGATCGGCATGGTGATCGACGTGACGACCACGAGCAGCAGAATCGTGTTTTGGCTTGCGTGCACGAAGTTCATGTCGTCGGCGAGCGCCTTGAAGTTCGCAAGGCCGACGAATTTGGAATCGTCGGAGAAGCCGCTCCATTTGAACAGTGACATGCGGAACACGTTGATCGTGGGCACGATCATGAAGATGATGAACAGAATCGCGGTCGGCAGGGCCCACAGGAAGCCGAACCTCGCCCGTTTCCGGTCAAGTACGGTCTTCTGGCCCTTTCCCTCGCGAGGTTTCGATGACGCCATCGATGTCTCCCGGCTGATGTGTCCCGGCATCTGCAAGGAGGTCGGGACGAATGGTTGTCGATGAAAAGGTTGCGAAGTATTCAGTTAGTTGGTGGTGCAACAGTGAGGCGGCGGGCGGTCTGCGGGAGCCCGATCGGTCGAATAGGAGTAGGAAAAAGACCGACGGGGCTCTCCAGCCGTCCGCAGCAGGTCCGTTATGGTCGGCTTGTCGGTCGATCGACGGGCAACCATCGACCGACCGACTCGCCTCATGACGGATGATTCAGTTATCTGATTCAGTTATGCGCGATCGGTGCGTGCAGTGTTGCAACCGCGGCCGACGCTGTTTGACGCCGGTAGGCTCACTGGCCGGAGGCCGCGTTGAGCGCGTTGCTGGTGTCGTTGAGCGCGTTCTGCCAATCGGTCAGGCTCTTCTTGCCGGAGGCCACCGAATCGACGGCCGTGTACAGGTCGTCCTTGATGTTCTTGCCTTCGACGGAGGCGGTGGTGGAGAAGGAGCCGGCCACGGCCTTGACGCCGTCCTCGTTGTAGGCGTCGTAGAACACCTTCATCGTCGGGTCGACCTTGTCGGTCATGCCCTTGATCGGCTGGACGGCACCGGTCTTGTTGAAGATGTCGGCCGCCTTGTCGGAGTACAGGAAGGCCATGAACTTCTTGGCCTCATCCTTGTGCTTGGCCTTGGACGGGATCCACACGCCTTCGATCGTGGTGTTGATGTAACGGGTGCCGCCTTCCTTCGTGGTCGGGACGGGCGCGAAGCCCCACTCGAAGCCGTCGGTGCGCGGCGCGTCCTTCATCTCGTTGACGATCCAGGTGCCGTTGGGCATGAACATGGACTTGCCGTCAAGCACGGACTGCTGGTTCTTGGTGAAGTCCTGCGAGTTGGCGTAGCCGACGGTGTTCGGGTTGAGGTACGTGGTGACGAGCTTCTGGACGAGAGTCAGGGCCTCCTTGGCGTCGTCGCTCTTCCAGACATCCTTCTTGTAGGTCATGATGTCCTTGTAGAAGTCGTCGCCGCCGATGTCGGCCAGCAGCGCGTTGAAGAAGGCGTCGAAGTAGCCGGAGGTCGGGTAGGTGAACAGCGAGATGCCCTTGGCCTTGGCCTCGTCACCCAGCTTGAAGAACTCGTCCCACGTGGTGGGCACCTCCCAGCCGTTCTCCTTGAGCAGCGTCTTGTTGTAGACGAGACCGGACGGCGAGTAGTACATCGGCATCAGGTAGGTCTGATCGTCGCCGTAGGGGTTGGTGTACAGGCCGATGATGCCGTCGACGAGCTTCTCCTTGACGGTCTTGGACTCGCCGGGGATGGTCATGTCGAGCACGTCGGTGACGTTTTCGACGGCCTTGTCCTTGAGCATGGTCTCGGTCAGACCGGACTCATTGCCCTGGCCCAGCTCGATGATATCGGGGTAGTTGCCGGCCTTCATGCCGGGGGTGATCTCGTCGGCAAGCTTCTTGGACGTGGTCAGCTTGATCTCGACGTTCGGGTTGATCTTCTCGTATTCCGCGACGACGTCCTTATACATCTGGACGCCATAGCCACCCTCGAACGCGGCGAACTTGAGCGTAACCTTGCCGCCGTCGGCGCTGTTCGATCCGCCGCATGCGGCCATCGACATCATCATGGCGCCCGCGCCAACGACTGCGACGATCTTCTTTGCCATAGCGATGGTTCTCATCTCTGTGGCCTCCTTGTCTCTATGTCGGAATGGGGAACCGGCTCTCACCCCGCTCCCGGATGCTGTGCGCATCTGTACCTCTGTGTACAGCTCCTAAGTGTACATCATGTTTCATGAAAAGTGAAATTTGATTACGTGTCTTCCGAAAATTTCGTAACAGACATGGCTTCGCGCGGCAACGCGTGACCATATCGCATGGCCGCACGCTGCCGCGCTGCTTCACTCAACATTGGGGAACCCGTTCAGAACGAACGTGCCGCCGACGATACGACGCAGATATTGCGACGATGTGTCGCGTTGAATACGCTATGGAAAACCGAAGGGGGCACACGCCAGTGGACTGAGTCAGAAATACGTTGACGCACTGACTACTCTCAGACCCGCTCCGCAGACCGACTCAATCCGGCAAGAAGAGGCAGCATACAGACGCTAGTCGAGCACCACGCCCTTGCTGAGCATGATGTTCGCGTACTGCGCGCGCTCCGAAGTGGCGATGACCGCATAGGCCGACTTCGCCTGCTCGTAGAACGCGAACCGCTCCACCGTCTCGAACGTCTCGCGACCGCGCGAATCGTATCGGGACACGATATCGGCGTACCGGTCCCAGATTGGCGTGGCGACCGGGTCGCCGGGCACTACCTGCATCAGCGTAACCGGCTTGGCGACATATCCATCCAACGGCATCAGCGTGAGGATCGCGTCAAGCAACTCCGTCACGCCATGCCCGTCGCAGCGCAGCACCACGGCGTTGCGGCCTACCGAAGCGGCGGGAAAGTTGCCGTCGGCGAGCACGATGCGGTCGCCGTGTCCCATTTCGGCGAGCACCTTGAGCAGCTCCGGCGAGATGATAGGCGGGATTCCCTTCAGCATTGCAACTCCTTTGATCTGATCACGAAATGACAGGAATACGATCTGCGAGGCCCGTTTCGCATGCCAACTCGCATGCCAACTCGCGGGCCGACTCGTCTGGCGACACGAAAACTAGGCGAGTATCCGCGCGATGGCGGCACGCTGTGATTCGCTCAACGCCACCTGCGGTTCGCGGATGGATGTGTCGATCGGCAGCCCTTTGACGCGCACCGCCTCCTTGATCGCGGAGATGAACAGGTCCGCCTGATCGTAGACGGCCATAAGCGACGAAATACGCCGAGCGCACGCAATCGCGCGATCATAGTCGCCCGATTGCCATGCGCGGTGCATCGCGACGAACGTCTCCGGCTCGACGTTGGTCAGTCCACACAATACGCCGTTGCCGCCGGCGATCCGGTTCGGCACATAGTATTCGTCGAATCCGGACAGCACGGCGAAATCAGGATTCACCTCGCGCACCGCGGCGATCACCTTGCGGGTATGGCTGATCGTATCGACGGTGTCCTTGATGCCGACCAGATTGCGATGCGCCGCAGCCAGACGCGCCACCAATGAGGGATTGAGATCGCTGCCGGTGCGCGGCGGGAAGTTGTACAGCAGCACCGGCATGTCGACCGCGTCGCACACCGCGCCGAAATAGCGTTCGGCAGCCGCGTCGGACGGGCCGAAATAGTAGGGCGACACGGCCACGAGCGCGTCCGCGCCGGTCTGTTCGGCGTATGCGGACAACGCGAGCACCTCGTCAAGGTTCGTGCCGCCAACGCCGACGAGCACCCTGGCACGGCCTGCCACCCGCTGCACGGCGAAATCCACGGCCTGCTGCTTGAATTCCAGCGGGTATGCGTAAAATTCGCCGATGCTGCCGAACAGCAGCACGCCGTTGATGCCGGCCTCGACCAAGTGGTCGAGATGCCGGCCCCACAGTTCGGCGTCGATGTCGCCGGCCGCCGTGGCTATCGTGATAGAAGGGCAGAACACGCCTTCAAAATCAGTTCGCATGATTCCTCCGAATCGTCGTCGATATGGTTGATGGTGCCGGCCTCGCCGACCGCGCCGATGCCGCCTGTCTCTCCGATGCCACTGGTCTCCTCGATGCGTGCGGCGCGGGCGCGATCGGCATCGCCGATGCCGTACACACGAGCAGCCGCGTCGGCGAACAGCGTCTTATTGACGCCCTCCTCGTCGAGCAGCGTTTCCAGATGCTCCGCGAACGTCGCATAGGATTCGACCACGGGCCAGTTCGAGGCGTACATGCGCCGGTCGCCGAACGTTTCGCGCGAGAACGCCAGCAGCTCGCGCACGAATCCGCGATCGGCGGTCGGGTATCCGGAGACCTTGAGATAGGTGGTCGGCACGGCGGCGAGCCGCTGCATGACGCGCCGGTATTCGCCGTCGAAGGTTGCCGGCGTGACGTTGCCCATGTGATCAAGCACGATCACGGTTTGCGGCGACCGCTCATGGGCCTCGGCAAGATCGGCGAGCTCCCCGCGGCGCACGCATGCGTCGAACGGCAATTCCGCACGGCCAAGCGCCTCCAATCCCGCAATAAAACCGTCGGCAAGGCACCGACCGACCTCGGAGGACGGCACATGGAGCGGGTCGCGCACGCCGGCGGCCAGCAGCGGCACGCGCATGGCGCTACCGGCGCAGACATCGGCGCGCATGACCTTCGCCAGCCACCGCCGATCGCCATCGGCAGCGATCAGCCTATCCTCCTGAAGCGGATCGTCACAATCGATCTCCACGTATACGGCACCCACGAACCGGACGCCGAGCCGCGCGAACGGACGGTAGCATGCGGCGAGCTCACCGAGCGTGAACCGCCGGTTGAGCCGCGAATCGGCTGCATCAAGCCACGGCATGCGCTGCCTGACCGGGTCCCAGACGTGCACATGCGCGTCGATCACGTCAAGTGCGGCATCGCCGAGCTCCCCGGTCACGACAGCGCCCGATCGAGATGCACGTATCCGCCATCGACGACCACCCACTGACCGGTGGTGTGCGAAGCGCGGTCGGACAGCAGGAATGCCGCGGTGTCGGCGAGTTCGTCGGTGGTGGTCATGCGGTGCCCGAGCGGAATCTTGCCACAGATCTTGTCGAGCTGACGCTGTTGCGCGGCCTCGTCGCCGAACGTGGTGATCCACTTGGCATACAGCGGCGTCCACGCTTCGGCGATGACCAGTGCGTTGACGCGCACGTCGTCGCCGGCGAGCGCCGCCGCCCATTCTCGCGTAAGCCCCAGAATCGCGCCCTTGGCAGCCGCGTAGGCGCTGGTCTTGCCCTGGCCGGTGAGCGCGGTTTTCGAGGAGATGTTGAGGATCGAGCCCTTCGATTCGCGCAGGTAGGGCACGCAGCGATGCGCGAGTTCGTAGTAGTGGGTGAGGTTGCCGTGCAACGACTGCTCGAACTGCTGCCAGGTCGTGTGGTCGAGATCGAGGTTGTCGTTGCGGCCGGCGTTGTTGACCAGTCCGTCGATATGGCCGAATTCCGCAGCCGTCTGTTCGACGATCGGCGCGATGCCGTCGGTGTCGTTGAGGTCGAGCAGGTGGGTGCGGTAGGTGTCGGTCACGGCGGCGATGTCGTGGTTGAATTGGTCGAGTGCGTCGTCCGATCGGTTGATGACGACAGGGATGGCGCCCTCTTCGGCCAGTCGCATGACGATGCCCTTGCCGATGCCTTTGAAGCCGCCGGTGACGATGATGACCTTCCCGTTGAGATGCAGGTCCATGATTCTCTCTTTTCTTGGTCTCGTTGCTTGCATGTAGGCGATTGCGCGCGTTCTCAGCCTTGATCTCAGCCCTGATAGAGGTATCGCTTCGCGGTGTCGAGCGTCATGTCCACGCCGGTGCCTGGCGCGGTGGGTGCCTGATAGTAGCCGTTGACGATGCGCGTGGGGTGCACGAAGTACTCATGCTGGTTGTCGACGTATTCGATCATGCGGCCGTCGGTCGTGCCGGATACTGCCAGATAGTCGAACATCGCATAGTTGCACACCGCCTCGCACAGGCCGATGCCTCCCGCGTGGGGGCAGACGCGCACGCCGAACTTGTTGGCCAGCAGGTATTCGAGCACGATCTCCTGCGGGCCGGCAACGCGCGTGGCGTCGATCTGCATGACCTTGAACGCGCCCGCCTGCAGGTACTGCTTGAACATCACGCGGTTCTGCATCTGCTCGCCGGTCGCGACGGGGATCGGGTCGATGGCCTTCTGGATGGCGGCGTGACCAAGCACGTCGTCCGGGCACGTGGGCTCCTCGACCCAAGCGAGGTCGAAGTCGTGGAAGTGGTTGATCCAATCGATAGCCTGAGGAACGTCCCATACCTGATTCGCATCAACGGCGAGCCGCACATCGGTGCCGATCGTCTCGCGGGCCAGTGCAAGGCGGCGAAGATCGTCGCTGAGATTCTGCCCGACCTTGAGCTTGATCTGCTTGAATCCCTTGACTTCGGTCTCCTCCTTGGCGATGGCGACCATCTTCTCGTCGCTGTAGCCGAGCCAGCCCGCAGCGGTGGAGTACCCCGGGTAGCCGACGGCGAGCAGATTCGCCTCGCGATCGGCCATGCCGGCCTTGCCGCGGCGCAGCATCTCGACGGCCTCATCGGGCGTGAGCGCGTCGGTCAGATAGCGGAAATCAAGCGTGGAGACCAGCTCCTCGGGCTCCATGTGCGCAAGCAGTCTCCACAACGGCATGCCGGCGCGCTTGGCCTTGAGATCCCACAGTGCGCTGAGAACCGCGCCGATCGCCATATGTTCGACCCCCTTTTCGGGGCCGAGCCAACGCAGTTGGGAGTCGTGGACGAACAGGTTCCACGCCGCCTTCATGTCGTCGAGCAGATTCTCGACGTTGAGGCCGATGAGCGCATGCGACAGCGAGTCGATGGCGGCCACGACCACATCGTTGCCTCGTCCGATCGTGAACACGAAGCCGACACCTTCAAGACCGTCGTCGGCGCTGGTGGAGATGACCACGTAGGCGGACGAATAGTCGGGATCCTTATTCATCGCATCCGAGCCGGACAGCGTGTTCGACGTAGGAAATCGCAGATCGTATGTCGTTACGTTGGTGATGGTGCTCATTGCGGCTCCTTTGCCATAAATCGATGGGTGCGGTGCTGACTTCCATCATACACAACAATGCGAAATATTCGTCATGCGTTTCGTAATTTTCGTAAACCATGTAACAATATCATCCGTATAATGGACCACAGCAACGCCGCACCCTCGATCAGCAACAAAGGATGACCATGAAGGAAACCGCAGCACACCGCGACAATGGCGTCGACGACAACAGCACAGCAGTCATCGACGACAGCGCCGACAACAGCGTCAGCGCCGATGCCGACACCGATGCCAAGCGCCCCCAGCTCGGCGAGGTCGCCCGGCGAGCAGGCGTGTCCACGGCAACCGTGTCCCGGGTAATCAACGGCCGTGAGGGGGTCTCCGCCGCGACACGCCGCAAAGTCGAGGAGACCATGACGATCCTCGGCTACAACAAGCCGCTCGTGAGCACCAAAACCACCCAGACCATCGAGCTGGTACTCACCGAGGTCATGCCCAACGGCACAACCGCCATGATCGCCGCGGCCAGCAGCTACGCGCAGCAGCTCGGCATCGGCATCACCATCACCCAGACCGGCCGCGGCGGACGCAACGCGGAGAACTTCCACGAGGTGCTCGACCGCAACCCGCTCGGCGTCATCGTCCTGTTCTCGTCGGTGACGCAGCGCGAACAGGAGCAGCTGCGATCCCGTTCCATACCGTTCGTCATCATCGATCCGGTCGGCGACGTGCCGGCTTACACGCTCGGCGTGGGCATCGACAACTGGACCGGCGGTCTCGTCGCCACCGAGCATCTGATCAAACTCGGACACCGGCGCATCGGCATCATCACCGGACCGGAGGATTCCGAATCATCCCAGGCGCGCTACAGCGGATACATGTCTGCATTGCGCCGGGCGAAAATCGAACTCGACCCGCGGCTGGTCGCGCACGGCAACTATCTGCCGGAGCTCGGATACCAGGCCGCATGCACGCTGCTCGACCTGCCCGAGGACGAGCGGCCGACCGCGATCTTCGCATGCAACGACCTGACCGCGGTCAACGTCTACTCAGCGGCTCGCGAACGCGGCATCAGGCTGCCCGAGGAACTGTCGATCGTGGGATTCGACAACGTGTACCCGTCGCAATACCTCTTCCCGGCGCTCACCACCATCAACCAGCCGTTCGATCTGATCACGCGCAAGGCGATCGACATGATCCTCGACACGCGGGCGGGCAAGGCGGTGGACCACTACAGCATCCTGCCCACGAATCTGGTGGTGCGCACCAGCACCGCCGAGCCGCACAAAGCCGACGCCCGCTAGAAGCGGCCCGCCTTGGACGGGTCCAGATGCATGGTCTGGAAGCGATTCGCCATGAAATCGTTGCTGAAATACGTCTCGAAGAACCGCGCGGCCGGCGAGTCCTGCGGCATGCCGGCAAGACGGGAATACCAGGCGTCCAGCGAGAGCAGCGTCATCACCGAATCAAATACCATGAATGCGAGGCACACCAGCGTCAGCGTGTAGCGCACCCGCCACGGAATCCGCTGAATCAACGCCAGCAGATGCGGCAGAATCAGCTTGATCCATGCCAGACCGAGCAGCCCCCAGAAGAACATGTACTTGCCGGACGTGCGCCCGTCGATCGATAGCCACTGACCGGTGTAATCCCACGCCGTGATGCCGAACGCGACTTCCATGAACCAGCTCGTCAGGTATTCGAACGTGCCGCCGATCACCGCGCTTGCGCAGAAAATCAGCAGCCAGTTCGCACGCCACAGTCGGTTGAGCAGCACGGTCAGCAGCAGCGCGCCGAACCCGTAGATCGGCGAGAACGGCCCCCACAGCAGCCCTGCGCGATCCTGCCACTCGTGCGAGGTGACCAGGTGGAACACGGTCTCGACGCCCAGGCCGAACACGCAGCCGACGACAAACAGCCAGAACAGGTTGAAGAAGTCCAGCGACATGTAGCCTTTGCCGGTCAGATCGCGCCCCGGCATGCCCTTGGCGAGCGCCCGCTCGTATGCGCTGCGGTCGTTCATGCGCCACAGCGCGGTCTGGAGGCGTCGCTCCTCGCGCAGCGCAGGGTCGACGCTCACCGACAGCGCGACCAGAATCACCAACTGCACGATCGGCGCGAACAGCGACGGCCTGAGTCCTTCGAGCGCGACCGTGAGCAGTCCTTCGGCGATGGTGAGCGGGATGAGCGCGTAGATCCAGCGGGCTGCGTGGCGGCGGCGATTGCGGATGAGCAGTATGCCGAACACCATGAGAATGACGGTGGTGACCGTGCCGACGATCGCGGACAGCCAGCTGAGCGTGGTCGTCAGGCCCGGGGTGCCGATGTCGAGACCCGGTATCGCCGCAGTGCCGCCGCTGAGCAGGCCGCGCACGATGCGAATCGCCACGAACACGATCACCGGGATCGTCAGCGCACCCTGAATGATCAGCAGAATGCCGTAGATGCGGGTGATCAGCGGCAGCCGCTGGTCGTCGATGTTGACCACACCGTCGCCGTTGGTGTCGCCGCCCGTGTCGCCGGGGATGGGGGCCGGGGTTACGTGGGCCGGGGTTACGTGGGCTGGAGTTGCGGATGCGGACGCGGCGGCGTTCGCAGATGGCGCGGCATCGGTTCGATTCGGTTCGCTCATACCTCCACGTTACCGGCAGTGGACTACCGAGGCTGAGCGCCGCGCGACCTGCTCGCTACTGGATCGAGGCCTGCTCGCGGGCGACCTCAAGCGCCTTGTTGAAGGCGTCGGACGTCCAGCTCGCGCCGGCGACCTTGTCGACCTTGAGTCCTTTGAGCGGCTTGCCATCGACCACGCCGTTGATGGCCTTGGCGAAATCGTCCTGATGGTTCTTGGAGATCGTGGTGAACGGGTGGCCGACGATCTCGACGTTGGTCACCTTCTGATCGGCGATCGTCAGGTGCACGTCGATCGAATCCTCGCCGACCGGCCCGTACTGGCCGTTGATCGAATACGTGCCGTCCTTGTAGTTGCCGGTGTCCTTCTTCGCGGAGGCGGTCGAATCGGACGAATCGGACGACTTGGAGCCGTTGGAATTGCTTTGCGTCTCGTTCTCCTGCGACTGCTGCGTCTCGCCCGAGTTGCCGGCGTACTCGTCGTTCATCGGCGTGGCCTTCGGCTCGCCGCAGCCGGCAAGCAGCGCGCCCGCCGCAAGCAGCCCAGCCGCAGCAGCGACCGCCGATTTCGTCATTGCATTCGCATCACTCATCATGCCTCCATTATGCCGTGCTATGTCCCAGCCAAGATAAAAAGCTCCGCGCTCCCTCAGTCCTCGCCGCCGGTTTTGGCGGCTTTGGTGGGATCTGCGAATCCGATCGCGGTTTCACCGGACTGCGCGCCCTCAACGGCCGCACCCGTGGACGCCGGACGACCGCCGGCGGCCTCATACGCCTCCCGCGCGCGCTCGTCGTTCCACTTCTCCCCCACGAGCACGCCATGGTTGAGCATGATCTCGCGTTCGGCGCAGCTCGCCACGAGCGCGTCATGCGTGACGACGATGATCGTCGTGCCCTGCTCGTGCAGCTGACGGAACAGGTCGAGCACGATCTTCTCGTTCTTCTCGTCGAGGTTGCCGGTCGGCTCGTCGGCGAGGATCAGCTTCGGCTCGTTGATCAGCGCACGCGCCACGCACACGCGCTGCTGCTCGCCGCCGGACAGCTGGCTGGGCAGATGATGGGCGCGGTCCTTCAATCCCACGCGCTCCAACGCCTCCATCGCCTGCTTCTCATCGACGACGGAATGGTAGTACTGTGCGACCATCACGTTTTCGACGGCGGTCAGATGCGGCACCAGATAGAACTTCTGGAACACCAGTCCGATCATGTTCTTGCGCACGTCGGCGAGCTGCGAGGCGTTGAGATCCTCCAGCTTGCGACCCTCAAGCTTGACCGAGCCCTTCGACGGCGAATCCATGCAGCCGATCATGTTCATCAGCGTCGTCTTGCCGGAGCCGGACGAGCCGACGATCGCAAGCCACTGACCGGCCGGCACGGTCAGGCTGAGGTCGTCCACGGCATGCAGATCGCCGTAGATCTTCGAGATATGGTCGAGTTCAAGCAGCATATCCATGATGATTCCTTTGGTGACGGATGATGTGGAGGGACGGAGCGGTGGCAGCGACAATGGCGGTAGTGCCAGCGATGGCGGCGTAGTGGCTACCCCTCAGCCGGCTGCGCCGCCAGCTCCCCTGACAAGGGGAGCCGAACGAGAAGTCACAAGAGGAGCTGATTGGTGACATGCGACTACTCCTCCCGCAGCACGACGGCGGGGTCGATGCGCGAGGCGCGATGTACCGGCGGCACGGAGGCGAGCACGGCGATCAGCGCGCTGAACAGCACCGAGGCGACGGCGAGCGGCCAGTTGACGTCGAGCGAGCGCTGGAACACCACGCCGGTGAGCACGCGCGCGAATCCGTAGCCGACCGCCGTGCCGAGCAGACCGCCGATCAGGCCGTAGATGGCCGATTCCATATAGAATTCAACGCCGATCGCGGACGAGCTGGCACCGAGCGCCTTGCGCAGGCCGATCTCGTTGCGGCGCTGCGAGACGATCGAGGAGATCGTGGTGGATACGCCGACGAGCGTAAGCACGAGCACCACGATCGAGACGATCCAGAACAACGTCTGCAGCATGGCGATGATGCGCGTGTCCGACGAGGTGATCTTGGTGACCTGCTGCGCTTTGACGTGCATCGAGGTCATGTCGTTGATCGACGTGACGATCGCCTTGAGACCGTCTGCGTCGGCTTCGGACGAATATTCGATGACGTCGACGCCGCGGCTGGCTCCGGTGAGCTTGGTCACGTCGGCGTTGGTCGCATAGATGATCGAATCCTCGCTGCCGCCCGTATCGACGATGCCGGCGACGCGGAATTCGGTTCCGCTCGTATCCATGATGTCGCTGGAGACGCGGCCGTCGCGCGTCGGCTGATCGGACTGGCTGCCCTGATCGGATTGCGTGGACTGATCGGAACCGTTCGCGCTGTTCGATTCGCTCTCTCCCCCGGTCGCGGCGTTCGTCGAGGAACCGCCGGAACCGTTGTCGGAGGCGCGGTAGCCGATGGTGATGCTCCCTCCGATCTTGAGCCCCATCGCATCGGCCACGTCGCGGCCGACCAGCACGCGGCCCTCGCTCGGCCATGAGCCTTCGACGCTCCAATGGTGGTTGAGCGCGCGCACCTGCGCCACATCGATGCCCGCAAGCACATAGGGTGCCGCGTTCACGCGCACGTTCTCGTAGCGGTAGGTGGCGTAGTTGGCTGCCGCCTTGGCTCGGACCATCTCGGTCGTGTGCTCCACCATCGCCTGATCGATGCCGGTGGTGCCGGAATCGCCGGTGCCGGAATCGGTGGTGCCGGAATCGGTGGTGCCGGAATCGCCGGAATCTGCCGACGCAGACGTATCCGCGGCGATCGGCGTTACGATCAGATTCGCGCCGTACGAGCGCATTTCCGCGTTCATCTGCTGCGGCACCGCGATGCAGACCGCGGCAAGGCAGAACAGCGTCGCCGCGCCGACCATCGATGCGATCACGGCCATCACCGCGCGCGAGCGGCGACGGAACACCGCGCCGAACAGCATCCTGAAGAACATGCCGGTGTTGGTCATCGAATCCCTCCCATCAACGCCGCGGCAGCCGTCTGCACGGCAGCATTCTGCACAACAGCAATCCCCACGGCCACAATCGCGGCAGCAACCTGCGCAATCACAACCCGCGCAACAGCGGCGAATCGCCTATCAGCGCCCATGCAGCACCTCCGCGGGTCGCAGTCCCAGAATCGAACGAATCGACGAGATCGACGCGATCAGCACGGTCACCGCCAGCAGCACGAACACGAGCACAAACACCATCGGCCGCATCGTAATGCCCGAACCGAACACCACCTGCCCGACGATCTGCGCCACGCCGGAGCCAAGCAGCGCGCCGGCGAGCGCCCCGATCAGCGAGATCACAGCCGTTTCGGCGAGCATAAGGCGGCTCACAGCGCCATCGGTCGCGCCGATCGCCTTGAGCAGCGCCAATTCGCTGGAACGTTCCGAAATCGAGGCGGCCATCAGATTCGCCACGGCGACCGCGGCGGCGATCAGGCTCAGCGCGGTCATCAGAATCATCACCGCCTGCGTCTTCTGCAGCACGTTGCCCTGCAATGCGGCCACCTGACGCACCTGCTTGGCAACAGCGCCGGGAATGACCTCCTCGATCTGATACGCGATCGAACTCGGGTAGGCGGTGCAATACCACGTCTCCCACTCGTCCTGGCTGAGCGCGGCCGGGTTGCGCGCCGCCTTGCGGGCGAGATCGTTTTCGGGGGTGGTGAGGGCCTTGACTTCGATGCAGTCCACCGAATCGGGCAGGTCGGCGAGCACCTGCGCGGTCGACGACGCGATGTAGACGGCGTTGTTGTCGTCGTCGCCGGAATCGTAGACGCCGGTGATGGTGATGCGCTGGCTGTTGGTCGTACCGGATGCCGTCTTCTTGTGCAGCGTGATCGTGCCGCCCTTCGACACGCCGAGTCGCGATGCGAGCGTGGTGCCGATCACGCCCTGATCGGAGTCGTCCTTGGGCCAGCTGCCGTCGAGCGTCCACCACGAGCGCATGCCCTCGACGCCGACGACCGTGGTTTCGCCGGATGCGAGTTTGAGCTCCTTGTTGAACCAGGTGCCGACCACGGGCGCGGTGATGCCGGCGGCGGAATCGCCGGAACCGGAGGAACCGTCACTAGAACCGGAACCTGCGCTCACCTGCGCGTGAATGTTGAGCTGCGGCGCGAAATTGGTGATGTTGAACGCCCAGAAGATCGTTTTGATCTTCGGCGCGTCGGACTCCTTGAGGAAGGCGGTCGGATCGGCGGCATCGGCGGAGCCGCCCGCCGTGCCGGAATCGCCCGCCGCATCAGCGCCGGAGCCGCCGGTGTTGTACAGGTCGGCGACCACCGCGTCGGATTTCGGCTGCACGGTGATGTTTGAGCCGTAGGTGGACAGCTCGGCGTTGAGCTTGTCGCCCACATCGAAGACGACGCCGAGCATCGCGACCGACACCGTGGCCGACAGACACACGGTGACGGCGATGAGCAGCCGCCGCCGCAGCTGCCGCGTGAACGACCGCGCGATCATTCGCAGAAAGAACATGATGGAGCCTCCTGCCCTATCTCACTGGAAGTGGGCGCTCAGCGCGTCCAGATCGGCGGTTTGGATGGTGATCTTGCCGTTGCCGGTCTTGTATGGGAACGGCACCGGGTTGCATCCGCCCTTGAAGCCGATCGTCGCCAGGTTGATCGCGACCTCGCACTTCTTGCAGATGATCTTGCCGTCCTTCTCGTAGTAGCCGGCGTCGCCGCAGTTGTCGCATGCGTCGAGACCGATGCCGTATGCGCCGCCGTTCTTCTTGATGATGATGAAGCGCATTTCCGTGCCGTCCTTCGCCTTGTACTCAAAGCGATGCAGATGGCCGTCCTCGACCTGACTGAACGGGATCGTGGCGACGCCGTCCTTGAGCGAATAGGCTTCCGGCTCGGACAGCGTGATCGTCTGCGTGGTGGCCGCCACACCGACCGTGAGCGTCGCCGTCACGCCGATCATCGCGACCATGCTCCATGCGGCAGTGGCGATCGCACGACGACGGAACGCCTTATGCCGGCGTGTTTCCGCTTCGTTCAGTCCGGCCGCGGCGACCGCCTTGGCGCTCACCGGCGTGCGAAATCCTGCAATGATCGATGCGACCGCAGGAATGGCAAACACAAAGGTCTGCGTGAGAATCAGCCCGGTGTTGTTGTTGATCGACCAGACCAGCCACATGAACAGCCAGTCGGGGAACATCAGCATGCGTCCCTGCAGAATCTGCAGCAGACCGGTGGCGTGCTGGATCAGCAGAATCACGATCATCGCCAGCACGGCGATCATGAACGGCAGGCGCGCCGCGGTACCGCGCATCGTGCGGAAGATCAGCGCAACGACGACCGACGCGACAACGCCCAGCACAAAGCCAAGCGCGCGCATCAGCATATCCGACGTGAAGATCGGATCGCCGGGCTCCACCCAGATCGTCAGCTGCAGAATCACGTCGGGCAATGCATAGAACACGGTCAGCGCAATGCCGACGGCTGCGATCAGATTCGCCGCGTTCAGCAGCACCGGGCGGCGACGCCAGCCGGAAACCAGCCAATGCGAGGCGAGCGTGATCGCGATCAGCAGTACATCAACCACGACAGCGCACCACAACACCGGATAATTGATGAACGTGCGCTGGTTGATGACCGCGGTCGCACGCAGCGCGGCGAACGCAACCGCGGCGATCAGGCCGAGCAGCAGGCCGTAGAGCCGCCAATACGCGCCGATCGGCTTGTCGCGGCCCTCGCCCACGGCGAGCATCGCGCTCAGCGACATGACCAGCAGTGCGGGAGCCAGTGTTCCCGGCATCACCGCTACGAATTGTTCGAGCATACGTGCCCTTTCCCTGGATGTGCGATGTGTGCGGCGCGTGGTGCGCGCTGCACGATGTGCGATGTGCGATGTGCGACCGCCGCGCTGCGTGCTGCGGTTGCGTGGTTGGAAAAGCTTGATATATCGGCCAAAGCCCCCTCGATATGAGGGGGCTTGATATGGCATGAATATGTGCAATCACGAACAGCCCACCGGGCCGTTCGCTACACAGAGACCGGAATTCGCTCACGCGAATCGCCATCCCGGCTCGCTATCGCTCGCTCCTCGCCTACGAACAGCCCACCGGGCTGTTCGCTACACGGCTCGGCCATTCCGCCGTGGTGAGAAACCGCTTAGCAGTTTCTCACCACTGACGCGGCGTGTAGTTCCAGCCGTCGAAGGTGACTTCGAGGGGCTCGGTCCAGAAGCGGCCCTTGACACCGGTCTCCGGGTCGACGTGGAGCATCCAGCCCTGCTTGGCCGGGGATTCGATCGACAGCTTGAGCTGGTAGGAACCGGCCTTGTCAAGCTTGACGTTCGCGCCGTAGTGCGGGCCGTCGGAGGCGTTCATCTTCATGAACGTACCGCTCGTGGCCTTGCCGCCCTCGACCTCCTTGCCGGTGGACTTGTCGATGATCGTGTAGTTCACGGTCAGATCCGGGATGAAGTCGCCCTTGCCGTAGCCGAGCTCAGTGCCCTTCTCGTTGGCGTGGATGTCGGCCTCGATGTGGAAGCTCGCGTCGGCGGCCTTCAGACCCATCGACGCCGGCTCCATGTCGATCGGCTGGAAGTAGACGGCGCCGACCATCAGCGGGCCGACCTCCTGATCCTGGTTCGGGCCGACCGGAATCTCCTCGAAGCCGGCGCCCGTGTCGGAGCTGTCGGAGCTGTCGGACGACTTATCGGACGAGTTGTCGGCGGAATCGCTGGACTGCGAGGAGTTGTCGGACTTCGTGCTGTCGGAAGCCGCGTTGTTGGAGTTGCCACAGGCGGCGAGCGACACGCTGAGCGCGCCGGCGAGCAGCAGGCCGAGCAGAGTATTGATCTTCTTGCTCATGATTCTCTTCTTTCTGTTGTTTCCTCTGGTGAATGGGTATTCACGATTGGTTTGGTTGGTTTGGTTGGTTTTCAGGGATAAGTCTTGATATTGGATTGGTCCGATACCGGATTGCGGATTGCGGATTACCGGTTCCGATCATCGGCTGCGGCACCGGCTGATGCAGCATCGCCCGATGCAGCCACCGCTGCCGCCGCCTTCGCTTCGCGCTGCTGCTTGATCGTGGAGATCGTGAACAGCACGACCACCGCAATCAGCGCGACCACCTGCGCGGTGATCGTCTCAGCATACGGATACAAGCCAATCCAATCGCTGGTGGGCACCGCCGGCAGATACGTGCCGTCGATCAGATTGCCTTCGATCAGCGCATGCACGCCGCCGCCGGCGAAGAAGACGACCAGAACGGCCATCAGCGCCGAAGTGATGATGAAGAACGGCCGAATCGGAATCTTCACCGACGTGAACCGAATCAGCAGGAACACGACGATCAGCACCGCAAACGCGGCCACCGCACCCAGCATCATGCCGGAGCCGTCGTAGCTCATCGAATAGATCGCCTGATAGAACATCACGGTTTCGGCGCCTTCGCGGAACACCGCGAGGAAGCTCAGCATCGCAAGCGACACCACGCTGCCGACCGTCACATGCCCGGCCGCGGTGCTCACCGCCGACTCGGTCTTGCCTTTGATGTACCTGTTCCACGAGCGCACCGACGACTTCGACAGCATCCAGTTGCTCGTGTAGAGCAGCATGAGCATGGCGATCAGCGCGGTGACGCCTTCGAGAATCTCCTGCTGCGGGCCGTTGCCGCTGAACAGCAGCACGAACACGACGGCGATGAGTCCGGAGCCGATCAGGCCGGCGAGAATGCCCAAGTAGATCCACTTGGTGAACTTCTTGTTGCCCGACTTGACCAGGTAGGCGATGATCGCGGCGACCACGAGAATGGCCTCAAGACCTTCGCGGATGAGCACCAGAAACGCCTGGCCGAACGCCGACGTGATGAACTTGATCACCGAGTTGCCGTTCGCGCCGGAGCCGCTGTCGAGCTTCTTCGCGTCCTCCTTGAGCATCGCCTTGAGGTCGTCGATGAACTTCTTGGCGTCGGTGAGCGGCTCCTTGTTGTTCATCGCCTGGCGGCATTCCTTGAACTGGTATTCGACCTGCGAGACGCGGTTGCCGCTGATCGCGTTCATCACGTTCTTCTCGAAGCCGAGCTTCTCGTAATGCTGGTAGTAGGCTTCGTTGACGAGTTCCACGCCCTTGGCCGCATCGCCGGATTCGTACGCCTTGTACGCGTTGTCGAGGATCGGGGCCATGTCGTTGGCCACGTCGGTCCACGTGCGATTGCCCTTGCCGGTGTTCTTCTTCTTGGCGGCGTCGAGCTGCTTGCGCTCCTTGGCGGTCTGCTCGGCGCGCGCCTTGGCATAGTCCTTGGGGTTGGCAAGGTCGGTGTTCTGGTCGAGCTTTTGCGCGGTGGCGTCGAGCTCGGCGGTCAATGCGCTGGTTTTCGATGCGATGTCGGCATCGTTGCCGGCGGTGTACGCCGAGGTCTGCAGATCCTGGAATTGCTTGATCTGGCTCTGGTAGGTGTCCGCGCCGATGGTGTCGTTGACGACCTTGCCGAAGTTGGCGGCTTCGTACAGCGACCATTGCGCGGACTGGAAGTCTGCGGCAGCACCGGCCGTATTGCCCGACTTGTATTCGGATTGCGCCTTCTGGAGCTGTTTGTCGATCGCCGACGCGACGGCGGACCACGAGGAGTAGTCAGTGGTCGACGTATCGTCGGCGAAGGCCGCGGTTGCGCCGCCCAAGATGGAGGCGACGGGATTGATGTTGGCGGTGGTGCCGGGGAGAAGATTGCTGGGGATGCCGGGGAAAAACGCGGATGCGACGAGACCGAGGCCGGTCATCGCCGCGATGATGAACGTCGTCGCGATGGCGGCGAACGCGGACATCACGCCACGGCGAGCGCGGCGCATGCGCTGCGGGCGCACGGCCGTCATAGCATGAGCCGACTTAGTATGAGCAGGCATTGTGCGATCCGACATGCTGCGTTTCCTCTCTCTCCTGCGCGTTTTCGCGTCGCGATGCGCCAAGCCGCCGGAAGATGTCCTTCCATGCCGATGCGGGCACCGGCATGGGACTGTTTTGCTCCGGTTTTGCTCCGGTTGGCTTGGCCCCGGTTTGGATTCCTGCTTGGGCGCAACGCGGCGGAGTGCAGGCCGCACCCCACGCGCGTCATTAAATTACGATGGAGCGAACCGAAAAAAACAGTCTTGATTTTTGCGTCGTTTTGCGCTATTGCAATGTGGCCGATCTCACTATCGGCGTTTTTCCGCCCTTTTGAGAGGTATTTATATTGTTCAGATCAGGGGCTTACTGTCTCACATGATGAGATTTCCGCGACTTAGGTCGCTCGCACTGCGCTGCGACACGCCGATCACGCCCGCATATCCGATATGCCAACTGACACGCCTCCCAAGTGCCCCCCTAAATTGGTTCGACTCCAGAAAACCGATCACAGCGCCCCGCGCAGCCCGAATCCACCCGAATCCACAGCCACGAAATCAAGTGCAACCGGTTACAACGCATCGCATGGCTACACCCACACCACGCAACGAACTGCAACCGGTCACAACACGACACATGACAAAACCCACAGCCACGCGATCACAAAAAGCCCGATTTTTGCATCGCGTGGCTGCACAACACACCACACAATCCCGCGTAACCGATCACAACAACCGAATCCA
>NZ_RQSP01000006.1:45231-83585 GCF_009078285.1 Bifidobacterium jacchi
CCCTAATCCCCAGCCACGCAAACGCATGCAACCGGTCACAACCCACCGCATGACAAAACCCACAGCCACGCGATCACAAAAAGCCCGTTTTTTGCATCGCGCGGCTGCACGTCTGCCTTCCCGAGCAATCCTTGCGCCGCTCCGGGCTGCTGGCGCAAATATCTTACGAACTTGGGACTGATCTCGAGATTCTCTTGCGCTAACGCCCCCCCCAAGCGCTGCCGCAAGGATTTCTCGAAATCAGGCGTTGTTTCGAGATTCTCTTGCGTCACCAGGCACATCTCGGCCTCTTGGCACAGTCTCTTAGCGCAAGATTTCCGGCGATCTCCCGTATTTCGTTCGCTGGGATGGCGTCAGTGAACATTATTCGGGAATGAGACCCACTTCTCCCGAATGTTGTTCACTGAGCGGCCGGCAGCGAACGAAATTCGGGAGAAGCGGCCCCGATTCCCGAATTTCGATCACTGGAGAACGCCTCGCCGCGCCTTTCACCGTGAATCACATCGTGCTTTTCCCCATCGTGTGCATGGAATGTATGCCGCGTGCACCATCCGTGGGCATCGTGTGCACAGAACGTATGCCATCGGAGGCATCGTGTGCATGCAACGGATGCGTGGAGGCGCAAAACGCGCGCTTCGTGTACGTCGTATGCACACGATCACGTAGACGTACGTTCCATGCACACGATCAGCAGCGTCTTATGTACGCTCCATGCACACAATCAACGGCCCGACACGTCCGGGAGGGCCCCATCATACCCCGTTATGTACGTGCCATGCACACGATGGCTACAGAGGGATGAGAAAAATAGACCGATCTAAAGGAACAGAGAAAGGGACAGAGAAGAGACAGAGAAGAGACAGAGAAGAGATGATAGAGAAGAGACAGACCGAAATAAAGAAAATCGTGCGCGGAGCAGCCCGCAAGTGCAAGAGAATCTCGCGGAAAACCCTCAGTTCGAGAGAGTCTTGCGCCGTCCGCCCCACAAGCGCAAGAGAATCTCGAAACATGGCCCGATCCCGAGAAAACCTTGCGCTAAAGCACTTGCGCTAAAGCAGTGTGCTGTCTCGGGGCATGGTTGCGCTAAAGCAGCGCCCCCTCTCTCATTCCTCTCTAGTGTCCACCATGTAGTGTCCACCATGGTGCCCAACCATCTAACCCACGAAAACAGCAGAAGTCTCAGAAAACGTGTGCCAAGAGGCCGAACTGCAGCCGAACCGCTCAATCATTTGCGAGATGGACCGCCACCATGTCACACACCAACATGTCCACAACACCATCGGCACCCCTGCAATGCGGCATCGCAATGCAACCGTTATGCAACCGCGGCGCCCCCACCGTGCGGAGAACAACCCATGAACAACGCACCATGAACAACCCATGATGTAGGGATCGAAAAACAGCCAAAACCCACAAACCGCGGAAAATGGCCATTCCCGTTCCCTACACCATGGGCCAATCCCTACACCATGCGAAATGATCCCGGAACCCATATCGCCGCGTATCGTCACGACAGTGCAACGCCGCGACGGTACATCACCGCGACGGTATCAACAACGAAAGAGGCCTCGACCGATTTCGATCGAGGCCTCTTGGCAAGTGCCCCCGCAGGGACTCGAACCCTGGACACGCTGATTAAGAGTCAGCTGCTCTAACCAACTGAGCTACGGGGGCGTTGGTTATTTCTTGAGCCAAGTGATTACTATACTCGAGATCGCCCTCACTGCAAACTACGGCGTGTCGCCAATGATTCCAACGATTTGGGCAGCCAACATCAGCCAGCACCACTGGTCCGACTCACAAACAACCAAGGATCTCGCAGCTTTGCCCCCCCACCATCTTCATCATCTCTGCCCCCTCGCCGCGCACACACCGCCTCTTCGCCGCCCGGCACCCTCCTCGCAGCACCGCCCCTTAGCCACACTCTCAGATCAACAGCGTGTCACCGCTCATTAGTTCACATTGGTTGCCAATTGGCAACCAATGTGCCATTGCAATGCACGCATCCGCCCCAGCAGTAGCACCCCGTCTTGCGGTCGTCTAATTTCTCGCGTCAGCAATTCGTCTATGAATTGACTACCACTCAGTCCCGCTTCGCGGCCCAGCTCGATCCGCAATTTCGGACGCGCTGCGCGCGCGGTTTGCTGGCTCGCCGGTCGGCTCGCACAGCACCTACAGACAGCTCCGCTGTCTGCTTAACGGTGCTGTCCACTCATCCGTGCGCACGCGCAGCCCATTGACCAACGCGCGAACGCCCACAAACAGCACATTGATGGCCGTCCACAACACGACCATACGCGCCGTATCATCGACGATCAACCACCCATCAAGCGCGTTGATCACCAGCAACGCCGGCACATAGATCGCAGCCGTGACCGTGCAGCCGACAGCAAGATAGCGGTAGTCCCCGGCACCGATCAGGATGCCATCCAACGCCCACATCCACCCGCCAAGCGGCAGGAAAACCGCCAGAACCAGCATCCCGACGACGACCAATCCGCGAACCGAATCATCCGGACTGAACAAACCGGCGGCAAGCAAGCCAAACGCAGCCAATGCGGCACCGATGCAACACCCGCCGACGGCACCCGCCCGGCCGCACAACCGGGTCATCGAACGCGCGCCAAGCCGTCTGCCCGCCCCCAGTTCGGCGGCAACCAGCGTCTGCCCGGCGATGGCGATCGCGTCAAGCATATTGATCGTGAAATTCCAGCTTGCATTGACCACCTGATAGGCGGCCAGCACACGCGTGCCCATGCTCGCCGCCAGCATCACCGTGCCCACCATCGACACGCGCAATGCGAGCGTGCGCACGAACAGCGGCACGCCGTCGCCGGCCGCATGCGCAATGCCCTGCAATCGCGGCCGCCAGTCAGCTCCAGCCGCGCGCGCCCACCGCAGCGCCGGAATCACCAACGCCACGCCCATGAACCATTGCGCGATCAACGTCGCCGCGCCGGAACCGGCCACACCCCAGCGCAAGCCGAACACGAACAGCACGTCGAGCACCGTATTGAGCGCCGCGCCCGCCACCGCAACGATCAACGTGATACGCATCCGCTGCATGCCCCGAAACACGCCGTTCGCCGCATAAACCAGCAGCATGCCGGGCAAACCGAACACCACGGCACGCAGATAGGCGACGGATGCACCCAATACGCCGAATCCGCCGGCGTTGCCAGCAGTGCCGGAGCCAGCGGTTGCAGCCCCGGCACCACCGGCAACGCCGCCTTCACCACCACCGGCACCACCCGCGCCCAGCGCCACGCACAGCGGCTCCGCAACCGCAAACAGCACAATCGACACGACAATGCCGATGCCGAGCGCAAGCCACAGTCCGCTGATGCCCGCCTCCATGCCTTCGCGCCGCCGCCCGGCACCGATCAGTCGAGCGACCTGCGAGGTGGTGCCGTACGCCAGAAACACGCACAGCCCGACGGCGGTGAGGATGACCGTCGAACCGATCGACAGCCCGGCGAGCGCGGTGCCGCCATCGCCGATGTGTCCGACGATCGCCGTGTCGATGAGGATGAACGCCGGTTCCGCGACCAGCTGTCCGAACGTGGGCAGCGCAAGGGCGACGATCCGCCGGATGGCGCGGCGCTCGGTGGCGGGCACGGCGACGCTTTCGACAGAGGATTCAGCGGGCGCGGCGGCTCTTTCGGCGGCTGACGCGGATTCGGCGGATTCAGATGTCGGTGACGATTGACGCATGGCATCCAGCCTAGCGGCACCCAGTCCAGTGGCGGTCTTGCACATGATTGAGGAATCCGGATGCTATTCTTCCCCGCCGGCTTCGTTGCCGACCCTCATCAGAGAGGCCAACGCCGCTCAATCATTGAAGAGACGGGCCGCAAGACAGGCCACAAGATCAGACATCGAACGCCTATCTCAAAACTGAGAGGCTGATTTCGCGTTCCACGGCAGTCTATCTCAAAACTGAGAGGCTGCGACGACCCAAGACAACCACGTCGCTAGGCCAAAATCGGCTCAGTCTCGGTGAATTACCGGCAGATAACAGCCTCTCAGTTTTGAGATAGACTGCCGTAGACCCTCAAATCAGCCTCTCAGTTTCGAGATAGCGGCCTCACATATGGTGGCATGCGACCGTGTAGACGCCGCGAACGAGCTGCTCGCGCCACGCCGACCACCCGTACTGCTTGGTGATCTGCTCGCCCGCGGTCGCCCCCAGCGACGAACCGTCCGCCCGAGTCAGGTCGAACAGCATGTCGAGCAGCAGCCGGTCGCGCCCGCACCGCCGCGCAAGCTCATCGCCGGTGGACGGATCGTCGGGATTGCGCCCGGTCGCGAACTGCGAGAGCGTCAGATGCTCGCGAACCAGCATGGTCGCCCAGCGCACCACATCCCGGTCGAATCCCATGCGCCGCAATATCACCGGCACATGCCTCGCCCCCTCGGCCGCATGGTCGGCGACGAACGGGCGCTTGCCGATGTCATGCAGCAGACCGGCCAGCAGCAGCGCCGTATAATGCGCATCGTCGTAGCGATTGCCGGTCGCCGCCGACACTCGCTCCAGCCGCGAGACGACCTCCACACTATGCCGATCGATGGTGTAGCGATGCGCCGCCGACGCGCTGGGCCGATTGCGGATGCCAAGCCATTCGGGGATCCACCGGCCCGGAATGTCAACGAAATCGATCTCCTCCCACACGCGCATGAGCTGCGGCCCGCTGGCGAGCAGCCGCACGAACAGGCCGCGAGCCTCGTCGGTCCACGCCGAATCGCGGATCGGGCTACGCTTGAGATTGACGAGCGTGCCCGGATTGATCGGCATGTCGAATTCGGCCGAAGCGGTCGCGGCGCGCAACGGCAGCACGGGATCGCGCGCAGGGTCCACCCCAGGCGCGAGCACGATCTCCCGCTCGTGCGCGACGATGCCCGGCGCAAGCGTCTCGAATTTCGGTGCCTCCCTCTTGCCGCCGGCTCGCGGCGCGAACATCTGGAAGAACGAGAATCGTGGATGCTCGTGCGTCAGCGAGTGTTCGGCGCGCGATGCCGTCGAATCGAGCGAAAAGGCGATCTGCCGACCGATGCGCGCGAGTCTGGTCTGCAAGGTTTCGATCGAGGCGGCTTCGCGCGTCCCCTCCGGCAGCGTCGGGTCGGCAAGGCCGAGCATCGCGGCGACCTTGCTCTGGTAGGGCGGCAACAGCAGATTGGTGTCTTTTCGCGCGACCAAGTGAATGCAGTCGCGCACGTCGAGCAGCGCGTCGAGTGCATCGTCGTAGGCGCCGTGCGGCCGGTCGGCCAGCCAGGAGGCGGCGAGCGCCGACACGAGCACGGCATCGCGCAACCCGCCGCGCGCCTCTTTGATGTCGGGCTGGTTGAGATACGGCATCCGCCCGAAGCGGTTGAGTCGGGACTGTGCCGATTCGAGCAGTTCCGGCAGTCGTTTGCGCGCGGCTTTGCGCCATCGTTCCAGTATGGACGCGGCGGTAGTTTCGATCAGGGCGGTGTCGCCGGCGATCGGCCGCACGTCGAGCCAGCCCATCGCGGCGGGCAGATCGTGGTCGGTGACCGATTCGCATTGCGCGCGCGTGCGCACGGCATGGTCGAGATCGAGGCCGCTGTCCCAGAGCGGATACCACAGTTTGTTGGCCAGTTCGTTGAGTCGCTGATCGCCGATCACCCGCTGATCGACGATGATGACCAGATCGAGATCGGACGACGGACCGATCTGCCCGCGCGCCAACGAGCCGACCGCGGCGAGTCCGATGCCTTCGTCGGGCACGTCGAAACTCACTTCGGCGGCCGCCTGCGACCATAGTTCACGCAGGCACGTCATCGCCAGTTCGGTTCGCGCCTTGCGCTTGGCGCTGCCGTTGCGGTAGACGCCGTCGTCGTCCGGCTGGCTGATGGCGAGGAACCGCTTGTTGAGATGGTCGACTGGCGATGTCATGTGATCCGACCTTTGCTGACAATGCTGGATATAGGATGCTACGGGATACGACTACGGGATATGGCACGACCGCGCATATGAAAGGTCCCCGCACGGCATCGCGGCACGTACGGGGACCTTTCCGATCAGATCGCGGCGGAACCGGTTTCGCCGGTACGCACGCGGGTCACGGAGTCAAGCGGCGCGACCCACACCTTGCCGTCGCCGATCGTGCCGGATGCGGCCGATTTGACGATCACGTTGACCAGCGTTTCGGCATCGGCGTCATCGGACAGCACTTCGATGCGGATCTTGGGAATCAGATCGACGGTGTATTCGGCACCGCGGTAGACCTCGGTGTGCCCGCGCTGGCGACCGTAGCCGTTCGCTTCGGAGACGGTCAGGCCATGCACGCCGGCGGCGGCCAGCGCCTCCTTGACCTCATCGAGCTTATGCGGCTGAATGATTGCGGTGATGAGCTTCATCTCACCTGACCTCCTTGAGGACGGAGCTGGCGGTGCCAGCGAAATCGTATGCGCGCTCGCCCTGATCGGCCAGATCGACGCCGCTGACCTCCTGCGCCTCGGTGACGCGCCAGCCGACAGTCTTCTCCAGAGCGAAGGCGATGATGCCAGTGATCACGGCGGAATAGACGATCGCGACAAGCGCGACCAGCAGCTGAACGACCAGCTGCTTCCAGTCGCCGCCCGCAAGCAGACCTTTGCCTTGGCCGAACAGTCCGATCAGCAGGGTGCCGGTCAGACCGCCGACGCCGTGCACGCCGACCACGTCGAGCGAATCATCATAGCCGAGGCGGAACTTGAGTCCGCATGCGAAGCAGGTGAGCACGCCGGCGATCGCGCCGATCACGATGGCCCACAGCGGCGAGACCACGTCGGCGGCCGGCGTGATCGCGACCAGGCCGGCGACGATGCCGGAGGCGGCACCCATCGCGGTGTAATGGCCGGTGCGCACCTTCTCGGTGAAGCCCCACGCAAGCATGGCCGAAGCGGCGGCGATCGTGGTGCTGACCCACGCGTATCCGGCGACGCCATCCGACTTGAGCGCCGAACCCGCGTTGAAGCCGAACCAGCCGAACCACAGCAGGAAGGCGCCGAGCATCACGAACGGCACGTTGTGCGGGCGAATCGGCTGCACACCGAAGCCCTTGCGGCGACCGATGATCAGCACGATGATGAGCGCCGCGACGGCTGCGTTGATGTGCACGACCGTGCCGCCGGCGAAATCGTGGGCATGCGCGCCGATCGCCTGCGACAGCGCGCCGGTGGGCGACAGCAGGCCGCCGTTCCACACCATGTGCGCCATCGGCGCGTAGCAGAACGTGATCCACAGCGCCACGAAGATCATCCATGTGCTGTACTTGATGCGTTCGGCGAGCGCTCCGGTGATCAGTGCGACGGTGATCATCGCGAACGTGACCTGGAACGCCACGTCGATGCTGCCCGGGTAGCTGTGGTTGCCGAAGCCGCCGGCAGCGGTGAAGACGCCGTTCTGTTCGACGATCTGATCCTTGAGCAGGAACCCGGATGCGGGATCGCCGAAGATGCCGCCGATATCTGAACCGGCGTAGGCGATCGACCAACCCCACAGCACCCAGACGACCGCGGTCACGGACAGCGCCGCGGCAGACAGCATGAGCATGTTGAGCACGGCCTTGGCGCGGACCATGCCGCCGTAGAAGAACGCCACACCGGGCGTCATGAGGAATACCAGGGACGCGGATACAAGTAGCCACGCGGCGTTTCCGGAATCCATCTCTACCTCCCTCTCTGTGTAGAACTGTAGAACTCTGTGTTGAACGCCGTCTTGCGAAACGAAGACGGTGGCAACAGTCTCAGTCAGTATGTGACAGTGAACGCCTCTCGGGTGTACTGCACGTTACGGTACGTTACGACCATGTTAAAGGAACCGGCTGAACGCAGGCGCCGAATGGCCGGGAAACGGTTGCGACGGTTCGCTGGTGAGGGGCGGCTGCGACGGTTCGCTAGGCGAGGATGCCGTCGACGAATCCCTCCGGATCGAAGGGGGCGAGGTCGTCCGGCCCTTCGCCGAGGCCGACGAGCTTGACCGGCACGCCGAGCTCCTTCTGCACGCTGATCACGATGCCGCCCTTCGCGGAGCCGTCGAGCTTGGAGAGCACCACGCCGGTGATGCCGATCGCCTCGGCGAACACCTTGGCCTGGGTCATGCCGTTCTGCCCGGTGGTCGCGTCGAGCACCAGCAGCACTTCGTCCACCGGCAGTTGCTTTTCGGTGACGCGGCGGATCTTGCCGAGCTCGTCCATCAGATTCGCCTTGTTCTGGAGGCGGCCGGCGGTATCGATGATGAGCACGTCGGCGTCGGCCTCCTTGGCGCGGGCGGCGGCCTCGAACGCGACGGACGCGGGGTCGGCGCCGTCCTTGTCGGAGCGGACGACGGGCACGTTGACGCGCGCGCCCCACGTTTCGAGCTGGTCCGCTGCTGCGGCGCGGAACGTGTCGGCGGCGCCCATGACGACCTTCTTGCCGTCGGCGACGAACAGTCGGGCGAGCTTGCCGGCCGTGGTGGTCTTTCCGGTGCCGTTGACGCCGACCATGATGATCACGCCCGGTCGGCTCGCGCCGGGTTTGTCGGCGTTGAGGCGGCGATCCGTGTCGCGGCCGACCATGTCGAGCAGACGTTCCCTGAGTCCGGCGCGCACTTCGGCTGCGTCGGCCTTGCCGGTGATGCGGGCGTCCTTGCGCAGTTCGCTGACCAGCTGCTCGCTGGCCTCGGCGCCGACGTCGGCGAGCAGCAGCGTGTCTTCGACGTCCTCCCAATCGGACTCGGAGAGGTTGTCTTTGCTCAAAATGTTGAATAGCGCCCGACCGAACGGGTTGGAGCTGTTGGCGAGTTTGGCGCGAAGTCGCTGGATGCGCGATCCGCTCGATTCGGGGCGCTCCGGCTTGGCGGGCTGCGGCGCAGGCTGCTGGGTTTGCGCAGGCTGCTGGGGTTGCGATGACTGCGCAGGAGCCGGAGTCTGCTCAGATGCCGGCGACTGCTCGGGTGCCGAGTTGGCCGCCTTCTGCGCAGACGATGCCGGTGATTGCGCAGATTGCGCTGATTTTGCTGATGTGCCGGATGCTTGTGCGACCGGTTCTTCCGCCGTCGCTCCGGTCGATTCGGCACTGCTCGAACCGGCACCGGATGCCGCCGACGACACCGATGATGAAACCGACGGCGACGCGACTGATGCTGCGTCTGACGCGGCATCGCTCCCCTTCGCGCGACCGCGCGCTATACCCCAAACAACCAGTGCGGCGATCACCACGACGGCGACGGCCACAATGCCGATAATCACATTCGTATCCATGTGATCAAGCCTAAAAACCGCAACGGACAGCGCCGCCCGCACCATGCGGTCACGTGGCGCGGGTTCGGTCACAGGGAGCGGGGGTGGTCACAGGGAGCGGGGCGCACCCTGTGACCACACCGCAAAAACCTTGGTTTTACAACGTTTTTAACACCCGGTCACGTGGCGCGGGGCGCGCCCTGTGACCACACCCGCGCCACGTGACCGGGCAGCAGCTCACTTCTGCCAGCCGATGTCCTCGACGTGCTGCTCGATGCTCGCGAATCCGCACGGACCGAAGTTCGCCAGGCCCTTGCGCACTGCGGTGTAGTCGGGCTCGACCACGGTCGGATACTGACCATACAGGGCCATTGCCGAAGCCTCGGCCTTGTTCGCCACCTTGATGGCGTCGGTCATGTTCTCGATGTTTCCCGGCTCATTGAGCAGCTTGTCGGTGGCGGCGTCACCGATGTAGCTGTAGTTGGACGGCGAATCGGAGCCATAGATCTGATACAGCGACGTGGCGTATCCGAACGGATCGGACGCACCCCACGCCATCGGCAGCACGTCGTAGGCGCCGTTCTGCACGATCTCGGACGACTTGGAGGACGCCTCCGCCTTGATGTCGATCTTGATGCCGGCCTTCTTCATCATGCTCTGGTAGGCCTTGGCGGAATTGGTCTTGATCGCATCGCTGCCGAACATCGTGTAGCCGACGGTCAGCGTCTTGCCGTCCTTCTGATAGTAGCCGTCGGAGCCCATCGTGTAGCCGGCGTCCTCCAGCGTCTTCTTGGCCGCATCGACGCTGAACGCCGACTCCTTCGGACGGTTGTCCGCATACCCCTTCTGGAACGGGTAGAGGATCAGCGAGCCCGGCTCGACCGGCTTCCAGTCGATGCCCTGATAGCGGATCTGCGTCCACACATTGCCGTCGAAGGCCTGGGTGAGCGCCTTGCGCACCGCCTTGTCGGACAGCGTCGACGACTTTGTGTTGTAGATCAGGAAGTCGGTGGTCAGGGTGTATCCGATGCGCAGCTGCACGTCCTTCATGCCGCGCACCGCCTTGAGCTTGTCCTGCGAGGCGACGCCGCCGCCCATGCTGGCGTTGGCGCCGATCAGATCGACTTCGCCGTTGCGGAACGCGTTGATCGTGGCGTTGTCGGTCATCGAGATGAATTCCACGGTGTCGAGCTTCGGCTTGTTGCCCCACCACTTGGGGTTGGCCTTGAAGACGACCTTGTTCTCGTCATGCGAATCGACGACGTACGGACCGGCCGACCACTCGTTGTGCGGCTCGTTGACCCATCCCTGGTTGAAGGTCTTCTCATCGGCGGCCTTCGGGTTGACGAGGTTGGGGAACAGGGTCTGGTACGGGTAGAACGGCTTCGAGAACGTGACCTTCACCTGCTGGTCGTTGTCGCCCTTTTCGACCTTGCTGATCTGATCGTAGCCGGCGGTGGTGGCGGCCACGTAGCCGCCCTTGCCGCTCATCGCCTTTGCGGTGGCCTCGAATGCGGTCCAATCGATCGGCGTGCCGTCGTTCCACTTCGCCTTCGGGTTGATATCGTACTGCACGACCTGCGGGTCCTTGCTGATGACCTTCGCGTCCACCAGATAGTCGGGATTCGGCGTCGGCGTGCCGTCAACCGCGTAATCCCAAAGATGCGGCTGGTAGTAGTACCAGAAGCGGCCGATGCTGGCGTTGTTGCCGTCGGCGTTCATGAAGTTCCAGTTTTCGCCGATCGTGCTGGTGGGCACGCGCAGGGTGCCACCGTCCTTGATGTTGTCGCGCGGCTGGGGGTTGTCGTAGCGCTTGGTGGGATCCGGCGTCGGCAAAGCGCCCTGATACGTCGACGGGATGCCTTCGCTCGGCTCCTCGGTGATGGTCTGCTGTGATCCGTTCGTCGACGCTCCGCCGCATGCCGACACCATCGCCATGGAGGCGACGAGAGCCGTCAATGCGGTCAGGCGCGCAGCTATTCGATTACGCATTCTGTCATTCCTCTCACTCACTGCCGTTCGCGGTAGGACCGGATGTTTCAGTCCCGCCGTCCGCGGCATCAGCACCGCCGCATCGGGCGACTGCGATCACGTCGTGATCGAACTGATTGTGATCACGCGAATCGCAGAAACCCTGTGCAGCGCACCTCGGAACATGGTAGATGCTTCGGCGGCGAGCGGTTCCGCAGTGTTCACTAATCGTCATGACTGTTTACCCGCCCGTAACATACCGGAATCCGACCGTCGCCGCCGAGTCGGCAGCGCCGCCACTACACTGGAGCGCATGGGAAATTCTTCACGCATGACTTCGCTCCAACGCCGCGAACAGCTCATCCGCATCGGCCGCGCCCTGTTCGCGTCCAAGGGATTCGAGGCGGTGAGCGTGGAGGAGATCGCCTCGAACGCGAAGGTGAGCAAGCCGATCGTCTACGAGCATTTCGGCGGCAAGGAGGGGCTCTACGCCGTGATCGTCGATCGCGAGATGCAGACGCTGACGAACGTGCTGACGGCCACGCTGTCCGACCCGGACATGCATCCGCGGCAGATCGTCGAACGGGCGGCGCTTGCGCTGCTCACCTACATCGAGGAGAACAAGGACGGGTTCCAAGTGCTGGTGCGCGATTCGCCGAGCACCGATCCGGCCGGATCGTTCAGCTCGCTGCTCGGCGACATCTCGCTGCGCGTCGAGGATCTGCTCACGGCCGCGTTCAAACGACAGCGATTGTCGGCGAAGGGCGTGCCGTACTATGCGCAGATGCTCGTCGGCATGACCGTGTTCACCGGGCAGTACTGGGCGGACCGGCCGAAGGTCAGCAAGGAGCAGCTCGCCGCATACATCGTCGATCTGGCATGGCACGGCCTGTCGCGCTTGGATTCCAAGCCGACGTTGTGTTTCGAGGGGCGACGTTCCAAATCGGATCGGGCACCCTACCCGCAAGGTGCGATCGCCACGGAACGCACCGAGACGACCGCCGAGGAGCGTATCGAAGAGCCAGCCGAATCATCAACCGAAACACCACCCGACATGACGGCAACCCCAGCGGCGACCGCCATCGATGATGCCAACGACAACAGCCGCATCGCAACCGATGCCTAGCGTGCCGCGTCAGAAATTCGTTGATTATAACAGGGAAGCCGAGAACTTCTGACACAGGCCACTAGCCGCCAGCGCGGTGCTAGGCTAGGAGGCGGGAACCGGCTCTGCGCTTGAATGCAAGCAAGGGCAACCATCCGGCGAGGAGATCATGACCAACACAACGACTGCCACAACGTCACCGTCCACGTCACCTTACACGCAGCACATGGCAGCGCCACAACAACCGCAACCGCAGCCCACACCGCAGCAGCCCGAGGCAGCCGACGTGACGCTCACGTTCATCGTCCCCGCCTACAACATGGAGGAATACCTGGAGCGCTGCGTCACATCGCTGATGCAGGCCAGCGACACGCGCGACATCGAGGTGCTCATCGTCGATGACGGTTCGCATGACGCCACCCCCCGGCTTGCCGACGCCTACGCCGCCCGCTGGCCGCGCAACGTGCGCGCGATCCACCAGCCGAACAAGGGTCACGGCGGCGCGGTCAACACCGGCATCGCAAACGCGCGCGGCACCTACGTCAAGGTCGTCGACGCGGACGACTGGATCGACTCGCAGTCCATCGACATAATGATGACCACGCTGCGCGCCCAGCGCGAATCAGCGAAACCGGTCGACATGATCGTCTCCAACTACGTCTACGACAAGGTCGGCAAGCGCCGCCTGCACACGGTCAATTTCCGCCATGCGATGCGCACCGGCGAAGTGCTGACGTGGGATGATCTGGGGCATTTCGGCCTCGCCGAATACATTCTGATGCACGCGCTCACGTTCCGCACTCAGGTGGTGCGCGAATCGGGCATGCAGCTGCCCGAGCACACGTTCTACGTGGATTTCATCTACGCCTACCAGCCGTTCGTCAACGTGCGCACGATGCTGTATCTGGACATGCCGTTCTACCACTATTTCATCGGCCGCGAAGGGCAGTCGGTGCAGACCGACGTGATGATTCGCCGCGTCGATCAGCTGCTGCTCGTCAATCGGCGGATGCTTGAGGCGACGCCGGAGCGCGGCACGGTGCCGGATGGGCTGTACCGCTATATGATTCATTTTCTTACGATCGAAAGCTGCATCGCGTCGGTGTTCCTGATTCTGTCGCGCGATCCGGCGAATTGCGAGAAGAAGCAGCGGCTGTGGGCGGCGATCAATGAGTATTCACCGACGATCTACCACGATGTGCGGCGCAAGGCGATGGCTCGCGCGATCAATCTGCCTGGTTCGCCCGGGCGGTGGATCGTGCGCCACGGGTATGCGATCGCCGAGCGGGTCGTCGGCTTCAACTGACCGGCTGCGGTTCGCTGCGGCGGTTTCGCTGCGGCAGCGATTCGCGTCGGCTGGCGGCGGCGATCGCGATCGCGCGTCGCTGCCAGCCGCGCGCAACGTTGTTTTTTATAGTTGATCATGCAGTATGCGATATCGGATTGGTATCGCATGATTTCGAGGAGGGCAAGCATGCAGTTCACCTGCGCCGGCACCACAGTGCTGTTTGATGAGGAGACGCTGCGATTCACGTTCCAGCGCGACGGCGCGCAATGGACATGGCGAGAGGGATTCAGGCCGTCGCTGGAGACCAAACAGGGCACGTTCGCGTTCACCGACGCGGCCGAGATCACCCACGAGGAGCGCCACACCGGCACGGGCGTCGGCGTGCGCAGCGTCTACCGTGGATTCGGCGGCAGCGCAGCGGCATTTGACAGCGCAGCAGCATCCGACAACGCTACGTCCGCCGCTGCCACGTCAGCCAACACTACGTCAACTGACACCACGTCAGCGACAGCCGACGCTGCCACCAACCCCGCTGCCGCAGCCACCGCTGCCGACGCCGCCTCCACCACCGCGGCCGGTGCCCCGGATTTCGCATTTGAAACCTACGTGTGGGTCGAGCAGACCGGCGGCGACGTGCACTTCGAGTGGATCCCGCTGTGCGAGGACGGTCTGGACGTGACCAGGCTGCATTGGCCGGGCGAGATGGCCTTCGACGCACTGTCCGATCGCGATGTCACGCTCATCACCCATGAGCAGGGCGTGCTCGTCCCGAACTCCTGGCCCACCGCGGTCAGCTCCGTGCACGGCGACATCGTGTTCGACGGCCGATTCGAGACCGCCGGCGGCTACATGCCGTGGTATGCGCAGATCCGCGGCGGCAGCGACGCCGGCAGCCACGGCTATATCGCGATCTGCGAAACGCCGTGGAATGCCGGATATGCGATCGAGCACCCCGCCAACGGAATCGCGGCAAATGCGACGAATGCCACCGCAGCCGACGGCGATGCAACCGACGCAGCCAGCGCTGCCGTCGTTGCCAACGCGGCCAGCGCTGCCAGCACAGCCGCCAACGCGGCCAACGGCACCAGCATCGGCATGTGGTTCGAGCCGAGCCTCGGCCGCATGGACTACCGCCGCGTGGTGCGCTACCGATTCCTCAGCCACGCCGACCATACGTCGGTCGCCAAGGAATACCGCGCGTACGTCAACGAGCGCGGCCGACTGCGCACGCTGGCCGAGAAGGCCGCGCGCAATCCCTCCGTGCGCGACCTGATCGGCTGTTCGTGGGTGCACGTCGGCATCAAAACCGTCGTCCAGCCGGAATCGCGATTCTACGATCATGATCACCCGGAAAAGAACAACGCGCTGACCACGTTCGCCGCGCGCCAACGCCAGATCGACACGCTGCACGAACTCGGCGCGGGCAAACTGTACATGCATCTCGACGGATGGGCGCAGCCGGGCTACGACAACAGCCATCCCGACTATCTGCCCGCGTGCGAGGAGGCGGGCGGCTGGGCCGGCATGAAGGCGCTCGTCGACGACTGCCACGCGCACGGCGACCTGTTCGGCACCCACGACCAGTATCGCGACTACTACTTCTCCGCGCCCACGTTCGATCGCGACAACGCCGTGCGCCTGACCGACGGCACGAATCCCGAGCATTCGATGTGGGCGGGCGGGCATCAGACGTATCTGTGCGCCGAGCTCGCGCCCGACTATGTGCGGCGTAATTTCGGCGAAATCGCGGCACATGGAGTGCGGTTGGATTGCGCGTACCTCGACGTGTTCACCTGCAACGAGGGCGACGAATGCGCGAATCCCGAGCATCGCATGAGCCGGCGCGAATGCTATGCGCGACGCGCCGAATGCTTCGAATACCTGCTGTCGCACGGCATCCTGTCGAGCTCGGAAGAGGTGTCGGACTGGGCGGTGCCGAGTCTCGTGTTCTGCCATTACGCGCCGTACGACTTCCAGATGCGCTCGCCGCGCGCGCCGCGGCAGGGCGTGCCGGTGCCGCTGTACAACCTCGTGTATCACGACTGCGTGATCGAACCGTGGATGATGGACCGGGTCGTGGGCGACGAGACGACCGGCGATCGCGGCGACGACTACATGCTGTACGCGCTGCTCAACGGCGGCGCGCCGTATCTGATTCGCGACGCGGCCTACGTGGGCATGGACGGCGACATGGATGACGCGATGCGCGCGCAGGCGTTGGACGACATCGGCCGCTGCCGCGTGGTCGCCGAACTGCACGAGAAGGTCGGCATGCTGGAGCTCGTGCGTCACGAGTTCGTCGGTGGCGATCCGATGGTGCAGCGGTCGACGTTCGCGGACGGTACGCAGGTGACGTGCGATCTGCGGGCGCAGACGTGGGATATCGCGCAGGACGAGTGACTGATCTGCGAGTGACTGATCTGCGGAAGCGGTCGCGGTAAGCAAGTGATCGCTATGCGCAAGTGATCGCGGTGAGCGATCAGATGCGTTGCATCGATTCCATACAATTGCGTTGATTCCATACAATGGAACCGGACCAGCGAAACAAACCAACGAACAAGCGAAACAAACCAAACAAACGAAAGGAACGATCATGGCGATCACCATCGACGTGTACGGAGCGGATTGGTGCGGCGACTGCCACCGTGCGAAGGACGCGCTCAAGCGCTTCGGTGCCGAGTACACCTGGCATGACATCGAGTCCGAGGAGGGCGCCGCTGAGCGCGCGGTCGAGATCAGCGGACAGAAGCACATTCCGGTCGTGCTGTACAACGACGGTTCGTTCCAGGTCGAGCCGAGCGCGAACGACATCAAGGCCAAGCTCGTCGAACTCGGCATGGCGCTGTGAACCAGCAACCGCCGGTGAATCGGCAACCGGCGATGAATGCACGTCCTGCCGAGCATCGCCTCGCCGAGCCGATCTGGCGGGACGGTCGTCGTGAAGCGGCGAGCGATGCGGCATGGCGGCGTCGCAGCGGATGCGTGGGCACTGCTGTCGGAGGGGCCATCGCCGCGATTGTGGGATTGAGTTTCGTTATCACCGGCATCGGCGGCATACGGTACCGATTCCAGCTCATGTGGCACAGCGATCACGGCGACAACCCGCATTTCGCCCCGTCGCCGGTCGATTTCTTCATCATTCCGATCGCCGCGCTGTTCGTGATCGTTCCTGTCGGCTTTGCGGTGTTCGGCCTGTGGTATGCGATCGCGGATCGACGGGAGCGCAAAATGCGGCGGGCCTTCACCCATGACAAGTCGACGCTTGGCGTGGATGCGTCGTCATTCGGCGTTGTCGCCGGTGCCGTCAAGCGGCCCGACTACGCCGACTATGAGGGCGATGTGATCGAGGCGCCGATCAAACGGCTGCTGTTTCAGCCGACCGCCGCGCCATATGCATTTCACATCCTCGCATACGTGACGGAAGGACTGTGGATCGAGGCCGGCTGCGTTGACGGCGATCCGTCATGGCAGCAGCGGCATCGATTGGCGTGGCTGACGATGCGCATCGAAGGGACGCGCATGGGAATCGTTGGCATCGCGCCGATTCCCGTCGACGAGGTGCGCAAGGCGTATGATGATCGTTCCGCCGTGAAGCTGCCGATATTCACCTACCCCACCGACGAGCGCACCGAAATCTGGGGCGACGACATTCTCGTGCTCGGCACCGCCGCCCGCTAACCGGTCACAGGGAGCGAGTTTGGTCACAGGGAGCGCCCCGCGCCACGTGACCACCTCGCAAAAACCTTGATATTTCAACGTTTCTGACACCTTGGTCACAGGGAGCGGGCGCTCCCCGTGACCAAACCCGCGCCACGTGACCAAACCCGCGCCACGTGACCGTTGGGCGCCAACGATCACAGCCAACGTCCACATAGTTATTAACACAGTTATCCACATATATTCACAATTATCTATCGCACGTCAAGGTTCCGACCACAAGACCTTTTTCAGCTTGCGTAGCTTCATCGTGCCCTCTACGCTCAAGCCATGAATACTGCGACACCACGAAACTACCTTGCTCAATCTCTACGTGAAGAACAGCAGCGCACTCTCTCGCTCTGTGCCTCGCACACCGCACGCACTATAGGAAAACCTCCCGTCTATTCTGGAATCACTGCATTGCGAATCAGCGGTATCGAAGTTCCCTACTGCATCTCGCTCAAACCATGTACATTTCACGTGCTATATGACGAACGCTCCCATCGCGCGTCACGATCTAACACTCGCTATCTGCTCCATCACAATCTACAATCCACGCATGGCATCATGTACATAGATCACCAGCAGCAACGCATCAGATTCACCCATCCGATCATGACATGGGCGTTGCTCGCGTCTCATCTCAGCCAAGTTGAAATCATCGTACTGGCGGATGCGATTCTGCGCAGTACGTTACAGTGGATCAGGACCAGCATCGACGACATACGAAGATTCCTGGAAAACAGCGCTCCTTTCCCAAGTAAAAAACGATGCTTGGCCGCATTGCCGTTTCTGGAAACCGTGACCGATTCCCCTATGGAAAAACGCAGTGTCCTGGCTCTGCTTCGATACGGTCTGCCGTATCCGGAAACGCAATGGAGCATACTCATTCCGGCATTCGGCCGCACCGCAACTGTTGACATGGCATATCCCCAGCAGAAAGTCATCATCGAATATGATGGCGATGCCCACCGTCAGGACAAGCGACAGTATCGGTGGGATGAACGCAAGCGCCAAGCACTGCGCGCGATGGGATATACGGTCATCGTGGTGTTCGCTGACGACATTGTCAGTAAGGATGGTCGATTCAGGTTTGCGCAGCGAGTTGCTGACGCGCTGCGCTGCGATATATCTGATATTCCGAAACCACAATACAAAGCACTGCTCAGCGATGATCGACGCGAACGAGCGCGCTTAAAGCAGCAGGCCTATCGGCGACGCGAAGCCCGAAAAGGGCGGAAAGTCTAACACGGTCGGTCACAGGGAGCGAGTTTGGTCACAGGGAGCGCCCCGCGCCACGTGACCACCTCGCAGAAACCTTGATATTTCAACGTTTCTGACACCTTGGTCACAGGGAGCGGGCGCTCCCCGTGACCAAACCCGCGCCACGTGACCGTTGGCCATCTCCGCCTTCGCTACTCAGCCATCTTGATCTCTCAGCTTTCGGCACGATCAACGCCCAAGGTGACCCGCCGCTAGACTTTTTGATATTTTTGATTTGGCTTTATAGCAACGATTTTGGAGTCTTCGCACAGCGACCAGCAACCAGCGACTATCTTCCTATTTGTAGAAAAACTGTCAAAATGACGATTGTATACAATCGTCTGCCTCCTCCAACGGACGCGCCCACCCCTCCGCCAGCACAGCAACGCAGGGCAGCAATGCGAAAGGGTCGCCACCCCGTCATGGGATGGCGACCCTTCGTCATTCGCTCCGCTCAGCGAATCACCGCACGACAATCGCGACAACGAGCGCCGCGACTACCGCTTACGCGGCCACAATCACTGAACCTGGGTACGAGCGATCTTGCCGTTGAAGGACTCGGCCTCGTCCTGATCCTTGGCCGGGCCGTTGTTCCAGGAGAACATGGCGCGCAGCTTCGGGCCGACGGTCTCGAGGTGCGGGTGAGAGTACTCCTCCTGCAGCTTCTTGAACTTCGGGGCACCGGCGGCCTGATCGTCCATGAACTCCTTGGCGAAGGAGCCGTCCTGGATACGCTTGAGCTGGTACTGCATGCGCTTCTTGGTCTCCTCGGTGATGACCGTGGAGGTGTAGTCGCCGTACTGAGCGGTGTCGGAGCAGGACCAACGGGCCTTGTTCAGACCACCCTCGTTGGCGAGGTCGACGAGCATCTTCAGCTCGTGGAACACCTCGAAGTAGGCGATCTCCGGCTGGTAGCCAGCCTCGGTCAGCACGTCGAAGCCCATGTCGCACAGGTGGTTGATGCCGCCCATGAGGACATCCTGCTCGCCGAACAGATCGGTCTCGGTCTCCTCGGTGAAGGTGGTCTTGATGGCGCCGGCGCGCAGAGCGCCGAGGGCCTTGGCGTAGGCGAGGCACAGCGGCCAGGTCTTGCCATCCGGGTCCTGCTCGACAGCCACGACGACCGGGACGCCACGGCCAGCGGCGTACTCACGACGCACGATGTGGCCCGGGCCCTTCGGGGCGACCATGAAGACCGGGTGATCCTCGGACGGCTTGATGTAGCCGTAGTGGATGTTGAAGCCGTGAGCGAAGGCCAGAGCAGCGCCCGGCTTCAGGTTCGGCTCAACGTCGTTCTTGTAGACGGCGGCCTGGTACTGATCAGGCAGCAGGATCATCACAACATCGGCCTCGGCGACCGCTTCCGGCACGGACTTGACCTCAAGGCCCTGCTCCTTGGCGAACTCGACCGACTTGGAGGTCGGACGCAGGCCGACGACGACGTCGACACCGGAGTCGCGCAGGTTCAGCGCGTGGGCGTGGCCCTGGGAGCCGTAGCCCAGGATGGCGACCTTCTTGCCATCGAACACGGACAGATCGGCGTCCTTTTCATACCAGATAGTTGCTGCCATAATGGCACTCCTTTAATTGTTTAGTGGAAAATCACTTAAGCCGGCGTGATGGCCGGTTGTTGCCTTGTTTACCTAGTGGCTCGTGCAAGAGGATTTTGTCCTTAAACCGTTGCCCATATTACTCGAAACACCGTCGTAACCTGACCGCGTTCCACGTTACGAACACCGGCGTGGAAAATCCTCTCACTATGTAGTTATTCAGTTTTCGGTTTTCAGTTATTCGACTTTTCAGTTATTGGCCTAGGGTCTCTCCCTCAGTCTCGCTTCGTGAGCCAGCTCCCTCGGCAGAGGGAGCAGGGGAAGACGATTCACTCAGCGAAGTGAGCGGGCGCACGACAAGCGCCCGCGAAGGGAAACTAAAGACAGCGCGACTTCACTTCGTGAAATCAACGTCTGCGCTGGGCCGTCAAGCAGAAGCCCAATGAGCTTCTGTAGGCCCAGTGAGCGATTGCAACCAACAAGCAATCGCGAAGCCGAAGGATAGCCGTTGATTTCACTTGGTGAAATCAACGTCCTTCGTCTCACGACACGTCAGCACGGAAACCAGGCAGCACACGGCCATCACGGCCAGATACAGGCCGACCGAATGCACGCCGAAGTTCTTCGACAGCCAGGTGGCGATGGTCGGCACGAACGCGGCGCCGACGATCGCGGCGAGGTTGTAGCCGATGCCGGAGCCGGAATAACGCACGTTCGCGTCGAACAGCTCCGGCAGGAACGCGCCAATCGGTCCGAACGCCACGCCCATCAGCGCGAATCCGACGCACAGGAACACCATGTTGGCTGCGAAGTTCCGCTGTCCGACGAGCTGGCCGTCAAGCAGGAACGGGAACACCACCGCGAACACGACCAGCGCGCACGACGAGAACATCAGCACGCGACGGCGGCCAATGCGATCCGCATACACGCACGACAGCACGATGAACAGTGCGAACACGCAGATGGAGATCATCAGCATGAGCAGATACTGCTGATTGCTGAATCCCAGATCGCCACCGCCCTGCGCCGCGCTCTTGGTTCCCCATGCGAGCGACCACGTGGCGAGCGTGTAGAACAGCGTGTAGGTCACGGCCACGAGGAACGTGGCCTGCAGCACCTGACGCCACGACTTGCGGAACACTTCGGTCAGCGGCGACTTGACGACCTTGTTCTGCTCCTGGGCCATGCGGAAGATCGGCGTCTCCTCCATGTGCACGCGCACGACGAGTCCGACGACCACCAGCACCGCGCTCAGCAGGAACGGCACGCGCCAGCCCCACGCGAGCATCGCATCGGAATCGTTGAACGATTCGAGCACGAAGTAGGTGCCGTTCGACAGGAAGAAGCCGATCGGCGCGCCGAGCTCGGGGAACGAGCCGTACAGTGCGCGCTTGTTTTCAGGCGCATTCTCGGTGGCGACCAGCGCCGCGCCGGACCATTCGCCGCCCAGTCCGATGCCTTGAATGAAACGCAGCAGGCACAGCATGGCGACCGCGCCCACGCCCATCACGCTGTAGGTCGGCAGGCAGCCGATCAGGAACGTGCCGACGCCCATCGTCATCAGCGAGACGACCAGCGTGGTCTTGCGTCCCATCCGGTCGCCGAAATGCCCGAATACCAGCGATCCGAGCGGACGCGCGACGAACGCGATGGCGAAGGTCAGCAGGCTCATCAGCAGCGCGACGGTTGGATTCGCCTTGTCGGAGAAGAAGATGTGCGGGAAGTAGTTCGCCGCGGCGGTGCCGTAGGCGTAGAAATCGTAGAATTCGATGGCGGTGCCGACCATGGATGCCGCGATGACGGTTTTGACCGAATCTCGCGCCATCGCCTTCATCTTGCCGGCCGCGGTGGTACCGGCCGCGGTGGTGACGCTCGTGGTTGCGGTCGCTGTCTCGACTGCTGTCGTTGTTCGCTCCCAATTGGTGCGTTGATCCGCGGATCTTGCTCCGTGGGTCCCTGTGTTCGTTCTGTTCTCTCTCGTTGCGGCTTGTCTGAGGCGGTGACCTTGTGGGGCGCATCAAAAAAGCCCCGCAACTCGTGCAGGGCTTACATGCGTGATGCGTTTGCTTCGCCCTGCCTTCGTTGGCGGGGCTCCAAGCTGGATGCCGAATCAGTCCGCCAACGGTGACGGAATAATAATTCGTGCGGGCAGCAGAGCGACGTTGACGTCGGATTCGGTGAATCCGGCAACGGTACGGACTTCAAAACGAAGTGCGGCTAAGCGCTGTGCAGGGCATCCAGTCATCGTGGCGAACCTCCTTTCGGCATTTTCTCGGGCTTTGCTTTGCGGCCCGAACTGAGCATCACGATAGGTCGGCCGGTTTCGGCGGCAAACCGACCGATCATATTGTGGACATCATCTCGCGGGCCGGGGCGCTTGGCTGCTCGGCTGGCGGGATTGGCGGAGTCGCAAGGCTGGCTTTGCTGGTTAGCCTGATTCGTTTGGCTGATTCGCTCTGCTGATTTGCTCGGCTGATCCAGGATTGCCGCAGCGATCACTTGAGCTGATCCGCATCCGATCCGCTCGCCATCGCGACATGCCGCACATCAGCCATGACGATCGCAGCGGAAAGCAGTACCATGATGATGGCGACCGGGAACAGCGCGGCGAATCCATACGACTGCAGTGCGCTGCCCACCACCGCGACGCCGACGATCGCAGCCAACACCAAACCGATGGCGTTGGCGATCGCGTAGATGCCCAGATCATGCCCCGCGCGACGCGGATCAGGCAGCGCATCCATCACCAATTCCAATCCGATCGCATCGTATAGGCCGATGGCGAAGCCGGAAACCAGCGCGAATACGACCATGCCGACCGGCTTGGCGGACGTCCAATGCCAGGCGCCGCACATCCACGCGACCGCAAGGCCGAGCATATACAGGATGCATGCCAGGGCGACGACGAATTCGGCGGGCATCTGCCGCGCATCGATCAGTTCATTAAGCCAGCCCGCCGACCATGATGCGAGCGCCGTGCCCACCAATGCGGCGACGGCCATCGCGATGACCACCAAGCCCGCCGGCGCAGCGGCCGCGTCGCCCGGAAACACCCAGTATCGCGCGATGTACCACACGAATACGCCCGTGATCGAAACACCGGTCATCATGCATACGCGCGCTGCAAACAAACGCCAGAACGCCGCCGATTCGCGGCCGCTCGGCGGGCGAAGGCGGTTAAGCACGCGACGCGGATCAAACCCACGATTGGGCATCTCGACGCTGGACGGCTCCTTGGGCAGGATCAGCGCCGACGCAATGCCGCCGATCGCGAACAGCGCGGCGATGCAATACAGCGGCACGAGCGAATCGACGATGACGCCGCACGCGCCGAGCACCATGCCCAGCGCCTGCGCAAGCATCACGCCGATGCCATGCCAGCGTTCGATGCGCGGGCGGAACTTGTCGGGCACGCGATCGTTGATCTCAGCGGCCAGCGGCACGGCGAGCATCGCATAGCCGAACTGCATGATCGCCCAGAACAGACCCATGGCGACCATGTTCGTATTCGCGGACAGCATCAATGCGCACAATGCGCAGACCACGCCGCCTGCGACAATCCACGGCGAACGTCGGCCGAACGGCGTGCGGGTGCGATCGCTCAATTCGCCGATCAGGGGATTCGCGAGCACCGAAACCAGTGCGCCGACGATCACCAATGCCGCCAGCGGAGCGACGAACGGGAATCCCGCCGACGCCGCCGCCGACGCAACGCCACTCGCGGCAGCGGTGGCGGGCTGAGCAGCGGATGCGGCAGCAGGTGCGAGCGTCGGTGCGATGGCGCGCACCACCATCTGCGGCAATGCGATCGTCTGCATGGCGATCCATGGTGTCAGCGACAGCATCGCCGCGACGAAAAACCCACGATTGAGCCGCGTCACCTGTGCGGCATCGGGCCGGTGGCCGTCCTCCGACACCATCGGATCGCGCATGTCAAGATACGCGGAGGCCATATCGGGGGCGGGAACGTCAACGCTGGATGCCGCCACCGCAGCCACGGATGGTTCGGATGCCGCCATCAGCACGGCCTGCGTCTCCGGCCGATCCGCAGAATCCTCCGGCGCGCGCTTCGTGGTCCGTACGGCGAGCCGCGCAACGGCCGCTTTGTCCTCCGGGCTGAGCGCTTTGTCGAGATCAGGTCTGTCATCGATTCCTGGGCGCACGTATGGTTTCAGCATCACACCACTCTTCCTCACGATACTTGCGTCTGTTCGCGCTGTGCTTGTTTTGCGCTGCGTATGTTCGCGCTGCGTATGTTCGACCGAAAACGGCTTGAGATAGCTTATCCGACTTCCATGTTATCGGCGTGTCTCGTCACGCACCAACCGCAGACGCGCACTGTGCCAGCGGCCCGTCTTGTACTTGATTGACTTGCAGACTGCCTAGTGTCCTGCGTCAGTAGTTCGTTGATTATGTTGTTGGCTCCCCTTGTCAGGACAGCACCGTGAAGCAAACAGCGGAGCTGTTTGTAGGTGCTGTGCGAGCCGACCGGCGAGCAGGCATGCTGCGCGCGCAGCGCGTCCGTGATTGCAGGATCAGCACCGTGAAGCAAACAGCGGAGCTGTTTGTAGGTGCTGTGCGAGCCGACCGGCGAGCAGGCAGACCGCGCGCGCAGCGCGTCCATGCTTGCAGGACGAGCTGGCCCCGGCGAAGCGGGACTGAGGGGTAGTGAATTCGTCAACGAATTTCTGACGCAGGACACTAGTACTTTGTCGGTACTTTGTCGGTTTTAATTGATTTTGGTTGTGGTTGTGTTCTTCCTGGGTTATGAAGCGGCCATTACCGATTCGAGATGATGTGATCCGGTGTGCGCGATCAGCAGTGCGCGATTAGCGTGATTGGCGCAAGTTATTCTCGGGTTTTGCCTTGAGTTCGAGAAAACCTTGCGCTGCGAGGGGTCGTAGCGCAAGGGAATCTCGAGATGGCCGTTTGTTTCGAGAATTTCTTGCGCTAAGAGGACTTGCGCTGAGAGGATCGGGAACGCTCGTAGCGCCGAGAGGGCCGGTGCGCTAGTTTTTCTCGGAATCGGGGCGGATTTCGAGATTATCTTGCGCGAGCCGGCCGCTCGGCGCAAGTTATTCTCGGGTTTTGCCTTGAGTTCGAGAAAACCTTGCGCTGCGAGGGGTCGTAGCGCAAGAGAATCTCGAGATGGCCGTTTGTTTCGAGATATTCTTGCGCTGGCTGTCGGAGGAGCGCAAGGGACTCTCGAAGTGGCCGATGATTCCGAGAAAACCTTGCACGGGAGGTCACAGGGTGCGGGCTTGGTCACGGGGAACGCCGCGCTCCCTGTGACCGGGGTGCGAAAACCTTGATATTGCAACGTTTCCGGCATGATGGTCACGTGGCGCGCCCGCTCCCAGTGACCATCCCGCTTCCTGTCGGAGGTGCACTGACGGCTGACGACACATGGCCGGGGCGGCATCGTGTGCATCACACGTATGCGGTTTTCGCATCGTGTGCATGGCACGTATATGGGCGGGCGTGTTTGGGACGTTTCGCGCACGTCGCATGCACACGATCGTGCAGATGTACGTGCCATGCACACGATCAAGGACGCTTCATGTACGTTGCGTGCACACGACTGGCGGCGCGCGCCTGCCGTTGGGCCCGGATGCGCGCCTTGCATGTACGTCGTATGCACACGTTGATGCAGGTGTATGTGCCATGCACACTCGACGACAGTCAAGTGGCACGCAACATGACTCGAGGGGGCTTCCGCATTACATACCACGGTATGCAGTGTGGCTTCGCACCGATTATGAAGACTTCTGCTGTTTTCGTGGGTTGGATGGCGAGGCGCCATGGTCGGGCGTCAAGGAGGAACGAGAGCGAGGGGCACTGCTTTAGCGCAGTCTCTAGCGCAATGATTTCTCGGGGAAAACGGCCATCTCGTAAAATCCTTGCGCAAAGGGGAGGCACAAGGATTCTCGCAAAGAAGGGGCGGTTCGTAGAATCCTTGCGCTGGACACTTGCGCTGGGACAGGGCTTAGCGACAGGGCTTAGCGCAAGGACTCTACGAACTCAACGCGAATCCCGAAAAATCCCTGGCGCAGACAAGGGGTCGAGCGACTCCCGTCCAACCGGGCCCGTCCGACGCGTATTACTGCTTATCTCGCCTGACGCAAGGAAAACTCGAACCAGCGAACATGCATTGAATCAAAGACTCAGTGATTCAACGACTCACAATTAGCCGAATAGCTGAATCCCTGATTCAACCACTGATTCAACGACTCGCCGCCTCGACGAATAGCCGAACCCAATAACCGACTCGGCGAACCCGGAATTACCGACTCGGCAGCGCGCTTAGCGGGCGACGGAAACCACCCACCAGCCGAGCGCCACGCACACCACCGGCACCACGATCGTGGCGCATATATACAGCAGCCCCACGGCGAACCGACGTGCGCGAATCAGTGACACCATCTCATTGATGGCGGTGGAAAACGTTGAAAATCCACCCAGAAAGCCAGTTACGAACAGCAGATAGGTACCCTGTTCGACCGTATGATAGGCGATCGCCCCCGCTGCGATGCCGGCGCAGAACGTCGCGATCACATTGATGATGAACGTGGACAGCGGGAATGCGCGATTCCACCAGCGTTGGATCGAGGTGTTGAGCACGAACCGCGTCACCGCGCCCAAGCCGCCGCACAGACAGATCAGCAACGTGGTCATTCGTGGGCCTCCCCTCGCATCGGGTCCTCGACCAGAGGCACCTCGTCGGTGATCGGCTCCGGTTCGAATGACGGAATCGCATCACGCAGTTCGCGCAGCATCTCCGGATTGTTCGAAAGACCGCCGACGGACCCGGCACGGCTGGCATCTCCGGCATCGGCGGCATCGCTGACGCCACCGGCACGACTGGCGCCACCGGCATGAACCGCATGCTCGACCTGCCGCCGAGCGACCCGCGCCGCGCGCTTGCCGCCGATCGCGATCGCAAGATGCACGCCCAGCGCCGCGACCAGCAGACCGCAGATGAAACTGATCATCATGTAGAACACGAAGCCGCCGATCTGCCCGGCGCGTATCGATGTCAGCTCCTCGATTACCATCGCCGAAAGCGTTGAGAATCCGCCGCACATGCCCATGCCGACCCCGCGACTGACCAGCTCGCGCGACCGTTTGCGAATCCACGTCGCCTGCGACATGTACGCGGCAAGCGCTGCGAACACGAACGTTGCGATCATGTTCGCGATGAACGTCGCCGGATGGAACGCGCTCCAGAAGCCGTTCGCCGCGGCCGGGCGCGGCATCAGCGCGCTCAGCCCGTAGCGCATGGCCGTGCCGAAGAAGCCGCCGGCGAACACCACGAGATACAGCATGGCGTCGGCCAGCGGATTGAACCGCGCCTGCATACGCTTCATCGGGGCGAGGGGTATTTTCGGTGGCTGTCGATCGGACAGCGCAGCGGCGGGTCCGGTGGCGGCGAATTCCATCGTCGCCGGCTCCGCTGCGCTTTCTGTGGTGCTGCCCGCTGTATTGCTCGGCGGGCTGCCGGCTGCGCTGTCTGTGATACCGCTCGCCCGGCCACCAGCAGCGCTGCCCGCTGGGCTATCTGCTGCGATGCCCGCAGCAACGCCCGCCGCGCTGTCTGCTGGTATTCCGGTGGAATTGCTCGGCTGCGATTCGCCGGACGAATCGTCGGTCATGTCGGTCGCCTATCAGTCGATTCAGTCGATCAGCGAATGCACGGAGATGATGTGGTCACGCTGCGGACCGGTGCCGATCGCGGAGATGCGGCAGTTCGACAGCTCTTCGAGTCGCTTGACGTACGCCTGGCAGGTGGCCGGCAGATCCTCGAACGCATGCACGCTCGAAATGTCCTCGGTCCAGCCGGGCATCGTCTCGTAGATCGGTTTGGCTGCGGCGAATGCGGCCTGATCGGTCGGCATGTCGTCGAATCGTTCGCCGTCCACGTCGTAGGCGACGCAGATCGGGATTTCCTTGAGCCCGGTGAGCACGTCGAGCTTGGTGAGCACGATGTCGGTCAGGCCGTTGACCTGGCTCGCGTAGCGGTTGACGACCGCGTCGAACCAGCCGCAGCGGCGCGGACGGCCGGTCGTCACGCCGTATTCGTGACCCTGCGCGCGCAGCCATTCGCCGGACTCGTCGAACAGCTCGGTCGGGAACGGGCCTTCGCCGACGCGCGTCACGTACGCCTTGGAAACGCCGATCACGCGGCTGATCTTGGTCGGACCGACGCCGGTGCCGGTGCATGCGCCGCCGGCGGTCGGATTGGAGGAGGTGACGAACGGGTAGGTGCCGTGGTCGACGTCGAGCATGGTGGCCTGGGCACCTTCGAACAGAACGGTTTTGCCTTCGTCGAGCGCCTTGTTGAGGATCAGGCCGGTGTTGGCGACGTACGGCTTCAAACGCTCGCCGAGTTTGAGCAGCTCGTCGGTGGTCTGATCCACGTCGATGGCGCGACGGTTGTACAGTTTGACGAGAATCTGGTTCTTCTGATGCAGGCTCGCCTCGACCTTGTCGTGCAGATGCTGCGCGTTGAACAGGTCGTGCACGCGGATGCCGACGCGGTTGATCTTGTCGGCGTAGGCCGGTCCGATACCACGGCCGGTGGTGCCGATCTTATGCTTGCCGAGGAAGCGCTCGGTGACCTTGTCGAGTACGCGATGATACGGCGCGATGACGTGCGCCGCTTCGGATACGAGCAGCCGCGAGCAGTCGACGCCGCGCGACTGGAGTCCGTCGATCTCCTCGAAGAGAACCTCGGGATCGACTACAACGCCGTTGCCGATCACCGGGGTCACGTTCGGGCTGATGATGCCGGAGGGCAGCAGGTGCAGCGCGTACGATTCATTGCCGACGACGACGCTATGGCCCGCGTTGTTGCCGCCGTTGAACCGTGCGACGTAATCCACACGCGTGCCGATCAGATCGGTCGCCTTGCCCTTGCCTTCGTCGCCCCACTGGGCTCCGATCAACACGATTCCTGCCATAACATACCTCCGCCGCAAAGCCAATTCCGCCGAACATAGATTACCCCAGCCCCTCTACTGTGGGGCCGCTGGCGTCTCAGCGTTATCGCATTCGCCGACAGTGTTCACCGACGGCAGTCGGCGTTCATCGTCTGCGTTCATCGTCTGCGGCAACCGTCGGCATTCATCTTCGAACGCCACCCACTAAAATCTTGCTGATAATCGACTGATTCCCGAATCCAACCGAAAAACGAGCGGCGGAGCGCATGCGATCTGTCTCAGCGATCAAAATTCGGGAAGAGAACGGCGATCTCCCGAATGTTGTTCACTGGGATTGCGTCAGTGAACATTATTCGGGAATCGGGCCCATTGCTCCCGAATTTTGTTCACTGAGCGGCTGTCAGCGATCGAAATTCGGGAGAAGTGGCCTCGATTCCCGAATTTCGTTCGCTGGAGAGCGCCTCACCGTGGCTCTCATCGTGTCTTTCACCGTGAATTACATCGTGCCTTTCCCCATCGTGTGCATGGAATGTATGCCGCGTGGACTGTGCGTGGGCATCGTGTGCACAGGACGTATGCCGTCGGATGCATCGTGTGCATGCAACGGATGTGTAGAGCCGCAAAACGCGTGCTTCATGAACGTCGCATGCACACAATCACGTAGATGTACGTTCCATGCACACGATCAGCAGCGCCTTATGTACGTGCCATGCACACGATCGACGGCCCGGCACGTCCGGGAGGGCCCCATCATACCCCGATATGTACGTGCCATGCACACGATGACTACAGAGGGATGAGAAGGATGGACCAATCGGGCCAATCTCAAGGGATAGAGAAGGAACAGAGAAGGGCCAGACCGAAATAAAGAAAACCATGCGCTGATAACCCATAAGCGCAAGAGAATCTCGAAACATGGCCCAATCCCGAGAAAACCTTGCGCTGACAGGCCGGTTTGCGCAAGAGAATCTCGAACTCAGAGCTGTCTTGTTCGAGCTCAGGGCTAATCCCGAGAAAACCTTGCGCGGAGCAGCCCGCAAGCGCAAGAGAATCTCGAAACAAGCCCGTCGCTCCCGAAATCGGCCCCGGCGAAGACTGAGGCCAAACCACACACCACACAAACTGGCGAAGACTCATAAAGAAAGATAGGGAAGGCCAGCAAATCATGTGGCAAATCTTGCCAATAAACGAAAAAAGAAACCCGGCGGAGGGGTACCGCCGGGTTGAGAGAGAAGAGAGAAGAAGGGGTTCAGTTATGGGGCCTGTCGCGGCCTCGCCAGCAACACCATCCGCTGACAGGTTCTATATAAACGCCGCTTCCTTAGAGAAACGATGCGCGATTCTGAGAATACTCTGTGAATCACGTATCAGGTCTGTGGAGCCGCGTCCAGTCAGCGTCAGTCAGTGCACGGTCGACCCACGATCAGCCCACAGCCAACCGCAATCAGCCAACCAAACCAGCCAACCGAAATCTGCCGATCAAAGCCGCAGCCCCAATCACAAACAACAGCCCACGGCTCACAGACCAGCCCACGCTACGTATTCTCCTACTCACTCTCCTACTTATTACTAACTTATTTACTAATTCCCCGCCTCGGCAGCCAGCTCGGCCTTCGCCGCCGCCAGCCGCTTCGCTTCGGCCTCGCGACGCGCGGCAAGCTCGGCATCGAAGCGGGCCAGCTCCTCGTCCACGGCCTCCTTCGGGATCTTCGCGAAGATCGGCTCGGGCTTGGCGACCGCGGCACCGGTCACAATCGCCTCGCTGCGCCACGGATGCACCGTTTCGCCGAGCTTGTAGTCGCCGGTGATGATCGGGTAATGGAATCCCGGCTTGTCGAGATCCTCGACCTCCTCGATGCGCGGCAGCGGCGAGAACGTGCCCGTGCCGCCGAGCGCCTCCCACACCTTCTGCGCGGAATGCGGCAGGAACGGGGCAAGCAGATGGTTCGCATCCGACACGGCCTGCGCGGCGACATGCAGCACAGTGCCCAGTCGCACCGGGTCGTCCTTGATCTTCCACGGCTCGACCGCGGAGATGTACTTGTTGATGTCGCCGACGATGCGCATCGCCTCGGCCAGCGCGTTCTTCTGATGATGGCGTTCGATCAGGCCGCCGACAAGGTCGAATGCGTCGGCCGTCTGCTGAAGCAGCGCGCGATCCTCGTCGGTCATCGAATCCTCGTCAAGCGCCGGAATCTCGCCGAAGTTCTTGTTGATCAGATTCGCGACGCGGTTGACCAGGTTGCCCCAGCTCGACGCCAGCTCCTCGTTGTTGTGGCGCACGAACTCGGCCCACGTAAAGTCGGAATCAGAGGATTCGGGACCGGCGACCGAAATGTAGTAGCGGACCGCGTCCACGGGGTAACGGGCGAGAATGTCCTTGACGTAGATCACGATGCCGCGCGACGAGGAAAACTTCTTGCCCTCCATCGTCATGAACTCGGAGGCGACGACCTGCTCAGGCAGGTTCAGAGGGCCAAGCTTGCCGGTCTCGCCGCCCTTGGAGCCCTGGCCGTTGTAGGCGAGCATCTCGGACGGCCAGATCTGCGAATGGAACGTGATGTTGTCCTTGCCCATGAAGTAGTAGCCGGGCGTGGTTGGATCGTTCCACCATGCGCGCCATGCGTCCGGCTCGCCCTTGCGGCGCGCCCATTCGATGGAGGCCGACAGGTATCCGATCACCGCGTCGAACCACACGTACAGCTTCTTGTTCGGATTGTCGATCCAGCCGGCCACCGGCACCGGGATGCCCCAGTCGATGTCACGCGTGATCGCGCGCGGCTTGACCTCCTTGAACAGGCCCTTGGAGAAGTTGATGACGTTGGTGCGCCAGCCTTCGCGGGTGTTGAGCCACGCGAGGTTCGCTTCGGCGAGCGCCGGCAGATCGAGGAAGTAGTGCTCGGTCTCCTCGAAGCGCGGGGTTTCGCCGTTGATCTTGGAAACCGGGTTGATCAGCTCGTCCGGATCGAGCTCGTTGCCGCAAGCATCGCACTGGTCGCCGCGCGCGCCTTCGGTGTGGCAGATCGGGCATTCGCCCTCGATGTAGCGGTCGGGCAGGGTGCGCCCGGTGGACGGCGAGATCGCCACCTTCTGCGTGCCCTTGTAGATGTAGCCGTTCTTGAGGCACTGCTTGAACAGTTCCTGCACCACGTGCTCGTGGTTGCCGGTGGTGGTGCGGGTGAACAGGTCGTAGCTCAGGCCGAGATCGCACAGATCCTTCGCGATGACGCGGTTGTAGCGGTTGGCGAGTTCCTGCGCGGTGACGCCTTCCTTTTCGGCTTCGACGAGGATCGGGGTACCGTGCTCGTCGGTGCCGGACACCATGAGCACGTCGTTGCCCTTCATGCGCTCGTATCGCGCGTACACGTCGGATGGCACGCCGAATCCGGCGACGTGGCCGATATGACGGGGGCCGTTTGCGTACGGCCATGCAACATTCACCAAAATATGACTCATAAGCCCAAAGTCTATGCGCGACTATGGAAGTCGGCGCATGCGCGTCGGTTGCACGCCGGTTGCGCGTCAGATACGCTCCGAATGCGCACCGACTACGAAGATCGCATACCGATGGCGCACGACGACCAATCAGGTTATCCACATAGTTATCCACCAAACGGCCGATCTGTCCACAGCGCTCATGAGGTTCCGTCCACACCACCCGAAATCCACTCGGTAAAACGAGGAAGTGTGCCTATAGTCCATCCATGAATACGATCATCAGCACCCCCGCCGCGGCCGCCACCACGCCGTCCGCCACCATCGCCGCAACCGCAACCGCAGCCAGCGCCACCGCGCCAGCCAGCGCTCCAATCGATACCGAATTCACGGAATTCGACGACCTCACCGACTTCACCGACGACGAGCTCGCCGATCTCGACGGCCTTTCCAACGAGGAGATTCTCGACGCGGTGAACACGATGCGCGGCCTGAGCGGCATGCCCACCACGCTCGGCCCGCCCGACATGCGCACAACGCGCGATCCGATGGAACTGCCAATGCTCGGCTCATCCGATCTGCCCGGCCCGCTCAGCCTGAGCATGCTCGCCGAATTCGGCAGTATGACGCGGCTTGATTCGCACAACGGATACCCTGCGCAGTCGGCGGACACATTGTATGGCCGCGCGCGCATCATCGGCCATGTCGCTCCGCGCAACACCGTCGCATGCATCCTTTCCGCGGCATGGATATGGCTCGGCGGCCTGTTTCCCAAGTCGATCGACGTGATATCGCAATCGCATTACCGCACCAGCATGTACGGCCGATCGATCCGCGTGTTCAATCGCAAGGCCCATCCCGACCATGTGATCTCCATCGGCGACACGCGCGTCACCACGCCGGTGCGCACCGCCTGCGACATCGCGCTGCTGCCCGAGAAGGAGCTGCATAACGCCGATTCACGCAGTCTGATATCGCGGCTGATGCTCAACTATCGGTTCACGCCGGACGAATGCATGCGGGTGCTTGGCGGCAACAGTCGGTTTTGGTCGCGGGTGCCGTTCGCGCTCAAGATGCTGGAGAATGTGCGCGCCGGCATCACGCCGGCGGGATCGTGAGGTGGCGCATGGCCGGGATTTCAAGGATTCACATGATGCGACGGATTCGCGAATGGATGCGCGGGCGGCGCGGCAGGCGGGCCGATGGCGCACGTGCCCGCTCCGCCGCGCTCGCGCGGTTGGATGATCTTGCCGAGTCCGGCGACAATGATCGTTCACGACTCGCCTCGCCGCCTCCCCCGCCGTTCATGCCCACGCCGATGACCGCGTGCGATCCGGCGACGCCCGCCGACGTGCTGTGGATCATCGCACGCGATCATCCGCAATTGCGACGCTGGCTGGTCGCCAATCCGAAGGCCAGCGCCGAACTGCTTGAATACGTGGCGCAGGCGGGAGGCCCCGGCGTGCGCGAGGCGCTGCTGATTCTGCTGGGCTGATCAGTCGACGATCGACATCGTCGCCCCATCGACCTGCGCGACGACGTTCTCCAACGCCTGCTCGCCGGTGGCCGGCACGCCGGTAAGCGCGCTGTCGCCGATCTTCGACAGCTTGCCTGTTTCGGATATCGACAGCCGTCCGGAGGGACCCGCCAACGTGTAGAACACGTTCGGGTCGTCGGCTCCGCGCTTGAGATACAGCAGCTCACGATCACCCGGCCGCAGCAGCGGGTCTCCTTCGACCTGGAACGTCTGCCCATCCTTGACACCGCCAGTCTGCAGCACAGTCACGGTTTTCGGCGCGGTTCCCGACCGCATCGCTACGGAATGCACGAGTACCTCGTAGTACGTGGCCGGCACGCCTCCGATTTCAGTCGTTCCTGTCGCCTTGACGATCTCGCCGTCGACGACGAGATCGGCCGCCTTCGCCATCGCATCATAGCTGTCATACGATTCGGCGTAACTCGCGTCAATTTTCGTCACTTCGCTGGTCTTACTGCTGGCGACAGTATCACCGCTCGGCTGATTCGCATTGCCGGCCGTGTTGCCGCATCCGGCGATTCCCGCCATCAGTACCGCCGACGCCAGCAAGGCGGCTACTTTCCTATAATTTGTAGAGCGAGTGAACATCATTCACCTCCTGATATGCAGGTTCCTGATATGCAGGTGATTGGACATCAACAAAAACTCAGCATCGAGTCAGACAGAGCCGACAAATCGGCTCTTGAAGAAGCACTCTTCCATGATACCGATGTGCGACGCAACGCGCCAAACCGCGCCGCACACAAGCCATGTCATGCCGCGAGCCGCACGACGACACTGCCGCGCGCAGCCGCTCCTACGCCCTCAGCCTTTGATCTGCAATACGGCGGAATACACCTGCTTGCGGTTGGCGAGCGAGCCGTCCGGCAGCGGATGCTCCTCGACGACCTGCGCGATCGCGTCCTTGATGCGCAGCCCGTCCTCCAGCGCGCGGTCGATGGCGAGCACGGCCAGCTCCCCGACGCTGAGCACCGACGGCGTGGCCGCGGCAGCCTCCTCGTCGGACGCGCCGCCGATCACAAGCACGATCTCACCGCGCGGAGGCTCATCGATCACACCCTGACGAATCTCGGCCACGGTCCCGCGGCGAATCTCCTCATAATCCTTCGTCAGCTCGCGGCACAATGCCATCGGCCGGTTCGGGCCGAACGCGTCGAGCAGATCATCCATCGATTCGGCGATGCGATGCGGCGTCTCATAGAACACGATCGTGCGCCGCTCGGATTGCAGCATGCGCAGCCGCTGCACACGTTCGGCATGCTTGCGCGGCACGAATCCCTCGTAGCAGAATCGGTCGGTCGGCAAGCCCGACAGGGCGAGCGCGTCCAGCACCGCACTTGGACCGGGCGCGCAGGTGACGGGCAGCCCGCGTTCGATCGCCCGGCGCACGATCGCAAGCCCTGGATCGTTGATCGTCGGCATGCCGGCATCGGAAACGACGAGCACGGTCGCGCCGGTCTCCACGCGGTCGAGCAGACCGTCGGCCTTGCTGCGTTCGTTGTGATCATGGTAGGCGACGACGGTGCCCGATACGCGCACGCCGAGCCGGTTCGCCAGATCGTACAACCGGCGGGTGTCCTCCGCGGCGACGATGTCGGCATCGGCAAGCAGTGCACGCAGCCGCTGCGACGCATCGCCGACGTTGCCGATCGGAGTGGCGGCGAGCACTACCGTGCCGCGCGGAATGGCGACGGCCGTCTGGCTGCTCTCATCGGAATCATTTCGATCATCGAATGCGCCGCGCTCCCCGAAATCAGCCGAATTCGCCGCCTCCGTTTCGGATACGGGCACCGCCGCAGCCGCCGCCATGCCGATCGTTTCGTTCATCTCGCCGTCCTCATTCGTCATGTCCACCAGTATTCCGCACGCTAGGTACCAGCCGCACCGACGACCATCATCGCGTGTAGCATCATGCATGACACCAACTGGCATCCTATGCCGAGCCGTTCGCCGCCGGCCGACCCGCCAGCGAATCGCCATCGCGGAAGGAATCCCATGCAGTACATCGAGCGAATCATCACCGGCATCGACGGCAGCAGCGCGCGCCTGACCGGCTATGTGATCGACAACAGCAGCGAAATCGACCCGGATCGACGCCGGCCAGCCGTGCTGGTGCTGCCGGGCGGCGGCTATTACAAAACATCCGATCGCGAGGCGGAACCGATCGCGCTGAAGTTCGTCGGCGCCGGATACCACGCGTTCGTGCTGCGCTATTCGTGTGCGCCGAGCCGCTATCCGGTGGCGCTGTGCGAGGCGGCCGAGGCGATGCGCATGATGCGCGCGCACGCCGACGAATGGCATATCGATCCGCAGCGGATCGCGATTCTTGGATTCTCGGCCGGCGGGCATCTGGCGGCGAATCTGGCGACTTCGGCCGGCGACGACGATCTTGCCGCGCATGGCTACGATCCGGACGCGGTTCGGCCGAATGCGCTGATGCTCGCCTACCCGGTCATCACGTCGGGCCGGTACGCGCATCGCGGCAGCTTTGACGCGCTGCTCGGCGTGAGCACTCGGCGGTTCGTCGAATCCGCTGATGCGGCGGACGCTGCGGATTCTGCGAATGCCGCCGATTCCACGGATGCCACCAAGTCCAGCGATTCCGCGGCATCCGACCAGACTGCGCGTCTGCTGGAGGAGCTGTCGATCGAACGGCATATCGATGCCAAGACGCCGCCGGTGTTCGTATGGCACACCGTGACCGACAATTCCGTGCCGGTCGAGAACACGCTGATGCTGGTGCAGGCGTGCAAGGACGCTGGCGTAAGCGTCGAGGCGCATCTGTTTCCGGAGGGCTGGCATGGCCTGTCGCTCGGCACGATGGAGACTGCATGGAAGGCCGATCCGGCGGCGGTGTTCCCATGCATCCAGATCTGGCCGCGGCTGGCTCTCGACTGGATGGAACGCACGTTCGCGAAGGTGGCCGCCGACGAGAACGCTGGCGAATGCGCGGATCGCTGATCGGGAAGCGCTGATCGACGTGGCCCGCTGGTATCGTGGCGTTCCGGTTGCCGGTCGCCCTGCGATCGCGCATCCGCAACGCCTGACTGACTCGCGAGCGGAACGGCGCGCAATTCCCGGCGAAAAACAGACGTAATACCAGCATCAATACCAGAGCTTCAATACAGCAATACGGCACAACAAAAATAAAAACAAAAATAAAAACAAAAATAAAAACAACAGCATACAAGAACGGGATAGTTGATATGGGTTTTGTTCATTTCATCACCGAACTGCTGCGTGATCCGCGCGCGGCGATCGCCAGCTGGATCGCGATGGGCGTGGCGCCTACGCTCGGCTTCATCTTTTTGATCGTGTTCATCGAGACGGGCGTGGTGTTCTTCCCGTTCCTGCCCGGCGATTCGCTGCTGTTCGCGGCCGGCGTGTTCGCGGCGCCCGACGCGACGACCGGCAAGGTGGCGCTGCCGCTGATGGCGCTGCTGCCGGTGGTGTGGCTCGCGCCGATCATCGGCGACCAGTGCAATTTCCTGATCGGGCATTTCTTCGGCCGCCGCATCATCGCCTCGGGCAAAGTGAAGGCTATGACTCCGGAGCGCATTGAGAAGACCGAGAAGATGATCGAAAAGTGGGGTCCGCTGGCGGTGTTCCTGGGGCGCTTCTTCCCGTTCATCCGCACGTTCATGCCGTTCATTTCCGGCATTTCCGGCATGCGGTGGGCGCGTTTCACGCCGTTTTCGATTCTCGGCGGCCTGTGCTGGTCGTCGCTGTTCACGTTCCTGGGGTATTTCTTCGGCAATATTCCGGCTGTGCAGCAGCATTTTGAATTGGTGATCGTGCTGATTCTGGTGGTGTCGCTCGTGCCGACGATCGTGGGCCTGCTCAAGGCGAAGTTCGGCAAGAAAAGGCCTGCCGCACATGCGGCTGCCGGCGCTGGATCGGCCACGAGTGCGGATGCCAACTCAGATGCCAACGCCCGGTGAGCACGAAGCAACCATCACAAGCACACGAAATCTTCACAATTCGAGTTGCGTTTCCTCGACGGGCGTAATATAGTGTTGCGAGTTGTCCTGCGGAGCAAGACAACATCCACGGGGCTGTAGCTCAGTTGGTAGAGCGCTTCGTTCGCATCGAAGAGGTCGTGGTTTCGATTACCATCAGCTCCACTAGACCCCCTGCATTCATTCCACCGCAGGGGGTCTTTTCATTTTCGCTGCCATGCCAGCCATCGTTGCCATCCCCGCCACCGCTGCCATACCAGCCGCCAGCCCGGCGATGCTCGGCAGCGCCGGCTGCGGCACTGATATCGTTTGCGGCACTGTCATGTTGGTTGCCAATTGGCAACCAATCAGCAACCAACCCCACCACCACAACCGCGGAAT
>NZ_RQSP01000006.1:83670-86332 GCF_009078285.1 Bifidobacterium jacchi
TTCCGTCAAATCGTATCGCCGCACTGGTTGCCAATTGGCAACCAACATGACAGCGCGCAGAACACCCCTTGCAGCACGCCCGCACACCCGCAGATCCGCAACACAACACAAACCGCGCGAACTGGGTACAGCGCTTCGGCGTCAATCCCCATACGGCCCCATGAACCGAGAACCATTGAGATGCACCATGTGGTCGGGCGAGTCTGCGCACCATGCTTCCGTTTCCCACGCAAGCTGGGCAAAGTACTTCTGCATGGTTTTACGATCAGGGAAGCAGGAAACCAGCACGACCTCATCCCATTGGCCGGCGAACAAGGCGCGCAATTCGGCTTTGCGCGTCACATCAACCGGCCCATGCGTACTGGCCGCTTCCATAAGGAACAGCCAGCCGCGTTTTGCGTCCCACGCGATTACATCGGGAGCTTTGGCCCGAGCTTTCAGCACAATGCCGAGCCGGCCCATCAGCTCGGCGTCGATGACACCATGACGATGATCGGTATCGTCAATATACGTGACTTCGCACCCCGGCGCGAACCGCGGCAGCATCTCCTCGATAATCGCTCTGATCAGAGTAGACTGCCCGCTCGGCGACAGCACAAGATGCGCGCCGGATGGCAAGATGACCGGCGTCTTCGGCATATTGCGCCGCTCTTCGGCCAGTGATTCGTACGAAACGTGTTCATGCAAAAACCGTTCCAGCTCCGTTCCGAAAACAGGTTTACCGTGATTGCGAAACACTGCAAGCGCCGCATCGGTCACACGATAATTCCACTTCGGCGAGTTGATTGGCCGATCGGGACGGTCAGCGTTCTCCTCAACGAGTTCGGCCATAACGAACTGATGCAACGTGAACCGTCGAATCGTTTCGCGCGTATTCGGCTTGTAATCCACGCCGAACTGGTCACGAATCCAATCCATGATGGCACGAGTGCCTAGCATTGGATTGGTCGCCTGATCCCACGAATCACCTTCTTTCAACTGCAACAAGGCCAGCAGAGTCATGGCACTGCGCTCATTCAATTGATCGTTACCGACCTTGAAATCACGCAGCACCTCGATCGCTTCATCGATCAGCTTGCTTGCACCCATGAAAACAGCCTTCCAATCGTCTCGTCGATGCGACTCTGGCTCACAGTATTGTCAATAGGCAAACTATCAGCCAGCGAGGCCAGCTGAGTCTTGGACGGGCACGGCATCTGCCGCAGATCAGTCGCATTGACCTGTGTACTACCGGACACCTGCCGGTACCATTCATCCACGATCGACGACGACAGCCACAACGTCAGACCGCGCGCCTCCTTGTCACCCAATGGCACCGTCTGCCGCGATGTGCCCTGATGCACATAGTTCAGCTTGTTATCGGCCACAAACTCCACGTTGCTGTGCAGATACGACGCATAAATACGGTGACGCTGCTCCTTGGACGAAAAACGGTTCACCAAGCAATAACTGCCAGCCGGAAGCACGACATTGCGCGCATCGGCTTTATCAGTCACCCACTGTTCGCGATCGCACTTGACCGGATGCACCGTCACCATGCCGTTCTGATTGTCCGACCAGTACAGCGGATGTCCATCCGGCTCCTCAACGTTCGACAGCACATCGCGATTGCGGAACCACACCAGCTTGCCCGTGGACACCCACAAGCCCTGATCAGCCATCGTCTTGAACTCAGACAACCGCGGGTCTTGCTGCTGGATGCGCACAATACGGTCACTCCCCATCAGCAGAGCCTTAAGCGCCACCGGCTCATGCGACTGCTGTTCCAATGGCTCGGCAGGGGTGGCATCGGCATACACGATGACTTTCTTAGTCTGCGGCCGCTTCGACACCTTCACCAGCATGATCTCCTGCAGGATGCCCATATCCTTGAAATGCTCCTGCCTCGAACCATACACAGCCAGTGCATCAAGACAGCACTCGTTCAGCATCCACTTGCGAAAATCCTTGAAATAATCGCCGTTCATCCACGAACGCGGAATGATGGCGACGCATTCGCCGCCCTCATCCAACGCCTGGATAGCCATCACGAGGAACGCCGTGTACAGATTCGTGACTTTCACACCGCCGCTGCTTGTGGCGATCACAGTCGGACTGATCTTCTTGTACGGCGGATTCAGGATCACGCGGTCAAACCGAGCATCCAGCAGCACGTCAAAGACTGATTTGTTGATAACCTCAACGTTATCGCAGACTTGACGCAATGATGATGCAGAGGCCCGCGCAAGATCCGCATCCTGCTCGATGGCAACAACACTGCTGCCTCGTGCGGACTGCTTGGCCGTCACCGCACTCAGAATGCCCGAACCGGAACCGAGATCAAGAATCCTCACTGGCTCATCGGTCAGGGTGAACAGACTCACCGCCTGCTCGGCAACAGGCATGGGCGTCAAAAACTGCTCCCACTGCTGCTGTCGCTGGGGCGAAAGCGATGCGGCAGCATCGTTGCGAATCTGCGCGATGGTCTTGGATGTCATACCAACAGAATAGACAGCAGACGCGAACGCCGATGCACAACCCTAACCATCATTGCGATTCCAGCCGCCAACCCGGCGATGCTCGGCAGCGCCGGCTGCGGCACTGATATCGTTTGCGGCGCTGTCATGTTGGTTGCCAATTGGCAACCAATCAGCAACCAACCCCACCACCACAACCGCGGAAT
>NZ_RQSP01000006.1:86417-100896 GCF_009078285.1 Bifidobacterium jacchi
TTCCGTCAAATCGTATCGCCGCACTGGTTGCCAATTGGCAACCAACATGACAGCGCGCAGAACAGGAGTGGGCTGCTTGTTGTTCCGTCTCTACTGTGAGACGACTTGTGCCGTCTGCTGTCGATAATACTCGTTCTCCACGTCCTGTGGTGTCCTGTAGCCCAGTGAAGCCCCTGACTGTAGAACCTTTTGTGGCACTCCATACCGGACCCCATACCCGCAAACCTGACAACAAAGCATGCGAATCGGCATATCGCACCGCTATCTCGAAACCGAGAGGCTGTTTTTGGGTTCTGCGGCGGTCTATCTCAAAACTGAGAGGCTGATGCAATGGGATAACCCACTACAGCGATGCTGTTTTCGGCTTCACCGCGTGACAGGTGCACGTCCTTGCAGCCTCTCAGTTTCGAGATAGACTGCAGCAAAGTCGAAAAACAGCCTCTCGGTTTTGAGATAGTACAATTTGAGATAGCACCGTTCGAGATAGCACCGTTCGAGATAGCACGATCCCAGCATGGTGCGTGAGCACAGTGCGCGCACGATGCGAGAGCGCGCAACTCAGGCGCACTCAGGCGGTCTCAGGCCAAATCACGCGACATCATGCGGCGGCGATGCGGCGACGCACGATGTCGTCGAGCGAGGCGGCGGTCACACCATCGAATCCATTGAGCGAGGCGAACTGCGGGCCGTCAGGGTTCGCGTTGCGGTTGAACGCTAGCTGTGCGACGGTCGTCGCCCCGGAGGCCACTGCCGAGGTCAGACCGGTGATCGAATCCTCCAACGCGATGCAGTGCGCCATCGCGTCGCCTCCCTCGATGCCGAGCATCTTCGCCGCAGCCAGGTAGGGCGCCGGGTCCGGCTTGTTCGGCACATCATCGTCGCCGCAGATGAACCCGGAGAACGCGCCCACGGGAGCCTGTTTCACCACGTTCTGTGCAAGCACGCGCGGCGAGGTCGTCACCAGCACGGAAGGCACGCCGGCGGCGGTCAGCGACGCCAGCACGTCCAACACGCCCGGATTCCACGGCAGATGCTCCAATTCACGCTTGGTCACGTAGTCCACCATCATCTGACCGATCTGCTCCGGCGGAAGATCGGTGCCGTGGGCGCGGATCACCGCAGCGCAATTCGCCAGCGGCGTTCCCGAGCACGACCATGCAAGCTGCTCATCCCAATATCCGCCATGCGCCTTGGCGATCTCCATTTCACCGGCATGCCAGTACGGCTCCGAGTCGATCAACGTGCCGTCCAAATCCCAGAACACAGCCTTGAGCAGCATTACAGCGCCTTTCGTCGTAGGGTCGATTCATCAGTCGATTCATCGGTCGGTTCATCCGCGACCCGCAGGTCGGGCAATGCGCAAGCCGACGACCGCCCGATCATCGGATCATCAAATCCAGCGACCGCCGCCAGCGAATCACACGTCCATTATTCCACCGACCGCCCCACCGCAGCACCATGCACTCGCCGTCATCGATTCTTGAAGTACCTGAACAGCTGCGATTCGCGAATCAGCGACCCGGCCGCCAACGCGGCGACCATCGCCCCGGCGAACAGGGCGAGCGGCGAGCGCCACGCGGCGATCAGCACCGCAAGCACATCCGACCGCGCCGCCCGCACGCCGTACGTGGTCAGCAGACTGCCCGAGCACAACGCGCCCAAGCCAGCCCAGATCAGCGTTTCGAGCGCGATGCCGAGCAGCTGCGCGCCTTTGGACTGCCCGGAGTGCAGCGCGCCCGCGTATTCGAGTCGGCGGCGGCGCACGGCGATCAACCCGAGCAGCAGTCCGACCGCGAGCGCCACGTACGGCATCCATCGGGTCATGCGCCCGGCGTAGGCGACCTGCGCGTCGTAGCGCGAATCGAAGCTTTTGTTGATTTCGGTGACGCCGGCCGCGCCCGGTTCGCTGTCGTTGGATGCGACGACGGTCGAGTAGAGCAGTTCGTCGGTCTGGGCGGTGGTCGGCCACTGCTTGGCCCAGCATTCCTCGAAGACGCCTTGCGACGGCGATGCGGGAACGAGCATTGCGTAGGCGAAACGCGTGTCGCGCCCGTCGTTGGGCCAGTCGAAGACACCTGCGACGGTGGTGGTGCCGGTGGTGGTCTCGAATCGGGTGCCGACGGTCAGGCCGAAGTCGGCGGCGAGTTCGCGCGACACCCATATGCCGGACGTGTCGATGCGGCTGCTGGCGGCGATGCGCGGCTTGGTCGGCGTTCCGGCAGCGTCGCCGACTGCATCGCCGGATTGCGCGGAGCCGGATGCCGCCGCAGCGTCGTCAACAACGCCAACGCCGTCAACGACGCCATTCCCGCCGGCGATGAGCATGCCGATCATGCCGGGGGTGATCTCGTACGTCGAGACGTCTCTGGTGGGCGTGGACTTCGGCGCGATCGCGTCGGCCCGCCGCACCGCGCCGGACCGCTCGGGACCGCCCGGAACGGATGACAGTCGGTCACACACCTTGCCATCGATCGACACGTTGCTGCCGACGACGACCTTCGTGTCCGCGTAGGCGGTGATGCGCGCGGCGGCCTCGTTTTCGAGCGCGACGACCGACACCGCCTCGTAGCCGCCGAGCAGCGTCCCGGCGAACAGTACGGCGATGAGCATGGTGACCGCGCGCGAGGTGCCGGAGCCGATGTTGCGCAGCGCTTCGGAACAGATCGATGCGAGTCTCATAGTCGGCCCCCTTCCGCAATACCGGATTCCGCAATACCGGATTCCTCACTACCGGATGCAATACCGGATGCAATACCGGATTCCGCAACGCCGCCGATTCCGCTGACATCCTCCCCTTCGGCCGGCGCATAGTCGGACAGATCGATGATCCGCCCGCACGCGTCGCGCGTGTCCGGGTCGTGCGTGGCGACGAGCACGATCATGCCCTGCCCGGCGAGGTTGCCGAGCACATGGCTCACGGAGTGCGCGGTGCGCGTGTCGAGCTGCGCGGTCGGCTCGTCCACGAGCAGCATGTCCGGCTTGGAACATACCGCGCGCGCGAGCATGAGCCGCTGCGCCTCGCCGCCCGACAGATCACTGAACCGCCGGTCGGCGGCATAGTCCAGGTCGAACAGGGCCATCGCGGCCAACGCCTCGGGTTCCGCGTCGCGCCGTCGCTCCCCTTTGGCGAGCAGAGGGAACACCACATGGTCGAGCGCGGTCCGGTTCGCCACGCCATACGGGTTCTGGAACACCCAGCCGATGCGGCGGATGCCGGTCCGCTCCACCGTCCCCGCATACGGCTTCTCCCAGCCGGCGAGAATCGACAGCAGCGTCGATTTGCCGCAGCCGCTCGGTCCGCAGATCGCGACCGTCTGGCCGGGTGTCACGGTGAAGTCGAGATGCTCGAACAGCACGTCGGTGCCGGGGAATCGGTGGGCGAGGTCGTGCGCGCTGACCGCGATCCCGGACATTATCGGCAGCTTTCGTTCGCGATGGCGCTGCCGATGGCGACGTTGCTGATCGTTGCGGCGTCCACGCCGTCGGTCTGCACCAGGCTGGCGCCGAGTTCGGACCCGGTGATGGTCACCTTCACCACGTCGTAGTTCGCCGCCGCGGAGTCCGCGCCGCCGCCCGTCGCACCGGACGTGCCAGATGTGCCCGACGCATTGGGCGCATCAGACGCACCGGATGCCGACGCGCTTTTCGGCACGGCGATGCATCCCTGCGTGCCGTTGACGCCGAATACTGCGGCCGCGGGCACGCGCAGCACGCGCACGGGCTGCTTCAGCGAGACGGTTGCGCTCAGTCCGGCGGACAACGCCGCTTCGTCAAAGCTTCGGTAGTCTTTCGTGGCGGCGACCGCATTGCAGAATTTCGCGTCGGTGACCGCGGTCTGGCCGGCCGGGATGACGCCGGTCTGGCCGAACATGCTGATGGTTCGGTCCTGATCGGACGCCTGACCGTTCATGATGGTGAGCTTGGTGAGCGCTCCCGGCACTTGCCCTACGGCCGTACCAGCCTGTACGGTCGCGCCCGGGGTGGCTGTCCAGGAGACGGGCTGCACGCTCGCGCTGGGAATCCATAGCACGTCGGCGATGGGCAGGTCCCCACTGCTTGACGTGTTGCCGTTGTCGGCCAGCAGTTTGGTCACGCCTTGCGCGGTGGCCCATGTGTACGTGTTTGATTGTGCCGCCGCACTGTAGCCGAGGCGTGCGAGTTCGTTGTTGAGTGCAAACACATCGTCGCCGGTGTCGCCGGTTTTCATGTCGCGGTAGAGCGGCGCGCTGGTGGCAAGCGCTATGACGGCACGATCGTTGACCTTGTATGCCTTCTTGCCGGACGCCAGTCCCTTTTCGGACCAGTCGCCGGTCACGATGCCGCTCGCATTGCCGGTGAGGTCGCGTTTGGCCGCCACGGTGGGCAGCATGGTCACCTGTTGCACACCGTCGTACTGCTGCACATTGACGGGCGCGCTCGTGACCTCGCTGGCTGAGCCGAGCAGCGCCGGTGCCCTATCCGGCAGCCATAGCGCGCATGCGCCGACGGCGAGCGACGCTGCGAGCGCCACCGCAAGAATCACCCACACCACCGGAACGCGCCTTTCGCCGGCGCGGCTTTTCTTGGACTTGTCGCTCATGTCGTCTCCTTTGATCGAATGGCGTCAATGTTCGTCAATGTCAATGTTGTTGAGCTGTTGAAAGCGAATTATGGATGATTGGCGAATGGCTTACGAATGATTCTACCGACTACGCGCCGCCCGACTACGCACCGCCGCCCTACCACAACTGCTCTATCGGCCAGCTCTCATCCGTTTCCGTCTCGCCGTTCGCGTATTTGCAGATATTCGCCTCGGTCTGATCGGACTTGTCGTAGGAAAATGGCCAGTTGTCGCTTTCATTGCTTTCGACTGTCGCAGCCGCCTCGCTTTCCTTCTTGTACTGCTTTCCGGTATACGATGATTCTACGAGACCTCTCTGCTTCAGGCATTCGGCTACGGCTTGATAATGGTCTTTAATAAGACTGGGATTCCCAACCTGATATTCATACAAGGCGCTGATTGATCCGGAATGAGTGGAAAAGCATGATATGGAATCAGCACTGTATCGTTCTTCCTGCTCTTCGGTGCCTTCTTTGTGCGACGTCTCAGCTTTCATACCGTTGCCCATATCAACAAAAATGATTTCCTTATATCCTTTATCAAGCAAGCATTGCCTATAGCCGGATAAGCCGGTCTCATAGTCGGCGATGGAAACCTTGCCGGTTTTTGCAACACGCTCGACGGCAGCCTTCTGCACGTCACCCATAACCGAGCCGTTTTCTTTAAGAATGATCTTCGCGAAATCCTGCATAGAAGACGCCCATCGTTCCCCGGACTCGACATGGGATGATGTTGCCGATTCCGACACCCCGCAACCTGAAGACACAAGTATAAGGGCAGACACCGCAACAGCAGCGGCAGCCTTCAAGCCGAGAGATCTTAAAACTCTCATCACGCACCTCAATACCTATAAACAAATGCTCTAGCGCTATCATTCTTATTTTTCGCTAGTCCCGTGTTTGAAATCCTTCTATAGTCTCCTCTCACCCCGGCCGAGAAACAGCCACAGCTCCATCTTGCTTGGCTTCAACTTGAACAAACCCATTTGGCGCAGTGCCTTCAGCATGTGATTTAGTCCAAGAAAAACTAAAATAACCCTGCAGAGATTGTCCCTGATATACACCATATGCCGCCATTGCAGGCGCAACTAATAATCCGGCCGCAAGAAGCGAAGCAGCAAATGATGTACCGACAACTATCTTCTTATTGGTTTTCATAATAGTCCTTTCCTCGTTGAGAGAACATCACCTGCATTGTTACAGGTGGGTCGAATGCTATCAGTAACATTGAAAGCAATTATGGATGATTTATGAATGGAGTACGAATGATCTAACTGTACAATGCGCTGTCGCCTTATCGCAGATACCCCCGTCGACATCGTCACCGATCGGCAGTCAATCACCTCATTATTCGCTGCCATTCATGCGAATACTATAAATATGCGATTCCTTTCACCAAAGCTGCTCTTTGGGCCAGTCCGGATTTACATCCAACCTTCCATTTGCGAATACACATACATTAGCTTTCGCATAATTGTCTTTACTATACGAAAACGTCCATTGTTTATTATTACTGTCACTCATAACCCAATCATTGTACTCTTTTCTATACTGATCCCCCGTATACGAGGATGGCACTAGATCAGCCTTCTTCAGGCAATCCGCGACTGCCTCATAATGATTCAGCAACAGACTCGTATTGCCTACTTGACTACGATAAATTGTGTCTATGGTTCCATAATGCAAATCCATGCATTCGCCCATATCATTTCGATACTTAGTTTCTCTATCGCGGCTCCCCTCCATATGCCCAGCTTCAACCTTTAAGCCTTCGCCAATATCTATAAATATTATTTCCTTATATCCACGGCTCAGCATGCATTGTTTGTAGTCAGACAGGCTTTCTTCATACTCCGCCACCGATACTTTGCCACTCTTCGTAACTGATTCTACGACTTTCCGTTGCTTATCGGTCATCAGAGAACCGTTCTCACGAAGAAGACGTTGCGCAAATGCTTGCATCGATGGTGCAAGCTTTTCATTGCTTCCAGCAGTCAGAGGGGTAGTGGGCACTGCTTCCGATTGCGGCCGTCCGCCACAGGCCGTTGCAACAAGCATAAGGGCCGCCGCCGCAACGACAGCGGCAGCCCTCAAGCCGAGAGATCTAACAGCTCTCATCACACACCTCAATACTTGTAGATATGGGCTCCGGCACCATCATTGGCATTCCGCTCAGAGCCACGATTGTCAGCGGTTCGATATTGACCCCGATAACCAGCCCGTGAATAATTAACCGCGCCATCCTGCTTCGCGCAGACTTCGACAAAAGCATATGGGGCAGCAGCCTCCGCGTGGGATTCGGTCCAGTTGTATCTCCAGCTTCCCTGCAACGACGATCCCTGCCAGGTGCCGGAATGATACCAAGCCAATGCGGGCGATACGGCCAGTCCTACGGCCAGCAGGGCCGCCGCAAAGGAACTCCCCGCGGCAGCGATCTTGGTACGGTATCTCATTGCAATCACTCCTTCGTGTTGTTCGGATGCCCGCCTCGTAGCGAGCACTATCATTATCTCATGAACGAAGCCCCACCAGCAACTGCATAATTCCCGAGAAACCCCCGGCAGACAACGCAAACCAACCCCAGATGTTCGCTTTTGTTCCAATCTGTATGCCTATGAGCGATTCATCATTGACTTTGTGAGGAAATGTGAACTGTGAACGCTCACAGAGGCTCTGCGACGCCTTTCCCCACTGCACATCCCCACAAAATGTTCATCTGACCGAAGGCAACGCGACACGCCGGCCCGGCGCGTCCCACCCGCCTCTTCACACAGGCACCAGCACCATCAATAGATGTATTCCCAAGGCCAATCCGGATCTACGTTAAGCGCGCCATTGGCATAAAAACAGACATTCGCCGTCCCGTATTCGCTTTCCGCAAACGAGAAAGGCCATTCACCGCTTTCTTTCCCATTGTATTTCTTCGAAACATATTCCTGATACGACGTATCCTCCTTCCTATACTGATCGGCAGTATAGGAAACATCGACAAGACCTTTCTACTTCAAGCATTCGGCCACCGCCTCATAATGATCCTTAATCAGCGAAGGATTGGCGATCTGTTTCTCGTATAAAGCGCCAACAGATTGGGAATGCATGCTGATGCAATCCCATACATCATCACCGTATTTCTTCTCCTGGGCATCAGTGCCGGACTTATGCGTGGCTTCTACCTTTAAGCCTTCTCCGATGTCGATAAGAATGATCTCCTTATATCCCCGATCAAGCATGCACTGCTTATAACCGGACATTCCTGTCTCATAATCAGCGACCGTTACCTTACCGGTCCTGGCGGCACGCTCCACCGCAGCCTTCTGCACATCCCCCATCCGATCACCGTTCTCCTCAAGCAGTCGCTTCGCAAAATCCTGCATGGAGGCATCAGTCTTCTCGCTGTTCGACTGAACATGCGACGCACCCTGCTGCGGCTCTTTCGACTGCCCTCCGCACGCGGATGCAACAAGCATAAGGGCCGCCGCCGCAACGACAGCGGCAGCCCTCAAGCCAAGAGGCCTAACAGCTCTCATCACACACCTCCTTGTGCAGGGGCGAATCATTCACGACTCACCAAACATGTTCCAATGGCCAATCCGAATCCGCACGTAGATAGCCGTTCGAGTATTCGCACACGCGAACAGCAGAATCCTCCTGTTCAGAGAACGAGTACGGCCATTGCGAATCACCTTTGAGATATGCTTCGTATTCTGTCTTGTACTGCTTTCCCGTATACGATGCATCCACCAGATTCGCTCTACGCAAACAATCCGCGATCGCCTCATAATGATCCTTAATCAGCGATGGATTGCCCGTCTGCTTTTCGTACAAAGACGAAATCGAGCCAGAATGAATAAGCTCGCAATTCACTCGATCCTCGATGTATTTCTTATTCTGCACGTCTGTTCCGCCTGCATAAGGGGCCTCCGCCTTCAGCCCCTTGCCGATATCAACGAAAAGAATCTCCTTGTATCCTCGATCCAGCATGCACTGGCGATATCCGGAAAGACCCGTCTCATAATCGGACACAGACACCTTCCCTGTTTCCGCAACATGCTTCACGGCGGACTTCTGCGCATCTCCCATACCGGAGCCATTATTAGACAACAACACTGTTGCATAATCCTGCAACGAGGCAGCGATCCGTGCGCCGTGAGAATCAGCATGAGACCGCACAATGTCATGACGATTGCCGCACGCGGGCGCAACAAGCATAAGGGCCGCCGCCGCAACGGCAGCGGCGGCCCTCAAGCCGAGAGACCTAGCAGCTCTCATCACACACCTCCTATTGCCTTCATTTCCTTATGCAGGCACCAGCGCCGTCAATAGATGTATTCCCAAGGCCAATCCGGGTCAACATCCAGTTCTCCATTCGTGAACTTGCATATATTGACCTCCGCTTTTTTGTCTTTATCGAACGAATATGGCCACTCAGTTTTGTTGTTTTCCCCAATCAGGTCCATGTACTTTTCGCTCTCCGCCTTGTATTGCCTACCGTCATACGAGGGATCAACGAGCTTTTCCTTTTTCAAGCACTCCGCCACAGCCTCATAATGATCTTTTATCAACGAGGGGTTCCCGATCTGTTTCTCATAAAGGGCACCGACCGACTGCATATGCCGACTATTGCAATCACTGCTGTCATCAATGTATTTCTTTTCCTGCTCGTCGGTCCCGGTCTTGTGCGTCGCCTCGACCTTCAGCCCACGTCCAATATCGATGAAAATGATTTCCTTATAGCCAAGATCCAACATGCACTGTCTATAACCAGACACGCCCGTCTCATAATCAGCAGCGGTCACCTTCCCAGACGTGGCAGCCTTCTTCACAGCCGACTTCTGCACATCCCCCATTTCACCACCGTTTTGTTCCAGCAGCAGTTTCGCGAAATCCTGCATGGAACCGGCGATTCTCTCACTCTGCTGAGGCTTCGGCACCTGCTCCTGCGACTGCCGATAGCCGCACGCGGGCGCAACAAGCATAAGGGCCGCCGCCGCAACAGCAGCGGCAGCCCTCAAGCCGAGAGACCTAAAAGCTCTCATCACGCACCTCCTTGTGCACCCTTGTGCAATGGCGGATAGTCCACAACTCACCACATATGCTCCACCGAACAGCTGCTGCGCCGCTCCGTCGGATACCGGTGGCCGCTGCTTAGCATCTCATACGGATACTTTTATTATCTCATGGAAAACGTCGCAAAAAAGACTACGTAGTTTGCGGGACGATGCTGGAAACGCCGTCTGAGGGGACGCGCATGTTCGTAAATGTTCGATTGTTGTGAACTTGCGTCATTATTTCATAAGTGCATGTGCGCAAATGTGCATTGTGAACGCAACCACACCCCCCCTCGAAATGCGGCACACGCATCCCCCAACTGCACCGGTCCACACACAACCCACACACATCGCCGCACCGCACAACACCGCTACGTCGCGGCGAGCGCCGGCAGCCCGCAAAACCAGCGAAAAGCAGCAGGAACCAAGGCAGTGGCACCATCATTGACGCACCATCATTGGCAGTATCAACTCAAAAACGTCGCTAACTGCGCGCGATTACGACAAGGACGCGCAGTTAGCGACACAAATGGCCTTCAGATCGTCGCTAACTGCGCGGACATGCCGTAATCACGCGCAGTTAGCGACGATTCCTGAAGCCCGGAAGGACTTGCCGACCGATCAGATCGGCAGATCGGCACCCGGATCAGCCGCGGCGGCGAGCCGTCACCGAAGCAGCCGATGCGGCGGCCACGGCAACGCCAGCAGCGAGCAGCAGCGCGGCGAAGCCAGCCAGCGCAGATGCCGAAGCACCCGTATCAGCAAGCCCCGGCTTCTTGCCCGGGTTGCCCGGCTTGTCGGCATCGTCGGCACCGTCGGCACCAGCCCCGCCCGTACCGGTACCGGCACCATCGCCCGTGCCGCCCGGCACGACCGTCACCGATACGCTGCCGACTTTGCCGTTCGCACTGGTCGCACTGATCGTCACCGTACCCGCACTCACGCCGGTGACCACACCATCGGCGTTCACCGTCGCCACACCAGGCGCGCTCGACCGCCACGTCACCGACTTATCGGAGGCGTTCGCGGGCGCGACTGCGGCACGCAATTGCAGCTTCCTGCCAATCGCGACCTTCAGTCCGTCGGTTTTGCCGTTCGCATCCGCGACCGCGACCGACTTGACGGGCACGACCGGCTTACCACCATCCTCGCCGTCGGTCTTCTTCTTCACCAGCCCGTCAACGGCCTTGTTGATCGCCTCAGCCCAGGCATCAACGGTCTGCTGCTCATCGGCGCTCAGCCCGCGCTTCACGGCAGCCACGGCCCGCCTCACAGCATCCGCGGTCTCATCGGTGTAGATCGACAGATCGGCGGGAACACTCTTCAGAGCCTCGTCCACCTTCGTGTAGTCGGCTGCGTCAATCTCCAACGCGGCAAGCTGCGCGGTATACGTCACCGTGACCGGTTCCACCCCGTCGGGTGCGGCAGCCGAACCGACGACCACATACGTGTGCGCGCTGCGGTCACCGGCCGGCAGCGGCACGTCCACGCCGCCGCTCAGCAGTGTCTCCGGAGCGACATCGCCCAGTCCCTCGACCGGAGTGCGCGTGCCGTCCGCACCGACCTCGTAGACCGCATAATGGTCGACGATCACCACGGACTTGGCGGGATCGATCTTGGTGCCGTCGATATGCGCCTTCGCAGCCGCCCCAGAAGTCCCGGCAGCGCCTTCGACGCGCGCAACCGGAACCGTGCCGCCGTCCTCGTTCGCGCCGGCCAGATCGCCGCCGATCGAGTCGTACGGCAGCAGCGCGACGCGGCTTGTGCTCACGTTCGACGGGTACAGGTTGAGCGACTTCATCAGGAAGCGCGCGTAGCCGAGGTGGCCGGCGTAGTTGAGCTGCCCGGCCGCGTTGTACCACGCGGTCTTCACGGCCGGCTCGGCGGCCACAACCTTGGCCATCCACGCCTGCGCGTCGATGATCGGCAGCCCGTCCGCAGCGGCGACCTTGCGCATCGCCTCGGCGAACTCGGCTTCGGAGCCGCGCACGGTGACGGGCGTGACGAGCACGACCTTCGCCCCGGCAGCCTTGGCCCTAGCGGCGACGGACTTCACATGCTCGCCGAACGCGGTCACGCCGGCGGCATCGTTCTTCTCGACCAGCTTGCCTGCGGCATCGTAGAGGTCGGGCATCAGGAAGAGGATGTCCGGCTTGTAGCGGCCGATCAGAGTGTCAAAGTCGGCGTCCATCTGCGCCACGGTCCGCCCGCCGGCGGCCGCGCCGACGAAGAACTTGGCGCGCGCCAGCTCGGTGTCCTTCGCGGTCAGGCCGGTCACGTACTCCCAGCGCACGCGTTCGTCGAGCAGCTGCACCACGTTCTTGGCGATCACATGGTCGGAGTAGCTGCCCTCGATGGTCTCGCCGCCGGCGAACACGATGTTCTTGCGGTCGTTCACCGCGGAGATGATCGGGGTGAGCGCGTCCGCCGCCGCGGTCACGGTGGTGACCGGCACGTCGGCGGGCTTGATGGCGGTTGCCGCGGCACCGGCGTCGGCTGCAGCGTCGGCAGCGGCTGCAGCGTCGGCGGTTTCGGTGGTGAGCTTCTTGGCATCCTCATCGCTGAGCGCGCTGTCGTAGGCGACTACGTAGTCGATCATGCCGGTGAGCTGCTGGGTGCCGTTCGGATTGGTCTTGTCGCGCGTGGCGCCCGCGGTGGCGGCGGTCACGGCGATCGCGGACGGCACGTTCAGCTGCTTGGCGCTGGTGCCGGTGATCGCGCGGTAGGCGGTGCCGTCGGCGTAGATCGTGAATCCGTTGGCTTGGAAGTTCACCGACAGCGTGTGCCATGCGCCATCGGCCAGATTCTTCGTGCCGACCGTGTAGTACTGGCCGGCCGCCGCGGAATCGACGAACTGCGCGGCGCCGGTTTCACTCAGGCGGATCACCGATCGCGTATCGGATGCCGCCGGATCGCCGAACGTCAGCAGCGTCTGCGGCTTGCCGGTGGCGGTCGCACGGAAGCGGATCGTCACGTTCGACTGCTTCGCGTCGCCGCCCTTGGCCGCCTTCGCAATGTCGGCACCCAGATCGACGTACTGCGCGCCGGTCAGATACTTGCCGACCGACTTCTCGGCCGTGGGCTTGACGGTGATCGCCTCGGTCGCGGCGGCAGTGCCGCGCAGCCCCTTGACTGCCTCATCGACGCCGGCGCTCGGCCCGGTCAGCGTCACGTTCGCACTGTTCCACTTGGCAAGCGGGTCACCGTCGGCGAGCATGTTCAGCGATTTGAGCGTGAACTTCGCCCATTCGATGTGGCCGTTCTCGCCGGGGTGGATGTTGTTGCCGCGGCCCATGTACGTGTTGGATTCGCGCACGCCGTTGTTGATTTCCAGCCAACGCTTGTTGAAATCGATGAGAATCACGTTCTTCTTGATGGCGAGGCGGCGCTCGGCGTCGAAATAGGTGTCGAGATTCTTGTTGAACGTGGCGTTGGTCGTGTAGTTCTGCGTTTGGAGAATCGGAATCGCGCCCTGCTCGCGCACCTTGTCGATGATGGTGCTCAGATTCTTCAGATACTGCTCGACGGTGAACAGCTTAGCCTCGCGGCCATCGTTCATGCCGAAGGTGATGAACACCACGTTCGGATGCTTTTCGGTGACCCACTTGTCGAACGCGCCGTTCTTGAGCGGCCAGCTGGCGTCGGCGCTGGAGATGCCGGTGTTCATCACCATGTCGTTCGCACGCGAGACGCCGCGCACCTTTTCGCTTTCCACCTGGTTGGCGAACAGCTCCGGATAGATGCGGTAGCCCTGCGTGTACACGACGCCCTGGGTGATCGAATCGCCGATGAACAGCCAGTTGATGCCGTCGGTCTTCGACAGTTTGCTCGACAGGGTCTTGTAGTCGTCAAGCGTGGCGTTGCGCGCATTCCATGCGTCGATCGTGGCGGGCGGGGTGATGGTCGGGTCGTCGATCGGCGGGGCCGGTTCGTTGACCGCCACCTTGTCGCCGGTGATGGTGACCGATTGCAGCACGGTCTGGCCGTCGAGGTCGCTGGTTGCGTCGATGACCGCGGTCGGCGTGAAGCCGTTCTTCACATCATCCTCGGTGACGACATGGTAGGCGAGGTTGGTGTTGTTGCTGTTGGCGCAGGCGCCTGTTTTGCCGGGTTCCAGCTTGCTCCAGCGGCAGATCGGCGATTTGCCGTCGGCCTGTTTGTCGAGCACGCCGCTGAGGTTGGTTGATTTCGGATAGACGACGATGTTCTGGCTGCCGACGTTCTTGTAGGTGATGTCGTAGGTGAGCTTGTCGCCCACGTCGACCGGCGAACCGTTGCTGTCGGTGCGTTTGATGGTCAGTTCAAGGTATTGTTGCGTTTCCGTTTGCGCGATGGGCATGACGCGATCGTCCGCTGTCGCGGTTGCGGCGACGGCTGCGGCCGGGATCGTCGCGAGCATGGATGCCGCGGCGACCAGCGCACCGACCCTGCGCCGTAGGGACCACACTGTTCCTGAAGGCTTGTTCATGGGTTTCTCTTCCTCACATGCCCTCTCCCCCGATGGGAGAGGGCTTGCCGATATTCAGTTATTCGTTGAGTTATGAAGTGTTGTATTGGGAAGTGTTGTATTGGAGGGCGGCGAAGCGGCCAGTCACAGGGAGCGGGGGTGGTCACAGGGAGCGGGTTTGGTCACAGGGAGCGGGCGCGCCCTGTGACCAGAGTGCCACAAACGCTGCAATACCAACGATCACGGGACACGGTCACAGGGAGCGGGGCGCTCCCCGTGACCAAACCCGCTCCCTGTGACCGCACCACGCGACCACGCGCGCAACGGCTACGCGCGGCGACGAGCGAGCACGACGCCACCAGCCGCAGCGACCAGCGCCACGGCA
>NZ_RQSP01000007.1:0-9580 GCF_009078285.1 Bifidobacterium jacchi
CTCGACCTCCACCACGGCCCCGCCGCCCCACCACCAAATTCGGATTTTGGTAGTTGAGAAATTCGGATTATCGTAGTTGAAAGATTCGGATTTTGGTAGTTGAGAAATTCGGATTATTGCAGTCGCACTCCAGTCCGGCCGGAAAGGACCATTTATGAATGATTCAGCAGTAGGCAGCATCACCCCTGCCGGATACCGGCCGCGTATCGTGGATGCTCAGATCGTGCGATATCAGCGCATTTTCGGCGCGATCGAAATCGCAGGAACCAAATGGTGCGGCAAGACGTGGTCTGCCCGAGCGCATGCATCCAGCATCACATACGTGGATCGAAGCAACAATCTGGCTGTCGCCCAAGCAAACCCGGCGTTGATGCTGCTCGGCGAGCGGCCACATGTGATCGACGAGTGGCAATTGGCGCCAGCGGTGTGGGATGAGGTACGTCACCAGGTCGATGACGTTCCCGGCCTCAAGGGCCAATGGCTGCTGACAGGCTCCTCCACGCCGCATGGGAAGAACACGCCTCTGCATAGCGGCGCGGGACGAATCGGCCGCATTCGCATGAGTCCGATGAGTTTGTACGAATCCGACATCTCGTCAGGCGCGGTGAGTCTGCGCGGCCTGTTCGAGCATCAATTCACCCCCGCACGCAACTTGGTCGACACGCAATCGCTGTTTGACGCCGTGTGCCGCGGCGGATGGCCGGAGGCGCATGACATGCCCGTATCGGACGCGCAAATCCTGATTCGCGAATACATTCGACTCACCCTGGATGAAAGCGTTGCCCGGCTTGGCAAGAATACGGATATTGCACGCCGGCTGATGGGCTCACTGTCGCGCAATCTCAGTCAGGCGGTTACGTTTCGCACGCTTCGCAAAGACATGTATGGGGCGGAGGCGAATCCTGACGACGTTGTTTCGGACCGTACGGTATCCGATTATGTGAGCATGCTTGAGGACATGTTCGTCATCGATCCGGTAAAAGGATGGGCGCCTCCTGCGCGAGATCCGAAACGATTGCAGACGAAGCCCCGCCGCTATTTCGCCGATCCGTCGATCGCGGCAGCCATGCTCGGCATGAATCCGGCTGCGTTGCTCGATGACTGGCAGACGTTCGGATTCCTGTTCGAGAATCTATGCGTGCGCGATCTGCTGGTATATGCAAGAGCGCTGCCGGACATCGGCATGGAACCGGTACGCTACTACCACGACGATTCCGGCTTGGAATGTGATGTGATCATCGAACTTGCCGATGGCAGATGGGGTGGCATTGAGATCAAAACCAGCGAAGATAAGGTCCCAGCCGCGTGCGCAAGCCTGCAGCGGCTCAACAGCAAGCTCCTGAGGAATTCGGATGCGCGGAGCAGGGCGCCGGAGTTTCTCGCCGTGATGGTCGGCATCGGCGATTTCGCCTATCAGCGGGACGACGGCGTGTACGTGATTCCCGCGGGAACGCTCGCCCCTTAAGAAAGCGGGCGCGCCTACTCGAAGCGCGTCACCCAGTCGGGGTCGCGGTGGGCGGCGAAGCACATGCGGATCTGCTCGGCGTTGTTCTTCTCCTCGGCGAGCTGCGGCAGCTCATCCTCGGCGAAATAGCGGGTTTCGGTGGTTTCGATATTGGATTCAAACTCGCCGCCGACGCGCGTGCACAGCATGAAGATCTTGCACACGCCGTATGCGTAGGGCGGCAGGTTGTGCTTGGCGCGGTCCTGAATCGCGATCACCCGGTCGGCGGTCACGTCGAGCCCGGATTCCTCCTTGGCTTCCTTGATCGTGTTCTGCTCGACCGACTGATCAACGTCAACCCAGCCGCCCGGCAGCGCCCATGTGCCGTTGTTCTCATGCACGAGCAGGATGCGGCCGGATTCGTCGAAGATCGCGGCGCGCGTGTCGAGTTTGGGCGTCTGGTAGCCGATTTCGTTGCAGAACAGTCCTTTGACCTTCTCGATGGGCAGATCCGACTGCGCGGCGAGCATGTCGGCGGCGATGTCGCGGATGCGCTGGTATCGCTCCAGATCGTACGGGCTTACGCCGTAGGTCAGGCCGGCCTGCGCGAGGCTTTGCAGTTCGATCGCCCAGTCGAGCAGCCGTCCGCCCGGATGCCGGGATGCCGGTCGGCTCGCGGAACCAGCCGTTGCGGACGGGCTGACCGGGCTGGACGGAGTGGCGGGGCTGGACGGAGTGGCGGAATCGAGCCGCCGCCCATCCGCGTTGCCAGCCTCGGCGTTGCCGTTCGCAACGTTGCCGGTCACAACGTTGCCGGTCACAACGTTGCCGGTCACGGCATTGCCAACCGCTGCATCATTGCCGACCGTGGCATTCCTACCATCCATGGCATCCTCCTTGCAGCGGCGATCCGCAGGAAGCGGATCTCAAGCTCTGTTTCACCAGACTCGGCGCGTACCGACAGTATCATGCTCGGCCACATCATGACTGACCACATTGATCATTGATGCAAGCCGGAGCATAATCAGCGACCGACATGCGGACAGCTGACTGCGCCGGCGACACGCCAATTCCGGTATAACAGAGCGTCGCACAAGGCGATGCGTCGCCGCCCCTGATCAACACAATCCATGCACGGCAAGCGCATTATCCGCACACAAGCGCCGACTTGCCCATTGAGTACAGTCTGGCGAGCATGACGATCCACATCACTGTTCGATCAACGCCCCGGATACGCAAAGAGAAAGCCCGGCTGTCGGGGCCGGGCTTGAGAGAGAAGAGAGAAGAAGGGATTCAGTTATTGCGGCTGTCCGCCGTGGTTCCTATATAACAACGCCGACTTCAACGAAGCATCCGTGTTAGCTGGGAAAACCATGACAATCCTGCGCTGATATCGTGACGGTCCTGCCGCACGGCGTGTCATATGGTGTGCCGTAACGGTCACGATGCGCGAACTTGGTCACAGGGAGCGGGCGCGCCGCGTGACCGCACCTCTGAAAACGTTGCAATATCAAGGTTTTCGCGAGGTGGTCACAGGGAGCGGAGCGCACCCTGTGACCAAACCCGCGCCATATGTGACTGCCCCGGCGATTCACGCGCCACACATGCTACACGCGCTACATGCAACCCGACGCCACGCGCCACACGCAACGCGGCGCTACGCGCTACGCGTGCTACCCGCAACGCGCTACATGCGGTCGGGAGCGGTCACGCCGAGCAGGTCGAGTCCCGCGGCGATCACCGTGCGCACGGCATCGTTGAGCTTCAGGCGGGCGGCGGCACGCGCCGGCTCCGGGTTCTTCGCCACACGCAGCGCCTCGCGTTCGGCCTCGGCCAGTCGCTCCTCCGGCTCGGTCAGCGGCATCGGCACCACGCGCTCGACGTTGTACCACTTGTGATACGTGCCGGCCAGATCCTCCAGATAGCGCGCGATCTTGTGCGGCGCGCGCTGATCGCCAGCCGTGGCGAGCACGGACGGCCACTGTGCGAGCGCCGCCAGCACCTCGCCGTCCGCAGCGGTGTCGAGCATCGACAGATCGGCGCCATCGGTGCCGATGCCGGCCGCGGCCGCGTTGCGATCGACGTTGCAGCCGCGCGCATGCGCATACTGCACGTAGTACACCGGATTGTCGTTGGTATGCGAGGCGAGCAGGTCGAGATCGATGTCAACCGGCGTGTTGTAGTCGGTGCGCGCAAGCGAATAGCGCGCCGCATCCACGCCGACCGCCTCGACCAGATCATCGATCGTAACGACGTTGCCGGCGCGCTTCGACATGCGCACCGCCTTGCCGTCCTTCATCACGTTGACGAGCTGGCCGATGAGAATCTGCATGTTCACGCCCGGCTCGTCGCCGAACGCGGCGCACATCGCCATCATGCGGCCGATGTAGCCGTGGTGGTCGGCGCCGAGCATGTAGATCGCCACGTCGGCCGGGTCGGTATCGCGGTGGCGCTTGTTCCAGTAGTAGGCGATGTCGGCGGCGAAGTAGGCGAAGTTGCCGTCCGACTTGATGATGACGCGATCCTTGTCGTCGCCGTGCTTGGTGGACGCGAACCAGGTGGCGCCGTCCTTCTCGAAGATGTCGCCGCGTTCGCGCAGCGCCGCGATCGCGCGATCGACCTCGCCGTCGGTGTACAGGCTGTTCTCGTGGAACCACACGTCGAAGTCCACGCGGAAATCCTTCATCGACTGCTGGATTTCGGCGAACATCATCGGCACGGCGCGCTTGCGGAACTCCTCGCGCAGCGCGGAATCGGATTCGCCGATCGGCTCGCCGTCGTCGTTGAGGCCCTGATCCTTGTGGTCGAGCGCGGTCAGCACCACGCCGTCGGCCTCGGCCTCGCGCTCCACGCGGCGGGCGATCTCGTCGATGTACGCGCCCTTGTAGCCGTCGAACGGGGTTTCGGTCTGGTAGCCGGCATCACCGAGGTTGTTGGCGCGTGCCCATGCGGCGACGAGCGACTTGGCGAAACGGTTGATCTGCTCGCCGTGATCGTTGAAATAGTATTCGCGCACGACCTTGGCACCGTTGGCCTCAAGCACGCGCGCCATCGAATCGCCGACCGCGGCCCAGCGCGTGCCGCCGATGTGAATCGGGCCGGTGGGGTTGGCGGAGACGAACTCAAGGTTGAGCGTCTTGCCGCCCAGATGCGTGTTGCGGCCGAACTGCGCGCCCGCGGCAAGCACCGCATCGACCACGGCCGCGGCGGATGCGGAATCAAGCGTGATGTTGATGAAGCCGGGGCCGGCCACCTCGACCGACTTGATGCCGTCGGCCTCGGCGAGCGCCGCCGCGAACGGCTCAGCCAGCTCGCGCGGCTTCATGCCGGCCTTCTTGGCCAGCTGCATGGCCACGTTCGACGCCCAGTCGCCATGCGCGCGGTCCTTCGGGCGCATCACGGCAAGCTTGTCAACGGGCGGAATCAGATCATCGGTCAGCGAACCGGCCTTGCCGGCGGCGATCAGGTCGTGGGCGGTCTTGGAAATCAGTGCACTCAGGGCTTCAGGATTCATTCTTCCCAGTCTACCGGCGTATGCGACAGCGCCGGGCGTGCCCAAAGCCGCCCGATGCAGACGAAAGCCGGCCCGAGACGGACGTGCTCCGCCGGGCGACCCCCGCTGATGTCACGCCGGCACCGCACTCGCGCGTGGCCAACGCCGTGCCAACACCCCGTCAACCCATGCCAGCGCCATGCCAGCACCGACCAGTGCTTCATCAGCGCCGACCGCGGTCAAATCGTCCTTAACTGCGCGCGATTACGAAGGTCCCGCGCAGTTAAGGACGAAACAAGCGGTCAAATCGTCCTTAACTGCGCGGACACGTGGCGATCGCGCGCAGTTAAGGACGGAATCCGCGCAAATCGCCGCACTGAGCGCACCACGGCAGCACGACGCGGCGAAGCGTCAGGCCGCATTGCGCCACAGAATCCCGCGTCGCGAAGCGCGCCACAGCACAGCGTCACAAAGCGCGCGTCGCAAACCCAGCGTCACAGCGCGGCGATGGCGTCGATCTCGACGAGCGCGCCCTTGGGGATGTCGTTGCCTCCGAACGCGACGCGCGCCGGCTTGACCGAGCCGATGAACACCTCGGCGTAGCGGGCGTCGACCTCCTTGAAGTCCTCGACGTTCTTGAGGTAGATGGTGGCGCGCACCACATGCTCGATGCCGGTGCCGGCCGTATCAAGAATGCACTTGATGTTCTTGAGGGCCTGCGCGGCCTGCTCGCCGGCGGTCTCGCCCGCCAGTTCGCCGGTGGTCGGGTCGATGCCCAGCTGTCCGGACACGAACACGAATCCGTTGGCCTTGACCGCCTGGCTGTATGCGCCCAGTGCCGCCGGCGCCTGCGAAGTCGCCACTTCTTCCATCTTCTCGCTCATGGTATTTGCCTCCGTTATGTCGGTGATGCCCTACCTCAGTAGGGATTGGCCCACGCCGAATGCGGCTGTTCCACTTCGGCTGGTCCCATCGTAGCCATCAAGGCTGCGGCAGCGTCCCGCAATGCCCACAAAGCGATTCACGAAGCGTCCCAGGCACAGCGGATTGCACTTGGCGGGCGCAACGGGCTCGTGCCTAGAGGTGCTCCCGGGACGCTATCTCGAAACTGAGAGGCTGATTTCACGGTCTGCGGCAGTCTATCTCAAAACTGAGAGGCTGCTATTGGAGCAAAGTTCGTTGGGACGAATGGGAAAACGGCTTGGCGGCATGCGTCTTTCGCCACCGAGCAGCCTCTCAGTTTTGAGATAGACTGCCGCAACACCCAAAAACAGCCTCTCAGTTTCGAGATAGCGGTCTCGAGATAGCGGTCTCGAGATAGCGGTTTCGAGATAGCGGCGATTCCGGTGGCGAATCCTTGGTCTTTCGGGCATCGGACACCGGAAACCGCCAATCCAGGCCGTTCATACGCCAACCACCAATACAATGGAACGGTGATGATTACCCCGGAGACGCTGAAATTCGCGCGCGCGCATCGCGGCGAGGACGTGACCGAGCTGGCGCTGCACGCCAAGCCGCCGGCGGGCGTCGATCTTGCGCAGGCGCTCGATCAGATCGCCGGATACGCCAAGGCGCGCACAAAGCTGCCGTTCTGGGCCGTCTGCGACGACGTGATCTATCCGCCGCGCGTGCCGATGGAGCAAGGCTCGTCGCAGTTCACCGCGCAGTACAAGGCAGCCGTGGCGCATCGCCTGGTCATCGGCGAAGGCCGTGGTTCACTCACCCCGACCCAGCCGACCAGCCTAACTGATCTGACCGGCGGATTCGGCGTCGACTTCTCGTACATGGCGGCCGAGTTCACGCATGCGACCTACATCGAGCGGCAGGCCGAATTGTGCGCGATCGCCGAGCACAACATGCGCGCGCTCGGCATCTCCAATGCGCGCGTCGTCAACGCCGATTCGACCGCAGTGCTCGCCGATCTGCCCGAGCAGACGATGATCTACGTCGATCCGGCACGCCGCGACGCGCATGGCGCACGCACCTACGCGATCGCCGACTGCACGCCGGATGTGCTGGGTCTGCGCGACGAACTGCTCGCCAAGGCCCGATTCGTGATGATCAAGCTCTCGCCGATGCTCGATTGGCGCAAAACCGTGCAGGATTTCGCCGGAGCGGTGGCCGAGGTGCACATCGTGTCCGTCGGCAACGAGTGCAAGGAACTGCTGCTGGTGCTTGATCGGGCGCGCGTCGCGCCGGGGCGCGGCGAGATTCCAGCGACGTCCGCCGCGACCACGACCGCCGCGACCGTATCCACCGAGGCCGTATCCGACGCAATGCCACAGCAACATCCGCAGCATCCACGACAGCGCCAGCAGCGCGAACCACAACCGCTGCGCATATACTGCGTCAACGACGATGACATCGTCGTCTTCGAGAAAATCGGCTCTCGCGGCCGCGACGGAGCCGACGGCAACTGGACCTGGCTCGATCCCGTCGGCGGCACCCGCACGCCCCGATCAGACCGCAACGTCAGCCAGAACGGAACCGACACGAACGGCAGCAGCGATACCGCCACCACCGCCGACAGCGCTGCCGACAGCAACACCGCCAACACCGCCGCCGCCAACAACACCAACAACGACACGCCGATCCGCTACCTGTACGAGCCGAACGCGTCCCTGATGAAGGCGGGATGCTTCGACGCGATCGCACGGCACTTCGGCGTGTCGCAGGTCGGCCCGAACAGCCATCTGTTCGCCGCCGCCGAACCGCTCGCGTCCTTCCCCGGGCGCGCGTTTCGTGTGAACGCGATCACCGGCATGGGCAAACGCGAGCTGAAAACCGCGCTGTCGGGCATCCGGCAGGCGAATGTGGCGGTGCGCAACTTCCCGATGACCGTTGCGCAGGTACGCAAAAAACTCCGGCTGGCGGACGGCTCGGATGTCTACATCTTCGCCACCACACTCGCCGGAGCGAGGCATGCGCTGCTTATCTGCGAAAAGCTGTGATCAGCGGAAAACCCGTGATCAGCGATTGCGAGTTTGGCGAAACGCCGCGCTCAGCGCCACCACATCGTCATGATGAAGCCGACCATGAGGATCGCGAACGCGATCGCCAGGTTCCATGCGCCGATGTTCGGAATCGGCCACGCGCCGGCGGGCGACAGGTAGTAGACGACCGCCCAGATCAGACCGATGATCATCAGCGCGCAGAACAGCGGCACGAACCAGCGCGGGTTCGACTTGGTGCCCTTGATGGACTCCTCGACGCGCTTGGTGTTCTCGGCCTGACGCGCCATCATGCGGCGCATCTGTGGGGTGAGGTCCTTCTTGTCGGCGGTGGCGTTGAGCACGGCCTCCACCTTGTCCATCGGCACGCCGTAGACGTCATCGTCGTCGGCGGTCTCCTTGGCGGTCTCCTCGGCGGCGGTGTCGGCGGCGGTCTCCTCGGTGGATTCCGCGGCGGACTCGGTCTCGGACTGCCAGTCCTTCTGATCCTGCGAGTCGGTTTCGTGCAGCTTCGTATCAGCCATCAGCGTAGTCTCCTTTATTAGGCTAAAAAATCATAATAGTGGTTAGACTCGAAACTAGCGAATATTCGGCGACACAACGGAGGCGTCATGGCGAGACGAACCGGCAGACACGGCGTGAAGCGCTCGGCTGCGGCCGGCGTGGCCACGTTCCTGCTGGTTGCGTTGTCGGGGTATCTGCTGATGACCAACGTCCGCGTGAACCGTTCCGCGGTCGTGTCGTCGGACACGGCTGATCTCATCGAACAGCGCGTTCGGCGTGTCGACGAGCTGCGCGACGACGTGGCCAAGCTCAGCTCGCAGATCGACACCGTCAAGGATCTTGCGGTCGGTTCGGCGGCCACATCCACGCCGCAGGGCGAGGACGCCGGCTCCGGCACGGTGCTGCCTGCGGTGCATGGACCGGGCGTTTCGGTCACGCTTGACGATTCTCCGCTGTGGGAGAAGATGGTCGATGATTCCGGTTCGACGGCGAACATCAATGATTATGTGATCCATCAGGAGGACATCGAGTCGGTCGTCAACGCGCTGTGGGCGGGCGGCGCCGAATCGATGATGATTCAGGATCAGCGCGTGCTGTCGAACTCCGCCATCGTGTGTCAGGGCAACGTGCTGCTGCTGCAGGGCAAGAAGTATTCGCCGCCGTACACGGTCTCCGCGATCGGCCCCACCGACCGCATGCTCCAGGCGTTGGACGACTCCAACGCCATCAAGATCTACAAGGAATACGTCAGCGCGTTCGGCGTCGGCTGGAATGTCGAGACCAAGGCCGATCTGAAATTCCCGGAATCGGCGGCGCTCCTGCAGCCGTTGCGCTATTCCAGCGTCGACACCACGCAAACCGAGGAAGCGAAGGCGGCCGGCAAGACCGATGCCGAATCGTCGAGCGATCAATCATCCGCCGAATCCAGCAAATCCAGCGAATCCAGCGACGCATCCGCTGCCGCCGATTCCACACAATCCACAGGAACCGCCGCCGGCACCGCCAACGCGACCGGCACCGCCAACGACTCCACAGAATCCGGCGACACCGCCGCCGACACCACTACGAAGAAGGCGCAATGAAACACGGACCATCAGCAAACGGCAATATCACCCGCGCCGACTTCGGCGATTTCGAGGAGAGCGCTCCCCAGCCGGTCACCCAGCGCATCGCGCCGGTGCCGACTGC
>NZ_RQSP01000007.1:9661-12024 GCF_009078285.1 Bifidobacterium jacchi
GGCGGCGGCAACAACGGCTTCGGCGGCGGCACCGGCACGCCCGGCAATGGCGGCACCGGCCCGACTGCGAACCCCGCCCCGCGCCGGCGCGGCGCATTGCAGGCCACGCTCGGCATCATCGCCGAGATTCTGCTCACGTTGGCGGCGATCTGTGCGCTGTACATCGTATGGCAGATGTGGTGGACCGGCGTGCAGGCGGAGCACACGCAGATGGAGACACGCCAATCCGTCGACTGGGCCGACCCGACCGCCAACAGCGGCAACAATGGCGTGAAGATCGCCGCCGCGCAGTCCGGTGAGCCGCCTGTGCAGACCGAAAAGGCGTCCGAGGGCGAGCTGCTCGCGCAGGTGTACATCCCGCGCTTCGGCGACAACTGGGAGCGCAACATGGTGCAGGGCACCACGCTCGAAGAGCTCAACAAGCATGGCCTCGGCCATTACGACAACACGAAGATGCCCGGCCAGGTCGGCAACTTCGCGCTTGCCGGCCACCGCAACGGCTACGGACAGCCGCTCGGCGACGTGGACAAACTGCAGCCGGGCGACCCGATCATCATCCGCACCAAGGACTACTGGTACGTGTACAAGTACACGAACTACGAGATCGTCAAGCCCGAGGAGGTGCGCGTCATCTCCGACGACCCGCAGAGCACCGGCACGCCGACCACCAAGCGGCTGATCACGATGACCACCTGCGAACCGAAGTATTCCGCGCCGATCTACCGCTGGATCAGCTACGGCGAGTTCTCGTACTGGGCGAAGGTTTCGGACGGCATTCCCAAGGAGCTGTCGTCGACCGATTCGTCGGGCCGCGTGCAGTTCATCAACAACGAGCAGCCGTCGCCGATCGCTCAGCTCGATTCGCTGGTTCCGGTCATGCTGGTCGCGCTGCTCGCCTACGCGGTGATCTTCATTGCGGCGCTGGTCGCATGGCGGTTCCCGGTGCTGCGCGCGATCCGTTCCGGCGAGCGGCGTCGGCCCGAGGTGAGCGCGTACGGCTGGCTGCTGCGGCATCAGCCTGGCGTGCTGCCGGTGCGGCTGGTGCTGCTCGGCCTGCTGCTGTTCGTCGTCGCGGCGGCGCTGTTTGAATGGGGATTCCCGTGGGCGGCGTCGACGATTCCGGTATTGCGGGAGATGTCGAACTTCACCGCGGTGCCGACTGCGTGACGCTTGTCGGCGGGTGCCGGTGATGGGTGCCAGGTCGATCGGTCGGCCGGGTCGGCTAGCGAGGCCGGCTGGGCCGGACGGCTCTGGCATGGGCTCGGCCGGCCGGCTGGGTCGGCGATATCCGAGATCATCGTTTCGCTGCGGTAGCCCGGCGACTACACTGGCCTACAGTTTGGCGCGCGATTCGGCGTGGTGATTCGCTACGGTGATTCACGGCGTTGATTCGCCATGTTGATTCGCGCACCGGAAACCGACCGTTGTACCGCTGATGCCGAGGGGAAGAGTCATGACCGATAGCGCACACATTCTGGTGATCGACAACTATGATTCGTTCGTGTACACCATCGTCGGATATCTCAAGACGTTGGGCGCAACGGTGGACGTGGTGCGCAACGATGAGATCGACCCCGCCGAGCCGGGCATTCTCGACGACTATGACGGCGTGCTGATCTCCCCTGGTCCCGGCGCTCCGGCCGATTCCGGCGTCAGCGAGGATGTGATTCGTCGTTGTGCGGCCGAGCGCAAACCCATGTTCGGCGTATGCCTAGGACTCCAGGCCCTCGCCGAAGTGTTCGGATGCACCATCCACCACGCACCCACCATCATGCACGGCAAAACCAGCCAGGTCGAACACATCGACGACGAGATCTTCCACGGCGTCGCCAACCCGATGACCGCCACCCGATACCACTCCCTCGCCGTCGAACCAAACTCCGTGCCCGACGAGCTCACCGTAACCGCATGGACCCAGGACGACCACACCATCCAAGGCATCAAACACCGCGAACTACCCATGTACGCCGTGCAATTCCACCCCGAATCCGTCATGACCCAGGACGGCTACCGACTCCTCGCCAACTGGCTCGCCACATGCGGCCAAACCACCGCCATAGCCAACGCCAAAGGACTACAACCCAACATCGCAGCATAGCAGGCCACTTGGCGCGATCGTCCGGCACGGGCGCTCCCTGTGCCAAACCCGTTCCTGTGAGCTGATGATGGGCTGATGGTGGTTGAATGGACGCGACATTTGCGCCAGAAACTCGGTGCGTTTCGGATCTGTGTTGTGGGTTAGACGGTGGGACACCAGAGAAGGACACTGCCTTAGGCACTCCATAGCGCTACACAGCGCTACACAGCGCAAGGATTTCTCGTGGAAAACGGCCATCTCGTAAAATCCTTGCGCAAAGAAGGCC
>NZ_RQSP01000007.1:12128-12289 GCF_009078285.1 Bifidobacterium jacchi
GCTAGCGCAAGGATTTCTCGGAAAGAAGGGGAACTTCGTAAAATCCTTGCGCTGGGACAGGGCTAAGCGCAAGGATTTTACGAGCTCAGGGCTCTTTCCGAAAAATAGTTGCGCGAAACCACTGCGTGGGGTCAGCGCAAGGGGTCAGCGCAAGGATTTCT
>NZ_RQSP01000007.1:12469-12630 GCF_009078285.1 Bifidobacterium jacchi
TAAAATCCTTGCGCTGGGACAGGGCTAAGCGCAAGGATTTTACGAGCTCAGGGCTCTTTCCGAAAAATAGTTGCGCGAAACCACTGCGTGGGGTCAGCGCAAGGGGTCAGCGCAAGGATTTCTCGTGGAAAACGGCCATCTCGTAAAATCCTTGCGCAAAG
>NZ_RQSP01000007.1:12734-13168 GCF_009078285.1 Bifidobacterium jacchi
AAGGCCGCTAGCGCAAGGATTTCTCGGAAAGAAGGGGAACTTCGTAAAATCCTTGCGCTAGGACAGGGCTAAGCGCAAGGATTTTACGAACTCAGGGCTCTTTCCGAAAAATAGTTGCGCGAAACCACTGCGCGGGGTCAGCGCAAGGATCCTAATGTGCAAGGATTCTACGGACCCAAGGCAAATCCCTAAGAATGGTGCCTCGACGAGGTTTCTGAACGCAAGATGCGGCACCACACAAAGTGCCGTACCGAAAGTACCGAAAAGACCGTACCGAAAAGACATCTTCTGCGTCTTCTGCGATTCACAATGCAAAATGGACGCTGAGCGCACGCTTAGCGCGCTTAGCGTCCATTTCTACCGTTGAGAACCCCTCAGACGTGCCGCCCAGCCGGCAACCCGTCCGGCCGGCTCACTGACTAGATCGCCGTCCG
>NZ_RQSP01000007.1:13290-22154 GCF_009078285.1 Bifidobacterium jacchi
CCAGGCCACTCACCGGCCACTCACCGGCCACTCACCGGCCACTCACCGGCCACTCACCGGCCCACGCACCGGCTCACTCACCGGTGGTGGTGCCGTTCGAGTTCGTGCCTCCGCCATTGTTGGTGCCGTTTGTATTCGTGCCGGTGCCGGTGTTGTTATTGTCGTCACCGGTGCCGGGGGTGTTCGCATTCGGATCAGCCTGCGAGACGATGGTGATCGTGCTGCCCTCGTCCACGGATTCGCCGGAGTCGGGGCTGATGCTTACCACCACGCCGTCGGTCGGACCGGTGATCTTCACCTTGAAGCCCTGAGCCTCAAGCGCGGCCTTCGCCGTGGCTGTCGCAGTGCCGGCGGCGACGGTCGGCACAGTCACCTTCTCCTTGCCGTCGGAAATGTACACGGTGATCGTGGACTTCTGCGCGATCGGAGAGCCGGCCACCGGGTCGGTGCGCACCACAGAGCCCTTCTCCACGTCCGCCGAGGTCTCATGTTCGATGACCACGGTGAACGACTTGAGCGCGTCCTGCGCCTTCTCCTGCGTCTGCCCGGTCACATCCGGCACCGTGGTCATGCCCGTCGACACATACAGCATGACGGTTGTTCCCTTGGCCTGAATCGTGCCGATCGCCGGACTGGTGCCGGTCACCTTGTCCTTCTCCACATCGGCGGAATCCTGCGTCTGCGTGCTTTCCTGCACGTCGAAGCCCTTGTCCTTGAGCTCGGCGCGGGCGTCCTCCTGACTCATGTTCTTGACATCGGGAATCGCCACCTGCTGCGGACCGGTCGAGAACCATACGCGCACGGTGCTGCCCTCTTCGACCTGCGAGCCGCCAGCCGGGTCCTGCTTGGTGAACGTGCCCTCCGGCTCGCTGGAGTCGGAATCCTGCATGGTCTGAATCTTCAGGCCCACTGCCTCGAGCTTCTGCTTGGCGAGTTCCGCGTTGGTCTGCGCCGAGAACGTCGGCACGGTGACCATCTTGGTGGCGTTCGCCTGGTTCATCGCGAACATCACGCCGACGACGATCGCAATCAAAGCAATTACGCCGAGGATCGAACCGATGATGATCTGCTTCCTGCGCTTCGCCTGCGCCGCGGCCGCACGCTGCTCGGCACGCGACTTGAGCGCCGCGTTCGCCGCCGCATTCGGATCAGCCGGCGGCATGCCGTATTGCGTGCCATACGGGTTGCCATACGGCGACATGCCGTTTGCACCATTCGCGCCGTTCATGCCGTTCGCTCCGGCGAGCGGATTGAACGCCTGCGTCGGCGCTCCCGCGTCGCCCATCGGCACGGTCGCCGTGGGCGGCTGGTTGAGCTCCTCCTGCTTGCGGGCCTTCATATTGGACAGGTCCGTCAGCGGGTTGAACGCGGCCGCCACCGGCACGCCGCCGTTCATGAACGTGAGAATGTCGTTCTTGAATTCGGCGGCCGTCGCATACCGGTTCTGCCGGTCCTTGGCCATTGCCTTGGCGCAGATCGAATCCCACATCTTCGGCAGTCCGGGCACCAGCGCGCTCGGCGGCGTGGCGACCTCGGACACATGCTGGTAGGCGATCGCCACCGCCGAATCGCCGGTGAACGGCGGCCGGCCGGTGAGCATCTCGTAGAGCACGCAGCCGGCGGAATACAGGTCGGAGCGCATGTCCACGGTCTCGCCGCGCGCCTGCTCGGGGCTCAGGTACTGCGCGGTGCCGACCACGCCCTGCGACTGGGTCATCGTGGCGGCGGAATCGTCCAGCGCGCGGGCGATGCCGAAGTCCATGACCTTGACCACGCCCTGCTCGGAGATCATGATGTTGCCGGGCTTGATGTCGCGGTGGATGATGCCCATGCGATGCGAGTATTCAAGCGCATTGAGCACGCCGAGCATCACCTGTTCGGCATCGCGCTGCGACAGCGGACCGTTCGCCTTGATGATGTCGCGCAGCGTCTGACCCTTGACGTACTCCATCACCAGATACGGCAGACGCTCGGTGCCGCCGGACTCGTTGACGAACGTCTCCTCGCCGGAATCGTAGATGTTGACGATGTTCGGATTGTTCATCTGCGCGACCGCGTGCGCCTCGCGGCGGAATCGCGACAGGAAGATCTCGTCGTTGGCGAGGTCGGAGCGCATGATCTTGATGGCCACCGTGCGGCCCAGTCGCGAATCGAGCGCCACCCGCACCTCGGCCATGCCTCCACGGCCGATGAGCTGACCGAGCTGGTATCGTCCATTAGCCAGCGCATTGGGCATGTTCCCGCTCATTGCTGCTCCTTCTGATTGTTCTCAAAGCTGTTCATCATGCCACCCGGCACGTTGTACGGATTGCTTGGATTGGGGTTGCCGACGCCGCGGTCGCCGACGCTGTAGTCGCCCGCATTCGGCTCGGCGCCGCCGTTCGGCTCGGCGCCGACGTTCGGCTCGGCGCCGACGTTTGACGCGCTGCCGATGCCGCCGCCCACAGCTACATCCGCAGCCGCAGCCGGTGCTGAGGTCGGCGCCGGTGCCGCAGCCGGCGTCGCGGTCGTGAATCGGTTCACACTGTTGAGCATCACGCTCGTCTGATGCGGAGCGCTGATCACGCGGCGCGGCATGCGCCCCGAACCGACCATCGTCTCGTCCATCTGCATGGTCTCCTGATCAAGCAGCCGCCGTTCGATGCGACCAAGAATCCGCGACACGGTGAGCGCGTCCTTCGGACGGTCGCGCGGATCCTTCGACAGCATCGACATGACGAACTGCCGCAGCTGCAGATCGATCGAATCGGGCAGCGGCGGCACCGGATTGTTCACATGCGCGGCGGCGATGTCGACCGGCGTCGCACCGGTGAACGGACGATGCCCGCACAGCCCCTCGTAGGCGACCACGCCCAGCGAATAGATGTCGGACTGCGGCGTGGCGTGCTTGCCCTGCGCCTGCTCGGGCGAAATGTACTGCGCGGTGCCCACCACCATGCCGTCCTGCGTGATCTGCTCCTGATTGGTCGAGTAGCTCACGCCGAAGTCGGTGATCTTCACCTCGCCGGATTCTGACACCATGATGTTGGCCGGTTTGACGTCGCGGTGAATCACCCCGTGGCTGTGCGCCACGAACAGTCCGCGCGCGGTCTGGATGAGGATCGGCAGCAGTTCGATCGCCGGAATCGGCCCGCGTTCGCGGTAGAGGTCGGCCAGCGATTTGCTCGGCACGTATTCCATGATGAGGAATCCGATGCCGTCATGCTCATAGTATTCAAACAGCGCGGCGATGTTCGGATGCGCAAGATTCGCGGAATTGTGCGCTTCGGCGCGCAGTCGGCGCAACTTGGCCTCGGAGTCGTTGGTCTGGTCGCCGCGCAGCGCCTTGATCGCGACCGGGCGGCCCAGCTGGATGTCGTATCCCTTCCAGACCTCGCCCATGCCGCCCTGCGCCAGGCGCCGGTCGAGACGGTAGCGCCGGTGGATTAGCTGTCCTTCGATCAGTCTCATTGCTTCAGCGCCTCCTCCATCAACGACTTCATAATCGGACCGGCAACCATTGAACCATACAGATCGACGTTGTGCACCACGACCGACACGGCGATCTTCGGGCTGTCGGCCGGCGCGAAGCCGATGATCCATCCGTCGATGGACGAGTTGCCGGTGCCGATCTGCGCGGTGCCGGTTTTCGCGGCGATCTTCACGCCCGGAATCTGCAGATCCGGGTACTCCTTGGTGATGACCCCTTCCATCATGCCGGTGAGCTTGTCGGCGGTGTCCTTGCTGAACGCCTCGGACATGACCTGCGGCTTGGTCTCGGACAGCACCGACAGATCGCTGGAGCGCACGCGATCGACGATCGTCGGCTTCATGAGCTTGCCGTCGTTGGCGACCGCGGAGGCGATCATCGCGTTCTGCAGCGGCGTGGTGGCGTTGTCGCCCTGACCGATCGACGCCAGCGCAAGCCGGTCGTCGGTGGGATCGTCGGGGAACTGCGCGGCGGCGGACCGCATCGGGTAGCCGGTGGCGTCGGAGCCGTCGATGGTGACCGCGCTGCCGTAGCCGAGCTTCTTCGCCATAGCATCGACCTTGTCGGAGCCGAGTTCGACGCCAAGCTGCGCGAATGCGGTGTTCGAGGAGTAGGCGAGCGCGTCGGCGAACGAGATCTTGCCGTTCGTGCCGGCCGCGATCGCCGACGAGTTGGGCAGCTTTGTGGACGTGCCGGGAAGCGTGTACTCGGCACCCGCCGGAATCTGCGTGTCCGGCTCGTATTTGCCGCTTTCGAGCGCGGCCGCCGCGACGACGGTCTTGAACGTCGATCCCGGCGGGTAGAGCTGCGAGGTCGCGCGGTTGATCATCGGATTCGACTGGTCGGCGATCAGCTGCGAGTAGGCTTTGTTGGTCGCTGCGAGATCGTGGTTGGCCAGCGCGCTCGGATCGTAGCTGGGCGTGCTCACCATCGCGAGGATGCGGCCGGTGCTCGGCTCCATCACCACGACGGAACCGTCGTTGTCGCCGAGCAGCTTGTAGGCGAGCTCCTGCAACTTGGGATCAATGGACGTTTCAATCGATGCGCCCGTGTTCGTCGAACCGGTGAGCACGGCCTTGAACCGCTCCCAGAACAGGGCGTCGGCCTGGCCGGACAGCAGCCTGCCGCGCGACGCCTCGATGCCGCGGTCGGCGGAGTGGGTGATCGAGAAGAAGCCGGTCACGGGCGCGTAGACCTTGCCGTTGGCGTAGACGCGCTGGTATTTGAACGAGTCGTTGACCGGATTCGACTTGGCGAGCACGGTTCCGTCCGACGCGAGAATCGCGCCGCGTGGCGCTGCGAACTCATGGTAGAGCGCGCGGGTGTTGCGCGGATCGCTGCTCAGCTCGTTGGCGCGAATGGCCATCATCATGGTCGTGGACATGCCCAGCACCACGAACAGGGCGATGACGGCGGTGAAAAGCTGCCGAAGAGAGACGTTCATCGCTCACCTCCCGGGAAGTCGGACGTGTCGTCAAGCTGGTCGTCATCGTCGTAATGGCTGGTGTCGTCGGGCAGCGGTTCGGCCAGCGCCTGCGTCAGCTGCTCGGACGGCTCCGACTGCGACTGGTACCCCTGCGGCATCTGCCCCTGCGGTGCCTGCGGCACTTCCAACGGCATCTCCATTGGCGACTCGACAGTCGGCACCTGCCCCTGCGACTCCTGCTCAGCGGCACCGGCATGCGATCCGTATGCGTCAAATGCCCCATGCGCGCCGTGCGCCGCGTGCGCACCATGCCGCGCCCGGGATTCGCCAGCCGCCATGCCCATGCCGAACAGCTCATGCACGGCAAGCGCCTCGGTCGGCTGCTGCTCGTTGCGCTGCGCGGCCTGCTCCATCTGCGCCCGACGCTGCGACTGCTGCGCCTCCTGTTCCTCGACCTGCTTGGCGCGCTCCTTGAGCTCATGATCGCGCAGCACGGCCAACGCCTCGTACTGGAACGTCTCGGACGAGGTCTCCGGCTCCGGCTTGTTCGCCGCATTCGAAATGACGACCAGCAGCGCGGCAAGCACATAGTTCGCGATCAGCGACGAGCCGCCGGCCGCCATATACGGCATGGTCAGACCGGTCAGCGGAATCACCAGCGTGATGCCGCCGACCACGGTGAACACCTGAAACGCCATCGTGAACACCAATCCGGACGACAGCAGCTTGCCGAATCCATCCTTGATCTTCATGGCGGTCACAAAACCGGACGCGATGATCAGAATATAAAGCACCAGCACCGCCATCAGACCGGTCAATCCCAACTCCTCGCCGACCGACGAATAGATGAAATCGGAATTGGCGAGCGGCGTGAGCGCAGGATGCCCCTCGCCCAGACCGGTGCCGGTCATGCCGCCGGCCGCCATGCCGAACAGACCCTTGACAAGCTGCTCGGAACCGCCCGGATAACGGTTGTAGATCGCGTCATCGAACGGATGCAGCCACACATCGACGCGATAACCGACATGCGCGAAGATGCGCGACGCGGCGACGGCACCCGCGGCGAACGCGAGCATACCGATCGCAATCCAGCTTTTGCGCCCGGTCGCAACGTACAGCATCGACACGAACATCGCGAAGAACATCAGCGATGTGCCCAGATCGCGCTGCATGACGAGCACGCCCATCGACGCGATCCAGACGATGATGATCGGGCCGAGATCCTTGATGCGCGGCAGTTGCATGCCGAGCACCTTCTTGCCGCCCACCGCCAGCTGATCGCGATGATCGAACAGATACGCGGCGAAGAAGAACGCGAGGAACAACTTGGCGAATTCGCCCGGCTGCAGCGTGCCGCCGATGATCGGCAGTTTGATCCAGATGCGCGCGCCGCCGATCTCCGTGCCCAGACCGGGGATCATCGGCGACAGCAGCAGCACCAGACCGACGACCATGCTCACATAGGAGAAGCGCCGGAATATGCGATAGTCACGCAGCGCCACGATCAGCACAATGCACACCACCAGCGCGGCCGCCTGCCAGATCAGCTGCCGCATACCCACCGCGGTGTTGTTCTGGTTGTCGATGCGGATGATCATCACCGTGCCGATCGCGTTGAGCAGCAGCACGCACGGCATGATCGACTGGCTGGCGTACGGCTGGAACTTGAGCGTCACGCCCCACAGCACAAGGTAGAGCGCACCGACCACGCCAAGCATGACGGCGTAGTTCGAGGGGAACGCATTGTCGATGCGCTCGAACATCTGGAAATACGCCATCAGCGAGATCAGCATCGCGAACAGGAGCAGCGATGCCTGGCGCAGTCGCAGTGCGATCATTGCTTGGTGCCGCCTTCCTGTTGCTGGGTGGTGGATTGGTTGCTGGAGTCGGTGCCGTTGGTGTTGTCGGCGCTGCCGCCGGCGCTGCCGTCAGCCGAATCGCCGGCGGAATCGCCGGAATTGCTGACGTAGGCGTTCGCTGCGGAATCCTTGTCGCGTTCGCTTTCGATGAATTGCGCGTGGCTTTCGGCCTCGTCGTAGCTGCTCACCGAAATGCCCTGATCAAGCTGGTCGCGCCACGACTGCGGCAGACTTGACGTCTGGATGTCGGTCTTCTTGACCTCATGCGACAGCCGGATGCCGAAGATGTTCGTGTTGACGCCCTGATAGATCGTCACCACGCCGTCGCTGGTGCCCAGATAATACTGCGATTGGCTCCAGATGTACACGCCCCAGCCGATGCCGCACAGCGCGGCAAGCGAGACGATCACGCTGAAAACCGCCACGAGACGGCCGCGACGGGAACGGGCGCGGTCGGTCTTGCGCTGCCTCACCTGCTCATGGCGGATGGCCTTCGCCACCTCGGGATCGTTCGGATCGGTGCTCAGACGGCCGTCCTTCTTCCTCACGATCGGGATTTCGCCGGTGTCGGGAGCGGACTGGGCGGTGGAATCGTCGCGTTCGCCGGACGGCTGCACCACGCGCGGCGCATTCTGATCGGCGCGATTGCCGGATTTGTCGCCGCCTACGCCGCCACCTGCGCCTGCGGATGCGCCGGCTGCCGTTGCGGCGGATTCGGCGGCCGCGGCACCACTGCTGCCGGTGCCGCCGGTGCCGTTGGCGTCGCCGGCACCGGCGTACCTCCCGGATGCGGCACCATTCGCAGAATCGGCGCGCGCCTCCTGAGCGAGCGCGCCGGCACGCTGGGCGGGGGACGGATCGTCGTCGCGCAATGCGGGCGGCGTGGCGACCGGCTCGTTGACGATATCGGCGATCGGCTCCAGACTTGCGCTGGCGGCACCGCCGACGAGCAGCGTCTGATGAGGAATGTCGAACGCGGCGGCATCGAGCGCGAGCGTGGCGTCGGCGATCACCGCGGTCACGTTGTCGGTGCTGCCGGCCTTGAGTGCCATCGAAACGAGCAGCTGGGCGCATTCCTCCTGATCGGAGCATTCCGCCATGACCTGCTCGATCGTGGAATCCTCCAGCACGCCGCACAGACCGTCGGAGCACAGCAGCCAGCGGTCGGCCGGATGCGCCTTGCGAATGGTGATGTCGGGGCGGGGGTCGATGTCGAAATCGCCGAGCACACGCATCACCACGTTGCGCTGCGGATGGTTCTTCGCCTCGGCCGGCGTGATGCGGCCGGTATCGATGAGATGCTGCACATAGCTGTGATCATGCGTCATGCGGGTGAGCTTGCCGCCGCGCAGCAGATACGCGCGCGAATCGCCGATGTGCGCCAGCGCCCAATAGCCGTTGACCAGCGCCACGGCGGTCACCGTGGTGCCCATGCCGGCGAGTTTGCGCTCCCGCTTCGCCTTGCCCACGATCGCGTCGTGCGCGGCCATCACCGAAGTCTCCATCATCTGCGTGACCTTGAGCACGTCGCCATTGACATCGTCGCGTTCGATGTGGGCGAGCGAGCGGATGGCGATGGTCGAGGCCGTGTCGCCGCCGGCATGGCCGCCCATGCCGTCGCAGATCGCGGCGAGATGCTCGCCGGCGAACGAGGAGTCCTGGTTGTTGGCGCGAACCGTGCCCACGTCCGAAACGGTCGTGGAGTACATGAACAGGCTTTGCGAAGCGGGTGAATTCGGCATTGAGATCACCTCAGTTCAAACGTGGTGGCACCGATGCGCACGGGAACGCGCGGGGCCAGAATCGTCGGTGTGCTGATGCGAATCTGATTGACGACCGTGCCGTTCGTGCTGTGCAAATCCTCGATGGCCCAGCGGTGCGAGGCCGGATCGAGATACACGCGGGCGTGATGGGACGACACGAACTCGTCGTTCAGCACCACGGTGTTGGTCGCCGCGCGGCCGAGCGTAATCGTGTCGCCGGTCAGCGGAACCGACGCGCCGGCCAGCGGCCCATCGATGATGACAAGCAGCGTAGGGCCGTTCGCCGCAGCCGAACCGGGCTGCTGCATCGACCGCCCCGGCTGCCCCAGCGGCCCCGGCTGCATGCC
>NZ_RQSP01000007.1:22276-25663 GCF_009078285.1 Bifidobacterium jacchi
GCGATTGGCGGCATTGGCGACGCCGGCTGCGTTGACCGCGTTGGCTGCGTTCATTGGCGCAGGGGCGGGCGACGCGACGGGCGCAGGTGCCTCGACGGCCTTGCGGGCGCGACGCTCGTTGCGACGATGCGCGCGCGATTTGCGGGGACTGAACGATTCGATGTCCCTGTGCAGCGAACGCACCGCCAGCCATACGAATACCCACAGCAGGATCAGGAATCCATACTTGAGGATCGCGAAGGTCAGTTCGGTCATACGGAAACGCTTCCTACTGGAGGCTACTGCTGATCCTGCGACGAAGCCCAGTACAGGATGCGCGTGCGGCCAATGGTGATCGTGTTGCCGTCGAGCAGCGTCGCCGCGGGGACCTGATGCCCTTCGACGTACGTGCCGTTGGTGGAGCCGAGATCGCGGGCGATCACGCCGTTGGGCGTGATGTCGATCTCCAGATGCTTACGGGAGATGCCCGCATCGTCGATGACGATGTCGCAGCCGGAGCCGCGGCCGATCACGGTCTTCTCCTTGGTGAGCAGGTACTGGTTGCCGTTGATCTCCAGCATCGGGTGATCCTGCGCCTGGCCTTCGGTGGTGACGGGCACCGCATTGCCCTGCACCGATTCGGAACTCAGGTTGAAGTTGCCCTTGGCGAGTTCGAGATCCTCCTCGAAGATCACGACCACCGGGCCGACGAACGCATAGTGCTGGCTCTTCGCATACTGGGTGAGGTTGTCCGCCAGTTCGTTGGCGAGGGTTTCGCTGCCCCACTGCTCGATGCGGTCGAAATCGGGCGTGCTCAGCTTGAAGCGGTACTCGTTGGGGGCCACCGTGCGGTCGCGGCCAACGGGCATGGCTTCGGCGTCGATTTCACGCTCAAGAGCACTGGAAAGGTCGACGGGCTGAAGATCCTTGGCCCCGATCTTCGCGAACACCCCGTTCACGGCACCTTCCACACTCTTTTCAAAACGGTCGAGAACGCTCATAGTGATCCCTTTCTAATCTTTACCCATCCTACGCGGCAGTGGGGAACGAGAACGAGAAAAACACACAATTCGGGTCGTATGGGCGCAAAACAATCACGATTTTGCGCTGCGACCCATGTCAGACCCATGCCAGACCCGGGTCAGGGGAACCGCGCCGCGTGACCTGCTGCGCGCCGGCCGACGCATCCAAGCCGACGCGGCAGCACCGACGCATCAACCGCAGCGCGGACGCAACGCTACTACAGTGGTGCTCATGACTGATATGCACAACGACAATCCACGCAACCCCAATCCGCACAACGACACCGTCGCGAGCGCCGATGCGACCGGTGCAATCAACGCGACCGGCGCCGCCAACGCGCCCACCGCCACCGACACCGCAGCCGCAACCTCCACGCCCGCGGCACCAGCAATCCGCGAGTTTCCGCGCCGCAAGGCACGCACGCTGCGCTTCGGCTGCGGCGCGCCGCGGTCCGCGCGCGTGATCGGCGACGGCACGCGCGCGCTGTTCCTGCGTTCGGACGGGCCGGAGGATCTGGTGACCGCCCTGTGGATGAGCGTGGTCGGCGCCGACGGCACGCATCGCGAGGTCCTGCTTGCCGATCCGCGCGAACTGCTCGCCGATGCCGACGACGAGGACGTGCCCGCCGAGGAGAAGGCGCGCCGCGAACGCGCCCGCGAAGGCGGCTCCGGCATCGTCTCGTATTCGGTCGATGCCGCCGGGCGCCGCGTGGTCTACACGATCAACGGCCGGCTGTTCCTCACCGAGATCGACGAGGACGGCGACGGCGCGCGCACGCGCGAGCTCGCCGCCGCATGGCTGGATGCCGATCCGGAGATGTACACGCCCGTGCTCAATCCGCGCATCAGCCCGGATGGCGGGCATGTGCTGTACACAACCGGCGAGCATCTCATGCTGGTTGACATCGCTGATTGGAACGGCGCCGCCGCCTGGGGCAGTGCCGCCGATTGGCGGGACGAGCCGGCTGGCGATGCGCAGGATGGCGTATTCGTCGCCGCGGATATCGACGAGGCATCGATCAGCGAAGGGCTGTTCACCGCCGACGATGCAGCCGACACAACCATCGATGCCACCGACACAGCAGCAACCGACGCAACCGATGCAGCCGGTGCCGCAGCAACAAATGCAGCCGCCAACCCAGCAACAAATGCAGCAACCGACGACCGCATTACCGCGATCTACGGCGTCAGCGTCGAGGACGAGGACGGCAATCCGGCCGAAAACACTTGGAAAATCGGCCTTGCCGAATTCGTCGCCGGCGAGGAGATGGACCGGTACGACGGCTTCTGGTGGGGGCCGGATTCGCGGCACATCCTGTTCGAGTCGTTCGACACGGCCGACGAGCCAAGCTGGTATATCAGCGATCCCGCGAATCCCGAGCATCCGGCGGACGGTCGCCGCTACCCACGCGCGTTGACGACCAATGCCGACGTCTATCTGACGCTGATCGAAGTCGACTATGACGACGATGACCGCTATGCCGGCATCGTCGCCAACAACGATGTCGATTGGGATCGCGAATCATACGAATACGTTGCGGCAGTGAGCTGGAGCAGCGGCCACGATCCGCTGGTGCTCGTGCAGAACCGCCGACAGACCCGCGATCAGGTGCTGCTGGTCGCAACGGGCAGCGCCACCGATGCCGGTTCCTCAGCGGCCGCCGGTTCGACCCGCGTGCTGGAGGAGCACGCCAACGATCAGTGGATCGATCTGATTCACGGCACGCCTGCGTTCACGCCGGACGGCCGTCTGGTCTGCTCGCTCAACGACATGGAGACCGACACGAACCGGCTGACCGTGGACGGACGCGCGTTCACTCCGACCGGCTGGCAGGTGCGCGAAGTGCTTGACGTGACCGATGCGGACGTGCTGTGCGTGGTGCAGCGCACGCCCGAGCTCGCCGGTGATCTGCCCGGCGAATGGGCTGTTTCCGGTGGTCTCGGGGTCGGCGAATCGCAGGTTGCCGATGACGCGCGGGTTGCTGACGACGCGCAGAACGGACGCAATACGCACGATGCGCACGATGCACGCAGCTTCGATGTGGTGAGTTTCGGGTTCGACGGCACGATCACGCCGATCACCATTGAACCCGGCAACTGGACCGCTTCGCGCGGGACGCGCGGCTTGGTGGTTTCCGGCCGCGACATGGCGCACGCCCGGTCGCGCATGTGGCATATCACCGACGTTTGCACAGACGGACACTGCAACAACGGGCACTGTACAGACGGGCATTGCGCAGACGGGCACTGCGCAGACGATGACGACGAACCGACTGCCGCGCATTGCGTTTCACATGATGTTTCACGCGACGAAAGCGACTGCGGAAACAGCTGCGCCTGCGGCGGCCACGATAACGGATGCCGTCGCACTGCCGCGAACCGATTC
>NZ_RQSP01000007.1:25737-33637 GCF_009078285.1 Bifidobacterium jacchi
CCCGACGCCGCGCTGATCGCCAACCATGCGGCAACCCCCGGCTTCACACCGAACGTGACATTCACGCGACTCGGCGAACACAGACTGTACACCGCGATCATCGCGCCGAGCGCCGATAGCCCGTACGCGCACGCCAACAAGCTGCCCGTGCTGATGAAGCCGTACGGCGGCCCCGGATTCCAGCAGGTCGTCGCATCGCAGGCCTACTACTGGGACGCGCAGTGGTGGGCGGATCAGGGATTCCTGGTCGTCACCGCCGACGGACGCGGCACCACCGGACGCGGCCCGCGTTGGGATCGTGCGATCTTCGAGAATATGAAGGACGTGACGCTCGCCGATCAGGTCGAGGCGGTACGCGCGCTGCCGGGCGCGATCGCGGCGATCAATGTGGCGCGGGCCGGTGTCGCAGCGGCTGCGGCAGCTTCCGTTGCGGCTGATGCCAGCGTAGCCAACGTAGCCTGCGCAACCGGCACAGTCAGCGCAACCGGCGACAGCACGGCTGATGACGATTCGATTGCTGCGGGCACGGTTGATGACGCCGCTTGCCGCCAGCTTCCGATGCCGGATCTCGACAAGGTGTGCATGATCGGCTGGTCGTATGGCGGATTCCTGTCCGCGCTGGCGGTGCTGGACGCGCCGAATGTGTTCGCGGCCGCATGCGCCGGTGCGCCGCCCACCGACTGGACGCTGTACGACACGCATTACACCGAACGGTATCTGGGACTTGACCCGGCGGTCTACGAGCGCAATTCGATCATTGCGGACGCGCCGAAGCTGCGCCGACCGCTGATGCTGATTCATGGATTCGCCGACGACAACGTGACGATCGCACATTCGCTGCGGCTCAGTCAGGCGCTGATGGCCGCAGGGCGCCCGCACACGTTCCTGCCGCTCACCGGCATCACCCACATGACCAACGACGAGACCGTCGCCGAAAACCTCCTGCTGCTGCAGCGCGCCTTCCTGCGCAACGCGCTGGAAGCATAAGCACAGCTTACGAGCGCGGTTGGCTATGCAGCGAGCTGTGCGAGCGCCGCCAACACGCGGGAAGCCGGGAGAACAGTACAGCGTACTGTTCTCCCGGCTTCCCGGACGACAGTCCGGCCGGTTGGCTACGTAGAGAGCTGTCTCACCAACAAACGATCCGGCTCATCTCGGCTCGAAGCCCTTACTCTGCGACACATATCTTGCAGTTGTGTGTACCGCCAGGCGAGTGCACGCCGACAAGGCCTCGAGGCAGCAATCCCACAATCGTTGCAATTCCGCCGTTCCTCGATACCAAAGAAACGACGGAAGCTGCCCGTTTTTCCCCGATCGCCAACCAGCGGTACACACAACTGCAAGATGCATCGCAAAACAAGCCAGATCCACGTCCCAAGCTGCGTCACATGAGCTGCGGCAGCTCAGGCGAGTCGAAGAAATCAAGAATCCGGCGCAGGTACGGGTCGAGAATCGCGTTCGGCATGCTGAAGATCTCGTGCAGCGAATCGTCGAACCTGACGAGCGTCGCGTCGCCGCCGCTGTTGTTGACCGCGGCAATAAAGCGATTCTGCGGCTCGTTGAGCACCCACACGTCGCGTCCAGCCTGAAACATCAGAATCGGCGTCTCGATGTTCGCACACGCCTCCGGCCTTTGAATCGCGCGCGACATGCGCACCGCCTGACACACCCAGGAGAACGTGGCGGCATAGGTCTGCTGACGCGCATCATCGATGCGCTGCTGCTGGAACCAGCGCACGCGCGCCTCGCTCGCCCCTGGATGATCGTCCATGTTCAGTTCGGACGTGAATTCGCTTTGTCCGAACACCTTATGCCGTCCGAGTCCGATGCAGCAGAACAGTTCGGCGAGCACGCCCGCAAGCCAGTTCGGCATACCGGTCGCCGGCGCGACCATCGGGCACGACAGCACGGCCTTGTCGAACAGCGTTGGGTGCTGTTCCAGCACGCCGATGCCGATCGCGCCGCCCATCGAATGACAGAACAGGTTGAGTGGCATGCCGTCCGCGTACCGCTTGCCGACCGTATCGGAGAATTTCGCCAGATCGGCCACATACCGCCGCCAATCGTCGATCCACACCAACGATGGATTGCCGACGTCACGCGCCGAATAGCCGTGCCCGCGATGCTCGAAGACGCATACCGAATAGCCGGCGAGCAGGAAATACCACACCATCTCCGCATATTTCGCGGCGAATTCCGTAAAGCCATGCGACACGACGATCGCGCCGCGGAAGACAGCGGTCGCATCATTGATGCGCAATGCGTCGAATTTCGCGGCGTCGTAGCACACGTAGTGCAGTTTCCCGGGAACCGCCGGATCGAGAAGATCATCGCTCTGCGCCGGTTCCATCCAACCCTCGACGCGGCACTGGGCAAGGGCGGGCAGCACCTTGCCGTTCATTTCCTCGGCATATCGATGTTCGTCGATCAGTGGAAGCACCATATGGCCCATTGTAACCTCCGTACCGTTGTGGAACGCTGCTGCGGGTACGCCCGCTTCCGCCATCGGCCGCGCGCTCGCGCTTGATCACACCACGCGTCAGCCAAGCGCGCTCGCCGCGCGCGATCACATCACGACCGTGCTCTCCAGATTGCGGATGATCCAGTCATTGAGCCGAATCACCGGCTTGCGCAGCACCAATCCGAGCAGCAGCGACGGGATGATGAACAACGCCAGCTTGCCCATCGACACCCAGTATTCGGCACCATACGAGCCGGCCATCGCCGAATGCATCGCGTCGACCGCATACGGGAACAGCAGCCACTTGCTGACCGCTTGGAAGAACGGCGGCAGCGTCTCAATCGGGAACGTGCCGCCCGAGCCGGCGACCTGCATGACCAGCAGCACCACCGAAATCGCCTTGCCGATCGCGCCGAACGACACGGTGAGCGTGTACACCAGCAGCGAGAACACCAGCGAGGTGAGCCAGCCGGTCAGCAGGAACAGCAGCGGATGCTCGCACTGCACGCCGAGATAGAACAGGTCGCCCAGGCACACGAGCGTGGCCTGCAGCAGCGCCAGCGAACCGAAGATCAAGTAGCGCCCGAAATACTCCTGATAGAGGTGCAGGCCGAAGCGCCGCGCATTGCCGGGGGATTCGGGACGCGGCTTGTTGAGCACGTCGAGCATGGCGGCCGGGCCGATCGTGCGCCCGGCGGCGAGCGCCTCGCGCATGCCCATCGGCTCACCGAGCGGCAGTCTCTCGCCAAGGCCGAGAATCTGCGCCTTCTGACGATCCGAGATGACGACCGTCATCATGGCGACGAGCACGATCGACCCGACCCATAGGCACAGCACCGTGTAGAACGGGGTCATCGCCGAACCGTAGTTGGCGGCCGGATACATGGCGATGCGGTCCACGCCGACCGGCGCGCTGAGCATGGTGGCGATGGTGGTCGGATCGGCGGAGGTGATCTGCGACAGGCTCGACATGTCGCCATTGGCCGCGCCGGACAGCCGCGAGGTCAGATCGTCGAGCTTGTCGGCGGAGGCGTTGAGCTCCTTCGCGGCCTCGCCCAGCGTCTTCTGCATGTCGCCGAGGCTGTCGGTCAGGTCGCCGTTGAGGTCGGACAGTCCGTTCGAGGTGGCGTCGAGCCCGGCGATGACCGTGTCGGTCTGAGCGATCACGTCGTCGAGCGAACCGGTGAGCGCGTCGAGCTGCGGCTTGAGGTTCTTGCGATAGTCGTTCGCGACCTGTTCCACCGATGCGCGCGCGTCGGCGATCTCCTTTTTGAGATCCTTGCGGCTTTGCTCGATGCTGGTTTTGCCGCTGTTGATGTCGGACACGGTTTTCGAGATGGACGAGGCCACGCCGTCGAGCTTGTCGTGCACCGACTGCGCCCGGTCGGCGGCCCTGTTGAGCGCGTTTTTTACGACGGACAGCGTGGCCTTGCCGGCCAGATCGCGCAATGTGGCCGCGTAGCCGGCATAGGCGTCGGCATGGCCGGCAATCTGATCGTGCAGCGAGTTGAGTAGTTTGACGACCTGATCGCTCTGCGTGCCGGCGTCGCCGAACGCCTTGTCGATCTTCGCGCTGATGCCGTCGTACGCCTTGACTGACTGGTCGAGTCCGTTGGCGATGCTGCTCGACGCGGCGGCGATCGTCTTATCGAGACGATTCGCACCGTCGGTGCCCTGCTGGATGATCGTCTTCGCCGACTTCGCCGAGTCGCCGGCCGTGGCGATCAGCTTGTCGGTCGAATCGATGATCTTGCTGGTCGCGCCGAGCAGTCCGGCGTAGGCGTCGGCCTGGGTCGCGGCGGCGCGCAGATCGGATGACATCGTGTCGATGTGCGCGGTCGCGTTCGTCACGTACTGCTTCATCTGCGGGCTTTGCGCGTACGTCATCATGTTGGACGTCAGATCAAGAGCCACCTCGCTGAGCGTTTTGGTGAACGTCTGGTCGATGGTCGTGGCGACGGTGGTCGCGCCGGCATCGGTGACGTGCGGCGCGATCGGGTTGATTTTCTCGTTGAGATAGTATTCGATCTGCGCGTGGGTGATCTTGTCGGAGAACAGGGTCATCATGTCGGCGCTGAAACTATGCGGAATCACCAGCGCGGCATAGTATTCGCCCGAGTTGACGCCGTCGACGGCCTTGTCCTTGTCGACGAACTGCCAGTCGAGATCATGGTTGGCGCGCAGTGCGCTCGTCACGTTTTCGCCGATGTTGATGCGGATCGGGATGAGATCCGACTTATAGCCCTTGTCGGTGTTGGCGACGGCGACCTTGAGCGCCTTGGTGTTGTCGTACGGGTCCCAGCTCGCCGCGATGTTGTACCAGGCGTAGAGCGCGGGGACGATCACCAGGCCCATCGACACGATGATCGCGACCACGTTGCGCGTGGCGTGGCTTACGTCACGGGCGAAGATCCTCCAGATGTTCCTCATCGTGCGCCTCCTCTCCAGTTGGGCATGTCGTCTCCCCAGTTGGGCATGTCGTCGTTGCGGGCAGCCAGCGGCGGCAGCTGCTGGGTCGTCTCCCCGTCGTTCGGCTCGGGCGCAAGGGCAGGCTGAGGTTCAGGTTCGGGCGCAGGCGCAGGCTGAGGCGCAACGGCAGCAGACGAAGCCGCCGCAATCGGCTGCATCACCGTCGTAGCCTCCCCTCCGGCGGCAGCCGCAACGTCAGCAGCCGCAGTACCATTCGCATTCGCAGTCGCAACGGCAGCAACGGAGGCTCCCGCAGCAGCATCCGCGCCGAATCGGCTGAACAGCTGCTGCAATCCGCTGCGCCGCGGCTGGCCGTGCTTGCCGACGTATCCGTTCATGATCGCGTCGCGGAACTGGTCGGCGGTCATCGCGCTCGCGCCCAGCTGGCGCGCGTAGCGATCGCGCATGTATTCGACGACGATCAGATACGTATCGATCACAATGATCGACGCGATCCACAACGACAGCATCGTGATCTTCGCCGGAATCGCGAACAGCAGAATCAGGAAGATGAACGGCAGTACGATCAGCAGCGCCAGACCGCTGCGAATCAGCTGCGGATAGCGGGCGAAGAAGCGATGCGCCCGTCGCTTGACCACATCGCGGAACTCGCCGGAATCGGAGAATTCGCCGAATACGGATGCCAGCGACAGCCGCTCGCTTTCGATGCTGCCATGCTCGGTGATCATCAGATCGGTGTCGCCCAGACGACGATCGAACAGCGCGTTGAGATTGAGCGCGTACCGCCGCACGATCAGCCCGACGAACCACGCCGCCGGCAGATACAGCGCCAAATGCCCCATATTCACCCAATAATCGTTGCCGTACACGCCGGCGATCGCGCCACGCATCGCATTGATGCCATAGGTGAACGGCAGCCACGGATACAGATTGCGGAAGAAGTCCGGCATCATCTCGATCGGATACAGGCCCGACGCGCCAGGAATCTGCATGATCACCAGAATCACGGCCACCGCCTTGCCGATATGCCGGAACGCAACCGCCAGCGCATAAATGATGTTCACATAGACGAACGAGCAGAACACGCCGGCGAGAACCAGCAGCAGCGGATGCTCGCACTGGATGCCCAGCACCAGATCGCCGACCATCGCGATCACCGCCTGCATGAAGCCAACGAGCACGAACAGCAGCCAGCGGCCCAGATACGCCTGCGTGACGCTCATGCGGCGGATGCCTTCGCGATCGACCTCCAGCTTGTAGATGGCGATGAGCACGAAACCGCCCACCCACAGCGCAAGATTCGAGTAGAACGGGGTGACAGCCGAACCGTAGTTGGCGGTGGGATACACCACCTTCGTGGTGAGCGCGACCGGCGAGCTCATGAACTGGCCGATGCTGGAGCGGTTCTTGTCGAGCGCGTCGAGCACCTTGCCGAACTGCGCGGAGCTGTCGAGTGAGGCGACATCGGTGCGCACCGTGTCCAGCTGGCCGATCAGCGATTTGAGGGAGCGGTCGGTGCCGGACAGCGTTGTCTTCGCCTGATCGATCGTGTCGGACAGCTGAGTGAGCAGCGAATCCGACTGGTCGATCGTGCCCGACAGCGATTCGAGCGTGCCCGACATCGTGCCGCTCATCATCGCGAAGCTGTTGAGCGAGCCGTTCAGGCCGGGCAGCACGGTGCCGGTGAGTGTGGCGCGCGCGGAGCCGATGGCGCTCAGGCCCGAGTCGGTGCCGTCGGTGACAGCGTCGCTGAGATTGGTGACCGCGTCCTTGCCCGAGTCGATGAATGTGTTCGAGCCCTTCCGGAAGTCCTCGACCTGCTTCTGCTGCTCGCTCACCTTGGCGTCGATCTGATCGATCTGCGCCCAGATCGCCTGCCCGATCGGGTCGTCGCGGCTGATGCCCGCTTCGTTCATCGCGGTTTTCAGATCGTCGACGAGCGCCGCCGCCTGGTCGATCGGCCGCTGATAGGCGTCGATGACCGAGTTGACCGAGTTCTGCGCGGCGGAAAGCTTGTCGACGACGAGCCCGGAGGAGGTGTTGACGCGCACGCCGATGTTCGACAGCTTCACGCTGGCGGTGTCGAGTGCGGCGGTGGACGTTTCGGAGAATTGCTGCGTGGCGCTTTGCGCCTGGGCGAGCAGCTTCGCCGACCGCTTCGACGCCTTTGCGGCGGCGTCGACCTGTTTGCGCAGCGCGGCGAGCGTGCGCTTCGCGTCGGCGATCGTCCGGTCGGTGGTGCGCAGGGTGCCTTGGATGTCGGATATCGAGCCGCGCACCTTGTCGATCTTGCCGATCACGTCGTTGAGATTCGTGACGATGTCGGTTTTCGACTGCTGGGTCTTGTCCTGCACGATCTTGCCGGATTTCGTGAGCGCTTCGACGACCGCGTCGCTGACGGTCGCCACGAAGGTCGAGTTGATCTGCGAATCGATCGTGGTGGCGCCGGTGTCGGTGATCTTCGGCGCGATCGCGTTCTTCTTCTCGTTGACGTAGTACTTGATCTTCGGTCGTTCGCCGGAGCCGGTGACCGAGTTGACCAGATTCGCGCTGAAATCGCTCGGCAGCACGATCGCCGCATAGTATTCGCCCGACTGCACGCCCTGCAAGGCATCCTCGGCATCGACGAACGTCCACCCGAGCTGATCGTTCTTCTTGAGCTGTTCGACGACCTGCTCGCCGGCGCTGAGTTTGCCGGTCAGATCGGAATCGGTGCCCTTGTCCTCGTTGGCGACGGCGACCTTAAGGTTGCCGGTCGCCGAATACGGGTCCCAGTTGGCGAGGATGTTGAACCATGCGTACAGCGAGGGGATCACCGCCACGCCAAGCGTCACCACCACTGCGACCGGGTTGCGCAGAATACGCTTGAAATCGCGTGTGAAGATACGCCATATCGTGCGCACGATGACTCCTTTGCTGCGATTGCCGCTGCCGTGTTTGTGCTTCGTGGGGCGCGGCGGCTGGGTTGTTGGTGGTTGGTGGCCGGGGTTGTGGGTCGGTTGGGGCGGG
>NZ_RQSP01000007.1:33680-34771 GCF_009078285.1 Bifidobacterium jacchi
GTCGGCTGGGGCGGTTGGGCTGCTGCTCGGCTGGCACCGGTTGGCGCCGGGTTGGGGCGTCGCAGCCGGGTTGGAGCCGAATTGGGGCGGCCGGCTGGTGGCCGGTTTACGCCGACCCCGCCTGCACCGACTCGGCGATGCCCGCTTGGTCTAGTCCTGGCGATGCCCGCTTGGCTGTAGGGCACAGCAAAGCACGGGGCACACCCGCTTTATGTGAGTATATCGCCCGATATGGCGTACCATCACCGCGCAGCTGAACATCCGGCGAGTCATTAGACACTCGGCGCTTCGTTGTCTGACTGAACGGCATGTGACTGCCTCGCCGAACGGCTTGTGATGATGCGGAGCAGATTCGCGCGGATGCCAATTGCGCGGTTCGCCGATCTGCGAACATGGCCATATGAGATTGTTGGGGAATATTCTATGGCTGCTGCTGGGCGGTCTCGTACTGGCACTGGCATGGGCCTTGATCGGCCTTGTGCTGTGCATTTCGATCATTGGCATTCCGCTGGGATTGCAATCGTTCAAGATGGCTACGCTGACGCTCGCGCCATTCGGCAAGACGGTGGTGCACGGCGGCGGCGTGGGAGCGACGCTGCTCAATGTGATCTGGGTGATACTCGCCGGATTCTGGATGGCTATCGGCTATGCGATCGCCGGAGTATTGAACTGCATCACGATCATCGGCATCCCATTTGGAATACAGTCGTTCAAGATGGCCGCGCTCGCCCTGTGGCCCTTCGGCGCAGGCATCGTCACGCGCTAGGCATCGTCACGCGCTAGGCATCGTCACCCGCTGGGCGAGATGCGCCAATATGGCGATGCTCCCGTACTTTGCACTTCGCTTCGCAGCGCTTTGCAGCACTTCGCGGCACTTCGCAGCACAGCGCTTTGAGCCATGTGTGGGGGAAGACTTTGCAGCATGTGACATGTGCGTCATGCGACCTTGTGCCAAGTGACTGCACCAAGTGGCCTTGGCATCAAGAACGTTGCAGTTCCAATGATTTCGCGATTGTTGCCCATGTGACGCGACTCTCTGCGCTCACAAGCCGTTGCGCACGCCGATTCCGCGACGATTCACAGCCACGCAA
>NZ_RQSP01000007.1:34893-35103 GCF_009078285.1 Bifidobacterium jacchi
CCGAATGTGACCGGTGACACCGCAACGCGTGGCACGCCAAACAGCCACGCGACGCAAAAAAGACGGTTTCCAACATCGCGTGGCTGCACGCCTCGCCACACGACGCACCGTAACCGCTCACAAGCCGTCGCGCACGCCGATTCCACGACATTTTACAGCCACGCAACCGAATGTGACCGGTGACACCGCAACGCGTGGCACGCCAAACAG
>NZ_RQSP01000007.1:35237-35357 GCF_009078285.1 Bifidobacterium jacchi
TTGCGCTACCCAACCCACAAGCGCAAGAGAATCTCGAACTCAGGGATAATTCCGAGAAATCCTTGCACAATCCGCCTGACACGCCTGTTCAGCGCCTGCTCAGCGCCTGTTCAGCGCAAG
>NZ_RQSP01000007.1:35625-39002 GCF_009078285.1 Bifidobacterium jacchi
GCCCCTCTCCGCGCAAGGATTCTACGAGGTAGCCTCTGTCTCCGAGAAATCCTTGCACAATCCGCCTGTTCAGCGCCTGTTCAGCGCCTGCTCAGCGCCTGCTCAGCGCAAGGAAATCTCGGGATTTGCCTTGAGTTCGTGAAATCTTTGCGCAAACGGCCCCCTTAGCGCAAGGATTTTACGAAATGGCCGATCTTCCCGAGAAATCCTTGCGCTACCCAACCCACAAGCGCAAGAGAATCTCGAAACGAGGCCCGATCTCGAGAAAAACTTGCGCTGACCAGCCCGTTTGAGCAAGGTTTTCTCGGACTCGGGGCAAATCCCGAGAAAACCTTGCGCTGACAGGCCGGCGTGCGCCGTCAGCGATCATTATTCGGGAGTTTTTGGCTGATCTCCCGAATTTTGTTCATTGAGAGCTTCGTAGCGATCGAAATTCAGGAGCAATGGGTTTTATTCCCGAATTTCGATCGCTGAGACAACCCCAGCGAACCCCAGCGAACCCCAGCGAATATAATTCTCGTAAACAGGGGGAACTTCGTAAAACGGATTTGCGGCGCGGACACCAAGCCGGACCGGCACAGCGCTCAAAGGCACGGCACCCAAAGACACAGCGTCAAGCGCACGGCACCCAACACATCAACACACCACACGTACAGCCCAACACGTACAACACATACAACACGTGCAACACATACAGCAACCGAGCGAATCAACGACATCAACGAGAAAGCGGGGTGGCGGAGCAACATGAGCAATACAAGCAATACCAGCAATACAAGCAACACAAGCAACACAAGCAAACAGACGAGCAACCCGCGTGCCGCGAGCGCCATCATCCTGATCGATTTCGATGGCGTGATCAATCAGTTTCCCGACGACAAAGTGCGTCAGCGGCAGAACTCGGCCGCATGGATGAAACCCGGCGATCCGCGCATCAACCTGTATTCCCCCGCCAACTGGTTCATCCCCGACAGCAAAGGCACCGCGCAGGCGGGGCGTTTTGGGCGATATCGCATCCTGTGGTCGAGCGAGCTGGTGTCGCGGCTCGACGCGCTCACCAAGCCCACAGCCACGCGCGACGGCGCGCGGATCATGTGGCTGAGCACCTGGCAGCCGTTCACCGATTCGCTTAACGAAGCGCTTGGCGTGGGCTGGCCGACGGTCAAATGGTACGACCCGCAGACCGGCGTCGGACGGCTGACCGGCAAGCGCCGCACGGTGCTCGATCGGCTGAGTGACGCGCGCCCGATCATCTGGATCGACGACGAGGAGACCACGCCGAGCGCACAGTCCGCCCTGCGCGGCTCTCTGCCGCAGGCCCCCGTGCTGGCAGTCGGTCCGGATGCGCGTATCGGCATCAGCCGCCCGCAGATGGCCGCGATCGAGCGGTTCGCAGCCGACCCGTACGCCAAGGTCGATGCCGGCGATCCCGATTCGCTGGTGCGATTCGACGTCGCCGGCGATGCCCACGATGGTCATATCGGCTTCTGAATATCGGCTTCTGAACGCTCCGCGCAATCACGCCGCCTGTGGCGCACGGAAACGGGCCGTTTACATGTAACACGAACGACGATTCCCCGTAACCGGTCACGCCATTCGCCCCACGCATCATATTGAGCACAATCAATATATTCGATTGATTGTTTGCATTGATCGGCACGAGCAATAGGGGGAATACATGGGTACGCACAGTACGATTGCATTCGATTCCACCACGGGAACGACGTCAAGCGCAGCATCAGCAAACGCAGCATCAACAAGAACAGCAACGCACCCCGGTTTCGGCGCATTGGCGGCGCGTTTCGCCGCAGCCGCCGCCTGCGCCGCAATGGCGGTGTCCGGCTCATTCTTCGCCACGACCGCGCAGGCGGCGCAAGCCGACGACCCCACGCCGGCCGCCGCCAGCACCGCAACCACAACCGCCTCCCACGTCACGCACAAGGTGTATCCGGTCATCGCCATTCCATCGGATTCCAACGATGCCAAGCTGCTCGACCCGGCCACCCGCGCCGACGAACTGACCAAACTCGGCTTCACGGAAGCCAACTTCACCAGCCTGCTCAAGCGCGTCAGCGACTTCTGGCAGAAGGTGTCCGGCGGCAAGATCACCTTCGAGGCAGCCGATGCCAACGGCAGCGAACCAGGCAACATCCTCGTGATCGAATCCGGCACCAAGGCCGATCAGGGACCGATCTGGACCGACGGCCCCAAGGCGGTGACGGAGGCGACCAAAGTGGCCGATCCCACCAAGAACGCGCAGCACGTCGCCATGTTCATCCCCATGGAATCGCTGGACGGCAATCCCGGATTCGACGGTCAGGGCAACATCGGCGCAACCATCCACGAAGGCGGTTCGCTCATCGACGACCAGGGCATGGTCGACAACCCCGGCATCCAGCCGGACAGCCGCCGAGCCGTGCTCACCCTCGCCCACGAACTCGGCCACAACATCGGCCTGCAGCATGCCGAGATGCTCGGCTGCGTCAACACAAACGGCCCGGCCGACGTCGATATGAGCAAACTCGGCGAAGGCGACCAGACCACCACCGCGGACGGCGGCAAGTGCGTGATCGACGCCTATCGCGACAACTTCGACATCATGGGCAACGGCTACATCGGCACGCGCGCGAACCGCATCCCCGGTCTGCTGCAGATGGGTGCCGCCGGCCGCATCCGCACCGGCCTGTTCACCGAGCAGGACGGCGACTACAAGACGATCGACAAGACCACCCAAGGCAGCGTGACGCTTGACATCAAGCCGATCACCGACGCCAGCGGACTGCGCGCGGCGACCTTCACCGATCCGGCCACCGGCGACGTCTACTATCTCGATTACCGCAACGGCACCGGCGACGACGCGGACGCGCTGTACACGAAGACCGGCGACGACCAGTATCGCTACGACACCATGGACTTCCCCGACGGCTACACCACGCCCACGTATCTGAGCGGCGGCGTGCGCGTGCTCAAGATCAACCGCGACGGCGAGACCGTGCTGCTGCCCACCGGCGACAGAGGCAAGACCACTGCGATGAAGGCCGGCGAGGCGTTCTCCACCCGCTCCGGCGCGGTGAAGGTGAGCGTCGTGGCGGCGGGCACGAATGCGGCGAAGGTGCGCGTCACCTTTGTGAAGACCGTTGCGACCGAAGCGCACGTTGCGGACGCGAAGGCGGCGATCGCGGATGCCGGCAAGCTCAGCAAGGCGGAGTACAGCGCGGATTCATGGAAGGCGCTGACCGAGCGGCTGGCCGCGCTGCAGGCGCTGATCGGCGCTGACGATCCGTCTGATGCGGCGGTGGTCGCGGCCACGAAGGATGTGACGAATGCGATCAAGGCGCTGAAGCCGGCCGGTACGAGCGGCGGGCAGACCACACCGA
>NZ_RQSP01000007.1:39107-41718 GCF_009078285.1 Bifidobacterium jacchi
CAAGCCGACCATTCCAACGGAGTCGAACGGCGATCTGATCGACAAGAGCAAGCCCAAGGCGACCGACAAGCCGACGCTTTCGTCCACCGGCTCGTCGCCGGCTCCGGCGCTTGCCGCGCTGGCGCTGTCCGCCGGACTCGGCGTGTCGCTGATCGCGGTTCGCCGCCGGATGCGGGCTGCGGCATCGGCCCGCTAGCAATCCGCCGACCATCCGCAGACCACACACAGACATGACGGAAGGATTCATCTCATGACGCATTTTCCCAACCCACGCGCACCGCGCACATCGCACGCACCACGCGCACCACGGGCTCTCATCGCTGCGATCGCGGCCGCCTCCTGCCTGATCGCGCCGACGCTGCTCGCCGCGGCTTCGTTCGCTGCGCCTGCGTCGGCGGCACCCACCGCGAGCGCCGCCGACGTGCCGCAATCCAACGCCGACTGCGTTCCCGCGACCGGCGCATGGCAGACCTATCAACCCAAGGATTCCGCCGATCTGACCTACGTGGATTCCAGCGGCAAGTCGGCCACCGCGAAGGTCGGCTACGAAACCGATCATTTCGCGTTCTACTGGACCGACGCCGACGAGAAGGACCCGGGCACGACCAACGACACCGGCAAACTCACGATGGATACGATCAAGTACGGTGCCAACCAGTTGGAGAAGGACTACGATCTGTTCACCGATCCGAACGGCATCGACTTCCCCGCTCCCGGCTGCGCGAGTGCCGTCAAGCACAAGATCATGGTCATCGTCAACCATGCGACCGGTCTGTCGGGCGGTTCGACCAACGACAACTATCCCGCGATGTGGATGATGCCGACCAATATGCGAGACGACTGGGGTTTGGCGCATGAGTTCACCCACACGCTGCAGTTCGCAACCGGCGAGTTCATGCAGGACCGGCAGTGGATCTTCGAGATGCACGCCAACTGGACCGCGTTCCATGCCACCGGCAAGACCGACCCGCACTACACCGATCTGATGGTCAACAACCCCAGCGTGCATTTCGGCTCCTCGCACTTCATGTACTACAGCTGGCAGTTCCTTGAGTACATCGCCGAGAAGTACGGCGTCGGCGCTATCTCCAAGGCGTGGTGGCGCGCGTTCACCACGCCCGACAGTCCCGACGACAATCCGATGCAGTATCTGCGCGAGGCGCTGGGTCTCAGCCAGACGCAGTACAACGATCTGATCGGCGAATACGCGGCGCACAACGTCACCTGGGATTATCCGGGCACCACCAGCGACGGCGGCAAATCGCTGCAGCAGGTGTTCTCCGACTACTATGGCGACATCGAGGATCGCTCGGTCGGACCGGCTGGACCAATGGGCACGTTCCAGGTGCGCACGAACCGGCTCACCTATCTCGATCAGACGACCGACGCGAACGGCAAGCCCATCGCCGGGCGCTATCAGGTGCTCAATGAGCAGGCACCGGAGCAGGGCGGCTACAACGTCGTCAAACTCAACCCGGATGCCGGCGCGACCTCGATCACGGTCGGATTCCACGGCATTCGGCAGAGCAAGTCGGCGACCAGCGCGTTCCCGAAGGAAGGCGACGACGGCACCGGCTGGAACCAGCCCGCGAGCGTACCGGAACCGGCATCCGGCTGGCGTTGGAGCGTGGTCGCGATCGACGCGGCAGGCAAGGCGCGCTACAGCGCTGTGCAGTCCACGTCGGACGGGCTGCTGACGTTCGCGCTCAAGCCCGGCGATCAGCGCGTGTATCTGGTGGTGGCCGGCACGCCGAGCGTGATGCAGCGGTACCTGTGGACGCAGCAGTCGTACAGCATCTACCGGTACCCGTATGTCGTGGATCTTGCCGGCGCGAAGCCGGCCGGCATCCATGATGGGCTGACCGGCGGGCATCGTCATGCCAACGGCGGCGGCTGGGTCGCCGATTCGGCGAAGGTCGCCGACAGCGCCTACGTCGGACCGAATGCCACGGTGTACGGCGGCGTGGTCAGCGGCAACGCGCGCATCGAGGATCATGCGGCGGTGTACGGCGGCACGGTGAGCGGCAATGCCGTGGTGAAGGGGATTTCCGTGGTCGTCGGCTCGGATACGACCGTGACCGACGACGCGGTGATCGACACCTGGTTCCAGGCGGTCGGCAACCCCGGCTCCGGCCACTACTACGTGGGCGGCAACGCTCGGCTGACCGGAACCGTGGAACTGCTCACCAGCCAGCCCGTCACCTCCGGCTCGTACTACGGCAACGTGGACGACGCGGCGTTGAGCAGCGGATTCTCGAAGCTGACCGGACCGGTCGCCGAAGTGACGCGCACGCCGGACGCCAGCGACTACACGACCGTGGCGACGCTTGACGAACGCGCCGATTTGGAACGCGTCGTCTCGCATTATGAATCACTGGATGCAACGCGGTACACGGCGGATTCGTGGATTCTTGCGCAGCATGCGTACAGCACCGCCGAAGCGTTGCTGAAGGATGCAGGTGCATCCGGAGACGATGTCGCCGCGGCTGCCGATCGGCTGGGTACGGCGATCAAGGGACTGGTTGCGGCTGATGGCGGCACCGGCGATGGCGAGCAGACCACGCCGACGACGCCGGGGACACCGGGGACCAAACCAACAACGCCGGGAACC
>NZ_RQSP01000007.1:41823-57211 GCF_009078285.1 Bifidobacterium jacchi
CAAGCCGACCATTCCAACGGAGTCGAACGGCGATCTGATCGACAAGAGCAAGCCTCAGGCATCCGGCGAACCGCGCAATTCCAAGCTGAGCGACACCGGCAGCGAGACGGCAACGATGGCGATCATCACCGCCGCGTTGCTTGCGCTGTCGGCGGCGGCCACAGCGGGAGCCATTCGGCGCAGGCGCGGATGAGGCCGCGCGGATAGCGATGCACGGCCGGTTCCGTTCGCACTGGTCACTGCGGCGCGCCTTGTGACGCGCTTTGCAGCGATCAACGCGAACGGAACCGGCCGTGCCATATAATGCGGTGCCATATAATGCATAGGCGTCACAAAACGACACAGCAACATCCGTCACAAGCCGTACGACGATGGCGGCCGCGAGCGTCCACGGCCGCAACGACCGCAGCCGCAACGGCACCAGCCGCAACGACAACGGCCGCAACGACAACAGCACCAGCGCGGTCTCAGCGGCAACAGCCCTAGCGGCAACGCGACCAGACGGGAAAGGAATGGAGGAGTCCCGACATGAACCAGAGCGCGAATCCGCAGCCAATCACCATCGGTATCGGCGCGATGAGCATCGATCAGGTGATCGCGGTCGCTCGCAACAATGCGAAAGTGGTCATCAGCGACGAGGCGAAGCATGAGATGGCGATCAGCCGCGCCATCATCGATTCGCTGGCGGACGACACCGTGCCGCACTACGGCATTTCGACCGGCTTCGGAGCGCTCGCGTCCACGTCCATAGCCAAGGATCAGCGCGCGCAGCTGCAGAAGAGCCTGATTCGCTCGCATGCGGCCGGCGCGGGCCCCGAAGTGGAGCACGAGGTGGTGCGCGCGCTGCTGGCGCTGCGTCTGAGCACGCTGTGCACCGGACGTACCGGCGTGCGGCCCGAAACCGCGCAGGTGTACGCCAACATGCTCAACGCGGGCATCACGCCGGTCGTCTACGAATATGGTTCGCTTGGATGCTCCGGCGATCTTGCGCCGCTTGCCGCCTGCGCGCTCGTCGCGATGGGCGAGGGCGAGGCATACAACGAGTACGGACGAAAGATGCCGGGCGGCGAAGCGCTGCGGTCCGCCGGCATCACGCCGGTCGATCTTCGCGAGAAGGAGGGGCTGGCGCTGGTGAACGGCACGGACGGCATGCTCGGCATGCTGTGCATGGCCATCACCGATCTGCGGCTGCTGTTGAAGACCGCTGATATCGCGGCCGCGATGAGCGTCGAGGGGATGCTGGGCAATGATCGCGTGTTTGCGGCGGATCTTCAGGCGCTGCGGCCGCATCGTGGGCAGGCTGATTCCGCGGCGAACATCGCGCTGATGCTGCGCGGCTCGGGGCTGATCGAGGCCGGTCGCCCCGGTTCGACGGTGCGCGTGCAGGACGCCTATTCGCTGCGATGCACGCCGCAGGTGCATGGTGCCGCCCGCGATACGGTGGCGTATGCCGCGTCGGTGGCCGACGTGGAGTTGGCTTCGGCGATCGACAATCCATGCGTGACGCTTGACGGCCGCGTCGAGTCGAACGGCAACTTCCATGGGGCGCCGCTCGCCTATGTGCTTGATTTTCTTGCGATTCCAACCGCTGACGTGGCATCGATCTCGGAACGGCGCACGGATCGGTTCCTTGACGTGGCGCGCAACCGCGGTCTGCCGGCGTTTCTTGCCGGCGATCCCGGCGTGGATTCCGGTTTCATGATCGCCCAGTACACTGCGGCGGGCATCGTTTCGGAGCTGAAGCGCAATGCCGTGCCCGCTTCGGTCGATTCGATTCCGAGCTCCGCCATGCAGGAGGACCATGTGTCGATGGGATGGGCCGCCGCGCGTAAGCTGCGCAGGTCGATTCCCGCGTTCGCCCGCGTGCTGGCGGTCGAACTGCTGTGCTCGTGCCGTTCGTTCGACTTCCGCAAGCCGTATCGGCCGGGTGCCGCCGGAGCCGCCGTCTACCGGGTGGTACGCCGGTATGCGAATGCGGTGAGCCCGCAGACCCGCGATACGTGGACGACACCGCAGATCGAGGGCGTTGCTCAGGCGATCATGGACGGCGAGATTCTCGCCGCCGCCGAAAGCGCCGTCGGCACGCTGCGGTAGTCGGGGCTGTCGACGCGCTGCAATAAGCGGGGCGCGATAGCGAGAAGATGACAACGCGGCAGTGAGCCGCAGGCGACGCGACAGCGAGCTGTTGAACGCCAGCTACCTCGCGTTCAACAGCCCGGCTGTTTTATCCGGCTGTCGCCCCGATCAGTCGGCCTTTACGGATTCGACGTGCACCGAGCCGTCGTCATCCGGATCGGTGGGCATGGTGCTCAGATCCAGATGATCACCGCCGGTCTGGTCGACCAGCACCGTATCGCCATCGTGCACCTTGCCGGCGAGCAGCATGCGTGCCAGCTGATCGCCGACCTCGGTCTGCACGAGCCGACGCAGCGGACGAGCACCGTATGCCGGGTCGTAGCCGGTGTCGGCGAGCCATTCGCGCGCGGCGTCGGTGACGTCGAGACGGATGCGGCGATCGGTGAGGCGGGATGCGACCTGCGCGACCTGGATGTTCACGATGCCGCCCAGCTCCTCGCGGGTGAGCGGATGGAACATGACGATCTCGTCGAGACGGTTGAGGAACTCCGGCTTGAAGTTCATGTGCACCGCGTCCATCACAGCCTTCTTCTTGGCGTCCGCGTCCATGTCCTGATTGACGAGGAACTGCGAGCCGAGGTTCGAGGTCATGATGAGGATCGTGTTCTTGAAGTCCACGGTCCGTCCCTGGCCATCGGTCAGACGACCATCATCGAGCACCTGCAGCAGCACGTCGAAGACTTCCGGATTGGCCTTCTCAACCTCGTCGAACAGCACCACGGAGTAGGGGCGACGACGAACGGCTTCGGTCAGCTGACCGCCTTCCTCGTAGCCCACGTATCCAGGTGCCGCGCCGATGAGGCGGCTTACAGACGCCTTCTCCATGTATTCGCTCATGTCGATGCGCACCATGGCCTTCTCGTCGTCGAACAGGAAGTCCGCGAGCGCCTTGGCGAGCTCGGTCTTGCCGACGCCGGTGGGGCCGAGGAACAGGAATGAGCCTGTCGGACGGTTCGGGTCGGAGATGCCGGCGCGTGAACGGCGCACCGCGTCGGAGACTGCTGCGATGGCTTCCTTCTGGCCGATCACGCGCTTGCCGAGGTACTCCTCCATGTGCAGGAGCTTCTCGTTTTCGCCCTGCATGAGGCGCCCCACGGGGATGCCGGTCCATTCGGAGACGATGCCGGCCACCGAATCGGCATCCACATGGTCGGGCACCATCGGCTCGGGCTTTCCGGAGCCTTCGGTGTTCTCTTCCGCGTCGGCCTTCTCCGCTGCGTCAAGCTGCTTTTGGATCGCTGGGATCTCGCCGTAGAGGATGCGGCTCGCTTCGGCGAGGTTGCCTTCGCGAGTGAACTTGTCGGCTTCGACGCGCTTGGCGTCAAGCTGGGCGCGCAGGTCACCGACCTTGTTGTGGCCGGCCTTCTCCGCGTCCCACCGCGCCTTGAGACCGCTGAGCTTCTCACGCGCGTCGGCCATTTCGGCCTGTAGCTTCTCCAAACGCTCCTTGGAGGCCGGGTCCTCGGCCTTCTTGAGCTGCATCTCCTCCATTTCGTAGCGGGTCACCTTGCGCTGGAGCTCATCGATCTCCTCCGGGGAGGAGTCGAGTTCCATACGCAGGTGCGCGGCCGCCTCATCGACCAGATCGATGGCCTTGTCGGGCAGCTGACGGCCGGAGATGTACCGGTTGGACAGCGTGGCCGCGGCGACCAGCGCGTCGTCGCCGATCGTCACCTTGTGGTGCGCCTCGTAGCGTTGCTTGAGGCCACGCAGAATGGCGATCGTGTCCTCGACGGACGGCTCGCCGACGTACACCTGCTGGAAACGACGCTCCAGCGCCGGATCCTTTTCGATGTTCTCACGGTATTCGTCAAGCGTGGTCGCGCCGATCAGGCGCAGTTCGCCACGGGCCAGCATGGGCTTGAGCATGTTGCCGGCATCCATCGAGCCTTCGGCGGCTCCGGCGCCGACGATCGTGTGGATCTCGTCGATGAACGTGATGATCTCGCCGTTCGCGCTTTTGATCTCGTTGAGCACGCTCTTGAGGCGTTCCTCGAATTCTCCACGGTACTTGGAGCCCGCCACCATGGAGCCGAGGTCGAGGCTGATGAGCTTCTTGTGCTGCAGCGTGGTCGGCACGTCACCGGCGACGATGCGCTGCGCGAGCCCTTCGACGACGGCGGTCTTGCCGACGCCGGGCTCGCCGATCAGCACCGGGTTGTTCTTGGTTCGACGGCTGAGGATCTGGATGACGCGGCGGATCTCCTGATCGCGGCCGATCACCGGGTCGAGCTTGCCTTCCTTGGCGGCGGCTGTCAGATCGGTGGAGTACTTCTCCAGCGCCTTGTAGCTGCCTTCCGCGTCGGGGCTGGTGACCTTGGCACCGCCACGAACAGTCGGCACGGCCTTGCGCAGAGCCTCCGGCGTGACGCCGGCCTTCTTGAGAATGTCGGCGCTTTCGTTAGGCGCGCTGGCGGCGATGCCGATGAGCAGATGCTCGGTGGAGACGTACTCGTCCCCCATCTGCTGCATCTCCTTTTCGGCCTGAGCAAGCGCAGCGGTCAGCTGACGGCTTGCCTGGGGCTGGGATGTGGTGGACCCGGATGCGCTGGGCAATGCGACCAATGCGTTGCGCACTGCGGCGCCAATGGCCTTGACGTCTCCACCTGCCGCCTGAATAAGCCCTTGGATGACCCCGTTCTCCTGACGCAGCAGGGCATCCATGACATGCAAAGTCTCCACTTGGGCGTTGCCCGCGGCGGCCGCGCTCTGAATGGCGTCGCCGATGGCCTCCTGGGCCATCGTAGTGAACTTCTGTTCCATATCAACCTCCGTATGATGATTCGTGTCTCGTCTTCGTCAGCGCGATTCCAGCGATGATTTCGGACATCGCTTGAACGCGCTTTCGTGTTTCTGATTCACTCAACCATCCTCACGCCCATTCTATTCCCAAAACTTGAGTCATGCTCACTCAAGTTTCCGACCACTGATGCAGGCTGCGGACATCGCCCGCCACTGAGCACATTGCCGTCTTGCGCCCGATATCTCATTGCGCATTGCGCTCCGATATCTCGGTCACGTCGAATCAATCACCAAGTCGGGTGCGCACTGCGCCGGCAGCCGACGGCGCATCGCCCTCGCGGACAGCTCACGCGTTGATATGCCGTCACAGCGTCGAAAACCGCTGTGCCGACGACCATCACACCGGACCAGCCATCGCAATGGAGTGACTACGCACTGGAGCGACTGCCCCGACGGACTATCGACGAACCGGGCGGTCACTGACCTTGATCAGTCACTGCGCGATACGATCGACCACTGCCGCTCGTGTTGCTCCTACACTGTGGTTCGGCGGAGCCGCTTCAAGGCCCACCATCCAAGAGAGATCGAGAGAACCATGCTTTTTCAGGCCGGCGCACTACTGCTCGCCATTCTCGGAACCTATGCGCTCAAGCATCTGCACGTCTTCGGCGAACGCGACTACAGGGTCGCACAGGGCTTGGTGTTCAACCTGACCCTTCCCTGTGCGATCATGCTGTCGTTCGCGACGAATCGGCATGACATGCGCATGTTGTGGATCGTACTGTTCGGTTTCTTCGCCTGTGCCGTTCCTCTGTTTGTAGTGTTTGTTGGATCGCGTGGCGACGAACGCAACTACCGGGCGTTTCAGATGCTCAATGCATCCGGACTGAACCTCGGAGCGTTCTGTCTTCCGGTGGTGCAGACGTTCATGGGAGCCTCCGCCGGGTTGCCGATCATCATGCTCGATATCGGCAACGCCACAGTGGCCACAGCGGGTTCATTGACCATCACGCGAACGCTGTTGCATATGGACGGCAGCTTCCGCTCACTGCCGTTGCGGCTCCGTCTGCGCAACATAGCCCGCGATTTTCTCGGTTCGATCAGCTTCGACATGTACATGCTGATGCTGATCCTCATGTTCGCGCACGTCACCATCCCGCAGCCGATCATCACGCTGATCACGCCGTTCGCCAACGCGAACGCGTTTTGCGCGATGGCGATGATCGGACTGATGATGGAGGTGCCGGACAGTCGCAAGGACCGTATGGAGCTTGTGCGCGTGATCGTATGGCGTGCGGTGTTTGGCGTGCTGATCGCAATCGCCGCATGGTTCCTGCTGCCGTTCGACATGCGTATCCGCGAGATCATCGTACTGGGGGCGTTCGCCCCGATCACGATATTCTCCACGAAGTTCACCGACTCGCTGACAGGCAATGCGAAGCTGGCCGGATTCTCCCTGACCGTGACCGCCGTGCTGTCGCTGGTGGTGATGACCGCGCTTCACGCGGCCCTCCCCGGTGTCTGACAACCGCCTGCGTCACCGGCTCTGGAGCCATTTGCACAGACGTATCGGACACCATCGCATTCGGCATCATCCGCCGGCTGTCATCCCATCGTTAGCGATGCTGAAGATGTCACCCGGCAGAATCCACTCGAATGGGCTGACGCTATTTCTCGAGGAAAATCTGCGGGGCCTTGGCGAAATTGTTGGCACAGTGTTCACCGCAGAAGTAATAGGTCCGGCCCTCATAGTCGCGGGTGATCGAATCGGCATTCACCGAAACCGTCATGCCGCACACCGGGTCGGTCGCGGTCTGGGCTCCTTCCGTGGTGGCCGTATGGTTCATGTTCATGTGATGCATTTCCATGTGATGCTCCTTGTTTGACATATGGGTGTTGTTGTCGGAGCCTGCGACGGGCGCATGCTCCAAGTGCTTCTCGCGCGATGACTCGCGTCCCTCGGCAGTGGATTGTTCCGCATCCTTATGCGAAGGTTCGCTAAGGCGGCCCCTCTGATCTCGGGATTCCTGAAGATGGGTCAGCGAAGTGGCCTCATCGATGATGACGCGTGGCTCGCGCCGGGTCCCTGCGGCCTGCGCCCGGGAAGTCCCGTCATCACCACTGCGTTCCACGTCTGCTTGACCGACATGCCCACCATTGCCGACTCGTTCTCGAGATCCGTCGATGCGCGCCGCGTGCAGACGGTTGGCGTTGAGCACCAGACAGACGGAGCTCAGAGCCATGGCCAGACCGGCGATCATCGGGCTGAGCAGCCAGCCGGTGAAGGGATACAGCACACCGGCGGCGAGCGGAATGCCGATCACGTTGTACCCGAACGCCCACATCAGGTTCTCTTTGATGTTGCGCATGGTCGCGCTGGACAGAGCAATCGTCTTGAGCACGCCCCGCAGATCGCCATTCATCAGCGTCACATCCGCCGATTGCATCGCGACGTCCGTACCCGTTCCGATGGCGATGCCCAGATCAGCCTGCGCGAGAGCCGGCGCATCGTTGATGCCATCGCCGACCATCGCGACATGTCCCTGGGGGACCTCTCCCAGCGACGACGCGTCAGTGCCATCTCTGACCTGCTGCAACCGACGAATCCAATACGCCTTGCCATCCGGCCGCACCTGAGCGATGACCGTATCAATGCCTACCTGACGAGCGATACGTTCAGCCACATCCGCCTTGTCACCGGACAGCATGACCGTGCGGATTCCGGCTGCATGCAGCGCGGCGACGGCTTCACGCGAGCCTTGCTTGATGGGATCGTTCTCGTAGCTCGGCCTGCCATCCGCGCTGCCGGCGCCGGCATCAACCGCGTCGATTCGTCCTTCGGTGATCGTTCCGGTTTTGTCAAACACCACAGTGCGGATGTCTCTCGCCTGTTCCAGAGCTTTTGCGGAGGTAACCAGCACACCGTTCGTCGCGCCAAGACCGGTCGCCGCGGTGACCGACAACGGTGTGGCCAGACCAAGAGCGCAGGGGCACGCAATGATGAGCACGCTGACCGCCGTGACCAGTGCATGCGCAAGCTTCGGCTCCGGACCTAACGCAAACCAAATGGCAAAGGTCCAGACGGCGATGATCATCACCGCCGGCACGAATATACGGGCGATCCGATCAGCCAGCTTCTGCACTGGAGCCTTGGTGGCCTGAGCACGGCGCACCATCATGATGATCTGAGCGAGTACAGTGTCTCCCCCAACCTGCGTGGCGCGCATAAGCACCTCGCCGTGAAGCAGCACGGTCGCACCCGTGACAGGATCCTTGGCCGATTTGCTGATCGGCTTGGACTCGCCGGTGATCATGGACTCATCCACCGTCGCCGAACCCGACACGATCCGGCCATCGACCGGAATGCGTTCGCCGGCTCGCACAACCAGCAACTCCCCCACGGAGACGCGCTCAATGTCGACATCGCGGGCTCGTCTGACATCACGCCAATCGACATCCTCACCCTCAACGACGTGCGCAACTCGCGGCCGCAGCCTGATCAACGACTGAACCGCTTTGCCCGTGCCCTCACGGGCCTTGGTCTCCAGCAGTCTGCCGACCAGCACCAAGGTGATGACGACCCCGACCGACTCAAAATACGGTTCGCGAGAGCCTTCCGGAAACAGTGGGGAAGCCACGCATAGTGCAAGACTGTAGATATAGGCGGCAGCCGTGCCCAGCGTCACCAGCGAATTCATGTCGGGTGAACGATGGACGAGCGCCGGAACGCCCACTCGATGAATGGGGGCACCGCAGTAGAACATGACCGGGGTAATGAGAATCGCCTGCAGCCACGGATTCATCAGCCAGTCAGGAAGAGCGACATGCCCCGTAAGCATGAGCATCATCGGCACGAAGACCGGCAACGTAAGTACCGTGCCGATGGCGATCAGCACGCTTAGCTGACGGATCTCCTTGGCGCGTTCGGCGCTCTCGCTCCGCTCATCCGACAACACATCTTCGGGGTTTCCTCGATGGGCGGCCTGATTGCTTCCATGCACCTCATCCTGATGCACTTCAGCGCTTCCGTCACCGACGACACGCAACAGTCCGTGAACCATGTTCATGCCGCACGCGAACGGATAGTCACCTGCCGCAAGCGCGGGAAGCCGCACCTGCGTGGTCTCGTTCCCCGGAAGCATGGCATCTACGCCGAGATCGGAGAAAACGACATGCGACGTGCATTCCCCAGTCTCACGGCGATCGAAGCCCAGCGTTATGGGAACACCGGCTTCCAGCTCGATCACATCAGGCGAATAGCCGCCTCGGACCACGATGGTCGCCCGCTGCTCCCCTCCCTTCACCGAGCCTTTGACGCCCCGCCGCTCGGCAAAGAAAAACCGTATGACGGCCCATGTGATCACCGCCGCAACCAGCAGCGACACCGCACACAGGAAGATGTTGAAGTCCATGACCGCTCCTTCCGCCTTCATCATACTCCAGCCAGGTATATACCCTATACCCCCACTGGGTATATGTGGGAACAAGTGTACGACACATACCCCCAAGGGGTATAATGAGCGTGTCGCACTTGTTTCATCGCGGAATGGAGGCATCCCGTGCGAGGGTACGGAGAAGACAAATCGAAAATCATCGCGCGACTGCGCCGCATCGAAGGGCAGGTGCACGCCATCGAGAACATGGTCGAAGAGGACCGCTACTGCATCGACGTGCTGACGCAGATTTCCGCATCGAACTCCGCCTTGGAATCAGTGGCACTGCTACTGCTGCAGGACCACCTCTCCCACTGCGTCAGGCAGGCTGCGGAAAACGGAGGCGAGGTGGCGGACGAGAAAATCGAGGAGGTCTCGACCGCCGTGGCAAGGCTTGTGCGCTCATAGCGACAACGCGACACGCGAACGTCCACGCCATGCGATTGCATAGAACACATGTTCGATAATGAGATTGTTGGTGTGCTGCTGATCATTCTGGCTGCGGCACTTGGGGCATTCGCCGGTTTCGTGCTGGGACGGGCCAAGGGGCAGGAATCGGCCCGTCTGGTCAAGTCCCACGAGCTGGACGACGAAAAGGCCCGAACCGAGCAGCTGCGCGCACAAACCGCGCAGCTGCAGGCGGATTGCGCCCAGCTGCGCGCACAAGGCGAGGGACTGAGCCAGCAACTGTCATTCGCCAAATCGCAGTTGGCGCAATCCCAGCAGGCCGAGCAGATTCGCATCCAAAGGGAACGCGAACGCGCCGCATCCGAGGAGGAACGCCGACGCCGCGAGCAGGCGGAGGGACTCAGCGAGCAAAGCAAGGTGCTCGCCGCGCTCGCTCCAGTGCAGAAGAACCTCGATGCACTGCAACAAAAAGTCGCGCAGATCGAAGAGGGGCGCAAACGGGAGATGGGCGCGCTCGGGGAACAGCTCAAAGGCCTTGGCGAGCAGCAGACGCGTCTCGACCGGGAAACGAGCTCGCTATCGGCCGCCTTGCGCAATAACAAGGTGCGAGGCGCATGGGGCGAAGCCCAGCTGCGCAACATCGTGGAATCGGCGGGGCTTCTGGAGCATGTGGATTTCGACACCCAGGTCGTGGTGACCGATTCATCCGGAAACACCCAAAGGCCTGACATGATCGTGCATCTGCCCGGCGGCAAGACCATTCCAATTGACGCCAAGGTCCCCTATGCCGACTATCAAAGAGCGTGCGCCATTCCAGACAACGCATCCCCGGAGGAGCTCGCCCGCCGCGACGAACTGCTCAAGGCGCATGCAAAGGCCCTGCGCGAGCACGTCCGGGCTCTCGGAGACAAGGCGTATTGGAACTCGTTCGACACCGCGCCAGACTTCGTCGTGGCGTTCATCCCCAACGAAGCGCTGCTGCAATCCGCGATGGAAACCGATCCGACGCTGATGGACGACGCGTTCGCCCGCAAGGTGGCATTGACGTCTCCCGTCACGCTTTGGGCGGTGCTCAAATCCGTGGCATACGCATGGCAGCAGCAGAACCTGACCGATGACGCGAAAACGCTGTTCGAGCTGTCGCGGGATCTTTACGGAAGACTGGCCAAGGTGGGAGAATACGCCACAGCACTCGGCAGATCGATCACACGCACCGTACTCGCATACAACAAGTTCGCCAGTTCATTGGAGTCGCGCGTACTGCCCACGGCACGCAAGCTACAGAAACTTGATCAGGCCACCGTCATCAATCAGGTCGAGCTCCTCGACCCGGACAAAACCGACATCAAGGAGCTTACCGCCCCCGAGCTCTTCGATACCGAGTCCAACGATGCCAAGTCCGACGGCACCAAGCCCCGCGAGAATGGAGACTGATTCGAGACGCAGATATCCCGAGCCACAAAGCAGCACGCCCCCCAACGGCACCAAACGCAGCACAATATCAATAGCCGCAGAGACCGACTGCAATACAGCGTCAACACGGCAGCGGCATGACAGCCATGCCGGCAACGACATGGCAGCAGCGACACGGCGACACATCAGGCTCGCCGACGATCAAGTCACGACGATAGGGTGAATACCATGAGCGAACAGAGCGTTTTCCGTAAGACCGGAGCCAAGTCGTCTTCAGCCAACACAGGCTCTCAATCAGGTGCCGTCAATGGCACCGCCACCGTGCAGTCGGCATCCGAATTCACCATGCTCGACCCGCGCAACCAGCTGGCATCACTGCTCAGACAGGAGCTTGCCGGCAAGCCCTTCTGCGAGCTGAGCGCAGTAACGCTCGACCATCGAGGTGCCGGAGTGGTAGGACATCTGCTCCTCGACGCATTGGAGGAGCAGGGATATTCGGTGGACGACTTCGATGCGGTAGGGGCGCTGACCGCAGCAGCAGTGCCACTGGTCTGCGCCATGATACAGGCGGCCGCGTCCCGAGGCGAAGATCTTGACGGCTTCATCATGGATTTCGTCTATCCCTCGATCAAAGGGCCGTCCATCGCCGGCAAGCGAGTGATACTGCTCGACTCATGGCTGTCCGAAAAGTCATATGTGCAGACCTCCTCGCTGGTCACTCTTCGCAACGGCAACGAACTGAGCCTCGACTTCAGCGTCGTCGAACATGAAGGAGCGACAGTGCTGGCTGTAGCATCGCTGATCGGCGGCGTGGACATGACCAGCCCGCACATCACGGTGGTGAACCCCGTCAACGGGGAGAAACACGATCTGCCGTTCATCGAGGTCTTCAAGGAATCCGAACTGCGCTAGTGGTATGCCTCGCAATCATCTGAGTGGCGTTGGCTTCCTCTGATGAGGGGGCTGTCAGCGAAGCTGACTGGGGGAGAGACAGAAGCTGGACCTCTCAACCAATTACAAGACAGACCACTAATGTCTTGATCGCAAACTCGTTTCATTGGAAAAACCGTGTATTTGCCGGGATTCCAAGGACGAATTGACGAACAGGCTTCTGACGAAGGACCCCGACTCCAAGCATCCGCAGTTCGACGAAGGGGCTGCACTAACAGACCGGCGCACCAAGCCGTGAAGCAGGCGGCGCATTCTGCGATCACGGGAACGCACCTGCCAGGAACGCACTTCACACATACAGGAAGGAAGGAACGACCATGCATACGCCCAATCCCGTCTCGCTGGAGGCGAAACGATCCGGCGAGCCCGCGCTACGGGAGATCGGCGTCGGCCCATGGCTCGAAACCCATCCCGGGGAGCCGCGCCCCGATGATCCCTCATCACCCAACTACGATCCGCGATACGATGCCTCGCTGCTCAACGAAGGCGACCGGCGCAATGTGCTCGACCGATACAGGTACTGGAGCGTGTCTGCCATCCGCGACGATCTCGACGCCCACGGCAGACACGACTTTGAAGTCGCCATCGAAAACTGGACGCACGACTTCAACATCGGCTCGATAGTGCGAACGGCCAACGCCTTCACCGCGCGACGAGTCCACATCGTCGGACCACACAAGTGGAATCGCAAAGGCTCGCTGATGACCGAGCTGTACAGCCACGTCGAGCATCATCCCAGCATCAGCGAGCTCGTCGGATGCTGGAGACAGCGCATCGCAGGCGAAATTGCAGCGGAACAAGCGCTCGCAGCGGCTGCGGCATACCACGCCCATCAGGCGGCCGAACGAAACGATCTCGCCATACTCGCACAGAAAACCACCGAAATCGGCGACCATGACGCACGTATTCGCGAACTGGAGAACGCGCGTGTCATCGCCCTCGACATCATTCCCGGAGCCGTGCCCATAGAAACCTACCGGTTCCCCAAACGATGCCTCATGCTGTTCGGCGCCGAAGGCCCCGGACTATCCAAAAAGGCACTCGAACTGGCCGACGACGTGGTCTACATCTCACAGTTCGGATCGGTGCGTTCCATCAATGCCGGTGCAGCCGCAGCAGTCGCCATGCACTGCTGGATCGCACAGCACGCATAGTGTCCTGCGTCGCGTATTCATTTCACTGGAAAAACCGCGTTTTCGCTGGAATTTCAAGTTGGAATTTCAAGGACGAATTAGGGAACGAACTTCTGACGGAGGACGCTAGTATCCTGCATCAGAAATTCATTGACGAATGCACTACCCCTCAGCCCCGCGTCGCGGGCCAGCTCGATCCAGCAATCACGGACGCGCTGCGCGCGCGGTTTGCCGGCTCGCCGGTCGGCTCGCACAGCACCTACAAACAGCCCCGCTGTTTGCTTCACGGTGCTGTCCTGACAAGGGGAACCGACGATATAATCAACGAACTTCTGACGGAGGACGCTAGTCATCCGTCTCGCAATTGTCTAAGTCGATTGTCCGAGTATTGCCCCGTGACGGGGCTGGCGACCGTCACTGGATTCTCGAGAATGCGGTCAACTCATTGCCCCCCCGCAACGGGGACAATGAGTTGACCGCGATGAAATGCAAACTGCCACCTTCCATCATGTGCGAATCGGGAACACTGGTCACACCTGATCAAAACCAGTGATCGTAATTCGGGAGAGCAGTGGCCATCTCCCGAATTTCGTCATTGACGACATCTCACCGAACTTTTTTCGGGAATGCACCCCACTGCTCCCGAATTTCGTTCACTGACCAGCCGCCAGCGATCGTAATTCGGGAGATCAACAGTCAATTCCCGAATTTCGTTCACTGGCGGCGGTCCAGTGAGATGCGCGGTCCAGCAGGGTGCAGCAGTCCAGCGGGGTGCGGCGGCAGTCCAGCAGATCATCTCATACATAATCGAGGGATTATTGACCTCCTACACCAATGAGACCGGGCACCGGGTACCGTATGCTGGACTTATGATCGAAATTAGGGGACTCAGCAAGCGTTTCGGCACCAAAACCGCCCTCGACAACGTCAGTTTCACTGCCGAAGACGGCAAAGTGACCGGATTCCTCGGCCCGAACGGTGCCGGCAAATCCACCACCATGCGGGCCGCACTTGGCCTCATCCGGCCCGACGCAGGGCAAGCTCTCATCGACGGCCGCCCATTCGCAAAACTCGCAGCGCCAATGGCCGAAGTGGGTGCGGTCCTCGACGCGAAATCCGCACACAAAGGGCGCTCCGCATACGCGCATCTGCGAGCGCTCGCCGCGACCAACGGCATCGGCAAAACGCGCGTCGACGACGTGATGGACATCACCGGCATCGCATCAGTCAAAACACGCAAAGCCGGCAAATTCTCACTCGGCATGAGCCAGCGGCTGTCGATAGCCGCCGCGCTCCTCGGCGATCCGCACAACCTCGTGCTCGATGAGCCGATCAACGGCCTCGACCCGGAAGGCGTCAAATGGGTCCGAGACCTGTGCCGCGAATGCGCACGTCAGGGCCGCGCGGTACTGCTCAGCTCCCACCTGATGAGCGAAGTCGCGCTCACCGCCGACAATCTGGTCATCATCGGGCGCGGCCGCATACTGGAAACCACGTCCGTCGAATCATTCGTCGCCGAACACTCCGGTCACACGCTGCGCGTCATCACCCCACAGCCGGACAAGCTCCATGCGATCTTCGCGCAGGCGCCCGGCATCACGATCACACCGCTGCCCCGCTCCACCGGCGACCCACAGCAAGGTCAGGCGTTCCGCATCGCCGGAGCCGACCTCGCAAGAACGGCCGACGTATTCGCCCGCGCGCAGCTCGTCGTCTACCAATTCATCGAGGAACAGGCGTCGCTGGAAGACGCCTACATGGCACTCACCCACGCCAGCGCCGAATACGTATCCAAGGAGCCGATCCGATGAACAACGACCCCATGAACAGCGCCCCGATGAACCGCACCGCTCAGAACGCGCAGAACGTCCCGAATCCCCAGAACACCAGCCAGACGCCGTTCAGCACAGCCGCGACAAACCCGGCAGCCTCCGCCCCTACTCCCGTGATGCAGACCGCGCCGTCCGCATCACAGCAGCCAGCGCAGCCCGCATCACAGCAGCCCGCACAATCCACATCACCGCAGCCCTCCAACCAGCGTTCCAACGCGCCCCAATCAACGCAATACCAGCAGCAATACCAGCCGCAATATCCGCAGCCGCAGCCACAAGCACAGACCCCGCAACCGCAGTTCCAGCCCCAGCAGCCCCAGCAACCGCAGTTCCAGCCCCA
>NZ_RQSP01000007.1:57250-64887 GCF_009078285.1 Bifidobacterium jacchi
ACCCCAAACCCAGCAACCCCACCACCACGGAACCCACCAGCCCCACCAGCCGCATCTCACGTTCTTCGGCGCGGTGCGCGGCGAGTTCATCAAGGCGTTCAGCCTCGTCTCCACATGGGTGCTGCTCATCATCAACACGCTGCTGCTGCCCGCCGGCACCGCGGTCATGGCATGGGCGCTCGTCTTCTTCGCCACGCGCAGCGCCAACGGCGACAATGCAGGCCAGCCCGCGTTCATCAATGGCGCGCTGCTCTGGCAATCCGTCACCGCTTCGGTAAGCATGTGCATGATCGTGATCGCCGTCTTCGGCGTGATGTCCATCACCACCGAATATTCGACGCTGTCGGTTCAGGCCTCGCTGACCGCCAATCCGCGACGCGCCATGTTCATGAACGCGAAGGCGCTGGTCACCGTGCTGCTGGCATTCGCATCGTCGCTGATCGGACTGCTGCTGTCGTGGGGCATCGCGACGGCTCTGTTCGCCGGCCTTACCACGACGCCGCTTGCGGACAGCCAACGCGCGCTGCCGATCATCGCGCTGCTGGGCGGCGCCGCGGTCATCGCCGCCACCGCGCTGCTGTCGCTTGGCTTTGGCGCACTGTTCCGCTCCACGGTGGGCGGCATCCTCACCGTGATCGGATTGCTGATGATCGTGCCGTCGATTCTGAGTATGACCACGCTTGCCGGCGAACGGATGAACTGGGTGTATTCGGTGATCAACTGCCTGCCGGACAGTGCATCCTCGGCGTTCCTCGCCGGCCCGTCATCCGATACCGGGTTGAATGCCGTCGCGGGGGCGACCGGCATGAGCTTCGGCCCGACCGAGGGTGTGTTCACGCCGAATTGGTGGCAGTCGGGCCTGATTCTGCTGGCGTGGGCGCTGATCGTCTATATCGCCGGAGTGATCGCTGTGCGGCGCTCCGACGTCAAGTAGCATCAGACAGCGTCAAGCGAGACGCGGCAGCGGCCGACAACGGCAAGCGGTCCGTTTCGCACGCATTTCACCGGTGGTCGGCGACCTGAAGTCCACCCAAAGTGTTGACTGCCCACCGCTCTACAGCCGACCTCCCATCAACCGAACCACCGCCTGAGCATCATGGCCCTGCGTGTCACAAACCGCACGTATAGTTAGGCCCATGCCAACATTCACACGCGAAGAAATCGTGCATTTGGGCGATCTCGCCCGAATCGCGCTCACCGATGAGGAGATCACCCGCCTTCAGGGCGAACTCAACGTCATCGCCGACTCCATCAACAAGGTGCAGGAGGTCGCGTCCGACGACGTTCCGCCCACCGCCAACCCCGTGCCGCTGGAGGCCTATCTGCGCCCCGACGTGCCCGTCACACCGCTCACTCAGGCCGAGGCTCTTGCCGGCGGCCCGAAGACCGAGGCCGGCATGTTCGTCGCGCCGCGCATTCTGGGAAGCGAGGAGTGAGAACCGCCATGACCACTACAGTCAATACAGCCACTACCGCAGTCAACGAACTCGTCAAGCTGTCCGCCGCCGAGCAGGCCGCGGCAATCCGCAAGGGCGATGTCTCCAGCCGTGAGCTGGTCGACGCGCATCTCGCCGTGATCGAGGCCGCCGAGCCGTCCATCAAGGCGTTCCTCAAGGTCTCCGGCGACGTTGCCCGCGAGCAGGCCGACGCCTTCGACGCGAAAACAGCCGAAGAGAAGGCCGAGCTGCCGGAACTCGCCGGTGTGCCGATCGCGATCAAGGACATGATCGTCACCAAGGGCATCGAAACCACCGCCGCGTCGAAGATTCTCGAAGGCTGGGTGCCGCCGTACGACGCGACCGTCATCGAAAAGCTCAAGGCGGCCGGCATGCCGATCCTCGGCAAGACCAACCTTGACGAGTTCGCGCAGGGCTCCTCCACCGAGCACTCCGCCTACCAGACCACCCACAATCCGTGGGACACCGAGCGCGTGCCCGGCGGCTCCGGCGGCGGCTCGGCCTCCGCGGTGGCCGCGTTTGAGGCGCCGCTCGCCCTCGGCACCGACACCGGTGGCTCGATTCGCCAGCCCGGCGCCCTGACCGGCACCGTGGGCGTCAAGCCCACCTACGGCGGCGTGAGCCGTTTCGGTGCGATCGCCATGGCGAGCTCGCTCGACCAGATCGGCCCGGTTTCGCGTACCGTGCTCGATTCCGCGCTGCTTCAGGAGATCATCGGCGGCAACGACCGCCGCGACTCCACCTCCATCCCGGAGGGCCCGCGCCCGATGGCCGCCGCCGCGCGCGAAGGCGCCAAGCGCGATCTCAAGGGACTCAAGGTCGGTCTGGTCAAGGAGCTCGGCGGCGAAGGCTTCCAGCCTGGCGTCGAAGCGCGCTTCAACGAGGCCGTCAAGAAGCTTCAGGACATGGGTGCCGAGATCGTCGAGGTCTCCTGCCCGCACTTCGAGTATTCGCTCGGCGCATACTACATCATCATGCCGTCCGAGGTCAGCTCCAACCTGGCCCGCTACGACGGCATGCGCTACGGCCTGCGCGTCATGCCGCCGGCCGGCGTGCCGCAGACCGCCGCCAACATGATGGCCTACACGCGTGAGGCCGGCTTCGGCGACGAGGTCAAGCGCCGCATCATCCTCGGCACCTACGCGCTGTCCGCCGGCTATTACGACGCATGGTACGGTTCCGCGCAGAAGGTGCGCACGCTGATCATCCGCGACTTCCACAACGCGTTCGAGAAGGTCGACGTGCTCGTCTCCCCGACCAGCCCGTCCACCGCGTTCAAGTTCGGCGAGAAGATGGACGATCCGCTGGCCATGTACATGAACGACATCGCCACCATTCCGGCCAACCTCGCCGGCGTGCCCGCCATGTCGATTCCGGCCGGTCTGTCCGACGACGGTCTGCCGGTCGGATTCCAGTTCATCGCCCCGCAGCAGCGCGACGAGGTCATGTACAAGCCCGCAGCCGCGCTCGAAGCCGCGCTTGACGAGGATTGGGGCGGCCCGATCTGGCAGAACCTCAAGACTCCGTGGCTCGACGGCCTCGACGCCGCCAAGTGACGCCAAGCATCGGAAGGAAAGAAAAGCAACATCATGGCTGAAAAACTGATGAAGTACGCCGATGCCACCAAGAAATACGATGTGGTGTTCGGCCTGGAGACGCACGTCGAACTGTGCATCAAGACGAAGCTGTTCTGCCCGGCCGAAGTCCACTTCGGCGGCGAGCCGAACACGCAGCTGACCCCGGTGAGCCTCGGTCTGCCGGGCAGCCTGCCGGTGGTCAACAAGACCGCCGTCGACTACGCGATCAAGCTGGGTCTCGCGCTGCACTGCGAAATCAACGAGTGGAGCCAGTTCGCCCGCAAGAACTACTTCTACCCGGACATGCCGCGCGACTACCAGATCTCGCAGTATGACAAGCCGACCAACGGCAACGGATACCTCGATGTCGAGCTGGAGGACGGCACCGTCTTCCGCGTGCCGATCGAGCGCGCACACATCGAGGACGACGCCGGCAAGAACACCCACGTGGGCGGTGCCGACGGCCGTATCGAAGGTGCCGACCACTCCCTCGTGGACTACAACCGCGCCGGCGTGCCGCTGATCGAGATCGTCACCAAGCCGATCGAGGGCGCCGGCGACCGCGCGCCGGAGATCGCGGGCGCGTACATGCGCGCCATCCGCGACATCGTGCGCGCGCTGGGCATCTCCCACGCCCGCATGGAACAGGGCAACATGCGCGCCGACGTCAACGTGTCGCTGCGCCCGTCCGCCGACGCCCCGTACGGCACGCGCTCCGAAACCAAGAACGTGAACTCGTTCCGCGGCATCGAGAAGACGATCCAGTACGAGATCCGCCGTCAGGCCGCGCGCCTCGATGAGGGCAAGGAGATCCTGCAGGAGACCCGCCACTGGGATGAGGCCACGCAGACCACCGCCGGTGGCCGTCTCAAGTCCGACGCCGACGATTACCGCTACTTCCCGGACCCTGACCTGGTGATGCTGCACATCACCAAGGAGCACATCGACGAGATGCAGGCGCAGATGCCGGAGATGCCGCGTGAGCGCCGCAACCGCCTCAAGGCCGAGTGGAACCTCACCGATCTGCAGCTGCGCGACATTCTGAACGCCGATGCGCTTGATCTGATCGAGGACACCGTCAAGGCCGGCGCCAAGGCCACCGGTGCACGCAAGTGGTGGCTGGGCGAGCTGAGCCGCGAGGCCAACGCCAAGGGCGTCACCCTTGAGGAGCTGCCGATCACTCCGGCCGATGTGGCCGAGGTCGAGAAGCTCATCGCATCCGGCAAGCTCAACGACAAGCTCGCCAAGCAGACCGTCGCCGGCGTGCTCGCCGGGGAAGGCACGCCGGACGAGGTCGTCGCCAAGCACGGCTACAAGATCGTCGAGGATTCCGGCGCGATCGAATCGGCCGTGGACGCGGCGTTTGCGGCCAACCCCGACGTGGTCGAGAAGCTCAAGAGCGGCAACATGAAGCCGATGGGCGTGATCATCGGCGCGGTGATGAAGGCGACGCGCGGCCAGGCCGACGCGAAGGCCGTCACCAAGATCGTGATGTCGAAGATCAAGTAGATCGCGCAATAATCGCCGCTTCGCCGTTGATGCAATGATCGCGGCGGTCGCGGCGATGCAAAGCGGGCGGATTCCAGCAGGGAGCCGCCCGCTTTGCATTTCCGCTGCACATTGCCACAGCCGCCCATCGCAGCCGCCCATCGCAGCCGCCCGCCGCCGCCGACCACCGCCGCAACCAGACAATCACAACCCGACATCCGAAACCTGACATCGTCAACATCCGAAGCTCATCGCCGCAACACCCCTCGGAATCTTTTCAGTGAACGGTAAGGCAAGTAGGATAGCTTCTGTAGCGACTGTAAACGCATCACTGGAAACGCATCAGTTTGAGGAACGAAGCAATGTCTGGAAACGTCGAAACACCGCTTGCACACAAGGAGTCGCGCGACCTGCCGCCGCGCATCGTCATTCCGCCGATCAAAGGCGAAATGGTGCATCTGCGTCCGGCGACGATCGAGGATCTGCCGCGTCTGGATGAACTGGATGCCTACTACAACGCCGCCCGCATCACCGGCAAGGACGCACAGGCCGAACGCGCCGTCGTCCACGCCTGGGTCCGCCGCTCCGTCGCATGGACGCAGGGCCTCGCCGCCTCCGAATCAGGCGTGGGCGACCCGGAAGCCCGCCGCACCATCGCCTGGGCGGTGCTGACTGACGCCGACCATGACGACGACGGTCGCACGGACGCCTCGTCCACCGACAATGTGATCGGCATGATCTTCCTCATCGACATCGACGGATGGTCCCGCTCCGCGCGCATTCAGGTGGTGCTCGGGCACGACTATCGCGGCCGCGGGTATTCGCGCGACATGATGCCGCGCGTCATGACCTACGGATTCGCCGCCAACCCGGCCGGGCTCGGCATGCATCGCATCTGGGTCGCCGTTCCCGAAAAGAACACGCGTTCGCTATCCGTCTATCAATCGCTTGGATTCGTCAAATCCGGCACGTCGCGCGACGCTTTGTGGGATGCCGACGACGGCAAATATCAGGATCTGATCGTTCTCGACACGCTGGTCGACGAATACGATCCGATTCGATCGCTCGACGCATTCGGCATGCATGTGATCGAGGACAATCCCGGCATGCAGGAGGCGCTCAGCGCGCGCGAACACTCCATTGCGATCCGGCAGCAGAACAACATCGCAGCATCCGCCACCACGCCAGCTGGCGGAGCGCCGGAGTCGGCATCCGAGCGAACCGCCGCAGCGACCGATCGCAGCCGCCAGCAGGCCTACGCCCATATCGGATTGGCCGGCGACCCCAATGCGAGCGCGCCCGCCGATCATACGGAAAACGCAGTCGCAGCGATGTTCGCGACGCGCCACGCCGATGCCGATGCCCGCCTGGCGACAGCAGACAGGAATGCGCAGCACACCAGCGCCGACGCCAACCCCGCCCCGCAGCGCGCCAGCACCGATCCGATAGCGGACGACAGCGCCTGGCCGTACGGCCAGCAGGAACGCAAATCGTCCAAGGACGCATGGTGGCGTAATCTTGGGCGAGGACGCAAACGTGAAACGGAAGGAGCGTGATGAGCGCCGAGGATCTGGACAACTACGAGACCGACGCCGAACTGGCCCTGTACAAGGAATATCGAGACGTCATCAAACTGTTCACCTACGTGGTGGAGACCGAACGCCGCTTCTACCTTGCCAACAAGGTCGATTTCAACGTGCGTTCGGCCGGGCAGGACGTCTATTTCGACGTGCAGCTGACTGACGCGTGGGTGTGGGACGTATACCGTTCGTCCCGGTTCGTCAAGAACGTGCGTATCGTCACCTTCAAGGACGTCAACGTCGAGGAAGTGCAGAAGACCGACATCGACATCCCCGACGACATCCACTGACACCGCCTTACAGGACTCGCAGGGCACCGTCTCGCGGCACCTCGCAGGGCATCTCGCAGGCAATGCAAGCGAAGAGGAAATGTGTGGAAATATGCCGCTTCGGCGTGCATTGTCCACACATACGATAGACTATCGCTGATTTTTGATTGCAAGGAGACCTCAAGTGACGCAGAAACAATCCGTGGTGATTATCGGCGGCGGCCCTGCGGGCCTTACCGCAGCGTGGGAGCTTGTCAAGAACGACGGCTCCAGCCAATACGATGTGACGCTGCTCGAAGCGACCCATGAATTCGGCGGCATCTCGCGCACCGTCAAATACCATGGCAATCGCATGGACATCGGCGGACACCGTTTCTTCTCCAAGGACGATCGCATCATGGATTGGTGGCGCAACACCCTGCCGCTGCAGGGCGCGCCATCCTACGACGACAAGAAGCTCGGTCGCGAACACGACATGGAGCCGGGCGGTCCCGATCCCGAAACGACCGACGCGGTCATGCTCAAACGCCACCGCGTCTCGCGCATCTACTGGAATCGCCGATTCTTCGACTACCCGATCTCGCTGAGCTCCAACACGCTCAAGGCGATGGGCTTCAAACTCACCATGGTCGCCGGCTTCAGCTACCTCAAGTCGATGATCCACAAGCTGCCCGAAGACAATCTCGAAAACTTCTACATCAACCGCTTCGGCCGCAAGCTCTACTCCATGTTCTTCGAAGGCTACACCGAAAAGCTGTGGGGCCGGCACCCCTCGCAGATCTCCGCCGATTGGGGCGCGCAGCGCGTCAAGGGCCTGAGCATCATGGGCGTCCTCAAAAACGCCTTCGCCAAGCTCAGCCCCCGCAAGCGCTCCAACAAGGAAGTCGAAACCTCGCTGATCGAAGAGTTCTGGTATCCCAAACTCGGCCCCGGCCAGCTGTGGGAAACCGTCGAAGAGAACTGCCGCAACAACGGCGTACGCGTCATCACCGACGCCAACGTCGTCGCCATCCGCCAGCAGGACGGCCACATCGCATCCGTCACCTACCAGAACACCGCCGGAGAGCGCACCGAGCTCGCCGCCGACCAGTTCATCTCGTCAATGCCCGTCAAGGATCTCGTCAACGCAATCAACGACGGCAGCAACACCGACGGCGGCAACGCCGACGTTCCCGCCGACATGCACGACATCGCCAACGGACTGCCCTACCGCGACTTCGTCACCGTCGGCCTCCTCGTCAAGCATCTGCGCCTCAAGAACACCAC
>NZ_RQSP01000007.1:64934-84512 GCF_009078285.1 Bifidobacterium jacchi
CCAGCATCCCCACCCTCGGGAACCCGCCCATTGTGCCGGACTGCTGGATCTACGTGCAGGACCCCGGCTACAAGGTCGGCCGCATCCAGATCTTCAACAACTGGAGCCCCTACCTCGTCAAAGACGTCGACAACACCGTCTGGATCGGCCTCGAATACTTCTGCGCCGAAGGCGACGACTTCTGGAACATGACCGACACCGAAGCCAAGAAATTCGCCATCTCCGAACTCACCCGCATGCGCATCATCAACGGCCCACAGGACGTACTCGACGCCCACCGCGAGCGCGTCCCCAAAGCCTACCCCGCCTACTTCGACACCTACTCCCACATGCCCGAACTCATCGACTACCTCGACTCCTTCGGCAACCTCTACTGCGTCGGCCGCAACGGCCAGCACCGCTACAACAATCAGGACCACTCCATGGCCACCGCCATCGAAGCCGTCACCAACATCAAAAACGGTGTGGTCTCAAAGAAGAACGTGTGGTCGGTGAATACCGAGAAGTCCTACCACGAAGAGAAGTGAGAAGTGGATGACGGAGCGTATGCCGTCTTCCTTCGACCTCGACGTACCACCCGTACGCCTTCGGTCTCAGGCGACGGCCTCCGCACACGTCATCCACTTCTCACGATGAGGCAACGCAAACAATGGCGGAGCGTTAGCTGTGCCGAGCCGTTAAGCGGACAGCCCTGTGGGCTGCCCGTAGGCGAGGTGAGCGGCTTGCCGCGAAGGCCGCGTGCATCGCGGCTCCTCGGTCGCGGTACCCTTTCGTACCGCTTCCCTCGGTGCGCCTTGCTACCGCACGCGTTATTCACTTCTCACGGTGAGGCAACGCGATCAATGACGGAGCGTTAGCTGTGCCGAGCCGTTAAGCGGACAGCCCTGTGGGCTGCCCGTAGGCGAGGTGAGCGGCTTGCCGCGAAGGCCGCGTGCATCGCGGCCCCTCGGTCGCGGTAAGCGGGCCGTCTGCAATCGCCATGACTCGAATCGATTTGCATTGATTTGAATCATTGTGATCGCGAACAGCCCGCTTTTGCATATCGGTGCATATCAAGCTCGGCGCATATCATGCCAAATCCAGCCATTTCGCGATACTGACATTTCGTCAAACCGCCGCATCGCCATGCCTTGCGATGGCACGCCGCGCCCGATCTGGTGCGGTAGTTGCATTGGTCCGGAAACGGTTGTAAGGTGTCTACAGTTCGTGGCGCATGGAGTGCGTCGGACATTCGATAGCGGCATGGCCGTAAATCATTCTTAGTGCAGACGCGGCATACGTCCGGCTGCTCAAGGAAAGGTAATACGAGTGGCAAACAGCCAGAATCTTGAGGATATGAAGCTGCCGGAGCTCAAAGAGCTCGCCAAGCAGATGGGCTTGCGCGGCACATCGACGATGCGCAAACCGGAACTGCTCGCCACCTTGCAGGCGGCACGATCTGGCGGCCAGGCACCGGCAGGAGTCACCGTGCGTCCACTCAAGGCCAGCAGTGCGAATGCGCAAGCCGGTGCAAACTCGGCCTCCGCCAACGCAGGCACCGCCAACTCCACCAACGCGTCCGGCGGCAAGCCGACTGAAGCCGCTCAATCCGCGCCGGTTTCCTCACAGTCTTTTTCACAGTCCCCGGTGACCATTGGCGGCGAGGACGGATTCCACACCGTCAAGCCAGCGGAATCCGATCAGCAGCAGGGACGCACTGCGAATCGCACCGCCGAGCGAGTTCCGCTGCGCAAACGCCGCCGCACCGACGACGGCAGCGATCTGCTCAGCGAGCTCAACCTTCCGCAGATGCCGGGCCGCACCGACAACGCCCAGAATTCTGATCGCAACGGCGAAGACGCACAAGCAGAGCGTGCGGATCGCGCAGACCGCGCAGACCGCCGTCCTCGCCATCGCGGATTCCAACCGATCGACGACGAGCCACTTCCCCGACGCCGTCGCCGTGCCACCGCGGAAACGCGCGATGACAGCGAAGTGCGCGATCTCGACGATATTCTCGCCGCGCTGCCGAACCAGCATGCCGACACCGACGATTCCAACAGCGATGGCGAGACGCAGGATCGCGAATTCAGTCGCCGCGCACGCAGCCGCGCAGACCGCGGCGACCGCAGCGATCGCGCAGACCGCACCGAGCGCCGTCCTCGCCGCCTTCGCGGACGGGACCGCGACTACGACAACGATGACAGCCGCCGCGACGATCTGCGCGCCGACCGCGACCGCGACGACCACGCTGACCGCACCGAGCGCACCGACCGAACCGAACGCCCTATGCGCGACGTGCGCGACCGCGACGCCCGCCGCGACGAGCAGCAGGATGATCTCGTGCCCGTCGCCGGCATCGTCGACGTGCTCGAATCGTATGCCTTCGTGCGCACCTCCGGCTATCTGCCCGGGCCGAACGACGTGTACGTGTCGATGGGGCAGGTCAAGAAGTACGGGCTTCGCAAGGGCGATGCCGTGCACGGCACGATTCGCCCGCCGCGCGACGGCGACCGCCGCAACCAGCGGCAGAAGTTCGTGCCGCTGCAGTCCATCGATTCGATCAACGGCATGAGCGTCGAGGATGCGGCCAACCGCCCGCAGTTCGCCAAGCTCACCCCGCTGTACCCGCAGGAGCGGCTCAAGCAGGAGACCACGCCGAACAAGCTCACCGGCCGCATCATGGACATCGTCTCGCCCATCGGCAAGGGCCAGCGTGGTCTGATCGTCTCCCCGCCGAAGGCCGGCAAGACGATGACCCTGCAGAACATCGCGAACTCCATCGCCACCAACAATCCGGAAGTCCATCTGATGGTCGTGTTGGTGGATGAGCGCCCCGAAGAGGTCACCGACATGGAGCGCACCGTGCAGGGCGAGGTCATCTCCTCGACGTTCGACCGCCCGGCCACCGATCACACCACGGTCGCCGAACTGGCTATCGAGCGCGCCAAGCGACTCGTGGAACTCGGCCAGGACGTGGTCGTGCTGCTGGATTCGATGACGCGACTGGCTCGCGCCTACAACATCGCCGCACCCGCATCCGGCCGCATCCTGTCGGGCGGCGTGGACGCGCAGGCGCTGTACCCGCCGAAGAAGTTCTTCGGCGCGGCCCGCAACATCGAAAACGGCGGCTCGCTGACGATCATCTCGTCGGCGCTGGTCGAAACCGGTTCCAAGATGGACGAGGTGATCTTCGAGGAATTCAAGGGCACCGGCAACATGGAGCTGCGCCTGTCGCGCGAGCTGGCCGACAAGCGCCTGTTCCCCGCGATCGACATCAACGCCTCCGGTACGCGCCGCGAAGAGCTCATCACCAAGCCCGACGAGCTGCCGATCATCTACCGTCTGCGTCGCCTTCTCGGCGGCATGGAACCCGAGCAGGCATACCAGACGCTCGTGCCGCGCCTCAAGAAGGCGCCCACCAACCGCGACTTCCTCGCCGCCATCGTGCAGCAGAGCAATTCCAACGCGGTCAACGGCAACTGACGCGGCTAGCTGCGGCGACGCGAACCACGCGACAAAGCAATCATCAACGAACGGCCCTAAAATCGTCCTTAACTGCGCGTAATTACGACATGGGCGCGCAGTTAAGGACGATTTTGGGGCCGTTTTCGTCCTTAACTGCGCGGTGCCATCGTAATCACGCGCAGTTAAGGACGATTCCAGCACGCATACGGCCGTGAGCAACCGCTATCACACCGCTTACCGCACTGCTTACCGCGTCATCCGCCCATCACTTACCGCGTCACGCGCATCACCTACCGCATCAGTTGGATGACGAAGTCGTCGTCGGCAAGCCGGAACCGCTGCCCGGGCAGCAATTCGGCGACCTCATTCGCGTCCAGCTTGTGGTCGCCGACATACGTGCCGTTGAACGACGCGCAGTCCATCAGCGAGAAACGGTTGCCCGGCAACGCATGAATCACCGCGTGGACGCGGCTCACATTCGTGTTCCCGCCCATGTGGATGTCGCTGCTGGAGGAGCGTCCGATCGTCGCGATGCTCTTGCGCACGTTGATGGCGCGACCGTCGCGCAGCCGGCGCACTACGTAGTTGACCGAACCGAGCAGGTTGGTGGCACCGTCGTCCTCCTCCTGCTCATCAGCCGGCTGCGGCGCGCCCTCGTTGAGGATTTCGGCGGCGGGCCGGGTCGGTTCGGCTGGCGTTGCGATCGGAGTGATCGTCGCCTTATGCCTCGGTTCGTCATGGAACGTCGCCGGGGCGGCGGACACGCTTGGCAAGGCAGCGGAGGCGGCTGGCGCGGGCTGTGCTGACGGCGCCGCCGTTGCGACGGCCTCGTTCGCAGAGACGTTTTCCGACTCGCTGTTCGCTACCGGCTCGCTGTTCGCCGCCGACACGCTGTTCGCTACCGGTTCGTTGTGCGGCACCGGCGCGCTCATCGGCATTGCCCCGCTATGTGGCTCTGTATTCGGCTCGTTAATCGGCTCGTTATCCGACTTCGACGCCATACCGCCATCCGCTGCGGAACCGCTACCTGCTGCAGCATTGCGGTCCGGCACCGGCTCGGCCGCTTCCCTCGCCACCTCGGCAGCATTCGTCAAGGATTCGCTCACGGCCTCCGATTGCGCATCAGCGGCGGCAACCGTAGATTCGCGCGCTGCATCGATGCTCGACGGGTGCTCGTCTGCTTCCGGAACTGCCGCGGCGGCCTCGGATACCGCGTCGATGGCCGGCACGATCAGCGATGCCGCGGCCGCGGCGACGTTGGCAGCGGATGCATCGGCAACGGCAGCTTCTGGCACAGCGGCTGCGTTCGGCACGGTTGGTCGGATATGCCCGATCTGTCCAAGCACGGTTTCGCCATCGCCATCGGCGTCAGTATTCACGTTCTGGCCGCCATATTCCGCACCAGCCGTTGCCTTCACCGGTATATCCTTCGCGGGAATCGCACCCGAGGCTGCGGCCGGAATGCCGGTATTAATGGAGCCCAAACGTGTGGCATCCGGATCATCGCCGTGATCAGCCTCAACCGACTCTCCGGCGACGGGAGCTGCTGCGGCATCGCCGGCAGAGGCGGCAATCGCACCGGCGGCATCGACTGTGGCATTGGTGTCCAAAACGGTTTCGGCATCGGTTCCGACAGCGGTTTGCGAGGCGCCCTCGGCAGCGTGGGCGGCCTGCTTATGCGCGATCAGCCGGCCGATCACCGTCGCGCCATCCGCATCATCCATATCATCTGCGTCAGTGCGCGCAATCCCGGAAGCCGCGCCGGCAGGCATCTGCCCAATCGGCATAGCATCCGGCCGATTCACCGGCGTATTCGGCATCTGCCGCATCGGCTGCGGCGACAACACCGGCTGTGCAGGACCAGCCGGGCGCGCAGCCTGCCCCTGAATCGGCTGTCCGCCCCATGCAATCGTCTGCCCGCCCGGCTGCCCACCCGGCTGCCCAATCTGCTGCCCAAACGGCTGTCCATTCGACTGTGCACCGGTCTGCCCAATCGGCTGCGCACTCGGCTGCACGCCAGACTGCACGCCAGACTGACCGGACGGCTGCGGCCGGAATGGCATCGCAGTCGGCGCATTCGGCACCGCGCCTACGGCACCGGGCGCGCCTGGCACCCCGGAAGCGCCAAACGCAGCAGAGGCCGCCGCAGCACCCATCGCCGGCGTCTGTCGAACCCCATCCATGACCCGCTGAGCGACGGTCTGCTGGCTGGCGATCTGCGCACTGGACTGCTGCCCGGCGAGCAGCGCGACCGGGTCGAGGACCGCTCCCCGCTGCATGGTGTTCGGCCGCAGCACGGTGTGCGTGCCGTCGTCGATCGGTCGGCTCATCGGCGAGGTTGAAACGTAGCCGAACAGCTGGCCGAGGAACGTGCGGTAGTTGATCGAGGAGAATATTGGATTGCGACGGGCGTAGTCGTCCACGGCATCGACGAGATGCGCGTCCTCATCCATGACGAATCGGATGTGTCTGCGGTCGGCGAGCGCCGCGATGATGCCGTTGGGGCCAGACTGCTGGATCTGCGCTCCGGCCATCGGCATCAGCACATACATGGGCGCGGCGGTCGCGGGCTGCACGTAGATCTGCTTCTCGTCCCACAGCACACGGTCGATCGGATATTTGTTGGCGGTGCATACGTCGGCGACGTCGGTCACGGATACCAGCAGCGAATTGTATTGGTTGGCGTCGAGCTTGGTCTTGAGGAAGGACTTGAGCGTCACGCACCCGGTGATGTCGTAGTAGAACGTGCCGCCCTGGCCTTCCGGCTCGAATTTGAATGGCAGCAGGCATGGGGAGGAGACGGCGGCGAGCCACTGGGCGCAGGCGTAGTCGAGCGTCTCGTTTTTCGTGGTCGTGATGACCAGGGTTTGCGATCCGGCTTTGCGATCCTTGACGGTTTTGATCTTCATTGTTCCTACCTGCCCCTTCCGTCGACTGCGCTCGTCGGCCTGTCGCCGATGCTGGTGCGACGTTGCCGTATGCTGAGCACCATTCTAGTGGGCTGTCGAGTCAGAAGCGGGGCGCCGTTCATCGTTCCATGCGCATTGCTCCGCGCGCATTGCTCACGCTCACTGCCCCATGTGGATGATGCGGGCGTCGAGTTGATGGACGATGTCATGGTGATGGGTGGAGAACAGCACTGTCTTGCCTATGTCGACGAATCCGCGCAGTACGCGCACCAGCACGGCGGTGTTGCGCTCGTCGAGGCCATCGGTAGGTTCGTCAAGCACCAGCAGGTCCGGGTTCATCGACATGACACTGGCGATGGCGACGCGTTTCTTCTCGCCGCCGGAGAGGCGGTATGGGGCGCGTTCTCGCAGCGCGGCGAGTGCGAACAGGTCGATCATGTCGTTCACTCGTTGCACGATCTGCTCATCCGGCAATCCCATCTGCGTCGGACCGAACGCGATCTCCTCTTCGACGGATGGGCAGAACAGCTGGGTGTCGGAGTTTTGGAATACGAATCCGATGCGCTGGTGGAGGGCTTTGGCGAACAGACTGTTCTTTGATTCGACTTGCTCGCGGGTGACCGGCGTGCCGCCGAATCGGTATGCGCCGGAGTCGGGGAATTCGAGCGCGTTGATGATGCGCATCACCGTGGTCTTGCCGATGCCGTTGGGGCCGAGCAGCGCCACACATTCGCCGCGGTTGACCGTCAGGCTGAAGTCGGCGAGGACGGCGCGGTTGGCGGCGTAGTCGTCGGCATCGCCCGCGGCGACGTCGCCCGCGCCGGCGTCGCGGTACGCGAAGCCGATATGCGACAGCTCAATCAACGGATCCCCGTCAAACATCATTCCTCCAATTCGGTGTTCCGCGTTTACACTACTTCCACCCCGTTCACTCCCCCAGTCAGCTTCGCTGACAGCCCCCTCGTCTGAGGGGGCCGCATACTCGGAATACTGGCCGGTTACGCATGCCTATCCACAGTAGATGGCGAACGCGATCATCGCGATGATGACGATCACATAGACCGCATTGGGTATGGTGGCGAGCGGTTCGCGACGCACGCGATATTGCCCGTCGAATCCACGGCAGATCATCGCTTCGGCCATCTGCTTCGCCTGTGTGTTGGCGCGTAGGAACAGCGCGCCCATCACGCGCCCGGCTGACATGAGCTTGCGCGAATCGCGTCCGACGCTGCGCAGTCTGAGCGCGTCGAGCAGCGAGACCATCGATCGGCCGAGGATGTCGATGAACTGCACGGTCACATCGCACACGTAGATCACCGAATCAGGGCAGCCGATGCCTTTGAGTCCGGCGATCAGGCGATTCCACGGCACCGTGCGGGCGAGCGCGATCACCAGCGACACGGCGACGAACGCCTTGACGACGAGCCGCACGGGCGCGCTGTACTGGCCGATGAGCACGCTCGGCGCGGACAGGATGAAGCTCAGCACGCACACCGCGAGCGCGGGTTTGACGATCGCGACGATCATGCGCGCCGGGCGCATCGCCAGCATGACGAGCACGACGGCGAGCATCACGTAGGCGAACAGCATGTTGCGCGTCGCGTTGACGCACACGATCGCGGCGGGGACTCCGATGATGCGCAGAGCGGGCGAAACCGCGCACAGGGCGCGATCGACCGGGCTGCGCGTGATCGGCAGCGGGGCGCCGACCTGCTCGAGCACCCCGCCGAGATGTGCGAGGTTGCGTTCGATGAACGACGATCGGTCGCCGATCGGCTCGTAGCGCTCCGACTCGCCCAGCCACGCGGGAAGGGACACCATCAGACGTTCACGCCTTCGCCCCGACCGTCTTGCGGTCACGCGCCGCGAGCGCGAGCAGACGGAAGATGATCACCATGACGGCGATGCCGATCACGGCGGACAGGATGTAGCCGGCGATGTCGGGTAGACCGGCGAGCGAATAGTCGGGCAGCAGGGCGTTCCACGTGAAACCATGCGCGATGTACTGCGGCACGTAATTCAGTCCGGTGGCCGCCATGAAGTCCTCGGCACCCCACTCGCCCCACGCGTCGCCGGTGGCGATCAGTCCCAGCGGGGAGAGCAGCGCGACCACGCCGAGCGCGATCCGCGCGGAGCGATGCAGGCCGGAATAGGTGGAAGACACGGTTCCGGCGGATGTCGCCGCGCGCACGTTGGCCTCGATGATCTCCGGAGCGGTGCGACGCACGAACTCGACGACGACCACCGTCACCAGACCTTCGACCACGCCCGCGACCGCGAGATGCGGAATCAGCATCGCCGGAATCGTCACGGCAAACGAGAACGGGAAGTAGAGCGCCTGACCGGCGGCGTCGCGGAACAGCAGCGGCTGCACGCCGAGCTCGAGCGCGACGCAGAACGCGGCGAGCGTGATGCCGACGTATCCGGCGACGAACTCGGCCGCGCGCTCCTTCCAGCCGTCGGGAAGGACCTTGCGCAGTCCGACATACAGCCCGTAGGCGACGAACGGCAGGACGAACGCCATGTTGAAGCAGTTGGCACCCAGCGTGATCAGGCCGCCGTCGCCGAAGAGCAGCGCCTGCAGCAGCAGTGCGACCGACACGGCAACCGTCGCGTACTGCGGTCCGAGCAGAAGAGCGATCAGCGCGCCGCCGACGCCGTGCGCGGTGGTACCGCCGGGGGTCGGCACGTTGAACATCATGATGAGGAACGAGAACGCGGCACCCGCCCCGAGATACGCCATCTTCTCCGGGGTGCTGTTGCGGATCACCGAACGGAAGCACAGCACCCAGATCGGGATCATGACCGCCCAGAACACCGCGCCAGTGGACGGCGAGACGAAGTTGTCTGGGATGTGCATCGCCAGCGTGACGGATTGCGATTCAACCAACATGTCAGCCTCTCTTTCGTCCACATCATGGACAAAGCCAGTGGGCAATAGCAGTGAACACAAGCGCCACCCGACAACCCACCGACTGCGCGTCGATGGCAACGTAATATCACATACTTGATTCACCACGGAAACAACTACGTGGAATTGCTTGCAATCATTGGAAACACGCCGAATGGGGAATGCCGGCAAAGAGCTGAAGAGCATCGTTTCGCCAGCGTTTCCGCATACATTTTCCGAACAATCCGCCATCTGCCCGTTACAAACGAGTGCAATCGTCCGCCTATGCTGATGTCCAACTATCGGACGGATGCCATGTCACCCGAGCACTGCCACCCGGACATACCACCCAAGCAAGGAGGATGAATGATCGCCAAGGAGATCACCGGCAACATCATCAGCCAGCACTACGACGACGGCAAACTCGAGGTGCCGGTCGCCTTCGACTGGTTCGAGACGGACAAGAAACGCATGATGAAGGTAGCCGAGGACGGCACCGAGATCGGCGTGATGGTCGGGCGCACCATCAAGGACGGCGACGTGCTCGCAGAGACCGCCGACAAGCGCTATTTCGCGCGCATCCGCACCGCGCAGCTCATCGAGATCCCCGTGAACTCGATGAAGGAGATGGGCCGCCTGTGCTTCGAGCTGGGCAACCGTCACCTGAGCCTCAAGGTCGAAAACGACCGCGTGCTCGTGCCGTACGACCATCCGACGATGGAATACACGAAGAAGATCGGCTACGAACCGCACATCATCGAAGGCGGATTCGACGGATTCCTGATCGTCAAGGCGCACGCGGGCACCGGCACGATCATCCCCGGCACCAACAAGACCACGGGCGACGTGGCCGAGGAGGAGCAGGAGGCCGCGGCGGATGCCGCATTCGCCGGCGAGGAGCAGGCCGGGCATCTGGACGTGCACGCGCATGAAACGGAACACCACCATCATCATGTCGTCGAGGAATCCGGCGCGGACGAGGATCATCCGTACCAGCAGAAGCCCGGCGAATACGAGCTCAACGGCGTGCTGCATCGGCCGGACGGCTCGCACAGCCACGACGGCGGCCGCACCTGGCACACGCACTGAGCCGCGTCAACAGCCGGTTCCGGCCGCCCACCTGTCCCTTCCGCACCTTCCATTCCGATCTTCCGATCCGAGGCACCATCGATGACCATGAAAAACGCCGACATCGCGGCGCTCAACGACGCGCAGGCCCGCCACCTCGCCATGCTGCAGGTGTGCGACAGCGTGTTCCCGGTGGGCGCGTTCGCGCTGTCCAACGGCATGGAGACGTTCGTGCAGCGCGATTTTCTGCGTCGCGGCGCCGATTTCGAGCAGTACATGCGCGATTATCTGGCCGTCGCCGCCTACAAGGAGATCGGGCAGATGGTGCTGGCCGGCAAGTACGGCACCGACGGGCGCCTATCGAAGGCCGGGCTGGAACGCAAGATCGTCGCACTTGACGAGCTTGCATCGGCCCTGCAGTCGGCGCGTGAGATCCGCGAGGGCAGCGAGCGCATGTGCACGCGACTGATCAAGCTCGTCCACCAGATGGACGCGACCCGTGAGACGCGCGATGCGCGCGAAACCAGCGAAACCCGCGAAACTGCCGTCGCGCGCGATGACGAGATCATCGCCGTGCATGAGCACGCCACCGAACGCCACCGTCTGGAGGGCACGGCCGATGCCCTGTACGGATCGCCGAAACTCGACCTGTACGCGGCGCTCATCAAGGATGGCCGATGCCGCGGCATCCACGCGATCGCGATGGGCCTGTACGCGGCCGACCATGCAGTCAGTGTGCGGGAGGCCGCGGTCACCTACGGCTATTCGCTGATCAGCGCGCTGACGATGTGCGCGGCGAAGGCGATTCCGCTGAGCCAGTACGTCGGCCAGGTCGCCCTGCACGACTCGTTCCCGCGACTCATCCGTGCCGTCGACATCGCCCTGACCCTCAAACCCGAGGATCTCGGCATATCCGGCGCCTATCTCGACATAGCCGCCATGCAGCACGAAACCCTCTACTCCCGCCTCTACATGAGCTGAAATCACCAAAGGAGAAACCAATGCCATACGTACGCATCGGCGTCGCCGGCCCGGTCGGGTCCGGCAAGACCGCCCTCATCGAGCGTCTCACCCGCAAGATGGCCGACGAATACAGCATCTGCGTCGTCACGAACGACATCTACACGAAGGAGGATGCCGAGTTCCTGATCGAGCACAGCCGTCTGGCTCCCGACCGCATAGTCGGCGTCGAAACCGGCGGCTGCCCGCACACCGCGATTCGCGAGGACTGCTCGATGAACCTCGAGGCGTGCGAGGAGATGGCCCGCACGCATCCGGACGTGCAGATCATGTTCGTCGAATCGGGCGGCGACAACCTGTCGGCGACGTTCAGCCCGGATCTGGCGGATGCGACGATCTATGTGATCGCGACCGACGAGGGCGACAAGATTCCTCGCAAGGGCGGCCCGGGCGTCACACGCTCCGACCTGCTGGTCATCAACAAAACCGATCTTGCCCCACTCGTCCACGCCAATCTCGACGTGATGGCGCGCGATTCGGAGCGCATGCGCAACGGCCGCCCGTACATCTTCACCGACCTGATGGGCGGCGCGGGTGTCGACGACGTGATCGCATGGATCAAGAAGAACGTGCTGTTCGAAGGCGTGTGATTCAGGCGATTCGATTCGAGCGATTCGAGCAACGTAAGGATTCTTCCTATGAGCAGCAGCACTTTCCGCTTGGCCACCGCGTTCCGCCACGGCCGCACGAAGATCGACGACGTGTATTTCGAGGCGCCGTTCAAGCTGATGACGCCGTTCACGAACGGCCGCCATTCCGATTTCATCGTGATGCTCGCCTCGCCTGGGTTTCTCAAGGGCGATGAGGCGCATATCGAGATCGATTTCGGACCGGGCACCGATTCGACGATTCGGACGCAAAGCTACGAGAAGGTGCTGGACACGGCCGACGGGTCGGCGTCGCGCACGATCGAGCTGACCGCGCGAGGCGACGCGAAGGCCGTGTTTCTGCCGTTTCCGGTGATTCCGTTCCGTGGCAGCACATTCGAAAATCTGACGACCGCGCATATCTCATCCGAATCAACGTTCGTGTACGCCGACGTGGTGACGTGCGGTCGCGTCGGCATGGATGAGCGGTGGGCGATGCGCCGCTTCACGAATCGTATGCGCGTGTTCGTGGATGATCGACTGGCATTCGCGGACCGGATGCTGCTCGAACCGGATGCGTTCGACTACACCGGCATCGGCATGTGGCGCGAGTTCACCCATTGCGGCGTGCTCTACGCGCATCTGCCGGCGTCGGCGCAGAGCGGCGCGGATGGCAGCGCCGGCAACGCGGATGGCAACAGCGCCAACGCCGAGGCGGCGCGGATTGCGGCTGAGGATGCGCTGATCGACCGCATCCGTTCGCATGCGAATGCGATCGGCCTGGTAGGCGAACTGGGCGTCAGCCGCGCGGTGAACGGCGTATGCGTGCGTCTGCTCACCGGGCGCGGCGACGACGCATTCGACTTCATTCGCGATGTCGCCGACATGGTGGCTGAGAGGCGACGATCGCCGGCAATACCTCGATGAGAGATATGTCACAATCATAGTGTTTTTCAGCCCGCTTTCAGATTTCCCCTATTCTCCCTCCAGATCGTGATAGGTATCGTGACATTGGCAAAACGCGGCAGGGGCTCACGCAGCACCATGCGGCACGCGTGCCACGGGCTTCGCCATGACGTATTCGGCATGCCCGACAAGGCGTTTCATCACATGTATGCTCACATGCATGAAGGGGATCATCATGAAAGCAACCATCACGAAAGCGGCCATCGCCGCAGTCGCGGGACTGGCCATCGTGGCCGATGCGTTCCTGCTGTTCGTCAAGCCGCATCTGGCCCAGCAAGGGGCCTCCAGCGCGCTATCCCAATCCGGCAGCGGCACGGCTTCGTCGGGGAACGGCTCCTCGGGCTCCGGATCGTCAGCCGGCTCCGACGGCTCGTCCGGCTCCGACGACTCGTCGTCATCCGCATCCTCCGGCGAGCTTCAGGACGGCACGTACACATCCGTCGCGTCGCCGAACGCGTACGGTGAGATCCAGCTGCAGGTCACCGTCAAGGGCGGCAGGATCACCGATATCGCGACGATCAAGATGCCGACCCACGGCCGCTCGCAGTCGGTGAACGCGCAGGCGATCCCCGAATTGACGGATCGGGCGATCAGCGCGCAAAGCGCCGAGATCCAGTTCGTTTCGGGCGCGACCGAAACCTCCACGGCGTTCGTCAACTCGCTGCAGGACGCCATCAACCAGTCGCTCAACGCCGCCAAATGACGACGATGCCGACCACGACCACCACCATCAGGGCGCGCGTCATCCATGCGATGACCATCCCGTTCACCATCCAGCTCGTCGGCGAGCAGACCTCCGCCGTGGAGCAAATCGACACGCTTCTCGACGACGTCACCCCGCGCATCGCCGCATTCCTCGCCGACGTCGAGTCGACGTTCTCTCCGTTCCGCAACGATTCGCAGGTCGCGGCGGCGCGGCGCGGCGATTGGTCGGCACTGATGCATCCCGGTCCGCTCGACGGGCGATCCGCCACCGCGTTCGCCGAGATCTACGCCCTCGCCCAGCAGGCCAAGGCTCTGACCGACGGATATTTCGATCCGATGCACGCGGGCGCCTACGATCCGACCGGCATCGTCAAGGGATGGGCCGTGGAGGAGGCGCACCGACGCTTTCTGAAGCCGCTGCTCGACGCTGGCCGATGCGAGGCCGCGGCGATCGGCGGAGGCGGCGATATCCAGACCCGTGTGCGCGCCGACAGCGATTTCGCATGGCGCATCGGCGTCGCCGACCCGTTCGACGCGACGGCCACCCTGCGCACGGTCACTCTGCGCAACGGCGGCATCGCCACGTCGGGTACGGCCGCGCGCGGGGAGCATATCACGCGGCGCACGCACGATCTCGCGCAGGCCACCGTCGTCGACGATCATCTCACGTTCGCGGACATGTGGGCGACGGCTGCGATCAGCGCCGGCGAGCGCGACTTCCGAGCGATGATCGCCCGCAATAGCGTCTCCCGCGCGACGCTTTCGGCGGTGCTCGTACGCGAGGACGGAACGGTCGCCGAGATCGCGCCCGCAACCGACCCCGACGCCAACGACATGAATATCAACGATCTCAACGAACTCAACCATCTCAAGGACCGATCATGAAATTCCTCACCTCGCATATCGCCCTCGCATGGGCCACGGTGCTGTTCATCGTGCCGCTGCCGTTCCTCGCGACGCTGGCCGCGGGCTATCCCGCGTTGTACGCCGATACGCTGTTCGGCGCCCAGCTCGGCGTCGTCGCGTACACGTGGATGCTGGCGGCCGTATATCTCGCGTGCCGTCCGCGTTGGGTGGACCGCACGGTCGGACTGCCGCACATGTACATGATCCACGGCGTGCTGGCGATTCTGGCGATCATCCTCGCGTTCGTGCACCAGTCGCTGCTGCCGGGCGCGGGCGAGCTGATCAGTCTGACCGGCCATACGGGACTGTATCTGTTCATCGCGGTCGCGGTGTGGTCGCTGGTGTTCATGGCCGGGTGGCTGACGTCGCGCGTCGCATGGCTCGCCACGGTCAAGCGCGCGCTGGAGCGGCTGTTCCGTCACGAGATGAGCGTGTGGCTGCACCGGCTCAATCTGGTGGCGATCGCACTGATCGTCATCCACGTGCATGTGATCGACTACATCGCGTCGAACCGCCCGTTCCTGTTCCTCCTTGACGCGGCGACGATCGCGGTGTTCGCGTACTACGTGTGGAGTTCGGTGAGTCGTCGCGCATTCACGCTGCGCGGACGCGTGGCGTCGGTTCGCCAGATCGCGCCGCGCGTGACCGAATTGCGTGTGTCGATCGAGGATTCCGGTCGCGACGCATCCCGGACACGCGCCTCGATTCGGTGGAATCCGGGCGATTTCGCGTTCATCGCATTCCCCGGTGTACGCGGGATGCACGAACTGCACCCGTTCTCGCTGACCAACTCGCATACGGGCAACGGCCAGGAAACGCCTCGCCAGGCCCCGGTCATGTCGTTCGCGATCCGTGCGGACGGCGACTTCACCGCGAAGATCGCCTCGCTCAAGCCGGGCGAGCGCGTGCGCGTCGTGCCGCCGTACGGTCGTTACGCCGAGTTCATCAGGGAGCATGACGCGCAGTCGTCCCAATCCCTCACTCCGCTGGTGCTGATCGCCGGCGGCATCGGCGTCACCCCGCTGATCGGCGTGCTCACTGCGTACGCGGGCGCTACGGGCACTGCACCCGCCTCCGCCACGCGCATCGTCGATTTCCTGTACACCGCGCGATCGGAACGTGATTTCATCTACCGCGACGAGCTGCAGCGTTTCGGCGCTTCGTCGCCGAACACGCGCGTGCGGCTGCTGACCGGCCGCGCGGACGAAGCGCTGATCGCGCCGATGATCCGTCCGGGCGCGATCTACCTGATCGCCGGCCCGATGCCGATGATGGACGCGGTGCGCGAGATCCTCGCCAAGCACGGCGTCGCATCAACGGACATCTACTACGAGCCCTTCGCGATGTGAGCCGGCGCGCGCGACGTTTTCAGCCGCTCAGCCGCTCAGAAGCTCAGCCATTCAGCCGCTCAGAGCCGCTCAGAACAGGAAGTAGCGCTGTGTCAGCGGCAGCTCGTATGCGGGTTCGCTGTGGACCAGCTCGCCGTCGACCGTCACCTGGAAGGTTTCGGGATTGACTTGGATGTCGGCGAGCACATCGTTGAACTTGAGGTCCTTCTTGCCGACCGTCCTGCATCCGTGCACGGGCAGCACCTGCCGATGCAGTCCGAGCCGCTCCTTGATGCCGTCGTCGTAGGCGAGCTGGGAGACGAACGTGGCGCAGCTCGACCCCAATGCGCGTCCCAACGCGCCGAACATGTCACGGTAGTACACCGGTTCGGGCGTGGGAATGGAGGCGTTCGCGTCGCCCATGCGCGCGTACGCGATCGACCCGCCTTTGATCACCATCTCCGGCTTCGCGCCGAACATGGCCGGCTGCCAGAGCACCAGATCGGCCATTTTGCCGACCTCCACCGAGCCGACGTAGTCGGCGATGCCGTGCGTGATGGCCGGGTTGATCGTGAATTTGGACACGTAGCGCTTGACGCGATAGTTGTCGTTGCGATTGTCGTCGTGCGCGTCCTCGGGCAGCGGTCCGCGCTGCCGCTTCATCTTGTCGGCGGTCTGGATCGTGCGCGTGATGACTTCGCCCACGCGGCCCATCGCCTGCGAGTCGGAGCTCATCATCGCGATGATGCCGAGGTCGTGCAATACGTCCTCCGCGCCGATCGTTTCGGGGCGGATGCGCGAGTCGGCGAACGAGATGTCCTCCGGCACATTGCGGTCGAGATGATGGCACACCATCATCATGTCGAGATGCTCGTCGATCGTATTGCGCGTGAACGGCATCGTCGGGTTCGTGGAGCTGGGCAGCACGTTCGGGAAGCCGGCGACGCGGATGATGTCGGGCGCGTGGCCGCCGCCCGCGCCTTCGGTATGGTACGTGTGGATCGTGCGGCCTTTGAACGCGGCGATCGTGTCCTCCACGCAGCCGCCTTCGTTGAGCGTGTCGGTGTGGATGGCGATCTGCGTGTCGGTTTCGTCGGCGACGGTCAGGGCGGTGTCGATCACGGCCGGCGTCGCACCCCAATCCTCGTGGATCTTGAGTCCGGCCGCGCCGGCGCGGATCTGTTCGCGCAGCGGCTCGGGGCTGGAATCATTGCCCTTGCCGAGGTAGGCGATGTTGACCGGCAGCGCTTCGGCCGCCTCGATCATGCGGGTCAGGTGGAATGCGCCCGGATTGCAGGTGGTCGCGTTGGTGCCGTCCGCCGGGCCGGTGCCGCCGCCGACCATCGTGGTGACGCCGCCGGCGAGCGCGGTACGCACCTGCTGCGGGGAGATGAAGTGGATGTGCGTGTCGAGGCCGCCCGCGGTGACGATCAGGCCTTCGCCGGCGATCGCCTCGGTGCCGGCTCCGACTGCAAGACCGGGCGTCACGCCGTTCATGGTCTGCGGGTTGCCGGCCTTGCCGATCGCGCTGATCCTGCCGTTTTTGATGCCGATGTCGGCTTTGTAGATGCCGGTCCAGTCGACGATGAGCGCGTTGGTGATGACGGTGTCCGGCGATTCGGCGTCGAGCTGCACGGAGCTTTGGCCCATGCCGTTGCGGAATGATTTGCCGCCGCCGAACTTGAGCTCGTCGCCGTAGTGCGTGTAGTCCTTTTCGACTTCGATGATGAGGTTCGTGTCGCCGAGCCGGACGCGATCGCCGGTGGTCGGCCCGAACATGCCCGCATAGTCTCTGCGTGTAATGGTCTTGCTCATGATGCCGTTCCTATCGTCGTGCCGTTTTCAGATTCCCAGGAATCCCTGTTCGTGTGCCTTGGTGAACGCGGCTTCGCGTACCTGTGGATCGTCGAGCCGACCTTCGACCAGTTGGCTGAATCCGTGGATTTCGCGCGTGCCGCCGATGTCGATGAGCCGCACGCGATGCGCTTCGCCCGGCTCGAATCGCACTGCGGTGCCGGCTGCGATGTCGAGGCGCTTGCCGTATGCGGCTTTGCGGTCGAATTTGAGGTATTTGTTGACTTCAAAGAAATGGAAGTGGGAGCCGATCTGGATCGGGCGGTCTGCTGTGTTGACGACGTCGAGTTCGATGGCGTCGGTGCCTTCGTTGATCGTCAGATCGCCGTCTGCAGGCAGGTATTCGCCCGGCACGAGCTTTTCCGTGGTTTCGATCGGATTGTGGATCGACACGAGTTTGGTGCCGTCGGGGAACGTGGCTTCGACTTCGACGACTTCGAGCATTTCGGCGACGCCGTCCATCACGTCGTCCGGTTTGAGCAGCGTGCGCCCGTATGCCATGAGTTCGGCGACGGTCGCGCCTTCGCGCGCGCGTTCCACGCATTCGGAGGTGATCAGTGCGATCGCCTCGACGTAATTGAGCTTCACGCCGCGCGATTTGCGATCCTTGGCGAGCTGTCCCGCCAAGTACAGCATGAGTTTGTCGGTCTCCCGTGGAGTAAGTCTCATCAGGCCCCCATCCCGCTCGTTGCCGGCCATGCCGGCCTTGCCGATTGCAATCGGCGCTATTGTATGGCGGTCATGACAACGCCACGTTTCCTGGCGCGGCGCGCGTCGCGTCATGCAGCGTCGCGTATCGCAATGCCACGTATCGCGTGCAGCGCCGCGCAATGCAACGCCGCGGCGGCGTGCGCAGCGCAACACCGCGGCGGCGTGCGTCACACGCGCATGGATTCCTTGGCTTCGGCGACGGCGCCCGGTCCGCCTTCGCCGGCTGCGATGAATCGTCCTGATGCGAGCACGTAGTATAGGTCGGCGCGTTCCACGGCGAATTGGACCTTCTGTTCGACGAGGATCACGCCGATGCCGCGCTCTTCACTCATCTGCCGGATGGAGCGTTGGATGTCGGCGACGATGTTCGGCTGGATGCCTTCGGTGGGTTCGTCGAGGATCATGAGTTTGGGGCGGGTGATCAACGCGCGTGCGATCGACAGCTGCTGGCGCTGGCCGCCGGAGAGCAGTCCTGCGCGCCGCGTGGCGAATTCCTTGAGTACGGGGAATGCGGCGACGGCGTCGTCGTAGCGGGATTGCGCTTCGGAGCCGTACTGGTCGGCGACTACGTGCAGGTTTTCTTCGACGGTCATCTGGCCGAATGACTGCTGGCCTTGGGGCACGAATGCCATGCCGGCGCGGATTCGTCGGTTTGGCGCGGCTTTGGTGATGTCGGTTCCGTCGAAGGTGATCGTGCCGGCGGTGGCGGGCAGCAGTCCGAGGATCGCCTTGAGCAGTGTGGTCTTGCCGGCGCCGTTGTTGCCGACGATGCTGATCCATTGGCCGGCGTCCACGTCGAATGAGATGTCGTTGATGACGGTCACTTTGCCGTATCCGGTATTGAGATTCTTCACTTCAAGCATTGTCATGATCGTTCCTTACTCGTGTATCTGCTAGCCGCGCGCAGCGGACGTCGAGTCTTGAGCAACGCAGCGGACGCTCCATCTCACTCCCCGCCTCCACCTGGAGGCGAATGATGCGTGCGGCCGCAAGGCTCACAAGACGAAGGCGTACGAAAGGTACGTCGAGTTTTCCACAACGCAGGAGGCGCTCCCCACCAGCCTCCACATGGAGGCGAATGATGCGTGCGACTCCAAGGCGTGGAAAAAGAAGGCGTACGAAAGGTACGTCGAGTCTTCCACAACGCAGGAGGCGCTCCCCACCAGCCTCCACGTGGAGGCGAATGA
>NZ_RQSP01000007.1:84617-84733 GCF_009078285.1 Bifidobacterium jacchi
ATGCGTGCGACTCCAAGGCGTGGAAAACGAAGGCGTACGAAAGGTACGTCGAGTCTTGAGCAACGCAGCGGACGCTCCATCTCACTCCCCGCCTCCACCTGGAGGCGAATGATGCG
>NZ_RQSP01000007.1:84803-89584 GCF_009078285.1 Bifidobacterium jacchi
CCACGTGGAGGCGAATGATGCGTGCGACTCCAAGGCGTGGAAAACGAAGGCGTACGAAAGGTACGTCGAGTTTTTCCACAACGCAGGAGGCGCTCCATCATTCGCCTCCACCAAGGTAGATGCGGACGACTTCGTCATTACCCTGTATCTCTTCCACCGAGCCTTGCGCGAGTATTTCACCTTGGTTGAGGACGGTGACGGAGTCGGCGAAGCGACGCATGAAATCCATGTCGTGTTCGACGATGATGACGGTGCGGTTGCGGCTGCAGCGTTTGAGGAGTTGGCCGGTGGCTTCGCGTTCGGCGGGGGTCATGCCGGCGACGGGTTCGTCGAGGAGGAGAAGGTGGGCGTCCTGGACGAGGAGCATGCCGATTTCGAGCCATTGCTTTTTGCCGTGGGGGAGGGTGCCGGCCAGCTTGTAGGCATCCTGGGTGAGGTTGCAGACGTCCATCATGTATTGGACGTTTTGGGAGGGAGGGCCGGGGCGGCGGAAGAGGTCGCGCGTGGTTTTGCGGAATCCTTCGGCGATTTGGAGGTTTTCGAGGACGCTGAGTTCTTCGACGACGGAGGCGGTTTGGAAGGTGCGGCCGACGCCGAGGCGGACGATGTCGTTGGGTTTGCGGCCGATGAGCTGTTCGCCGCGGAACATGGCGGAGCCGGCGGCGGGGACGAGTCCGGTGATGGCGTCGATGATGGTGGTTTTGCCGGCTCCGTTGGGGCCGATGAGGAATCGCAGATCGCCGTGGGTGACGGTCAGGTCGAGGTTGTTGACGGCGACGAATCCGTCGAATTCGACGTGGAGGCCTTGGATTTCCAGATAGTCGGACCATTTGCCGCCGCGGTCGTCGAGGACGGCGAGCTGTTCTTTGAGTCGGTCGCGTTCTTCGGCGATTTCGGCTTTCATGGCTGCGGCGTCGTCGCGCATGCGTTTGGCTTCGTCGCGCATGCGCTGCATTTCGGCGCGCAGTTGTTCGAGTTCCTGGGGGGAGACCTCCGGTTTGGTGTCGGTGGTGACGTGCCCGGTTTTGCTGGTGTTGTCGATGCTCATGCGTTCACCGCCTTGGTTGTGATGGTCGATGCGGCTGAGGTGCCCGATACGGCATCCGCTGATACGGCACCTGCTGTCGTTGCTGCTCTGTTCAGTCCGATTTTGTCTGCGATCCACGGCCATAGATCCTTGAGCTGTCCGAGTCCGCGGGGGGCGAAGGCGATGACGAGGATGAACATGAGTCCTTCGAGATAGGTCCATGCGGATGGGTATGCCTCGGATAGCTGGGTTTCGGCGAATCGGACGAGCAGGGTGCCGATCACGGGGCCGAGCAGCGTGGTGCGGCCGCCGATCACGACGCCGGCGAGCATGACGATCGACGGGGTGACGCCGATGTCGGATGGTGAGATGATGCCGACGACGGGCACGAACATCGCTCCGCCGATGCCGGCGAACATGGCGGCCATGGCGAAGGCGAAGACTTTGATGGATGCGGGATTGTAGCCGAGGAACTTCATGCGGTTCTCCTGGTCGCGCACGCCGATGATGAGCTCGCCCATGAACGAGTGGCGGATCCAGTAGGTGATGAGCACCATGGCGAGTACGAGGATCGCGCAGATGTAGTAGATCATCTCCTTGTTGGCGGGGTCGGTCAGATCGTAGCCGAAGAATCCTTTGAAGTCGCTTAGGCCGTTGGTGCCGCCGGTCGTTTTGGATTGTCCGATGAGGAGCACGGCGAATGCGGCGACGAGGGCCTGGGAGAGGATTGCGAAGTATGCGCCGCGCACGCCTCGTCCGAATACCAGCAGGCCGAGGATGACGGCGACGATGCCTGGCACCGCCATCACGCCGATCACCGCCACGACCGGATTGCGGAACACCTCCCAGAATCCGGGCACCTTGTCGATGCCGTACTGGGCCATGAAGTCGGGAACCGTGCCGGGGGCGATGTCAGCGAGTTTCATGTGGATGGCCATCACATAGGCGCCGAGGCCGAAGAACATGCCTTGGCCGAGGGTGAGCATGCCGCCCTGCCCCCAGGCGAGACCGATGCCCACGGCCACCATCGTGTAGCACAGGTACTTGGACAGCAGTCCGATATTGTATGCGCTCATCACCGCCGGAGCGAGGAAGATCAGCGCGAGCGCGACGACGACGCCCACCCAGACCTTGTACTTGGCGTAGAAGCCGGAAACAGCAGTCAGATTCATGTCAATCACTTCCCTTTCCGTTGCCGACCGACTATGCCAGGTTCCTCGACCGCACCGCGACCAGACCCTGCGGGCGCAGCTGGAGGAACAGAACGACGATCAGGAACACCGCAACCTGGCCGATCGATGCGGATGTCGGCAATTCGATGAACGACTGGCACAGGCCCAGCGCGAACGATGCGATGACCGCGCCCTTGAGCTGGCCGACGCCGCCGGCGACCACGACGAGAAACGCCTGCACGATGAACGTGGTGCCGAAGTTGAAGCTGATCGAATTGAGCAGACTCAATGCGACGCCAGCCACGCCGGCGATGCCGGATCCAAGGAAGAACGTGACGTGATCGACCTTCTTCGTGGAGATGCCGGATACTTCGGCAAGATCGCGATTCTGGCCGGTGGCGCGGATCTGCCGGCCGAGCGGCGTGAACCTGAGCACCGCGTACAGCGCCGCCACGCATACGATCGCGAGAATGAAGATGAACAGACGCGCGGCGGAGAAACTGTAGCCGAACACCGTCACCGGATTGGTGAGCGCCTCGGGGGCCGCCGCATAGACCGGCGTGGAGCCGAAGATGTCTCGCGCAAGCTGCTGAAGCACCAGGGACACGCCGAACGTGACCAGCAGCGTGTCGAGCGGCCGCAGCCGCATACGCTCCAGCAGGGCGACGTCAAGCAGCAGGCCAAGCAGCCCGGCGACGACGAAGCCGACCACCAGTGCGACGGCGAGCGCCACGGTTTTGGAGCCGATGATCGAGCTCATCACGTATGCGGTGTATGCGCCGGCCATCATGAACTCGCCGTGGGCGTTGTTGATCACGCCCATCTGGCCGAATGTCAGCGACAGTCCGAGGGCCGCCAACAGCAGGATCGATCCGTTGGACAATCCCGCTACGATCTGCGGAAAGAACATTCCCATGGTCGATAACCTTCCTCTCGTGATTCCTGTTGCCGTGGTTTATTCGCCGGTCGAATCGGCTGTGCCGGCTGTATCGGCTGTGCCTGCCGAATCGGCACCCGTGCCTGCGCTGAGCGCCGCCGCCCAGTCGTAGGTCTTGAGATACGGGTCCGGTTTGATCGGCCCGTCGGACTGCCATACCGTGTGGATGAGCTTGTCGTCGCCGATTCTGCCGATGTACGAGGTCTTGTAGATGTGATGGTTCTCGCCGTCGACGGTGACCTTGCCTTCCGGCGCGTCGAAGGTGACGCCGTCGGCTGCGGCCTTGACCTTGTCCACGTCGAACGACTGCGCCTTCTCGACCATGCCCTTCCACAGGTAGAGCGACGTGTATGCGGATTCCATCGGGTCGGATGTGGGCTTGTCCTGCCCGTAGCGCTGCTTGAAGTCCTTGACGAACTTCTGGTTTTCCGCGCTGTCGAGCGTCTGGTAGTAGTTCCATGCGGTGAGCTGGCCGCGCACGTTGTCGACGCCGATCGCGGAGACCTCCTCTTCGGCGATCGACATGGAGATCACGGGCACGCTGTCGGCTTTGAGCCCGGATGCCTTGTATTCCTTGAAGAACGCGACGTTGGAGTCGCCGTTGAGGGTGTTGACGACCGCGTCCGCGCCGGAGAATTTCAGCTTGTTGACGATCGTGGTGAAGTCGGTGGAGCCCATCGGCGTGTATTCCTCGCCGACGACCTCCATGCCGTTGCCTTCGGCGTACGCCTTGACCACGCGGTTGGCGGTCTGGGGGAACACGTAGTCGGAGCCGACGAGGAACAGCTTCTTGTGGCCCTGCTCCTTGAGATAGTCGAGCGCTGGCACGATCTGCTGGTTGGGCGCGGCGCCGGTGTAGAAGATGTTGGGGCTGGCTTCCATGCCCTCGTATTGCAGCGGGTAGAACAGCAGCGCATTGTCGGCCTCGAACACGGGGAGCATGGCCTTGCGCGAGGAGCTGGTCCATCCGCCGAACACGGCGGCGACGCAGTCCTTTTCGATGAGGCTGCGCGCCTTTTCGGCGAATACTGCCGGCTCCGACTTGCCGTCCTGTTCGACCACCTCGAGTTTCTTGCCGAGCACGCCGCCGACCGCGTTGATTTCGTCGGCGGCCATGTGCAGTGAGTGGTTGACCGTGGTTTCGGAGATGGCCATGGTGCCGCTCAGCGAGTTGACGAAGCCGATTTTGATGGTGTCGCCCGAGGCGTCCACGCAGCTGCCGGAGGTGGAGGCGGCGGCCGTCGCGTTGGCGGATGCCGCGTTCTTTTCCGCAACGGTACGCCCCCAGCCGCACCCGCTCATCGATATCAGCGCGGCAACTGCGGCGACGGCTGCGGTCGCGGTGCGCACTATGCGCTTTCCGGCAACCGAGTGGACTGTGCGCGATGTGGCGGCCATATGCTCCCCCTCTCCCATATGATTCGGGCGAGGCCCCGCCGGTCTCACGCGCCGCAATGCTCTGCATGCGGCCCGTGAGGGCGGGGTCTCGCCCGGATCTGCTCTGAACTTGGACATCGCCCACTATGGCAAACTCGTGTGTTCGACTGAGTTGCCCATGTGTTTCGCCTATGTCTCGACGGCAACATGGCGGTTACATGGCGATGGGTTGGGGTGGAGGTGTGGGGGAGTGGGTTGGCTGTGAGGG
>NZ_RQSP01000008.1 GCF_009078285.1 Bifidobacterium jacchi
CTGGCACGGCGATGGTACTGCATTCGAGAGAATGTGGGAGAGTAGCACACCGCCGCAACAACACTTACAAAAGCCCCCAGCACACGCCGGGGGCTTTTTCATATCCGCATATTTCGTTGATTCATCGACCGTAGGCTTATCTCGGAACTTCTCTCATATCTGATATTTCAAATCCACATCTTCCGCTGCCTTTGGCATACTGCACGTCGATATTGATGTCAGTGTGAACTGACGCAATGGTATGGCATCATTGTTTCCAGTCTGATCGCTCCACCAGTCGTGCCAGACCGACCCGGTCCATGGACAGTCTTCTGGCTGCCGACATCAGGTGTGACTTCACGGTTCTTTCAGATATGAACATATGCTGTGCGATTTCCTGATTCGTCATACCTTCGGCACTTAATAACACTGCGGTTCGTTCACGTTCCGGCAATGACTCCAGAAGGGTACGTGCCTGTTCACGACGCTCTGTCAGACGGTTACCTCGTATCGCCGCAACGAGGTGCTGTTGGCTTTCCGTGTTGAATTGCACCTTACCTTCATACGCCTGACGTATGTTCATGACGATCTTACGAGGATCTTCGGTTTTCGATATGAATCCTTCCGCTCCAGCTTCAACAGCTCTTTCGATCGTGTTCGATGGATTCAATGACGTCAGCATCAGGACATGGGGAGGATTCGGTAATGCTCGTATGATCCGTGTCGCGTCGATGCCGTCCATGATCGGCATGGCGATATCCATCAGCACGATATCCGGCGTTGTTGCTTTGATGCGTTCTATTGCTTCTGAACCATTGTTCGCAGTGCCAACCACCCTAATGTGATTGTAGGATGCCTCTCCAATGATCATGCTCAGCATCTGACACACCATCGGGTCATCGTCGACGATGCAGACGTCGATGTCTGCATCGGCTGCACTCGATTCATCTGTAGTATTCACAGTATCTATCGTACCGGAATATCGACTACAAGATGAAAGAGACGTTGCTCGTCGGTGCCGTATTCGCAGCTTCCTCCAAAGGATTCCACTCGCTCGCGCATGGATGTTAGGCCGTTGCCTCCTGCAGACGTGCGTGCATGCGGGTCTGTCGCCATCTCTTCGATGCCGTTTTCATGCGCATGCCCAACCGTTGTGGGATTGGTGATATGAATATGTATGCCGTCCTGAGGGCTTGCTTTGAGATCCAGAGAACAGGCGTGCTCGTTGGCATGCCTTCTCGCATTGGTGAGTCCTTCGCGAATGACCCGATACGCCAGTGCTCCGGCGGCCGGGGATATCTGATCCAGATCTCGAACGTCAATCCAGGTGTTCAATGATGCGCCGGCGTTTCTTGCATCAGCCAGCAGCTGATCGATCGAATCACGCGTCAGGGAGTTGTCTCCGGTATCGGTAAGGTGGAAAACGGCCTTACCGGGATGCTTGAGCATATCGATAATGGCATGCGCTTCCCGCATCGCCTTGGCCGCCTGCTGTCTGATGTCCTGATTTCTGGTTTCAATGCTCTCGATGAGAGTATTCGCCGATTGCGCATCTGGATTATCGTCACCATCCTTCTGATCGTTCTGCGACATCAGTCGGCGCAATCGTAGGGTTTCGATCTGCTGCGTGCCGGCATGCAACGCGATCAGCGACAGCGTATGTGCGAGCGTGTCATGCGCTTCGGCGGCGATTGCGTCAGCCAGTCGTTGCCCGTCCAGATCGTTTTGCAGGATTTGAGATCGCTGGGCGGCGGCGCGTGCTTTGGCATCGGAGAGCTGGACCTGTGCCTTGGACCGCAGATGAAGGCCGATCAGCATGGATACCACGAAAACGGCGAGGCCTGCGGATGCCGACAATGCGATGATGACGGTCCTCGCCCTATCGGAATAGGCGATGGGTATATCGCCATGCGTGTCGGGGGAGAAGACGCTGTGCCAGACGGATGCGCCATAAGGCTGAAGAGCATCGCGCACCTGAGACCAGCAGCATACAGCGAGAGCAAATATGATGCACGTCGTCAGCCAGCGTGAGGGCATGCGACGGGCCACGAGTGAGGAGAGTGCAATCAACAGAAACAGCGGTTCATAAGGACATAGCAGCGTGGAAATCAGCGCGATGCCGAAAACGGCCTCGGGATAGTTCTGCCGATATGCCAGAGCCCAGGGCAGTATGAGTGCCAATAGTGCCGAGATCAAGAACCATGTGTGCAGGGATTCGCTGATACCGGGACGATCCACGGCAAATGACACCTGCAGAAGGCAGAAAAAGATGGTGCACGGAATCATGATGATCGTGTACCCCGTTCGAGCCGGCACGACGAGGACATCGGAGCGATCACGTATGGTTCTCTCCGATTCGCCATGTTGTTCGCCCGGCGGATGGGCCTTGGAAATGTCACTGGCCATAGTCCCACTGTAGTCGATTCCAGTCGGGCTCGGTATTGTCCGGACGAACAGATCGGATATGTCCGAACGGGCATATGGGAATGTCCTTCCGAACAATACCGCAGCGACGTGATTCACGATAGCCTGCTTGATGACGGACAATCAGAGGAAAGAAGGAATCATGTCAGTCAACGATTCTGATGAGCGCAACGCCTCAGGCCAGATCGCGCACAGTGGCGCGGACCAATCGGGGACCGCTGCTCAGCCGGCCGAAGCGAAGGGACATATGAGCGTGTGCGGCATCGTCGGTCTGGTGTTTGGCGTGGTGGGACTGGCATTGAGCTTCATTCCCATCATCAACAACATCGCGGCCGTGTTCGGCTTGATCGGTGCCGTTCTGGGCATCATAGGGCTGGTCGGGGTCATGCGCGGAAAACGAACAGGCAAGGCCGTCGCCATCATCGCGATCGCGATCTCGGTGGCATCCATCGTCATCACGCTTGCGATGCAAGCCGCCGCAAGCAAGGCCATTGACGATGCGTTCTCCGAGAAGGCACCCCAGTCGACTCAGCAGAAGGAACCCGGCGGGGACGATTCCAAGACGAAGGGGGAGAACTCCGACAATGATGCAGATGAGCCAGCTGCTGCGAAAGGGGATCAGGACAAGGAGGGTGACCTGAGGGACATGCATGTCACCATTGTCTCGGCGGTCAAGAGCGGCAATGACTACAATGGCAAGCCTACGGTCCTGGTCACCTATGAGTGGGTGAACCAGACGGAGAAGAATGGCTCCTTCATAGCACTTGCCGATGCCAAGGTGTTTCAGAACGGACGCTCCCTGGAACTGGCGATGTACATCGACAATCCGCAAGGCTATGACGCCAGCTCGTCCATGACCGCATTGCAGCCGAAAGCCAAGGGCACGGTCACGGAAGGGTATGTGCTGCAGGACGATTCACCGATCACCGTGGAGGTCACCGACCTGTTCTCCCTTGATGACTCCGCCAAGGTGAAGCACACATTCGATCTGCAATAGTCAGTCATGGATATGTGCTGGAGACGGCAGGAGGCGTTATTCGCGCCGGTCGAAGGAGAGAAGAGCTAGGGTAGCCGGGTGAGACCGGTGAGCTGGATGAGCCGGATACGTGGATGTGATGGAGTTGCGTGGACGGGATGGTGATGCATGGTCATCCCGCCCACGGAATGGATGCGACGGACGCACGATCGTCAGATCGATGGACGGTGCAGTGACGTGGCGCATTCCCAGGGCTGAATGTTCATGCAACATTCAGCAATGCCCCGTATGATGGGCTTTGCTACAGAAGGAGCAATCACATGACATACGGAAACCAGCCGCAGGGTGGCTATCCGGGTAATCAGCAGCCCGCAGATCCCCGTCAGCAGTACGCCTATGGAAATCAGGGCGCATCGTATGGTTCGTCGCCATATGGGGCTACACCACAGGGGCAGTATGCGCAGCCCCAGTACGCTCAACCCCAGTATCAGAACGCCTATGGCCAGTCCCAGTTCGCTTATGCGCCGAACGGTACGGCGGCGATGAACGCGCAGACGGCATACTCATATGAACAGATTCGTCAGGCGGAACGCACCTCCATCGCACGCGCCTATGGCGAGATGACCGTAGGACTGATCATCACCGCCGTCGTCGCGTTGATCGCGCAGACCAGTGGCATGTACATACGCTTCATCGAATCCACCGGCTTCATCGGCGTGATGCTGCTTGCGATCGTCCAGATCGGTCTGGCGGTGTATCTGAGCGCGCGCATCATGTCGATCAAGGCCGGCACCGCGCGCGCCATGTTCTATATCTACGCGGCGCTCATGGGCTTCACGCTCAGCTACATCTTCGCCTACTACGAGCTGGGAACCATCGGGATCGCGCTCGGGCTGTGCGCGGCGTTCTTCCTGATCCTCACCATGCTGGCCCTCACCACCAAGTTCGACATGCTCAAGTTCGGTCCGGTGTTCATGGTCGGGCTGATCGTTCTGATCATCTCGCAGATCGTGATCTCGTTCCTGCCCGGAAGCACGGGCATGATGCGGGTGATCTGCGCGGTCGGATTGGTGCTGTTCGCCGGCATGACCATGTATGACGCGCAGATGACGAAACGGCTGTTCGCCACGTACGAGGCTCAGGGTCCGGAGATGATCAAGAAGATCTCCATTATCTGCGCTCTGAATCTCTACCTCGACTTCGTCAATATGTTCCTGTACCTGCTGCAGTTGTTCGGCGATCGGGACTGACAGACATTGAACGATTCACGGTGAGTGACATCGATTGAGCGGTGTGGAGACGGCTGTCTGGTCTCTTCACGCCGCTCTTGCGTCTAAACCTGACTCGATGCATCTGTAGCGGCAGGCGTTCTGATCGCGAGCGACTCCGGATGCCGGTCGGATGCTACGCTGGTACGCCATGAGCAACAACGAATCGATCGGCATGGCATGCCTCACGCTTACCGCGATGATCTGGGGATTCGCATTTGTCTCCCAAGTGCAGGGCATGGCATCGATGACGCCCCTGTTCTTCAACGCCGTGCGATTCACGCTGGGGGCGTTCTCGCTTGTGCCACTGCTGCTCGTTGATCGCGTCCGGACACGGCGAGCAGCAGCGCGTGGCAGTCGTCGCATGAATGATGATCGGAGCTACGAACCGTCGAGCGGCCAGTCGTGCAGTCCAGTGACCGCACCGCTGGCCGCTCGATCGTCTCTGTCGCGCACGCGTCGCATACTTCCATCGAGGATCGCGGGTCAGTGGTCTACGGCCATCGGCGGCATCGCATGCGCACTGGCGTTGTTCTCGGCAAGCACATTGCAGCAGTACGGCATCATGAACGATGCATCCGCCGGACGAGCCGGCTTCATCACCGCCCTGTACATCGTGCTCGTGCCGATTCTGTCGTGGATGGTCCTGCGACGCACCATCGGCATCACGACAATCGTCAGCGTCGCCATCGCCATCGTCGGATTCTATCTGCTCTGCGTCACCAATGGATTCGGATCGATCACGATAGGCGACGTGCTGCTCCTGTGCTCATCGGTACTGTTCGCCGTTCATATTCTCGTTGTGGATGCATGCTCCAAGCGCATGAATCCATTGAGATTGTCATTCATGCAGTTCGCCGGCACAGCCGCATTCAGTTGGATCGCCACATTGCTGGAAGGGTCCGTGAATTGGTCCGGCATGCTGCTCGCATGGCCGGCAGTCGTCTATGCCGGCATCGGCTCGGTCGGCATCGCCTACACGCTGCAGATCATCGGACAGCAGTGGGTTCCGCCCACTCGCGCCTCGCTGATTCTCTCGCTCGAATCACTGTTCTCCGCGATCGGCGGCGCGGTGCTGCTGTCGGAGCGCATGACCGGCAGGGCGTATCTGGGATGCGCGCTCATCTTCATCGGCACGCTGCTTGCGCAGATGCCCGTCAGCCGGCCTTCGGCGTCTCTTCGGCGCGTGGTGCGCCGTTGATGTCGCGGTGGATGTTCTGCATTTGGACTTCGATGTTCTGGAGTGATCTGGCGCAGTCGAGGAGGGTCTGGGAGTGTTCGGCGAGGCGGGTGTCGGGCAGGTCGGTCTTGTATCGCAGGGCGTGTTCGAGGCTTGCCCAGTAGTCCATGGCGATGGTGCGGAACTGGACCTCGACTGGCGTGTGGTGGGCGCCTGAGGAGAGGAACACCGGCACGGCGTAGATCACGTGGAGCGAGCGGTATCCGTTCTGTTTGGGGTTCTTGATGTAGTCCTTGACGCGCAGGACCTGGATGTCGGATTGGGCCGACAGGTAGTTCGACACGGCGTACACGTCGTCGCGGTAGTTGCAGATGACGCGGATGCCGGCGACGTCGAAGAGGTTGTCGCGGATCGAGGCGATGGTGAGGGGGAGTCCTTTGCGTTCGAGCTTGCCGAGGATGGAGTTGACGGATTTGAGGCGTCGTTCCATGTGGTGGATGGGGTCGTGGCTGAACCTGACCTGGAATTCGTCGTCGAGGATCTCGAGTTTGGTGCTGATCTCGTACATCGCGCCCTCGTAGACCTGCATGAGGTCGATGAACTCGCCGATCTGCTCGGTGGGGAAGCGGCCGTCGCCCAGGTCGATGCTTTTGAGGCGGGTTTTGATCTCGTTGCTGCTCAGGCGGCTGTGTCGTTCAAGGATCACGTTCGCTCCCCGTGTTCGTGTTCTGCGGGCCATGCGCCTGCGTGTGTGTGATCATTCTACCGCGTCCCACAAGCCAACCTCGCATTTCGAACTCACTTTCAAATGAAGCACCTCGTTCCGACGTCCCACGACGCCCCGCGAATCCATCATGAACTGAGCGTATACTTGTGGTGTACACCAAATACGATGGAGTAGGAGGGGAAGTGATGAGAGATGTGGTGAATCTCGCCGTATTGGACAACGATGCGCTGGTCATTGCAGCGTTGCCCTCCATAGTGACGAAGGGGATTGATCGATGTCGCGTGTCATGGGCTACGACCGATTCCAAGGATGCCGTCAGTCGATGTCTCGATCCGGTGACTAGGCCGGATCTGCTCCTTGCCGACATTCAGCTATCCAAGAGCGAATCGGGGATCCGCGCATGCCGGGAAATTCGTTCGCAGATCGGCGTCATGCCGATCCTGCTCATGACCGCGTTGAATGCGGACTCATTCGCGTATTTCGCCGCCGCCACGGGTGCTCAGGGAATCGTCGACAAGGCTCCCATTTCCACGTTGTGCGAGGCGATTCGCACGGTTCTCGACGGTGAGATCTATACGCCGAGGGCCGGTGCTCCGTTCGAAGACGCGCATAACGCCTATCGGCGGCTGACGTTCTCCCACGGCGAGTGGCATGGACCGCTGACCAGATGCGAGGCTCGAGTCATGGATAGGCTGATTGAGGGGAAGACGCTCAAACAGATCGCCCTGGAGCTCGAAGTGGCACCGACGACGGTGCGCACGCAGGCCATCCGTGCCAAGGCCAAACTGCATGCGGACAATCTCGGGCAGGCGGCAATCCTATGGCATCAGATGCGCGATCTGCTGTAAATGATGGTCATGTGACGCTGCTGCGGTCGATGGTGCGAACGGCAGGCGCGCATCGGCGATCGGTGCAATGGTGCCTATGCGTTTCCTGTGCCGCGCTGATCGCGGTCGAGACGCCGATCGCCTATCAGCCTGACGACCCGATGTTCTGGCTTATGCTATCCGAGCTGCCTGCACTCCTGCTGCTGGTCAGATGGCCCAAGGTCTGCGCTGCGCCGATGACGGTGATCTTCGCGGCCTGCACGTTCATGCCTGATTCCCCTGATGCGCTTCTGATCATCGCCCAGATGATGATGCTGGCGATCGTGGCGTATCGGTGTTCGCGCCGAACGATCCTGTCATATACGGTTGGTTCAAGCCTGATCGCATGTCTGTCGTTGTCGCCTCTGTTCGATGGCGCATGGACCGGGCGGCCACAGGTCGGTGCCATGAGGATGATGAACGCCACGGCCATGATGCTGATGGCCGCCGTGGTCGGTCGGGCGATGCTATGGAAAGATGAGGCGAGGCGCGCGGCCGTTGCCGAGCGCGCAATCGAACGGGAGCGGGAGCTGGCTGTCAGTCGGCGGCGCAGTCTTGAGCTATCCCGTGACGTTCATGATACCGTCGCCGGACGATTGTCCTATGTGGCGATGGTGTGTGAGGGCGCGTGCATCGACGAGTCCAGAAGCGAGAAGGATCGCAGGCTGTTCGCACAGCTGGACGATCAGGTTCTTGAGGCGCTGCGTGGTGTGCGTGCCGTGATCGCTGCAATACTGCCCAATGGCGAAATGACGCTGGCTGGCGCGTCCGATAGTGCGTCCGATAGTGCGTCCGATAGTGCTGTTGATGATGCATATGATGATGTTGATTGCACTGCGGATTGCACGATCGCCATCGTCAGCAGTGCCGTGGAACAGAGTGCTTCGAGTCAGCAGGAGCGGTTGCTCGGACAGGGATTCGGTGGGGACGTTCTCGTCGAGGTCGCCGACGGCGTTGACGTCGCTCAGCCATGCGATGAGAACAGTGCAGCCGAAATGAAGGATCTGCTGCTGGAGACGTTCTCGAACGTGGCTCGGCACGCCGAGAAAGGCCGGCGTGCATATCGTGTGTGGATCCGATTCGCAGCCGAGGGCATGCAGATCGAATCCTCCAATCAAGTGGCCTTGAGATCGTCACGTGGAGGCGAGGGAGGTCAGGGACTGGAATGCCACCGGCAGATCGTCGCATTGCTGCATGGGCGGCTTGAAGCCGGCACTGGGGATGACGGACGATGGCGGTTGTATGCGCTCATCCCCTACGCCGGATTCGTCGAGTGATCAGCCGGGCGATTCGCCGCATGACCTGTCGGGCGCATCACCGCCCTGCGCGTCCCGACCGCCGATGTCACGTCGTCTGACGGGGGCAATCGATACGATGGTTCGTTATGGATGAATTGATGATGACCGAGGCGGAGCGCGCCTCGACGAGGGCCACGGCGGTGGGATCGCGGGGCAGAGGCGTGTTCTACGTGCATACGCTTGGCTGCCAGATGAACGTGCACGACTCCGAGCGCATCGCCGGCGTTCTCGAAGCGGAAGGGTATGTGCCGGCGACCGAGGAGCAGGTGCTCGACAAGGACGTCGATCTGATCGTCATGAACACCTGCGCGGTACGTGAGAACGCCGCCGAGCGCATGTACGGCACGATCGGCCTATGGGCCCAGCTCAAGCGGGATCGGCCCAATCTGCAGATCGCGGTCGGTGGCTGCATGGCGCAGCTCGACCGACGCAGGATCGCCGAACGCGCCCCGTGGGTCGACGCCGTCTTCGGCACCAAGAACATCGGTTCGCTGCCGCGTCTGCTTGACCAGGCTCGCATGATCGGCGAGCCGCAGGTCGATGTGGTGGATCGTCTCGACTATTTCCCCAGCCAGCTGCCTGCGGCACGTGCGTCACGGGTCTCAAGCTGGGTCTCCATTTCGATCGGATGCAACAACACCTGCACGTTCTGCATCGTGCCAACCACGCGCGGCCGCGAGCATGACCGTCGTCCCGGCGACATTCTCGCCGAAATCCGCCAGTGCGTGGCCGATGGGGCCAAGGAGGTCACCCTGCTTGGCCAGAATGTGAACTCGTTCGGCTATGGCATCGGCGATCGGTACGCGTTCAGCAAGCTGCTGCGCGCATGCGGACAGATCGAAGGGCTGGAACGGGTGCGATTCACGTCGCCGCATCCGGCCGCGTTCACCGACGATGTGATCGCCGCAATGGCCGGGACGCCCAACGTCATGCATCAGCTGCACTTCCCGCTGCAGTCCGGTTCCGATAGGATTCTTCGCGCCATGCGCCGCTCGTATCGTTCCGCGAGGTTCCTGGACATCCTCGGCCGTATTCGTCAGGCCATGCCGGACGCGCAGATCTCCACCGACATCATCGTCGGTTTTCCGGGAGAGACCGAGGAGGACTTCGACGAGACCATGCGCGTGGTGCGCGAGGCCAGATTCTCGTCGGCGTTCACCTTCGAGTATTCACCGCGGCCGGGTACGCCGGCGGCGAGCATGGAACAGGTGCCGAAGGACGTGGTGCAGAATCGCTTCGACCGGCTCGTCGCATTGCAGGAAAGCATCACCGCGCAGGAGCTCGCCAAATTCGAGGGGCGCGACGTCGAGGTGATGATCACCGGCGCCGCCGGCAAGAAGGATTCCGCGACGCATCGCGTAACGGGAAGGGAGCGGACCGGCACGCTCGTGCATATCGGCGTGCCACAGGGCGAACCGATGCCGCAGGTCGGCGATTTCGTCACGGCAACCGTCACCCATGCGGGGCGGCACAATCTGATTGCGGATCCCGATCCGGCGCGAGGACAGACCTATCATGTCCGTCACTGAACCCATGTCCGTCACTGAGCAGTCGGAACTGCCCGGCGACGGTCGGCGCGGCCCAAGGGTCGTTTCGATCGTCGGCCCGACGGCATCGGGCAAGACCGGGCTCGGCATCGCCATCGCCACGGCGTTGCGGGAGCGCGGCGAACGCGCCGAGATCGTCAATGCGGATGCGTATCAGATGTATCGCGGCATGGACATCGGCACGGCCAAGGCCACGAGCGAGGAGCGTCTCGCCGTAAAGCACCACCTCATCGATGTCATCGGCCCCGAGGAGACGATGACGGTCGCGCGGTTCCAGCGTCTTGCCCGCAAGACCATAGCCGATCTGCAGGCCGCGGGCATCCGCCCGATACTGGTGGGCGGCTCGGGACTGTACGCAAGGGCAGCGATCGACGACATCTCGTTTCCCGGCACCGATCCCGAGGTGCGTGCCGGTCTTGAGGCGCGCGAGGCGCAGGAGGGTGCCGGGGCGCTGTTCGACGAGCTGAAGGACAAGGACCCACAGGCCGCCTCGCGCATGGACCCGCGCAACCCTCGTCGCACCATACGCGCGTTGGAGGTCATCGCGTTGACCGGAAAGCCCTATTCGGCGAGTCTGCCGCGATACCGATACGTGATTCCCTCGGTGCAGATCGGATTGGATCTGCCGCGAGCGGAGCTTGACAGACGCATCGACGAACGTACCGGATCGATGTTCGAGCACGGGTTTGTGGACGAAGTGACCCGTCTGCGCCCTCATCTGGGACCGACTGCGGCTCGTGCGCTCGGCTATCAGCAGGTCGTCGACTATCTTGACGGACTCGCTGATCTTGATGACACGATCGCGGACGTTGCACGCAGGACCAAGAGGCTCGCCCGCAAACAGATGGGGTGGTTCGGTCGGGATCCGCGCATCCACTGGCTTGAAGCGCTCAATCCGAGACTCGTGGACAACGCGATGGCGATCATCGCGCACGCGGATGCGGGAGACTATGATCCGATCGATGCGCGTGCGGACGACTATACGCAGCATCATCTCGGTGATGTCGCGTCAGAAATGGCGTAGCGTGATCCGACCGTCGGCGTGATCCGACCGTCGGCGTGATCCGACCGTCGGCGTGCGCCGGTCAGTGTGCCGGCCCCTGGCTCCAGCCGGCGATCAGAAACACGCGGGTCGGATTGGCGGGGCGGACGATGTCGTCGAACATACGGGCGAACAGACTGATATCGCCGCGATAGGCCGCATGCTTGGCTTCCTTGTAGCCGTCCCGGCTCACCGGACCCCAGTCCAGATCCCATCCGGCATCATGCGCCAGACGCGACGCGAATATGCGCAGCGTCATCGCGTTGCCGCCGCGGAACGGGTGCAGATATCCCAGCTCATCGTAGATGCGCGCCAGCTCATGAATGAAATCGGCCCTATCCAGAGCGACGAGATTGCGGAGGTCGGCCAGCTCGGTGGCGATGTTCAACGCTCCCGTTTCGATCAGCGCGGCGGGGAAGAACGTTTCGGGATTGCCGGCAAGCGTCTTCTCGCTGGTCACCTCGCGGGTCGTGTTCGCTGTGCGCAATCGGCCGGCATCCAGGAACACGCCGGTGAACAGACCGTTGTGAATGGCCGTCAGCTCGGCGAGATCGCCGGTCGCCGGCCACCCGCGTTCGATCAGCAGCACGGTTCTCGCAAGAATGCTGCTCGCATGGCCGACGGCGTGATCGTCGAGACTGCCGTCGGAAAGACGGCCTACGGTCAGCTTCGATGCCTCCCGATCGGCGACTGCGAGCAGTTCGTCGACGTTCATGTCGCCGCGTTCGTATGCCTCAAGCGCGCGCAGCGTCGCGCTCGTCGGCGTCAATGCTTCCAATGCGCAGTTCTTCAGGGCGAATGCGACCGCGCTGGTTCGTTCGGCTGGAGTCATGGAACCATACTAGCCGTATTTGCCGCGTGCCGCACCGACCCGACCATGTTGACATGCCCTACCTTGCAGATGCACGGGGGTCGGTAGAATCGTGAAGCGCTATGACACGAACATCATCTTCATCGAATCAGAACGACGACATGCGCGACCGCTCCATGCGGCGCGGTGCCGACACGGCTTCGCGTGCGCGCGCCGCCGGCTCGACGAACGGCGGCGACGCGCCTCTCGAGTCGGAGCCGTGGTGGCGGCGCGCGCTGCTTGCGATGCCTCGGGCGTTCGGCTCGGCGGTGCGATCGATAGGCGGCGTGGGCGAATATGATCCGGCGTATCGCCGTGATGGCATGTGTTTTCTGATGCTGCTGCTCGCGGTGCTGTTCTGCGCATCCGAATGGTTCCGGGTGAACGGTTTCATCGGCCGATTGGTGCACGCCTTCGCCTCGGGTCTGCTGGGACTGACCAGCGTCGTTCTTCCGGTGCTGCTGACCATAGTGGCGATTCGGCTCATTCGCAACGCGGGCAAGGGCTCCGACAATCCACGTGTGGTGAGCGGCTGGGTGATCCTGCTGTGGTCGGTCTGTTCCATTCTCGATGTGGTGATCGCGTCCGACAGCCCCGGTTTCGATATCACGCTGCTTCAGCGCGCCGGCGGTCTGTTCGGATTCGTGCTGGGTTCGCCGCTCGCATGGGGACTGTCGAAGACGTTCGCGATCATCGTGTTCGTGGTGACGGCGCTGTTCTCGATACTGCTGATCACCCGCACCCATGTGACCGATCTGCCCGAGAACGTGCGGCGTCTACGTGAACGCCTCGGTGTCGGTGGACGGAGTACGTCGGACGGCGACGCCGATGACGAGCAGTTCCCGAACGAGGTCCGTGTCGGTGATGATATGTTGGCGTTCGCAGCCGGCGTTCCCGCCCATGACGGATCCGATGTTCCGCCAGACGAGAGCGGTGCGCGCTCCGATCTCGGCCAGGGTAGCGATGCCGGGGAAGAGCCACGTCGCTCGCGATTCGCTCTGTTCTCGAGACTGTTCTCCAAGCGCCGCCATACGCAATCCGATGAGACGCTGGATCAATACGCCGGCGACAGCCCGTTCGACCATGCCGCCTCGCGCCACGGCCAGGCGGCTGAGACCTCGCTGACGGGTCCCTCGGGGAGCGCGCCGCGTTCGGTTGCATCGGCGGCGATCGCGGGAACCTATGCGGCGACTGGCGCGGCCGCGGATTTGGCCGGGGCGGCAGCCACGGTGGGCATCGCGGCGGGTGCTTCGCAGGCTGATGCGCGTACGGCGGCGTTGTCGGCGACGCTGCCGATGGCGGCTTCGACGGTCGGCACGGTCTCCGGGGCAGCTGCGCGGGCGGCTGGCGCAGTCGCCTCCGAGGGGGCTCAAGTCGCGCGGCGCATTGCTTCATCGGGTATGCAGCCGGGCGATTCCGGGTCGACATCGCCGGTGTCGCCTGTATCGGCATCGTCGGGTGGTTCCGGGCGCGCCGGTGGTGCCGATCCGTGGGCCGCCGTGGCCTCGGATGGCACATCCTCCGTTCCCTTCCCCGTCGTTGCCGGTGCGCCGGCGTCTGCAACGGTGCCGCAGACCGCCGGCGTCGGTCAGACGGGCACCGGCCGGTCGGATATCGATCAGGCGGATGCGCGTGACGGAGACGACGATCAGAGCGTGTATCATCTGCCCGATCTCGGCATCCTGGTCAAAGGCCAGCCGCATGCCGCACGCACCCCGGCCAACGATCATGTCATCGCGGCGTTGACGACCACGTTCCAGCAGTTCAACGTGGATGCCAGAGTGATCGGATTCCTCAGAGGTCCCTCGGTGACCCAGTACGAGGTCGAACTGGGGCCGGGCGTCAAGGTGGAGAAGGTCACGAATCTGCAGAAGAACATCGCCTACGCGGTGGCGAGCTCGGACGTGCGCATCCTCTCGCCGATCCCCGGCAAATCGGCCATCGGCATCGAAATACCGAACGTGGATCGTGAGATCGTGCATCTGGGCGATGTGCTGCGCAGCGACAAGGCCATGAATGATCCGACGCCGATGCTCACGGGCGTCGGCAAGGACGTCGAAGGGCACTTCGTCACGGCCGATCTGACCAAGATGCCGCATCTGCTGGTCGCAGGCGCCACAGGCTCCGGAAAGTCGAGCTTCATCAATTCGATGCTGACCTCGATCATCATGCGCGCCACGCCAGATCAGGTGCGGATGATCATGGTCGATCCCAAACGCGTCGAGCTGTCCGCGTATGCGGGCATACCTCATCTGCTCACGCCGATCATCACCGATCCGAAGAAGGCCGCCCAGGCGCTCGAATGGGTGGTCAAGGAGATGGACGCGCGATACTCCGATCTGGAGTTCTTCGGATTCCGCCACATCAAGGACTTCAACAAGGCGGTGCGCGAAGGCAAGGTCCATGCGCCTGCCGGCTCTCAGCGCAAGGTCGCACCCTATCCGTACATCCTCGTGGTCGTCGACGAGATGGCCGACCTCATGATGGTCGCCAAAAACGACGTGGAGAGCTCAATCCAGCGCATCACGCAGCTGGCGCGAGCCGCAGGCGTGCATCTGGTGCTGGCCACGCAGCGGCCGTCGGTCGACGTGGTCACCGGCCTGATCAAGGCGAACATCCCCTCCCGGCTTGCGTTCGCCACATCGTCAGCCACCGACTCGCGCGTCATTCTCGATACGGTGGGCGCGGAGACCCTTATCGGTCAGGGCGACGCGCTGTTTCTGCCGATGGGGCTTGCCAAACCGATGCGCGTCCAGGGATCCTGGGTGTCGGAATCCGAGATCCGCAAGGCCGTCGAATTCGTACGCACCCAGCGCAAGCCGCGGTATCGCGAGGACATCGAACAGATGACCAAGGAGGCGGACAAGACCGCTGCGGAGCCGGATGAGGAGATCGGCGACGACATGGATGTGCTGCTGCAGGCCGCCGAGCTTGTGGTCACCACGCAGTTCGGGTCGACATCGATGCTGCAGCGCAAGCTGCGTGTCGGATTCGCCAAGGCCGGTCGTCTCATGGATCTGCTGGAATCACGCGGAGTGGTCGGGCCCTCGGAGGGGTCCAAGGCGCGTCAGGTGCTGGTGCAGCCGCAGGATCTGCCGGCCGTGCTCGCCTTCATTCGCGGACAGTCCGATTCGATCCATGCCGTCGACGGCGGCGCCGGGGCGGGCGCGCAGGGTGAGGCGCAGGACTAAGCGATTTCCCATGTGTTTCCATGACGATTTCCAGCGTCGTCTCCCGGCATAGGTAGCAACGTGCGGGTATGGTGAGGATCATGCACAACGATACGATCGAAAGCAAGGAATCAACAGGCAAGTCGCTGTTCGACGGATGGAATGCGCCGCCGAATCTGGTGACCTACTCGCGGATCATTCTCGTCGTGGTCTTTCTTGGACTCTACATAGCGGCCGGGCCGTGGGGCATGAACAACCTTGGCATGCGGTGGGTCGCCGCTGTGCTGTTCATCGTCGCGGCGTCCACGGACAAGATCGATGGCTGGATGGCGCGCAAATACGATCAGGTCACCGAACTCGGCAAGCTCATGGACCCCATTGCCGACAAGCTGCTGACCTGCGCCACGCTTGTGGTGGCCGCCGCCTTCGGCGAATTGGGCGCTCCGGTGCTCGGCTGGATCGTCACGCTGCTGTTTCTGGTGCGTGAGATCGGCATCACGGTGATGCGCTTCTTCGTCATCGACTCCGGTGGACATGTCATCGCGGCCGCGTGGCCGGGAAAGATGAAGACGCTGTTCCAGTGCATCGGTCTGTCGATGCTCATGCTTCCCGTGTGGCAGTTCGCCCCGGATACCGAGGACAGCCCGCTCTGGCTCACCGCCTATCTGTTCGTCACCTATCTGGTGATCTATATCGCGCTGATGCTGTGCCTGTATTCGGGAGCGGAGTATCTCATGGGCGTGTTCGGTTCGGCGAAGGGCGCGTCCAAGGGGGCATTGCGGCATGCCGGCAAGCATACGCATGGTGAGACGTCGCCGAAGGCGGATGCTGCGACTGACGTGAGTGTTGTGTCTGAGGGTGCGGCTGATGCGGCTGGCGTGAGTGATGCGGCTGATGCGTCTGGCGTTGATGTTTCCGCAGCCGCGGAGATCTCCGGCGAGAGTACGGGTGCCGGCGAGGTCGGTGCGGTGTCTGCTGCTGTCGTGGATGCCTCTGTTGCGGATGCGGTGGCGGCGGATGCGGTGGCTGCTACGCCTGAAGATGGTGGAGAAGCGCGCTGATGGCGGCTTGCCTGCCTGGTGCGGCTGTTGCGTCGGGTGGCTCGCCGAGCGACGCCGAGTACGGATACGCCGAGGATTCGGATTTGGCGGCTCTCGAGGATCGCTGCGATCGACTTGCCGCGTGCATTCTCGCGCGTCTCGAACGACGGGGGATTCGCCTTGCCGCCGCTGAATCTCTGACCGGTGGGCTTCTTGCCGATGCCTTCGTCCGCATTCCCGGGGCGTCGAAGGTGTTTCTTGGTTCGGCCGTGACGTACGACATCGCAGCCAAGGCATCCATACTTGGTGTCGATCGAGGGCTGCTTGACACGGAGGGGGCCGTGCATCCGCTTGTTGCCGGCCAGATGGCCGATGGGGCGGCGCGCCTGTATCATCAGCCCAGATACGATGCCGTGATCGGTCTGTCCACCACCGGCGTCGCCGGGCCCGGTCCGGATGGCGACAAGCCTGCCGGGTTGGTCTATGTGGGATTCCATCTGCCGGGGCCGCTCAATGCCGATGGACGGGAGCGCACGCAGACGCGCGAGCTGCGTCTACGTGGCTCAAGAGAGCGGATACGCCGTCAGGTCGTTGAACGTGTGTTGATGACACTGTGCGAATTCACAGCTTTTTTGCAGGAAGATTCAGGAATAAACACGCGAACCGACTGTTGAATCGTATAGTGAACGGGCGCGATAGGCGTCCCGCGCAAGGAACTTCAGGAGGCTGACATGGACACGCTGGCACGCATTGAACAGGACATGGCCATTCAGGGTATGGACACCGGGGCGAGGCCTTCGGCGCGCATGCGTGAGCTCACTCCGGCGCAGCGTAGGGCGGTGATGTTCGCACAGCAGCAGGTGCTGCGTGCCAAGGCCGCGAAGAAGGCGAAGAACGAACGGCAGGCGGCTTTGAACCGTATGTGGAGTCAGGAGGATTCCGATTCGCGTCTTCGTTCCGATGCGCGTGTCTCGGGCGAGGACGGTCAGGCCGTCAGGCAGGTTTCGTTGCGTGAGGCCATCGGGCATGTGCTGCGTGACCTGCGTACGAGGGACCGCAAGACGCTGCGCGAGATCAGTGAGCGTGCGGGCGTGTCATTGGGCTATCTCTCCGAGGTCGAGCGCGGTCAGAAGGAGGCCAGCTCCGAACTGCTTGGCTCCATCGCGCAGGCGTTGGGTGTGAGCACGGCGCAGATGCTGCGCATGGTGGCCGATTATCTGGATTCCGTGGAGGAGTAGGTTTCGTGCTGCATGGGCGGCGGACCTGCAGTGGATGTGGTGACGCCGTGGGTCAGCGGATGCCGGTTGCCCGGTGGTTGATTGTTCAGCATGCAGGATGTCTGCCGTGGCTGTTTTGTTGCCGTATGCAGCAAGGTTGAGACGAGGACGCTGGGGAGGATTCTGGATGCGTGAACGGGAGTTCTGGCAGCTCGTGGATGAGGTGTTCACGCGTCCATACGGACGCAGCCTCGCGCATGATCAGGCTCTTGTCGCGTTGGATGGTCGCACGGTGATGGAGGCTCTTGGCGAGGGTGTCGAACCGCGTGTCGTGTGGAATGTGTTGTGCGATCAGATGGGTGTGCCGGATGCCGATCGATGGGGATCGGGCCATAATGCGCCGCCGTTGCCGCCTTCAGTGGGTTTGGCGTAGGGTCCTGCATCGGCGTGTCGCTTGATTTGGAGCGCTCCGCACTATGTATTGTCGAACATTTGTTCGCGCTTTGCGGTATGGTTATCCACATTGACGATGAACGGCATGGGGTGCGATAGCGAGGCTTGAACGTGCGCAAAGCCTTGTGGCGCTTGCCTTTGGCGGCTCTGACTCGTCGGGTTTTGCGAGGTTCCGACCACAATGGCCGTCGCGCATTGCCCGTGGGTGTCATGACGCTTAGCCTTGGTCATGACCATCCGTACATGGTGACAGACAGAAGGAGCAGCACATGGCACAGCAAACGTCGGCATCGGCGAAGAAGACGTCTGATGCGAACACTCATGACATCGATCCCAAACGCAGGGCGGCGTTGGATTCCGCTCTGGCGCAGGTTGAGAAGAGCTTTGGCAAAGGCTCCGCCATGCGGCTGGGTGATCGACCGGTCCAGAATGTCGAGGTGATTCCCACGGGTTCGCTCGCACTGGACTTGGCGCTCGGCATTGGGGGACTTCCGCGAGGCCGCATCGTGGAGATCTATGGCCCCGAGTCGTCCGGCAAGACCACGCTGGCCTTGCATGTGGTGGCGAATGCGCAGCGCAACGGAGGCGTGGCGGCGTTCATCGATGCCGAGCACGCACTGGACCCCGTCTATGCGAGGAAGCTCGGTGTGGACACCGATTCGCTGATCGTCTCACAGCCCGATAATGGCGAGCAGGCGCTGGAGATCGCCGACATGCTGGTGAGGTCCGGTGCCCTGGACGTCATCGTCGTGGACTCGGTCGCGGCCTTGGTGCCGAAGGCGGAGATCGAAGGCGAAATGGGAGACAGCCACGTCGGTCTGCAGGCCAGGCTCATGAGTCAGGCGCTGCGCAAGATGACCGGAGCGCTGGCGCAGGCCAATACCACGGCGATATTCATCAATCAGCTGCGAGAGAAGATTGGCGTGTTCTTCGGCAACCCCGAGACGACCACCGGCGGCAAGGCGCTCAAGTTCTATTCCTCGGTGCGTCTCGATATCCGACGCATTCAGGCGATCAAGAACGGCGAAGAGGTGGTTGGCAACCGCACGAAGGTCAAGGTTGTCAAGAACAAGATGGCCCCGCCCTTCAAATCCGCCGAATTCGATGTGCTGTACGGCGAGGGCATCTCCCGTGAGGGATCCGTGCTCGACATGGCGCTGCAGAGCAATGTCGTCAAGAAGTCGGGATCGTGGTTCACCTACGGCGAGGATCAGCTGGGGCAGGGGCGCGAGAACGTGCGCAAGTTCCTCAAGGCCCATCCCGATGTCACCGACGGCATCGAGCGCAAGGTGAAGATGGCGTTCGGGGTCATTCCGCCCGAGGACCAGTTCGCAGAGGGCTCGTCGGCCGAGGATTCCCCCGCGAATGCGGCCGATGAGAACGGGTCGGGGGCCGAGATTGCCGGAGCCGAGTCCGCGGCGGCGTCCCAGCCGGCCCAGCCAAGCGCCAAATCGGCTAAAACGGCTTCGGCCAAGAGCTGACCATGATCGAAGTCGAGGATTTTCTGCGGCGGCATCAGCCGGTATCGCCGCAGAAGCCGCACATTGCCGACAATGGCATTGATGGCGCTGGCATTGAAGATGCCGATGCGCTGGGCGCTACGATTCGAAGCGCTGTTCCGCATAGCGCCGCCGCCGTCGCGGTGGGACGTGCGCCCGGCGTCGTCATCGTGTCCGGTCGGCGTGTCGAGTGCGACGACGAGGCATGTCCGTCTGTGTCGGCCCTGAATGACGCGACGGCTCAATCCGTGTCATCGGGAGTCGCGGTCTTCGGCTCCGTCCGCAGTCGCGACGGTTCACGTGTTGGAGGCAGTGACGACGACGCGTCCTTCTCGCGAAGCGCGGCGAGATGGGGCGGCGGACGTCGTCGGCGGCGTTCGTCTCGTTCGTCGGTGCGTGGTGTGGCCTATGGGGGATCGCATGCGGCTGGCATCGATGCGGAACGTGGTGAATCGTACGATGCGGCGCCATCGACGGTGGAGGCCGGCGACGAGGAGGCATGCCGTGAGGCGGCGCTGCGCATATTGGATGCGGCGGCGAAACCTTCACGGGCCATGGTCGCTAGACTCGTCGATAAGGGCTATGCGAGGTCGACGGCTGAAGCGGTGGTGGCCAGACTTGTCGAGCTGCGCCTCATCGACGATGACGCCTTCGCCGAGGATGTGCTTCGCGCATGTCATGCCCGGATGATGGGTGCGCGAGGAGCCTATCGCGAGCTCCTGCGCAAGGATGTGAGCGAGTCGATGGCGCGATCCAAGGTAGACCGGGCCGAGAAGCTTGGATTGTTCGAGGAGAACGCCTGGGAGCTTGGCCGCACGGTGAGCATGAAGACGGCCGGGATGGATCGGGAGCGAAGACTGCGCCGCTTCTGGAGCGCCGGCGGACGAAAAGGGCACGATCCCGAGGTGCTGCGTCGCGTGGCGCATGAGCTGTTCGCCTAGGACTGCGATGGCGGCACGCGCTGAAACGCGAGTATACGATGAGTAGTCAGAGAAAGCGAGACCCCTTATACCCCGGGTTCTGTCATGCCACGCGAGGTGGCATGGACGACCATCCATCTCGACTTGACGTCGCCGCCAAGCTCCAGCAGCCTACCCGAAGGCATCGGACGAGCAGCCCTCAAACGCCTTCTGCTTGGCCTTGCTCCCGATGAGGCTTGCCATGCGACCGACTGTTGCCAGCGGTCCGGTGGTCTCTTACACCGCCGTTTCACCCTTACCGGCCTAGACCGGCGGTCTGTTTTCTGCTGCGCTGTCTCTCAGGTCACCCTGGGCGGACGTTATCCGCCATCGTGCTCTACGGAGCCCGGAAGTTCCTCAACCCGCGTCCTGCACAGAACTTGGGTCGCGGTCGTCAAGGGGTCTCGAACGCACCATTCTACACGAAGGCTCGACGGCGGCGATTTCCATGGAATCGAATTATTCTTCGGGCGAGTCTGGAACAGTTCACCAAGAATTCGGCTACAATGTACCTTACCGATGGCGAAGTCGCCGTTCGGTCCGTCAAATAGCGGTTCAGCCGCTTGAGTCTAGGGAGGTCCACATGGAGATCGTCGTTACCGGACGCCACACGCAGATCAAGCAGAGGTTTCGTGACGTCGTTGAAAGCAAGATGAATCGTGTGACCGCTATCGCCCCTGACGCGCAGCGCGCGCAGATCGTGCTGTCGCATGAGGGCAATCCACGTCAGGCCGATGCCGCCAAGCGCGTGGAGATCACTGTGATCGCAGGCACGACCGTGGTGCGTGCCGAGGCATCCAGCGCCGATGAGTTCAGCGCGCTTGACATGGCGCTTGACAAGCTGACGCTGCGTCTGCGTCGCACCCGTGACCGTCGCAAGGATCATCGTCGCGGCTATATGAATCCCGTTCCCGTGGATATGGGCGTGGTCGAGCCTGAAACCGAGGAGGAGGAGCCCGAGGAGGAGCCGAACAACAGCCCCGCCGCGGCAGTGGCATCGGATCTCGGCCCCGGCGAGTCCGTCGAGGTGCAGGTGGGCGACACGCCCATCGTCATTCGCCGCAAGCTCCATATCGCCGAACCGATGACGATCGACGAGGCGCTGTATGAGATGGAGCTCATCGGTCATGACTTCTTCCTCTTCGTGAACAAGGAGACCGGTCGTCCGTCCGTCGTCTACCACCGTCATGGCTGGAGCTACGGCGTGTTCGAGATCGACACACCGGAAAACGTCAGGAAGTGACGATCGATCGGATCGTTGAGTCCGCATATCGCAAACCCGCATGGCCGAACGTCGTGCGGGTTTGCGTTGTGTGACGGCATCGATGGCCCCACGGCGTGGTGGCGTGCGATCAATGCGGTCTCCGGTGACGCGTCCGGTGGACATTGCGGGCAAAAATCCCCGCTTTCGCGTAGTATGGACGAAGTTTGTGCCCGATCCCAGTCGATCGGGCCGTGCTCGTCTCTTATTGAACGAACCAGGAGCGAAACGTGGTAGATATCCTCGACAAGGCCCTTCGAATGGGCGAAGGCCGCCAGATCAAGAAGCTTGAGGGCGTGGCGAAGGCCGTGAATGCGCTGGAGGATGAAATCTCAGCGCTGTCCGACGAGGAGCTGAAGGGGCAGACGGCGAAATTCAAGCAGAGGCTCGACAATGGCGAGAGTCTCGATAAGCTCATGCCGGAGGCGTTCGCGACCGTGCGTGAGGTTTCCAAGCGCACGCTCGGACAGCGTCACTTCGATGTGCAGCTGATGGGCGGCGCCGCCCTGCATTGGGGCAACATCGCCGAGATGAAGACCGGTGAAGGCAAGACGCTGGTCGCGACCCTTCCGAGCTATCTCAACGCGCTTGAGGGCAAGGGCGTGCACGTCGTCACGGTCAACGACTATCTGGCAAGCTACCAGAGCGAGCTGATGGGCCGTATCTATCGTTTCCTCGGCATGTCCGTCGGCTGCATCATCACCGACCAGAAGCCGCCGGAACGTCGCCGCCAGTACAATGCCGACATCACCTACGGCACCAACAACGAGTTCGGCTTCGACTATCTGCGCGACAACATGGCCTGGGAGAAGAGCGAGCTTGTTCAGCGCGGCCACCACTACGCGATCGTCGACGAGGTCGACTCCATCCTCATTGATGAGGCGCGAACCCCTCTGATCATCTCCGGTCCGGCCGAAGGCGACGTCACCCGCTGGTATCGCACCTTCGCCAAGCTGGTGCTCAAGCTCACCCGCGACGAGGACTACGACGTCGACGAGAAGAAGAAGGTCGTCGGCATCCTCGATCCGGGCATCACCAAGGTCGAGGACTTCCTGGGCATCGACAACCTCTACGAGCCCAGCAACACCGCGCTGATCGGCTATCTCAACAACGCCATCAAGGCCAAGGAGCTGTTCCTGCGCGATCGCGACTATGTCGTCACGCATGGCGAGGTGCTCATCGTCGACGAGCACACCGGTCGAATCCTTCCCGGACGTCGCTACAACGAGGGTCTGCATCAGGCCATCGAGGCCAAGGAGGGCGTCGAGGTCAAGGCGGAGAACCAGACCTTCGCCACCATCACCCTGCAGAACTACTTCCGCATGTACGACAAGCTCGCGGGCATGACCGGTACGGCCGAGACCGAGGCCGCCGAGTTCATGGGCACGTACAAGCTGGGCGTGCTGCCGATCCCCACCAACAAGCCGATGATCCGCATCGATCAGGACGATCTCATCTTCCGCACGAAGAAGGAGAAGCTGGCGGCGATCGTCAAGGATGTCGCCAAGCGTCACGCCAAGGGCCAGCCGGTGCTGCTCGGCACCGCGTCCGTGGAGTCCTCCGAGGTCGTCTCCTCGCTGCTCGACGTGGCGAACATCCCCCATCAGGTGCTCAACGCCAAGCAGCATGAGAAGGAGGCCGCGGTCGTCGCGGTCGCCGGTCGCAAGGGCGCCGTCACCGTCGCCACCAACATGGCCGGTCGTGGTACCGACATCATGCTCGGCGGCAACGTCGAGTTCCTCGCCGATGCCAAGCTCAAGTCCGAGGGATATTCGCCCGAGGACACGCCGGACGAGTACGAGAAGCGCTGGCCGGGCGCGCTCGCCGAGATCAAGGAGCAGGTCAAGGACGAGCATGAGGAGGTCGTCGGTCTCGGCGGCCTGTATGTACTCGGCACCGAGCGCCACGAGTCCCGTCGTATCGACAACCAGCTGCGCGGCCGTTCCGGCCGTCAGGGCGACCCGGGTGAGTCCCGCTTCTACCTGTCGCTGGAAGATGATCTGATGCGTCTGTTCAACACGCAGCTTGTCGCGCGTGTCATGGCGAAGGGCATGCCCGAAGGCGAGCCGATCGAGTCGAAGAGCGTGTCGAAGGGTGTGCGCACCGCACAGAAGGCCGTCGAATCCCGCAACTTCGAGATTCGTAAGAACGTGCTCAAGTACGACGATGTGATGAACAAGCAGCGTACCGTGATCTACTCCGAGCGTCAGGCCGTGCTCAAGGGCGAGGACATCCACGAGGATGTCGAACGCTTCATCAAGGAGACCGTCGAAAGCTACGTCAAGGGCGCGAACAACGGCTCCGACAAACCTGCCGACTGGGATTGGGAGGGCCTCGGCAAGGCGCTCAAGTCCGTGTTCGCCATTGATTTCGACATGGACGAGGTCAAGGCCGCCGCGGATGGTCACAAGAGCGAGAAGGCCGTGGAGGCCGTTCGCGACGCCATCGTGGAGAAGGCCGCCGCGGATTACGCCGACTTCGAGGCGCATGTCGGCGCCGACGGACTGCGTCAGCTGGAGCGTCGCGTCGTCCTCGCCGTGCTCGATCGCAAGTGGCGTGAACATCTCTACGAGATGGACTACCTCAAGGACGGCATCGGTCTGCGCGGCATGGGTCAGCGTGATCCGCTGGTCGAATACCAGCGCGAGGGCTATCAGATGTACAACTCCATGGTCGAGGCGATCAAGGAGGAGAGCGTGCAGCTGCTCTTCCACATCGACGTCGATCAGGTGGCCAGCTCCGAGGCGCAGGAGGCCGATCAGCCGGTCGAGGCCGCTGAAAGCGAGCTGGGCATCATCGCCGATGCCGCTGCCGAGCAGCAGGAGCAGAGCGAATCCGAAGCCGCCGGCCCCGATGAGGACGGCGAGAGTGAAGCCGAAGCCGCGCAGGGCGAGGCCGAAGAGGAATCCGAGGAAGCCGAAGAGTCCGAGGAATCGCAGGAGGATGCCGAACAGGCCGCCGCGATCGCTGAGGCGGCGAAGGCCTCCGAAGCCGGCGAGACCACGTCGGCCATCACCGGCCCCGCTCCCATCAGCCACGCCGAAGGCAAGGTTCCCGTGAGCAAGCGTCCCAAGAGCGAGGAGCTCAAGACCCCGTGGGCCGACGGACGCACCTTCCCCGGCACGTCGAAGAACGCCCAGTGCCCGTGCGGCTCGGGACGCAAGTACAAGATGTGCCACGGCCAGAACGAAAAGTGATGATCGTTCGATAGTGGCGGCTTTCACCGCTGACTGAACAGGGGTCTCTCCTCGCCGAGGAGAGACCCCTTTCGTGTTGCTGTCTTCGCGTGCTCCTTGACACATGCCCATCACATGCCCCATGGTGTGGGGAAAATCCCATGATGTAGGGAATTGCCCATGATGTAGGGACATAAAACGGCGGAATTCCGCGAAATCGCAAAACCCGTTCCCTACACCATGTGAAAATCCCTACACCATGGGGCATGTGGCACGGCGCAGTGGCATAACCCCATGTGCGGCAGTATTGTCGTCGGCGGTTATATGCATAATGCCGTTCATTTCACGGTGAAACCCTGCGAGGTGGCGTAGAGCTTGAGGCGGCGCTCCCACTCGTCCAGGCGGTCATCGCTGCGGCCGCCGGGACGCAGCGCGGGCACGATGAGACGGGCGAACTCAGCATTCAGCTGGCTGTAGAATGGCAGGTTGTCCCAGTCGCGGTTCACACGCGCCGCGGACTTGGCGTACGCGTCGTAGATAGGCTGGTCGAAATACGAGTCGCGCGTGCCGCGGCGTGTCAGATCCTCCACATAGCCGGCTGCCGCGGACACGCCGCCCGGTGCCCGCAGTTCCACCGAGGCCGGGTCGAGCTGGAACCAGCGGATGAACGTCAGCGCCGCCCGCTGGCGGACCGGCGGCAGCTTCGCGCTGATCGCCATCGTCGAACCGCCGATCTCCGCGGTCATGATCTGGCTGGGGTCTACGAATCCGGGCGGCAGTGCCACCTTCCACAGGCCCTTGTCGGCCGGATAGGACGCGGCGAGGATCTTGCCGATCCAGTTCGCGTAGGTCATGGTCAGATAAGTGCCGGATGTGGGCAGCATATAGCGGTTGTCCCACAGCGGTTCGGCCTTGAGCACGCCGTCGTCCAGACATTGCTGCAGGAACTTGGCCACGAACCGCACGCGGTCGTCGGTCATCTGGAAGCGAATCGCGGTGTCATTCTCCACCACCCACGGCTTGGCACCGGCCATGCGGAAGAACGAGAGGTAATGCTGCACATCGGTGGTGTCGAGGATACCCATGTACCGGTTGGGATTGCGCGCGTGCAGGGCCACGCCTTCGTCATAGAACTCGTCCCATGTGTGCGGCACGGCAAGTCCGTAGCGTTCCAACAGGTCTTCACGGTAGAACATCGCCGTCTGCGACTGGTCGCCGGGGATGCCATACAGTTTGCCGGCATAATGGGCCGAACGCCACGACGCGGGGTCCACTCGGGGAGCCACCTCGCGTTCCAGCTCCTCGCCGGCGAAGGCGGTCAAATCGAGCAGGGCACCGGATGCCGCCAGTTGCGGCAGGGCGGTGCGCTCCACATTGACCATATCCGGTACGGGACGGCGATTGATGATACGTTCCCAGTACAGTGCCAGCGTGTTCTCCTGGGTCCGGCCCTCAATCGGGTCGATGACGATATGCGGGTGACTGCGCATGAACTCGTTGATGCGCGGCATCGTCTCGTTGAAGGCGTTGGACAGCATGGTGAGCACCACGGTGTCGTTGGAACGTGTGAGCTCGGCGTACGGGCCGAGCTTCATCGTGGAACGCTTATGCGGGTTCACCGAATCCCGTGTCACATACCTTGCCTCAAGCGAGATCGGCTCAGGCCGGGAGGTCGAGCCGCCGCGCGCCGCGTTCACCAGCGCACTCGCGGCTTGGGATGCCAGATAGGCGCCACGCATATTGATGGTGTTCAGGGCGGGGGTGAGTAATGCGGACATTTCGATGTTGTCGAATCCGATGACCGAGACATCCTCCGGGATGCGAAGACCCCGACGCCTCGCCGCCGTCATGAAACCAGCGGCGAGTGAATCGTTGAAGGCGAACACCGCATCCGTGGGGCGGATGAGATATTGCTCGACGGCCTTCATGCCGCCGGAGAGGTTCGGTTCGCATCCCCGTACCACACGGTAGGTCATGTCATAGCGAAACGCCGAGGTTCGGATGCAGCGTCGGCGGTATTCGTTCGACCATGAGCTCACGGGGCCGGCGAGATAGGTGATCGACGAATGACCGGATGATTTCAGTGCGTGCACCGCGTCGTCGATGGCCCCGGCCACGTCCACGGTCACGCTTGCCAATCCCGGAATAGTGCGGTTGATGAGCACGACCGGCTTGACCAGTGTGATGCGACGGATATCCGGTTCGCTCAGGCGCGAGGAGATGAGCGCGACGCCATCCACGTTGCGCATCACATAGGACATGGCCTTGCGCTCGACCGCCGGTTTCTCGTTGGTGTCCAGGGTGATCAGGCCGTAGCCCTTTGACTCCAGATGCTCCTGCAGGGCATTGACCGTGGTGGCGTACAGGGGATTGGCCAGCGTGGGCACGATGGCCGCCATCATGCCGGTGGCCGGCAGGGGAGTATCGCCGTCATCGGCGGTGTCCGGTGTGAGGTAGCCGAGTTGCTCGGCCACTCGGCGAATGCGGAATTCGGTCTTCGCTGAGATTCGTCCCGGCTGACTGAGCGCCCGCGAGACGGTGGACGGGCTTACTCCGGCCTCGCGCGCGATGTCATAGATGGTGGTTTTGCCCTTGTCCATATGCTGTCTCCCCGCTCTTGTCGAAGACGATGCGCAACATTATGGCAACCTTTGGCAACAAGCGCAACGTGTGTTCCATGATGAACGAATATGGTTCCTGTCAGCGGTTCGGGCGCGTGGAAGCGCACCGGAACGTACGAAAACAACAGACAAGTTCACTTGGAGGAACCATGTCTATTTCCATCACATCCGCGTCCACGGTGACGGGGGCGACGCCGTCCAAGGCCGTGGCGTTCGCGGTCGAGGACATCGAGCGTGACCTGAAGGCCACGATTTCGCCGTCCGACCAGCCCGGAGCGGACATCGTGCTCGTCGAGGGCGCACACAACCCCGAGACCTGGGAGGTGCGTGTCGCCGACGGCAACCTCGAAATCCACGCAGGCGACGACTTCGGTTTCATCTACGGCCTGTACGCCGTCAGCCGCGAAATCCTCGGCGTCAAGGACTTCTGGTTCTGGAACGACCAGCAGTTCACGCCGGTGCCGACCATCGAGGTGGCCGACGACTTCGCGCTGGCCTCGAAGCCCACGGCCGTTAAGTACAAGGGCTTCTTCGTCAACGACGAGGTGCTGCTCGAGGACTGGCAGATCGACAACGACAAGGAGAAGCCGTGGAGGCTCGCCTTCGAGACCGTGTACCGCCTTGGCGGCAACATGGTCATCCCCGGCTCCGGCCAGCGTGGCGAACCGCACCTGAAGCTCGCACAGGACATGGGCTTCTACATCAACCAGCACCACGCGTGTCCGCTCGGCGCCCGCATGTTCGCCGCCGCCTACCCGGGCGTGCAGCCCAAGTGGCCGGAGGAGGAGCCGCGCTTCGAGGCGTTGTGGCGTGAGGCCATCGAGGCCCAGAAGGGCAAGCGCACCGTATGGACGCTCGGCTTCCGCGGCCAGGGCGACCAGCCGTTCTGGAACTTCGACCCGCGTTACGCCACCGACGAGGCGCGCGGCAAGCTGCTCTCCGACATCATCCAGAAGCAGTACGACATGGTTCAGGAGGCCGACCCCGGCGCCCAGTGCTGCATCTACCTGTACGGCGAGGCCATGGAACTCTACCGCGCCGGCGTGCTGACCTACCCCAAGCAGGTCGCCAAGATCTGGGCCGACAACGGCTTCGGCCGCATGGTCTCCCGCCGCCAGGAGAACAACAACCCGCGCGTGCCCGCCATGCCGACGAACGACGGCGACAACGGCATCTACTACCATGCGAGCTTCTACGACCTGCAGGCCGCCAACCACACCACCGACATCACCAACGACCCGCGTCTGGTGGCCGGCGAGCTTGAGCAGGTGATCGAGCATGGCGGCGCCGACGTGTGGATCGTCAACGCATCCAACATCAAGCCCCACGTCTACTTCCTCAACTTCATCGCCGCGATCTGGCGCGACGGCAAGATCGACTTCGAGAAGGTTGCCAAGGACTACATCGCCGACTATTACGGCAAGGACAACGTCGACGCCGTGTTCGGCCTGTACGAGGAGTACTGGAAGGCCTCCGTGCAGTACGGCCCGAACTGGGACGACCACGCCGGCGAGCAGTACTTCAACCATGTGCCGCGCATGCTCATCACCCAGTGGCTCAAGGACCGCAACGCCCCGGCGCAGGACCTTCGCTGGATGCACGAGGCCGACACGCTCAAGGAACAGATCACGTTCTACCGCGACCTGATCGAGCCGGCCGTCAAGCGTTACGTCGACCTCGCCGACAAGGTCGAGTTGGCCGCCATCTCCGCCGAGTTGCGCGGCGAGGAGGATGCCGCCGAGCTCATCCGCGACTCCATCGGCGTCGAGGCCGGCATCTACGAGCACTCCGTGGCCGCCTCCGTGCACGTGTGCGACGCCCTGCTCGCCGGCTACGACGAGGACTGGCAGCATGCCTTCTACGACGCGGGTCTCGCGGCCGAGGAGTTCACCGCCGGCGACCGCGCGATGCGCGACCGCGAACACGGCGTGTGGGCCAACTTCTGGCGTAACGACTGCCTCACGGATATCAAGCAGTCCGCATGGGTCGCCGAACAGCTCATGGGCTATCTGCGCTGCGTGGGCGACGGTCCGCACTACTTCCAGTGGCTGCGTGACTTCTGCTACCCGGAGTGGGAAAAGGACGTGTTCGTCATCATGAACATGGAGAACCACCCTACCGACCGCGAGATTTTCAAGGCCATGAAAGCCAAGTGGCAGAAGTAGCTGTTAGTGGCTCCCTCTGACGAGGGGGCTCCCCTCGGAGCGGGTGGGGGGAGAGATCCAGACGAAAACACTCTCGAGTTCCCTCCCCCCCCCAGTCTCACTGTGTTCGACAGCTCCCTCATCAGAGGGAGCCAGAGAAGAGAATTCGCGGATTTCAGGGTGCCTCCTGAATCCTGAGAGAAAAAGAAAAAACCTGTAGCGGGGTGCCTCCCGCATACAGTAATGGAAAGGATGCTGCAATGACACAGCAGGCAACCACCCCTCAGGCTGGCGCGCCTAAGGGACGCAAGATCACGATGGCGAACGCCTTCGGCTTCGGCATCGGCGACTTCTATGGCGGCGGCTTCGGCCAGATCGCCACCTATCTGCCCGTCTTCTGGGTGACGTTCGCCGGTCTGGCCGTCGACCAGGCGACCTCCATCATGGGCATCGCCACGATCGTCTCCGCCTTCGCGGCGCTCATCGTCGGATCCCTGTCCGACAACTTCTACAAGTACCGGATCGGACGCAAGTTCGGCCGTCGCCGCTTCTTCCTCATCGCCGGCATCCCGGTGCTGCTGGTCACGGTGATTGTGTGGGTCCCCGGCCTGCCGGTCTGGCTGTACTTCATCGGCTACGCGCTGTGGATCATCGCCAACCAGCTGATCATGACCCCGTACTCCACGCTGCCCACCGAGATGACCACGGACTTCAACGGCCGCACCAAGCTGTCCACCGTCCGTATGTTCATCTCCGGCGTGACCACCGCGGTCATCCCGCTGATCATGACCGCCGCCCTGACCGGTCTCGGCGAACAGCATTCGTACGCCTATCAGGTCTCCATGGTCGGTCTGATCCTCGCCTTCTGCATCGCCCTGTTCGTGTGCTACAAGTCCACGTGGGAGCTCACGCCCGAGGAGGCCGGCTTCGACGTCAAGAAGATCGAGGAGGAGGCCAAGCAGCCGTTCGACTTCGGCAAGTGGCTCAAGGGCATCGGCGACGTGTTCGTCGACTACTTCTCCACCCTGCGCATCAAGTCCTTCCGCAAGCACGTCCTCATCTACCTGCTCGGCCAGACCTTCATGGATGTGTTCGGCCAGACCTGGCTGTTCTTCGTGATCTACAACTGGAACAAGACCGCCGCCTTCGGCTCCCTGCTGCTGAGCTTCGCGCTCGTCGGCGAGCCGCTCAAGCCGGTCTTCGGCTGGCTGTTCACCAAGCTCGGTCCGCGCAAGATGTACTCCCTGAACTTCGCCGGCGGCATCATCGGTCTGCTGGGTCTGCTCGGCCTGTGGCAGGCGCAGGGCAGCCTCGCCGACGGGGCATGGACCACGCTCGCCTTCGTGGTGACCATCTGGTGGCTCATCTTCCGCGCCATGGTCTGGTTCATCCCGTGGAACGTGTTCCCGTTCATCCCGGATGTCGACGAGATCGTCACCGGCAAGAACCGCACCGGCGTCTTCTCCGGCTTCAAGGCGTTCACCCGCAAGCTGACCTCCGGCCTCGCGACCACCTTCATCGGCATCTACCTGGCCTCCACCGGCTTCATCAAGCCGGCCAAGGACGCCTCCGGCGTGATGCAGTACCCGGATCAGCCGGTCGCCGCGCAGAACGGCATCGCCTTCGTGTGCATCGGCTGGGTCATCATCGGCCTGCTCATCGCCTGGGCCATCGCGCTGACCTTCAAGCTCGACAAGAAGACCGACGGCATCCTGCTCGCCGAAATCGAGCGTCTCAAGAACGGTGGCAAGAAGGCCGACGTCGATCCCGAGACCAAGAAGGTCGTCGAGCAGCTCACCGGCGTCAAGTACGAGAAGTGCTGGCCGCAGGCCGCCGAGTGATGCTTCTCGGATGTGGGAGTGCGGGAGACGTCATGGTCGGTTGACCGGCAATGACGATCACCGTACGAACGGATCCGGATGATGATGAGGGGCCGGTCCCGTGTGCATGGTTGCAGACATGCGCCCGGGACCGGCCCCTCGTTTTTGTGCGCCGCGGGGCCGAACCGGAGCCGCGGGCGTGGGGCCTGGTGTGAAAAGGCCATGCCGTATTGCCGTCTGCTCTGGTTCCGACCAGCCGGCAGTACATCTGGCAACAAATGGCAACCCAAGCCGTGATGGTCGTGTTGCCATTAGCGTGTAACCATCCTTCCACAGTGAGGGGAAGGATTCGTAGCGGCATTGCATCGCATGCAATGCAAACCGAAGAAGGAGAACCACATGGTATTTGGCGTAGGCGTGAAATCGCGCGCGGTCGCCGTGGCGGCCATCGGCGCGATGCTGGTGGGAGCGATCGCGCCGATGGCGCATGCCGACGAGCTGCCGGCACGACTGTACGTGGAGCAGGATGCGAAGGCGTCGGGGACGACGTACTACGTGTCCACGTCAGGCAAGGACACGAACTCGGGCACGTCCGAGGACTCGCCGTGGACGTTGGAGAAGGTGAACGAGACCACGTTCAAGCCGGGCGACCGCATCCTGTTCAAGGCGGGCGAGACCTGGCAGGCCACCGGCGACGCCAAGCTCGACTACGACGATCCGACCGCGTTGCTGCACCCACTGGGCTCCGGCAATGCGGACGCGAAGATCGCGCTCGGCTCCTATGGGTCCGAGAACGGCTCGCGTCCGGTGCTCAAGGGCAACGCGAAGGTCAACGACGTGGTCCAGCTCAAGGATCAGGAGTACTGGGACATCTCGGGTCTTGACGTGAGCAACGAGGCCGCCGGGTTCACCGGCAACGACGAGGGCGGCAAGATCGATGCGAATAACGGCGCCCTTGTCGACGACCTGCGCGGCATCCACATCTACGGCCAGGACGCCGCCAAGCTGAGCGGCTTCGACCTGCATGACCTGTACGTGCATGACGTGACCGGCGAGGTGGCGTGGATCACGCAGTCGCAGATCGCGAAGGACTTCGACAAGGCGAAGGCGGACATGGCGAAGTCCTCCAACGGCGTGCTCATGGCCGGCGGCTGGGACTTCTCCAAGCGCACCGGCGGCATCCTCATGGAGACGTTCAAGCCTTCAGGAGAGCCCACCGTGTTTAGCGACGTGCTCGTGGAGAAGAACGACTTCAAGCGCAACTCGTTCGGCGCGTTCACCATCAAGCAGTGGTACGGCGGCAAGAACAAGTACGCGGCTTGGGACGGACGCGCTTCGAACGGCTACCAGTCCAAGGCGCGCATGCACACCAACGTGGTCGTGCGCGACAACAACATCGACCAGAAGGGCGTGTACAACGGCGACGGCGTCTACCTCACCAGCGTGCGCGGCGGACGCGTCGAGAACAACGTCATCGCCCACCCCGGCGTGTGCGGCATCGAACTGTACTTCGCCGACGACGTGATAGTGGAAGGCAACGAGGTCTACGACTCCCAGAAGAAGGCGGGCGGCTCCGACTCCAACGGCATCGACCCGGACCGCAACGTGACCAACACCATCATCCAGCGCAACTACATCCACAACAGCGGCGAAGGCATCCTGCTGTGCGGCTACGACTACAACACGGTCATCATCCGCTACAACGTCATCGCGGACAGCGGCTGGGCCACGTTCCACGGCTACGTGTGGGGCGGTCATTTCGAAATCTACAACAACGTGATCTACCAGTCCAGCCGGAGCTGGAACGGTCCGTGGGTGAACTCCTCGAACAGCGGCAACGACACCTGGCATCTGACCAACAACATCTTCTACTACAACCGCGGCGACGGCACCCGTGCGCCCGGCGGCTACCAGACCGACAAGAAGATCACCTACGACCACAACGTGTACGTCAACGCCGCCAAGAACGCCAAGGACGCCAACGCCATCACGATCGAGAACGAGAACCCGTTCGAGGGCGTGCTGAAGACCGGCAACGAAGAGGTCGGCCTTGACGAGGTCGCCGTCCTCAAGCCGGTGGACGCCAGACTCAATGACATCGGAGTGGCCTACACGCTCGATACGAAGACCTTCACCTTCAACTACCTGAAGGCGGACGACGTCACCGCCAGGGACTTCGCCGGCAACGCCGTGTCCTCCACCCCTGATCCGGGCATCTACGAGGTTTCGTTCACCGGTGTGGGCGGCACCCTCACCGACGCCTACGCCGCGACGGTCGCAGGCGCCACCGTGACCTTCAAGGATGCGCAGTCCGGCAAGACCTACGCCGCGACCACCGGAGCCAGCGGCCGCTACCAGATCGCCGACATCCCCGCCGGCGACTACGGGGTCACCGTCACCGGAGCCGACGGCAAGACGCTGCTCGACACCAAGGCGACCGTCAATGCCGAATACACCGTGGTCGACCTCCGGGCCGTCTCCGATACCGGTACTCTCGCCGGCACGGTGAAGGACCTCGAAGGCAACCCCGTCAAGGATGCACAGATCGCCGTGACCGTGGGCGGACGCAAGTTCGACGCGACCACCGACGGACAAGGACGTTATACGGTGAAGGACGTGCCCGTGACCACGGAAACCGCCACCGCGGCCGTCACGGCCGCCAAGGACGGCTACCGCACCGCCTCCGCGCAGGATGACGTCACCGTCAAGGCCGGCGCCGTCACGCAAGTGGACTTCACGCTGCCGGCGATCTCCACCCTCGAACTGGACGCCAAGAATGCGGACATCAGCAACGACGGCCTCACCAAGCGCGACGTCACTGACGGCTCCTTCAGCGGCGGCAGTTGGGCGGCCTTCGAGAATGGCAAGAACGGCAGCTATGCCGAATACACGTTCAAAGTGCCTCAGAAAGACGTGTACGATCTGACCGTCTTCACCAAGGACAAGAACAACCGCGCCACCGTGCAGCTGTCCATCGACGGCGTGAACACCGGCGAGCCCATGGTGATGAGCGGCTCGAACAGCGACACCCGCAAATCCTACGGTTTTGAGGACGTGAAGCTCGGCTCCGGCGAGCACACCATCCGCTTCACCATCACGGACACCGCCAAGGGCAGCCTGTTCGGGCTCGATGCGCTGACCTACGCAGTGCAGTCGCCCAAGCCGGCAATCGCCGTCGTCGACAAGACCGATCTCGCCGGCAACCTGGCCGAGGCGGACAAGCTCGACGAGAAGGCGTACACCGCCGTTTCGTGGGAGCAGTTCGCCGAGGCCCGCCAGAACGCGCGCGCCGTGCTGGACGACGCCTTCGCCACCACCGATGAGGTCACCAAGGCGATTGAAAGACTCAACGACGCCAAGGGCAAGCTCGTCGCGGCAGATTCGGACGGCGGGTCCGACAATGGTGGGTCCGACAACAACAACGGCGGGTCCGACAATGGTGGTTCCGACAACAACAATGGCGGGTCCGACAACAACAACGGCGGTTCCAACAACGGCGGTTCCGACAACGGCGGTTCCGACAATGGCGGTTCCGACAATGGCGGTTCCGACAACAACGGCTCGAACAACGGCGACGGCCAGAACGATGCGGGTGACAAGGCCCATGGCGACAAGCCCCAGACCGGGACGCTGTCGCGCACCGGTGCCGGTGTGACCTCGGTGGCCGTGGCCGTCGCGCTGCTGGCGATCGCCTCCGGCATCGTGTTCGCGGTGCGTCGCAAGGCCTGAACCGTGACGTCCGCCATGTGACGGCTTGTCCCGAAAGGGCGACGCATGTCAGGCGTGCCGCAGGATCCGTGGAAACGGATTCCCGCGGCACGCCTCCCGCCGTATATGCGGTTGATCACGTCCGTGATGCGATGGTCCGCTGCCACGGCCTTCTGCAATATGGAAGAGGCCGGAGCGGGAAACACAGAACGGGTAGAATAAGGCCCGTCACTTGGGTTATGAAGGCGTGCAATCGCGCCAAGGAGGAACAATGGCCGAGATCACATGGAAGTCGATTCTCACCAAGCTGGTCGGGGGAGACCACCTGAGCGCCGAGGAATCCGAATGGTTCGTCGATGATCTGATGAAGGGCAACGCCAATCCCGCCGCCGTGGGTGCCACGCTCGCCCTTCAGCAGCAGCTGGGGCTGACGGCCGAGGAGGTGTCCGGCGCCGCCAAGGCCATGGTGTCGCATGCCGTGCCGCTCAACGTCTCCGGTGAGACCACCGACATCGTGGGCACCGGTGGTGACGGCTTCGCCACGGTGAACCTGTCCACGATGGGCTCGGTGGCCGCCGCGGCCGCGGGCGTGAAGATCGTCAAGCATGGCAATCGCGCAGCCTCCTCGAAGTGCGGTGCCGCCGACGTGCTCGAAGCGCTCGGCCTGCCGCTGGACCTGAAGCCCGAGGCGGTCGGCGAGGTCGGCGACGAGGTGGGCATCACCTTCGCGTTCGCCCGCACCTTCCACCCGGCCATGCGCTTCGTCGGCCCGATTCGCGCTGCGCTCGGCATCCCGTGCGTGTTCAACGTGCTGGGCCCGCTGACCAACCCGGCCAAGCCCGCCCATGTGGCCATCGGCTGCGCCAAGCGCGAGATGAGCCCGATCATGGCCGCCGTCTATGCCGCCAATGGCCAGTCCGGCATGGTCTACACCTCGCACGAGGGCATGGACGAGCTCGCCCCCACCGGCCCGGTCTCCGTGTGGGAGATCCGCGACGGCAAGGTGACCGAGACCGAATTCGACCCGACCGTGGAGCTCGGCCTCGCCAAGATCGACGTCGCCGATCTCAAGGGCGGCGAGCCCGAGGTCAACGCTGCCGCCTTCCGCGACTTCGTGGCCGGCAAGGACATCCCGGCCCGCACCACCGCACTGCTCAACGCGGCCTCCGCCATTGTGGCCGACGGTCATCTGGTGGGCGAGGGCACGCTGGGCGAACGCTTCCGCGAAGCCTACAAGCTCGCCGAGGACGCCGTGGATTCCGGCAAGGCCCAGGCACTGCTCGACAAGTGGGTCGCCGTCGCCAAGTCCAAGGAGTGATACATCGTAGGACGTTCGGTGCTTTTCTGCATAAGGAGACAGCTATTGTCCTACGTCAGAAGTTCGTTGATGATATTGTTTGCTCCCCTTGTCAGGGCCGTTGCCGTTAGGCAAACAGCGGAGCTGTTTGTAGGCAACGTGTGAGCCGACAGGCGAGCCAGCAGGATGCGCGCGAAGCGCGTCAGCTGTTGCAGGACCAGCACCGTATAGCAAACAGCGGAGCTGTTTGTAGGTGCTGTGCGAGCCGACCGGCGAGCCGGCAGACCGCGCGCACAGCGCGTCCCTGATTGCAGCGAGCTGGCCCGCGAAGCGGGTCTGAGGGGTAGTGAATTCGTTAACGAATTAATGATGTAGGATGACGGAAGAATGTGTTGAGGGGAAGCAGCGTATTTCCGATGCTTCCCCTCAATCGTCATTGATGTGGTGCCTATGGCGATGGTTCCTCGCATGCGCATGCCATGCTGCCGTCTATGCAACTTTGGCAACAAGTGGCAACGACGGTGGACTCTCACATATCCTTAAGTCATGTTCGACCGATGAAGGTCTGGAATCATGGAGGGAACGTCGTGAGTTCGTTTACGGAATTCGGATCGCTGGTCAAAAACCGGCACAAGCCGAAAGACAAGCCGACCGACACCAAGGTGGCGTTGGGGTTTCTGGCGCCGTGGCTGATTGGCGCGGTGTTCCTGAGCCTTATTCCGATGTTGTACTCGCTGGGGATTTCGTTCACCAAATACAACATGATCAAGCCGCCGCAGTTCGTCGGGTTGATGAACTACCGGCATATGCTCGCCGATCCGCGATTCATCAGCTCATTGCAGGTGACCCTGACCTACGTGATCGTCTCCGTGCCGCTGCAGCTCATCGCCGCATTGGCGCTTGCCGTGCTGCTTGATCGCGGCATGAGGGGGCTCGCCTTCTACCGCTCCGCGTTCTACCTGCCGTCGATGCTTGGCGGATCAGTGGCCGTGGCGGTGCTCTGGAAGATGGTGTTCGGTGCGGACGGCCTGTTCAACGCGTTCCTCGGCATCTTAGGCATAGATACGTCGATGTCTTGGATCGCCAATCCGGACACGGCCAACTGGACGCTTATGGCATTGCATGTCTGGCAGTTCGGTTCGCCGATGGTCATCTTCCTCGCCGGTTTGCGCCAGATTCCGCGCGAACTCTACGAGGCCGCCAGCGTGGACGGTGCCGGAAAATGGCGTCAGTTCCGCTCGATCACCCTGCCGATGCTCTCGCCGATCATCTTCTTCAATCTGGTGATGAGCGTGATCAACTCCTTCCAGACGTTCACTCAGGCCTACGTGGTGTCCGGCGGCACCGGCGGTCCGTCCGACTCAACGCTGTTCTACACGCTGTATCTCTACCAGCAGGGCTTCGCGTCGCTGCGCATGGGTTACGCCTCCGCGTTGGCATGGATCATGGTGCTGATCGTGGCCTTGCTGACCGGAATCAATTTCGCTCTCTCGAAGTTCTGGGTGCATTACGATGACTGATGTTGCAACGATGAATGCCGTGATTGACTCCGGCGAAACCGATGGGAACCGTGCCGCTCGCGAACCGAGCGCAAGCGATCGCGGCAATGCGGCATATGCGGAGCTCGGCTCCGGCACGGGCATGCATCCGAACCGCAGCCGCAGCATCGGCCGTGTGATTGCGGCCGTGGTCAAGCAGGTTGTGGTGCTGCTCGTGGCCATCCTCATGCTGTATCCGATTTTGTGGATGATCGCCAGCTCGCTGCGCCCGCAGGAGGAGATCTTCACGAATATGGGATTGGTGGTCACCAATCCGCTCTGGAAGAATTACGCGGCCGGATGGAACGCGCTCAGTCAGCCGTTCGGCCGCTACATCCTGAACTCGCTGATCATCGTCGTGTTCGCCATCGTCGGCAACATCCTCACCTGCTCGATGGCCGCTTACGCCTTCGCCCGGCTCAACTTCCGGTTCCGCGGCGTGCTGTTCGGCTTCATGCTGCTCATGCTCATGATCCCGATTCATGTGATTGTGATTCCGCAGTACATCATGTGGAACTCGTTGCATATGATCAATACGTTCGTCCCGCTGATCGTGCCGAAGTTCCTCGCCATGGACGGGTTCTTCACCTTCTTGTTCTACCAGTTCCTGCGTGGTCTGCCGCGTGACCTCGACGAGGCCGCCAAGCTGGACGGCGCCGGTCATATGCGTATCTTCTTCCAGATTCTGCTGCCGCTGATGAAGCCGGCCATCGGCACCTGTGCGGTGTTCACGTTCATCTGGACGTGGAACGACTTCTTCAGCCAGCTGCTGTACCTCACCAAGCCGGACATGTACACCGTGCCGATCGCGCTGCGCACGTTCATCGACTCGCAGTCCCAGTCAAGCTACGGCCCGATGTTCGCGATGAGCGTGGTCTCGCTGATTCCGCTCTTCCTGGTGTTCACATTCGGGCAGAAGTATCTGGTCCAGGGAATCGCCACCACCGGAGGGAAATGACATGGATGGAGCGTCATCCGCGTTGCTCCTCGGTCGACGTACCTTCATATGCCTTACCTCGGTGCGCCTTGATGCCGCGCACATCCATGCCATTTCCAATCATGAAGGACAACAATGATGTTCAAGCGTATGTGGAAGAAGTATCTGGCCGCAGTGATGGCGGCGATATCGTTGTGCGTCACGGCCGCGTGCGGCAGTTCGGTCGGCACGTCCGATGTGCCGGTGGTGCCGGCGGACGGCGATGTGACCATCCGACTGAGCTGGTGGGGAGGCGACGCTCGCGTCAAGGCCACCGAGGAGGCGGTCAAGGGCTTCGAACAGGAACATCCCAACATTCACATCGATATGGAATACTCCGACTGGACCGGCTACTGGGACAAGCTCGCCGTGCAGTCCGCAGGCGGCAACGCGCCGGACGTCATGCAGATGGATGAGCTATATCTGGCGTTCTACGGATCGATGGGGTCGTTGCTCGATCTCGGCAAGGCATCTGATTACCTTGATATGAGCGGTATGGATGATTCACTGAAGACTATGGGCCAGGTGGAGGGTGCACAGGTTGCCGTCCCGATGACCACCGCCCAGTATGGGGTCATCGTCAACAACGATGTGCTCGACGAACTCGGACTCACCCTGCCGGATACCGACAACTGGACCTGGGACGAATTCACCGCATTCGCGCAGCAGGTCACGGAGAAATCCGGCGGCAAGGATATCGGTTCAATCGCCCCGAACAACGGATACGGCCTGCAGCTGTGGGCGCGTCAGCACGGTGAGCGGCTGTTCGACGGCAATCGCATCACGATTTCCCCCGAAACGCTTGCATCATTCCTGCAGCTGCCCGCGGATTGGGCGAAGAACGGCATCGAAGGCAGCGCGGAACGTTGGAGTGAGAACACCGCAGCCGCCATGAACGACAGTGATTTCGGCAAGGGCAGGCAGGCGATGATGATCACGCAGGCTACGATGATCACCCCGTACGCTCAAGCCGCCGGCACCGAGAACATGACGCTCGTACCGATGCCCCAAGTCAAGCCCGGTGCGAAGACCATGTACCTGAAACCTGGCATGTACTGGGCGATCTCCTCACAGTCCCAGCACCCTGCCGAAGCGGCGATGCTTGTCGACTATCTCCTCAACGACCCGAAGGCCGGTGAGATTCTCGGCACCGAACGCGGCATTCCGGCAAACAACGATATCCGTAAGTCTTTGGCCGCCGAGGCTGACGGAACGGATCGGGCGGCACTTGACTTCGTCGACAAGATCCAGCCCATGCTGGGGAACGCCCCGGCGATTACGCCCAACGGTGCTTCGGAACTGGACAAGGTCATCGTGCGGTACCAGCAGGATGTGGTGTTCGGCAAGCGCAAGTCGCTTGATGCGGCCAAGAGCATGATTGCGGAACTGCAGGAATCCATCGATTTCGCATCGTGAGCCGTACTGGCACATCGCCGTTCTTGGCTCCCCTCAGAGAAGGGATCCAAGAACGGCTGGACTCACACCCTCGCGCCGTCGTCGTAGAAGCCGCCCTTGTCGCCGGGACGGTCCTTGCGATTCAGGGCCTTGACGATGAGACCGCCCAAACCGAGTATGGTGCACAGCCCGAAGGCGATGTTGAGCAGCGCGCTCACCACGGGAATGCCGTAGAGGCTCGGCACCAGCACCATCACGATGGTGCCCGCCACGCCGATGACCAGCAACGCCGTCAGCAATGCGGTGGAGGCCTTGACCGGGCCAAGCTCCGGGTTCGGGGGAGTGAAGCCGCCGTCATCGTAGCGGTCCATCACCTCGTCGGTGTCCAGCCAACTCGAATTCGTGTTGTCCCGCGGACCGCGCACGCGCCGCCCCAGCGGTTCGCCTGCACCGGCGAACGCGCTCGCGTCCAGATCCTCGACGGAAACCAGCGCCTCCTTCTCCTTGCGCTGTGCATGCCGCTCGAAACGACGTGCATTACGGGAACGCTCCACATCCCTGAGATCATCCTCGTGTGCGCGCGCGAACGCCTCCCAGGACGCATCATCCGAGGAGGTGCCGTCGTTGGACGTCGACGCGGAGGAATCCTGCGGCGTGGGGGTTGGACGCATGCCGTCGTCGTTGGTATTGTGGTTGTCGGTCATACCTGTCTACTGTAATCAAGTCTGTCTACTGCAATCAAGCGGCCAGCCAAACCGGGAGGATACGAACATGCTGTACTGGTTTTTCGTCAAGGGATTCGGATGGGTCGCGCGTCGCCGTCTTGGACCGTCCGTCACCGGATTGGAGAACATCCCGCGTACCGGCGGCGCCATCATCGCCGCGAACCATCTGGCTGTCATCGATGATGCGCTGATCCCGATCACCTGTCCGCGCATGGTGCATTTCATGGGCAAGGCCGAGTATTTCGAGGGCAAGGGCATCAAAGGCAAGTTCAAGAAGTGGTGGTTCACGTCGGTCGGCGTGTTCCCGGTGGACCGCTCCGGCGGCTCGAAATCGCTCGGCGCGCTCGCCCATGCGAGGGAGATCATCGAGGATGGACATCTGTTCGGCATTCACATCGAAGGCACCAGAAGCCCAGACGGACGCCTATACAAAGGACATACCGGTGCTGCCCGACTCGCCTTTGAGACCGGATGCCCGATCGTGCCCACTGCCATCATCGGGTCTCGTGATCTGCAGAAGCCTGGCACGGTCATCCCGCTCAAAGGCCGCACGCAGGTGATCTACGGCAAGCCGATCGAGGTCGAGCGCCGCGAGCCCGATGAGGTGACCCACGAGGAGCTGCGCGATCTGACGGACCGCGTCACGCGAGAGATTCAGCGCCTCAGCGGTCAGGAATACATGGACGAATATGCGCAGACTGTCAAGGCGAGGCTCAAGGAGCAGGCTTCGGCCCAGATCGCGGCTCAGAATTCGCAGCATACGGAACAGGGGTCGACGGAACAGTCTGAGCAGGCCTGATCCACCGACCTCGCGTCTCCGCCGACCTCGCCCCCAGCCACACCATGGTGGTCACACAATGGTGATCGTGATCACCGTCGCCTTGCCGTCCTTGTCGCGCAACCGGACCGTGCCGCCGTCGGAGATGTCGGTGTCGCCGTTCGAGATCGAGCGTACGGTGCCGAACAGGCCCCCCAGCACCTTGTTGGTCTTGACCTCGAAGCCCAGCGCCTTGAGCTGCTGCGTCACCTCGTTCTCGCTCTTGCCCACCAGCCCCGAGGGGATCTTGGCGGTCTGCGGGCCCTTCGAGACGACCAGTTGCACGTCGTCGCCCCAATGCAGCTGCGCTCCGGCCTCCTCGGACGACGAGATGACGTTGCCGGCCTCCACGGCATCGTCGTATTCCTCGGTGAAGGTGACGTTGATCTTCGCCTCACGCAGCATCGAGTTCGCCTCGTCGCGGCTCTTGCCGACCACATCCGGCATGGCGACCGGCTTGGGCCCCTTCGACAGGCCGACGACGATCTTCTCGTCGTGCCGCATCGTGGTGCCGGGCGTCACGCTGATGTACAGCGTCGCGCCTTCCGGAGCGGACAGCGAGTAGTCGTCTCTGGTCGCATCATGCTCCACGTTGTCGAATCCGGCGTTGGAGAGCGCCTCCAGCGGCGCCTTGTAGGATGCGCTGCCGGAGTCGAGGATGTCGGCCGGCACCGTTGCGGCGCGGGCGCCTTTGGAGATGGTGATGTGCATCGTGCCGCCGGATCGCTTGCCGATCCGATCACCGACGTTGGCGGGGGAGGCTTTGATGATTCGTCCCTTGGCGATGTCGTCGCTGTAGTCGGCGGTGACGGTGTAGGGGATGTTGGACACGTCCAGCGTGCTGCGATACGCGTCCCATGTCGCGCCGGCGAGCGAGCACGTCTTGTTCTGGGTGCATGTCACGTCGTCGGGCTTGGGCACCGTCCAGTAGCTGCCGGGGCCGAGGAAGAACCACCATGCGAATGCGCCGCCGGTGAGGGCCAGTACGCCGATCAATGTGCTGATGATGGTGAGGCGCGTGCGGCGGCGACCGGTGCGTGCCGTGGCTTCGGCGTGTGCTGCGGTGGTCGGCAGGGACTCCTTCTCGCCGGGCAGCGGTCGTGTGATGACCTTGGTGAATTCGTCGCTTGGGCGGGGCATGGCCTTGGTGGCGTTGCCGGGCATCGATTCGGAGCTGATGCCGGTGTTGGCATCGGCGCCGCCGACGTACGGGGAGTCGCTGGATTCGGCGGCGTGGGATGCCGTGGAGATCGGGTCTGCGGCATGATCGCGCGTCTCGTCTGCATGCGCAGAATCATATGATGACGGCTTTTCCGGCGGTGTGGAAGCCGTCGACGATGTGGGCCGCGTCGACGATGCCGGCGGCGTGGGTGGCGTCAGTGGTGTGGATGACGTCAATGGTGTGGATGGCGTCAGTGTCTCGGTTCCATCAGCAGGGCGGACGGTGGCCATGGTGGGCGTGTCGTCGGGCTGCGCCTGCCCCATCGGTGATTGGGACTGCGATTGGGCTGTTGCGCCCTGCATGTCGTCTGCCGGTCTGCGATAGGTCCATGCGGGAATGTCGAGGTGGGCGCACAGTTCGCGAAGCTCGCGTGCGGCGGCAGTGGCGTCGACGGGTCTGGCATCCACCGATCGGGCGGTCAGACGGGCGATGAACGCGGCCACCTGGGGGCTGATGCCGGGGCACATCGTCGTGATGGACGGCACGTCCTCATGGACATGCTTGAACACCAGCGTCACCGGATTATCGGATGCGAACGGCACCTGACCGGCGAGCATCTCCCATGCCATGATGCCCACGGAATACAGATCCCCCTGCGGGGTCGCCTCGTTGCGTTCGATCATCTCCGGAGCGAGGTAGGCGGCAGTGCCCAGCAGCATGCCGGTGGTGGACAGCGTCGCCTGCGAAGCGGCCTTTGCCAAGCCGAAATCAGTGATCTGCACATGCCCGCGTTCGTTGAGCAGAATGTTCTCGGGCTTGATGTCGCGATGCACCACGCCGGCGCGATGAGCCGACGAGAGTCCGTCCAGCGTTTCGGCGACGATGCGCAGCGTCTCGCGCACGCTGAACGTGTGCTGTTGGTTGATCTCATGACGCAGGTTCACCCCATGCACGAACTCCATGACCAGATAGTCGAGTCCGTCCACCTCGCCGGTGTCGTAGACCTGCACGATATGAGGATTGGCGATGGCCGCCGCCGACTTCGCCTCGCGTCGGAAGCGTTCGACGAACTGGTCGCGGTGCGGCCCCTGCGCAAGCTGGATATGCATGACCTTGATGGCGACGGTGCGTTCCAAACGCTCGTCCATCGCCTCGTACACCGTTGCCATGCCGCCTTCGGCGATGCTGCGGATGATGCGGTAGCGGCCCTCGATGACTCGCCCCTCAAGTGCTCGTGCGCTCTCGTTCATGGTCGTACGTCCCGCTCTCCTGCAACTGTCTCACCAATATCCACTCTTCAGTGTATGCGACCCGCGTGCCGTTGAGACGCGCGGGTCCGCTATCTGCGCGAGAGCGGTACAAATCGTTCGCACACCTCGGCGAGCGCCCTGCCTGATGGTGTCGATGCCGGCCACCAGTGTTCGACGGCGGCCATCGATTCGTCGCGCAGCGCGGTGATGCGTTCAAGCGAGCGTTCGCTCGCCCCGCCGCCGATGAACAGTTCGATGGCTCGCCGCACTTGGGTCTCATCGCGGCGGGGTGCTTCGAACATCGCGATGAGTTCGGCGCGTTCGTCCGGATTCGCCGCGGCGAGCGCGTCGGCGAGCAGCACGGTGCGCTTGCCTTCGCGGATGTCTCCCCCCACGGGCTTGCCGGTGCGGTGGCTGTCCGCCGTCACGTCGAGAAGATCGTCCGTCAGCTGGAACGCCACGCCGAGAGGAACCCCGATGGCAAGGGCCCTGCGCCGGGCCTCGGCGCGGTCCATGCCGGCGGCCAGCAGCCCGAGCCTGATCGGCGCGATGGTCGTGTAGCTTGCGGTCTTCCATCTGAACACATTCAGCGACGCGTCGGCGAGGGCCTTCGGATCGTCCAATGGCGTCATCTCGACGCCGAGATCAAGCACCTGTCCGACCTCGACTTCGCGATGCATGTCGAGGAACGCCTCGATGACCGCATGGTCGTTCGTCATGCGCTGCGCGGCGTGTTCGGCGATGGCAACGCTTTCGGTCGCCAGAAGATCGCCGAGCATGATGCCCAGTCCGCGGCCGATGGCGCTGCTGTTCGTGACGTGGGTGAGCGCGGTGTGCGCGGAAGGGCGCCCGCGTCGCAGCGGCGATTCGTCGATGATGTCGTCGTGCACCAGAGCCGCCGTCTGGAACACCTCGATCGCGCAGGCGAGGTCCAGCATCGTTCCGCGGTCGGTTCCCGGAGCGAGCGTGGCGTTGCCCGATGTCGCCGCAGCCGGTGCGTCGGCAGCCGGTGCGGCGGCATTCGGCGCATCTGCATCCAAGGTGGGGGCATCTGCATTCGAGGCGAGCGCCGCATCGAAGAACGCGAGCGCCAGCAGCGCGCGCAGACGTTTTCCGCCTTTGCTGGATTCGACCGCCTGATCGGTCACCAGATCCGCGATCCGCCTCAGGGGGAGCGCGATCGCGATGTCGTCGTCGGCGAGGTGGCGGCGCACTAGATGCGCTATGCGATGCTCGATCTTATGCAGATCCGTCTCAATAGTCATAGTTAGAGGTTATCCACAACGTTTGGCAAATACAAGAACGGCTGTTTTCCAATGGTTTTGAGGTTCCGTCCACAAGGGTCGTTCTGGCTGGACCCCGCTGCGGGCACATGCCATAGTGATGGGCAATCCGCGTTCGGTCGGCGCGGGGTGATCCGGACGGATGGTTCGGATTCATTGTCAGTACATCGATTCGGAAAGGGATGATGATGAACGCGAATATGAGACGATGCGTGGACGGTGTCTGCTCGGGCGGCCTGCCGCTTCGGCGCGACGAGCCGCGTGGTGAGGCGGTCGCTGGCGGGAGCCATGAGGCGGACGATGAGGAGATCGTGCGGCTGCGGGAGCGGCTGCGCAGAAGCCGGATCGATCTGGGACCGCATGAGGCGGATGCCCGATGGGTCGCCGGTCCGTTTCGCGAATGGATGCGGCTGCTGAGCGAAGAGGAAGGCGGGTGCCGTGTGGCATTGACGCGCGGCCATGCGCTGGCGTTGGCTGCGGGAATGATGCAGTCGCTGACCATTCGCGATGCGCTGGTGATCTCCCTGGTGGCGCGTCCCGGACGCTGCGGCCGCGAGGAGATGATCGCCCTGGTGCGTGATCCGTTCTGCGACGATAGTCGTCACTTGGTCTGCGGACTGCTGTCGGATGCCTTTGACGATGCGACGCTGCACCCCGATGTCCGTCGGTGCCGCGCGGGACTGTCGATGCTGGTCGACATGGCGGGGATGGTCCCCGTATGCTATCGTGCGCAGCCGCTGTCGATCATCGCCTATCTGCTCTGGTGGCTCGGCTGCCGTGAGGCGCTTGCGGTCGCCTTGGAATGTCTGACGATCGACGAGGACTGCACGCTTGCCGAGATCATCGTTTCCGCGCTGGCGCATGGCGTCGCCCCGGCGTGGATGGAGGATGTGGCGGTGGATCTGGACGACGAGTCCTGCGTGTGCGAGGTCGAGTATTAGATCCCGTGCATGGGACTGCGCGTCGCGCTCGTGGCGTGTTCATCCTCTCCGTGGCGTCGGCCGTGGGAATAATCGTCCTTGCGCAGTGGTTAACTCCTATAGTTAGTTGACGATTTGCCCTTGCCAGAAGTGCGCCCATATGGTATATAGCACCGATGGCCGATCATGCAGGAGGATGGGGTTTGTCCAAGAAGGAAACGACTGTCGAGCGTGACGATGCCGAGCAGACCGGGAAGGCTCCGGTCGTGAAGTCCGGGGCGACCCGCAGGCGCGCCTCGAAGAAGGCCGCGACCGCGAGCTCTTCCTCCGCGGCATCGAAACGCGCCTCGACAAAGCCGGATGACACGCGGGACGATGCGAAGGCCCCGATCCCGGCCGATGCCGTCGAGGACGATATGCTCGACGACGGCGACCGGCTGTCCGACGACGAACTCGATCCGCTGGACGACGATGCCGATGTCGATGATCTCGACGATGGCGCGGATGACGTTGACGTCGATGTCGATGATGCCCTTGACGGGTCCGACGAGGACGGTGAAGATGTTGATGACGAGGACGACGACGGTTCCGAGAGCGTCGAGGACAAGCCCAAGCGCAAGGAGCCCGAGACGCCCAAGGAGAAGGGCGCCTTCGTGGTGCGTGACGATGACGATGACGACAATCTGACGCCATCGGGCAATCCGAAGCGCCGTGTCGTCGCCGCGGGCGCGACCGCCGACCCCGTCAAGGACTATCTCAAGCAGATCGGACGCGTCAGCCTGCTGAACGCCGAGCAGGAGGTCGATCTTTCGGAGCGCATCGAGGCGGGTCTGTATGCGCAGCATCTGCTCGACACCGAAAGCGATAAGATGGACTTCAAGCGCAAGCGCGAGCTCAAGTGGGCCGCCGCGGACGGCAAGAAGGCCAAGGATCATCTGCTGGAGGCCAACCTGCGACTGGTGGTGTCGCTGGCGAAGCGCTACACCGGTCGCGGCATGCTGTTCCTCGATCTTATTCAGGAAGGCAACCTCGGCCTCATCCGCGCCGTCGAGAAGTTCGACTGGAAGAAGGGCTTCAAGTTCTCCACCTACGCCACATGGTGGATTCGCCAGGCCATCACCCGCGCCATGGCCGATCAGGCCCGCACCATCCGCGTGCCCGTGCACATGGTCGAGGTCATCAACAAGCTTTCCCGCGTGCAGCGCCAGATGCTTCAGGATCTTGGCCGCGAGCCCACGCCGGATGAGCTGGCGCGCGAACTCGACATGCCGGTCGAGAAGGTCCAGGAGGTGCAGAAGTACGGTCGTGAGCCGATCTCGCTGCACACGCCGCTCGGCGAGGACGGCGATTCCGAATTCGGCGATCTGATCGAGGACACCGATGCGATCGCGCCGTCGGACGCCGTGGCGTTCTCCCTGCTTCAGGAACAGTTCAAGCAGGTGCTTGAAACGCTGTCGCCGCGCGAGGCCGGCGTCATCAAGATGCGCTACGGCCTTGAGGACGGACAGCCCAAGACCCTTGACGACATCGGTCGCGTGTACGGCGTGACCCGTGAGCGCATCCGTCAGATCGAATCCAAGACCATGTCGAAGCTGCGTCACCCGTCGCGCTCGCAGACCCTGCGGGATTTCCTGGATCAGTGAGCGGTCGGCCCGCTCGGCAGGCCGACCGCGCGAGGAGGGTGGAAGCCCAGTGGGCTTCCACCCGACGGAGCCATCCGTATCCCGCTATGCCCGGTCAGGGGATTGCGCAACAGGGCCATTCGTTTCCGTGCCTCCGCATCGCGGGAGCATGATTGTTGTTCTGCATGTGATTGAGCCATGTGATTGAATAAGGAGAACCATGCCCGAATCCTACGGTGCCGACAGTCTTACCGTTCTTGAAGGTCTCGATGCCGTGCGCAAGCGCCCCGGCATGTACATCGGCACGACCGACAGTCAGGGACTGATGCACTGCCTGTGGGAGATCATCGACAACGCGGTGGACGAGGCGCTCGCCGGTGCATGCGACCATATCACCGTGACCCTGCATGAGGACGGGTCGGTCGAGGTCGCCGACAATGGTCGCGGCATCCCCGTGGACATCGAGCCGAAGACCAAGCTCACCGGCGTCGAGGTCGTGCTCACCAAGCTGCACGCCGGTGCGAAGTTCGGCAATTCGTCATACAACGCCGCCGGCGGCCTGCATGGCGTCGGATCGTCGGTCGTCAACGCGTTGAGCTCCCGGCTCGACGTGGAGGTCGACCGTGACGGCAAAACGCACCACATGGCCTTCCATCAGGGACATCCCGGCGTATACACGGATGCCGATCCGGCCCATCCCTCGCCCGACTCGCCGTTCAAACGCACGCGGAAGAACAGGCCGACCGAGCTGGAGATCATCGGCAGGGTTCCGGCCAAGGTCACCGGTACGCGCATCCGCTACTGGGCCGATCCCGAAATATTCAACGACACCGCCCGATTCAGCTACGACCAGCTCATCGACCGGGTGCGTCAGACCAGCTTCCTCGTGCCGGGACTGAGAATCACCGTCGTCGACGAGCACATTCCGGCCACCGGGGACGAGACGATCGATGAGATGCGTGAGATCGACGAGACCTCCGACGAGACCCCCGGTGAGGGATCCCACGGGACTGCCGACGAGGAGACGGAATCCGCCGCCGATGCCGCGATATCGGGCGAATCCGTGGCGATCGTCGCGGCGCGTACCGAGGCCGCGCGGCACACGCACCGCCGCATCGAGGAGTTCTGCCACACCGGCGGCGTGAAGGATTTCGTGGACTTCCTCTCGAACGGCGAGCCGGTGTCCGGAATCTGGCGCATCAGCGGCCAGGACACGTATGACGAGGAGACCCAGGCCGTCGGCGAAGGCGGGGAACTGCATGCGCAGAAGGTGACCCGTGACTGCGCCGTGGACATCGCCATGCGCTGGATCAACGGCTACGACACAAAGGTGCTCAGCTTCGTCAACGTCGTCGAAACGCCGGGAGGCGGCACGCACGTCGACGGATTCCTCGCCTCGATCACCCGACAGGTGCGCAAGGCGGTCGAAGACAACGCGCGCAGGCTCAAAGTCAATCTCAAGGATGCCAACATGCGCGTCGAACGCGACGACATCATGGCCGGACTCGTGGCCGTGGTCACCGTCCGCATCGCCGAACCGCAGTTCCAAGGGCAGACCAAGGACGTGCTGGGCACCGCCCAGGTCAGACCGATCGTCGCGAAGATGACCGACCGGCAGTTCGGCGAGATGATCAGCGGCTCGAAGCGCGGCTACAAGGATCAGTCCTCGCGCGTGCTCGACAAGATCGTCGGCGAGATGCATGCCCGCATCCAGGCACGCAAGACCAAGGAGGTCACGCGTCGCAAGAACGCGCTCGAATCCGCGTCCATGCCGCCCAAGCTCTCCGACTGCCAGCCGGGCAACGACGATGTGGCCGAACTGTTCATCGTCGAGGGTGATTCCGCGCTCGGCACCGCCAAGGCGGCCCGCAACTCCGCGTTCCAGGCGCTGCTGCCGATTCGAGGCAAGATCCTCAACGTGCAGAAGGCATCGCTCTCGCAGATGCTGTCGAACAAGGAGTGCGCCGCGATCATCCAGGTCGTCGGTGCCGGGTCGGGAGCCAGCTTCGACATCGAACAGGCACGGTACAACAAGATCATCATGATGACCGATGCCGACGTCGACGGCGCGCACATCCGCATCCTGCTGCTCACCCTGTTCTACCGGTACATGCGTCCGCTCATCGAGCATGGGCATGTGTATGCCGCCGTGCCGCCGCTGCACCGGATCGCGCTCGCGGGAAGCCACAAGGGAGAGTACATCTACACGTATTCCGACGACGAGCTGGAGGGGCGGCTCGTGGACCTCGATCGCAGGAAGGTCGCCTACAACCCCGATATCCAGCGATACAAGGGATTGGGTGAGATGGACGCCGACCAGCTCGCCGACACCACGATGGATCCGCGTACGCGCATGCTGCGTCGCATCCGCATGGAGGACGCCGCTCAGGCAGCCGACATCTTCAGCCTGCTCATGGGCGACGACGTGCCTCCTCGCAAACGGTTCATCGTCGACAACGCCGACGACTTCGACCGGTCGAAGATCGACACCTGATCGGGCACATATGCGTCCGTCCGGCACCGAGCGTGGCACGCCGGGCGGACGAGGTGGATGGACCGGATCTCAGCCGTCGATGCCGATCATCAGGCGATCATGCGTCGTCGTCAGGCGTCGCGATGCTCGCGGCAGGTCTGACCGAGCCGACGTGCCAGCGTGATCGGATCCAGCAGCGCATCCAGCTCGCTTGCGGGCAGATCGGTCCGCTCGCCGGCGATGTCGCGCACGCTGCGGCCGGTGACGGACGCCTCCTTGGCGATGTCGACGGCATGCTCGTAGCCGATCTCGTCGTTGAGCGTCGCCGCGATCGACGGGGAGTACTGCGCGTAACGGCGCCCGACCTCGACGTTCACCGTGATGCCCTCGACGCAACGCTCGCGGAACATGGCCAGCGCGCGGGTCATCAGATCGATGCCGTCCAGCAGCGCATGGATCATCACCGGGTCGAACGCGTTGAGTTGCAGCTGACCCTCCGAGGCGGCCCACGTCACCGTCGTGTCCATGCCGAACACCATGAAGCAGCACTGATCCACGCATTCGGGAATCACCGGATTCACCTTGCCTGGCATGATGCTGCTGCCGGCCTGACGTGCCGGCACGTTGAGATCGTTGAAGCCGTCGTGCGGCCCCGAATTGAGCAGTCGCAGGTCGTCGGCTGCCTTCTTGAGATGGATCGCGAGGTTCTTCACGGTCTGCGAGACCGCGATGTAGGCGCTCATGTCGGTCATCGCCGCCACCGGATCGGGCGCGGCCGTGACCGGCAGACCGCTGATGCGCGCCAGATGCTCGGTCGCGGCCTTGCGGAACCGCAGATCGGCGCAGATGCCGGTGCCGATAGCGGTGGCACCGAGATTGAGCGACATAAGCTGCGGAACGACATGCTCCAACGCCATGCAGTCGGCCTTCATGAAACTGGCGAAGGCGTGGAACTCCTGGCCATAGGTCATGGGGACCGCATCCTGAAGCTGGGTGCGCCCGATGGTCACGTCATCGGCGTGTCGGTCGGCTAGATCATGGAACGCCCGGCCAAGCGCACGGGTCTGTTCGGCCAGCGGCCCGATCGCGTCGATGAGCGCAAGCTTGCACGCGGCGGGATACGTGTCGTTCGTGGACTGGCTGTGATTGACGTCGTCGTTGGGATGGATGAACGCGTAGTCGCCGCGCCGGTGTCCTGCGATCTCCAACGCACGGTTGGCGATCACCTCGTTCATGTTCATGTTGGTGGAGGTGCCGGCGCCTCCCTGCAGCACGTCCACGGGGAACTGGTCGGCGAGCGCGCCGCTCTCGATCTCAAGACACGCGGCGATGATGGCACGGGCCTTGGCGCGGTCGATGAGGCCGAGTTCGGCGTTCGCCTCGGCGCACGCGCGCTTGACGGTGGCATACGCCCTGATGAGCTGCGGGTGCGTTGAGTCCGCGATGCCGGACACGGTGAAGTTGCCGATCGCCCGCTGGGTGTGAATGCCCCAGTAGACGTCGTCGGGCACGTCAAGCGTGCCGATGCAGTCGTGTTCGACGCGCATCGCGCGTGCCATTGACGAGTTGTTCGACGCAAGTCGATCGATCATCATGATGCTCCTGTTCTTGGCGTGATGGTGCGCGTGTGGCGAGGACCCCGCCCGAACCGTGGCGGGCATGCGAGCCGACGAAACGCCGGTGGATTGCCGACGCTGTCTGGCGGATGATTGCGTGTGGGGCTACTGGCAGGTCGTGCCGTCCTTCGGCACGGTTCCGTCGATGAGATAGTCGTCCACCGCGTTCGCCACGCAGACGTTGGTGGACGAATACGCGGTGTGCCCTTCGCCCTTGTAGGTGACCAGCACGCCGGAATCCAGTTCCTTGGCGAGATTCACGGCCGACTGGTACGGCGTGGCTGGGTCGCCCGTCGTGCCGACGACCACGATCGGCGCGGCGCCCTTCGCGGAGAAGTCGAGTTTCTCGAGATGCGATCGGTCCTGCTTGAGCGCGTCGCAGCCGAGGTTGCTGTATGCCATGAATCGGCCGAACGTGGGTGATTTCTCGCTCAGCTCCTTGGCGATCTGCTTCTGGCGGGCCATGTCGGATGTCGGCGGGTTGTCCAGACAGTTGACGATGAGGTTCGCCTGCATCGAGTTGTCCTTGTATCCGCCGCCGGGCTCGCGCGCCAGATAGGTGTTCGTGAGCAGCAGCATCGTGGTCGCGGTTCCCCTGGACTTCATCTCGGTGAACGCCTGCGTCAGGAACGTCCAGTTGTCCTGCGAATACAGCGGTGTGATGATGCCGTACATCAGGGCCACGCTGTTGACGTCGCCGCCGGATGCCGGCCAGGGCTTGGAATCGGCGCGGGAGAGCCATGACTGGATCTGCTTGACCGCCTGATCGACGCTGCCCCCCTTGAACGGGCAGCTGGCGTCGTTGTCGATGCAGTCCTTGAGATAGGCCTTGAGCGCGTTTTCGAATCCCACCGATTGGTTGATGGTCTGTTCGGACGTGTCCTCCTGCGGATCGACCGCGCCGTCGAGCACGAGCCGGCCGGTCTGCTCGGGGAACAGCGCGGCATAGGTGGCGCCGATGAACGTGCCGTAGGAGAAGCCGAGGTAGTCGAGATGATCGGAGCCCAGCACGGCCCGCATCATATCGAGGTCGCGCGCCACCGACTGGGTGTCCGCATGATCGACGATGTCGTCGGGGGAGGAGTCCCGGCACGCTTTGGCGAACCGGTCGGACAGGCTGCGCAGCTGCTGCAGGTTCTTGTCCGTGGCCGGCGGCGAAAGGAAGTAGTCGTCGAGCAGTGACGAGTCGGTTCCGCAGGAGACCGCGGTGGAGCCGCCCACGCCGCGCGGATCGAATCCGACGATGTCGTAGTTCTCCGTCAGGCGGTTCGTGGCGCTGAAGGAGAGGAAGTCATTGAGGAAGTCCGCGCCGGACGCGCCGGGGCCGCCGGGATTGATGAACAGCGTGCCCTTGGATTCCTTCGTGGCATGGTGGATGGCAAGATGCAGGCTGATGGGCGTGGACTCAGCGTCGGACCAGTCGGAGGGCGCCTTGAGCGTGGCGCAGGCATCGCCCTGAGCGCAGGATTTCCATGTGACGCTCTGCGTGTAGTAGTCGTCGAATGCCGCGTCGACGGAGTCCGGTCGGGCGCCGGGCGCGTCGGAGCCGTCGCCGCCCTGAGAGCCGCCGTCGGTGGTGCCGTGGGTGTTGTCGATGCTGACGGTCATCGTGTCGGTGTTCATGACTGCGGGCACGAGCGCCACCGCCGCCATGAGACTGAATGCAGTGGCGATTGCGATGAGCACCACGGCCCATGCGGCCAGCGAGCTATGCGGCCGCGGGGGCACGTAGCCGTAGTACGGTGGCCTGGGCTGATAGCCGGGCTGCCCATAGGGAGGATACGCATGCTGGGATTCGGGCTGACTGCGCCTGTATGGCTGCTGGTCGCCCGGATTGAAGGACATGGGCTGCTGTGGTTCGCTCATGACACCAGTCTATCGTCGTTCGTCCTCATGGTGAAGGGGCGTGCCGTCCGATGCGTCGGCACCGTAGTTCCCAGGCGTGTCGCGTCGTCCTTGGCGCACAGCATAATCGAACACATGTGCGAATCTGTTGACCTGTTCTCCGCTCCCACCCGGGCATGGTTCTCCCATGCGTTCGGACGGCCCACCGAGGTGCAGCGCGAGGCATGGCCCGCGATTCGCTCAGGCGGCAACGTACTGGCGATCGCCCCCACGGGTTCCGGCAAGACGCTTGCGGCGTTCCTCTCCGCCATAGACCGGCTGATGACCGAGGGCGAGGCGCGCGCCGTCCATGGGGTGCGTGTGCTGTACGTGTCCCCGCTCAAGGCGCTCGCCGTCGATGTGGCGAAGAATCTTGAATCCCCTCTGGGCGGCATAGCGAGGCAGTGCGAGGCCATGGGCGTCGCGCCTCCGCGCATCAGCGTCGCCACGCGCAGCGGCGACACCACGGCGCGCGAACGGCGAGCCATAGCCGCCCATCCGCCGGACATTCTGGTGACCACGCCGGAGTCACTTTACCTGTTGCTGACTTCCAAGGCGCGGCGCATCCTGCGAACCGTGCGCACCGTGATCGTCGACGAGGTGCATGCCCTTGCGGGCTCCAAGCGTGGGGCGCATCTGGCGCTGAGTCTCGAACGGCTCGACATGCTCGTCGCAGAGCCGGTGCAGCGCATCGGACTGTCGGCCACCGTCAATCCCGCCGGCGAGGCGGCACGATTTCTGGCCGGTTCGGCTCCGATCACGATCATCGATCCGCATGGCCGTCCGGGCATGCGACTGCGCGCGGTCGCCCCGCTCGCCGACATGCGCGATCTGAACTCGGCCGACATGCCGTCGAAGGCGGGAGCGGCGCAGAGCTTGCGAGGTGAACGGCATATCAGCGGGGTCACGCCGCGGATGATGCGGCTCGTCGGAACAGCATCCGACGGGGCGCACGGTGCAGGTGATGCCGGCAAGCCCGCCGATCACGCGAATCCCACGGGTGTGGCGGCAGGTCGAACCGGGTCGATCTGGCCCGTGGTGGAGCGCAGCGTACTCGACGAGATTCTCGCGCACCGCACCACGCTCGTCTTCGTCAACTCGCGTGGACTGGCCGAGCGTCTCACGGCCAGACTCAACGACCTCTACGCCGAAGGCCGTCACGGCAAATCCGCCGGTTCGTTCGATGCGGATGACGACGCGAAAGGCGGTGCGGACGGGCATGTGGGGAAGAAGGGGCTCGCCACTCACTATGACGCCGTGGTGGGATCCACCACCATGCTGGTGCAGTCGCATGACGCCGACGACGTGATCGCGATGGCCCATCACGGATCGGTGTCGAAGGAGCGTCGCAAGCAGATCGAGGAGCGTCTCAAACATGGCCGGCTGCGGTGCGTGGTGGCGACCAGCAGTCTCGAATTGGGAATCGACATGGGATCGGTTGATCTGGTCATCCAGATCGCGCCCCCGCTGTCGGTGTCGTCGGGTCTGCAGCGCGTCGGACGCGCGGACCACCATGTGGGCGGCGTGTCGCACGCGCTGTTCTATCCGCTGACGCGCGAGCAGATCATAGGCGTGGCGACCGGCATCGAGGGCATGATGGCGGGTGCCATCGAACCGCTGCACATACCGCGCAATCCGCTCGACGTGCTTGCCCAGCAGACCGTCGCGGCCGCCGCGATGGATGATCTCAAACCGGACGAATGGTATCGCAGCGTGCGCCGTTCGGCTCCCTTTGAGGATCTTCAGCGGGACGTGTTCGACGCCGTCATGGGCATGATGACCGGCACCTACGATGATGAGGAGTTCTCCGCGTTCCGGCCGCCGCTCATGTGGAATCGGGACGACGACATCATATCCGCGCGTCCAGGGGCGCAGCGGCTCGCCGTCACCAGCGGAGGCACGATCCCGGATCGGGGCCTGTACACGGTCGTGCTGCCTGAGAGCGAATCCGGCAGAGGACCGCGCCGGGTGGGTGAACTGGACGAGGAGATGGTCTACGAGTCGCGGGTCGGCGACGTGATCACCCTGGGAACCTCCACATGGCAGATTCAGGAGATCACCCGCGACCGCGTCGTCGTCACGCCGGCGCCGGGACGCACCGCGCGCCTGCCGTTCTGGCATGGTGAGGGCCTCGGGCGAGACGCGGGCTTCGGGCGGGCGCGTGGCGGGTTCCTCAGACAGGTCTGCAGTGGTCTTGAAGACGCTCCGCAGGGTGAGCCACCCGACAATGCATCCGGGCCCGCGACTGCATCCGGCCGGACGCGGGAACGCAGCGCGCCACGGTTTACGGTGCCGGTGGAACGTAGATTGCGTGAGGACGGTCTGGACGACAATGCCGTAGACAACCTGGCTGCGCTGCTGTCAGAGCAGCGGGCAGCCACCGGCGTGGTGCCCGACGACCGGCATATCGTCGTCGAACGATGCCGCGACGAGGAGTCGGACTGGCGCGTGATCGTCCATTCGCCGTTCGGGCGCCGCGTGCATGAGCCGTGGGCGCTGGCCATAGGTGACCGGCTGTCGCGCCGGTTCGGGTTCGACGGGCAGATCTATGCGGCGGACGACGGCATCGTCATCCGACTGCCCGATATGGGAGGCGACGTGCCTTCACGTGACCTGCTGGTGTTCGATCCCGACGAACTTGACCGCATCGTGCGCGCGCAGGTGGGCGACAGCGTGCTGTTCGCCGCCCGGTTCCGCGAATGCGCCGCGCGCTCGCTGTTCCTGCCGCGCACCGATCCGGGCAGACGCGTGCCATTGTGGCAGCAGCGTCTGCGCGCGGCGCAGCTTCTGGGCGCGGCGCGCGCAAGACGGAATTTCCCGCTGCTTCTGGAGACGGCTCGGGAGTGTCTTCAGGACGTCTACGACATGCCGGCGCTGCGCGAGATCATGGAAGCGGTGGGGTCCGGAGCCATCTCGCTGGTCGAGACGCAGACTCAGGAGCCGTCCCCGTTCGCCGAGAATCTGCTGTTCGGCTTCGTCGGCTCGGTCATGTACCAGTACGACATGCCGCAGGCGGAACGCAGCGCGCAGCTGCTGTCCGTCGACCCGGCGGTCCTGGAGCGCCTGCTCACGGGCTCGGACATGACCGCGCTGCTCGATCCTGAGGCTATCGCGCAGGTCGAACGCCAGCTCGCCTCGCGACGATTCTGGAACGAACTCGACGAGGACGACGTGGCGGGGCGCGTGGCGCGCTATGCGAAGACGCATGGTCCGTTCACCGCCGATCGAATGATCGCCGATCTCGGACTCGATGCGCGGACGGCGGTTCATGCGCTGGACGAGATGGAACGCCGTGGAGAGCTGCTCAAAGGTGCGTTTCGTGCCGCGACGAAGACGGATGACTCCGCATCCGGCGGACAGACGGCAACACAGTCGCAGACCCGGAAGGAAACCCAGGCGGAAGCGCCAGGCGAGATGCAGCTGCTTCACCGTGAGGTGTTCCGCCGCATCCGCGCGCTGTCGCTGGCCAGAATGCGCAAGGCGATCAAGCCTGTGCCTGCGTCCGTGTTCCAGCGATTCGTGCTGGACCGCCAGTCGGTGGCATCGGTCGGGGCGCAGCGTCTCGAAGGGGCCGACGGACTGGCGCAGGTCATCGAACAGCTCGAAGGAGTGGCGCTGCCCGCCGCGCTATGGGAGAGCGCCGTGTTCCCGGCTCGGATCAGGAACTATACGCCGTCCATGCTCGACGAGCTGCTTGCCGAGGGCGACGTCGTGTGGGTGGCGGACGGCTCGCGCGGCTCGCAGTGCATCGGACGCATAGCGTTCCATCCCTCGCGTTCGGCGATCCTTGCGCCCATGCAGACGCTGCATCGTACGAGCGACGCAGCCCGGCACCGCAATGGGATCGTCGACGGTGCAGCCGCAGCCGCGCATGACCTCGACCGCGATGTCATGAGCGCGATATCGGATGCGCTGTCGTACGCATCCGGTGCCGGCTCCTATCGGGCCGATCGGCTGGAGGACATGGCGCGAGCCGCATGGAATCGCCATAGAGCTGAACAGGGGAGCGACGGGAACGGTGACGACGGTCACGACGGTGACGGCACCGACATCACCGACATCACCGTGGATGACGCGACCGGTGAGATCATGGACGACGGCTGGTCGCATCAGGCATTCGAAAACGCGCTATGGGCGCTGGTGCGGCAGGGCAGCATCACCAACAGTTCGTTCTCCCCGGTGCGCGCGGTGCTTGCCGGCGGCGGGGCCGGCCCACAGACGAAAACGGTGCGCGTGGCTCGGCGACGGGTCAGACTCGGCACGCGGCTTCCGGCGCGTCTGGGAGGATTGTGGTCGCTGGTCGCCTCATCCTCATCCCGGTCCATGCCCGCCGATGGGGGCGAGGACTCGGACGAGGAATCGGGCAGACGCGCCATCGCCATGGTGGAGGCGCTGCTGGACCGTTACGGCATCATCGCCCAGCCGCTCATCGACAAGGAGGACATCGACGGAGGATTCTCCGGCCTGTATCCCGTCCTTCGACGCATGGAGGAGCGCGGGCTGCTGGTCAGGGGCATGTTCGTCGAAGGATTCGGCGCCGCGCAATTCGCCGAGCGGGAGTCCATCGACGCGTTGCGCGGCATGGCCGATGATGCCCGCGGCGGCGGGGGAGCGCTCGTCGCCATCGATGCGCTCGATCCCGCCAATCTCTACGGGTCGGCGATTCCATGGCCGATTGCCGGTGCCGAATCCGAGCGTCATGCGTCAGCGGATGCGTCGACACCGCATGATGCACAGATTTCATCGGAAGGTCGAACGTCATCGGAGGAGCGGGTGCCATCGCAGGAGCAGATGTCGGCGGATGCGCCGCAACAGCGGGACCCTCCGTCGTCGGGCCAATTCGATGCGCGCGAGCATGCCGCCGGTCTACGTCCGTCACGGCGCGCCGGCAGCGTCGTCGTGACGGCACAGGGCAGACCGGTGCTGATGATCGTGCCGCGCAGCCATCGCCTGTTCGCGTTCGACGCCGCATCCGAAACCCTTCGCCGAGCCTGCGGCGAACTGGTCTTCGCGCTGCAGCGCACGATGGACTGCGAGGGCGTCGGCGGCATCACCGTAGCGGATGTCAACGGCTCACCGGTGAGGTCTCGTCCGCAACTGCTGCGCATGCTGCATATGGCGGGATTCGTGCCGTGTCCGCAGGGCATGAAGCTGTACCGCTGACCGATTTCATCGGCTTTGCGGGCTTTTCGCCGTTCGACCGTGTGTGCCGTGTCCACACGGCGGCTTGTTCGTGTTCGGTGGCGCGTTGCGCGTTCGGCGGGGCGTGCTCAAGCCGCCGCGAAGGCCGGGTTTCAGCCGCGATGACTGGGGTTGCGACGACCGCGACGGCAACGACCGCGTTCATGGCAACCGCGGCGACGATGGCGATAGCGGTGATGGCGACGGCGGCACGGGCAATGTCGGCTACAGCGCCTGATAGACGATGCGCACGGCCTGGGCGATGTCATCCCATGACGAGCCGTTCGTCAGCACCACGACGATCAGATCGCCCTTCGCCGAGTAGACGATGCCGGCGTCATTGAGATACGCGTCAAGAAAACCGACCTTGTCCGCGACGGTCACGTCATCGTCGAACGCGGCCGGAATGCCCTCGCGGTAGATCTGCCGCTCCATCAACGCCAGTATGCGATCCACCGACTCGTCGGTAAGACCATTGCGATGATAGAAATCCTCCAATATGGAGGACAGATCGTCGGCGGTCGTGCGCACGATGCCGTCGTTGCCGAACACGGTTCCGCTCGCGCCCGCGGCGACGGCGCGGGCGGTGGTCTCGTCATTCGACGACACGCTGGTCAGCCATGCGATCGGGCAATCGTTGTCGGAATTGACGATCATCGTATCGAGACAGGACTCCAACGTCATGCCGTTGAGAGCGGACTGCCACGACAATGCGCCGGACTCCACCATCGTGGCCATATCCCGCGCCACATACAGCTTGTAGGTGCTTGCGGAAACGAACACGCGTCCGCCGTTGATGTTCACCAGCTCATATCCGGTGCGCGCATCGCGCACCACCATCGCATACGATTCGGCACCGGCGAACAGATCGTCCAGAGAGCCGCGCACCTCGTCGGTCAGATCGTGAAGCGGCTCCTTGTCCTGCGTGCTCGGATCGCCCATGCCGATGCGCAGCAGCTCCGGCAGCGTCCGGGTCCGTTCGATCATCGCGTTGAGCAGCACCGCCTGCGCATCCCAGTCGCTATCGTCTCCGGATTCGTCGGGGGTGTGGTCGGCCTTGGTCGAAGGTCCGAACGGATACGGCATCGTCGTCGAAGCGGCGGCCACCGCCGCGACCGCGTTCGGAGACAGCCCGGATGCGATCAGCGCCATCGCGACCGTGGCTGACGTGGCGGCATGACGCAAGCCGATGCGCATCCTCATGACAGCCTCCGATCAACGGCCGCAAACCAGCCTGGTCCGTGAACGATCACCTCCACCATAGCGGACATGGCGGAGCACTGCGATGTAGACAGACGCGCCGTGCGCGCCGCGCGTTCCGCGCATGCAGCACGCACGGCGCGTCTGCCGGGTATGTAGGGTATGAGGTAGGCGTGTGCCACAGGCACGTAATACCCTCTGCGCCGATGTCCGGCGGTGTCAGGAGGCGGTGTCGGAAGGCGGCGCAGGCAACGCCAGCGTCAGGCGACGAATCCGAAGCGTCAGGCGACGAATCCGATCGGCGAGGCGAGCTCCACGCCGGATGCGTCGCGCCGCATGTCGGGCTTCGGCAGCTCGACGGGCGAGCCGGAGTCGGTCGAAGCATGCAGAGGATAGGCTCCCACACATGCGAGGATCAGCGTGTTCTGCCCCTTGAGGAAGCGCTGCGCGCGCACGCCGGCGGTGCCACGGCCCTTCGTCGGATACATCTCCAGCGGGGTCACCTTCGCCGAACCGTTGTCCGTGCCGGCCAACGCGTCCGCATCGCCGGCGACCGTCAGCACCACGGCGCCGGACGAGGCCGACAGGCCGTTGCCGCCCTCCTCGTACGTCCATGCGATCTTGCCGGCGGGTATGGCGGCGAACGCCATCACACGGCACCCCTCGGCAAGCCGGATGCCGGCCATGCCGCCCGCGGTGCGCCCCTGCGGGCGGACCAGCGCCGCGTCGAAGGTGAGCAGCGATGCGTCCGACGAGATGAACACCAGACGGTCGCCGTCGCGCGCCGGAGCGGCGGCCAGCACCTCGTCGCCGTCCTTGAGATCGATCACCGACCATGAGTCCATCGTCGTGGGAGCCTCTCGATTCCAGCGCTTGACCACGCCTCGGCGGGTGCCGATAGCCAGCGGGAGCAGCGCCGCGGCGGATTGCGAACCCGCGTCGGAACCGCCGTCGGAACCGGCGTCAACCGGATCGCCGTGCATGGCGATGGCCGCCACCACATGCTCGCCGTGCACGGGCTGCGTGCTTTCGGTCATGGCGATCAGCTCGTCGGCGCGCACGCCACCGGTCACATGCAGCGTCGTCGAGGCGGGCAGCGACGGCAGATCGCTCACATGCGCGAGCACGAGACGGCCGGCCGACGTGATCAGCGCATAGGAGGCGCGTGTGGACGTCGCGAAGATCGAACGGATCTGATCGTCCGCGGTACGCGGATCGGCGGCGGACCGCGCATGCCAGACATCCATCGCTGACGGCGTCGTCCGGGCGATCAGACCGGATGCGCTCAGCATCACCGTGCATGGCGCGTCCTCGATCTGCAGCGCCTGCGCGGCAGCGTCCTCGCGCCCCTCGCGTCGCGCCGCGGCCGCAGCGGCGACATCGGATGCGGCATGCTGCGTCGTCGTCACCGCCTTGGCTGCGTCCAATGCCGCATCCCGCGCATCGTCGTCGCCGTGCGCTACCACCGGCGTGAGCGTGCCGGACTCGTCGGCGTCGAGCAGCACGGTGCGCCGAGGTGAGCCCCAGGCCTCGACGGCCTCGTCCATCTCCCGCACGACCACGGCGTCCAGCTCGTCGTTCGATGCGAGAATGCGGTCGAGCTCCTCGATGCGATGCCTCAGATCGTCGCGCTCGGCCTCAAGCTCGATGCGGCTCATGCGGGTGAGTCGGCGCAGACGAAGATCGAGGATGTACTGCGACTGTATGTCGTCCAGATCGAAGACGGCCATCAGGCGGCTCTTCGCCGCGTCGGCGTCGTCCGAGGTGCGAATCACCTGAATCACTTCGTCGATGTCGAGCAGCGCGAGCAGCAGGCCCTCGACCAGATGCAGCCGCTCCAGCGCCTTGCGACGGCGGAACGCGCTGCGACGACGCACCACGCCACGACGGTGGCCGATCCACACGTCCAGCATCTCGCGCAGCCCCATCGTGTGCGGCCGACCGTCCACCAAAGCGACGTTGTTGATGGTGAAGTTGTCCTCCAGCGGCGTATGGCGGAACAGCTGCAGAAGAACCGCGTTCGGGTCGAAGCCGGTCTTGACCTCGATGACGATGCGGGTGCCGTTGTGCCGGTCCGTCAGATCGATCGCGCCGGAGATGCCCTCCAGCTTATGGTTCTTCACGCCTTCGGAGATGCGTTCCAGCACCCGTTCGGGTCCGACCATGAACGGCAGCTCGGTCACCACGATCGCCTTCTTGCGCGCCGTCACGTTCTCGATGTGCGTCGTCGCGCGCGTGGTCACCGTGCCGCGGCCGTCGCGGTAGGCATCGCGAATGCCGTCACGACCGATGATGATGCCGCCGCCGGGCCAGTCGGGCCCCGGCACGTAGCGCATGAGCTCCTCCAGCGTGGCGTCGGGATGGGCCATGAGATGCTTGGCGGCGGCCACCGTCTCGCGCAGGTTGTGCGTGGCCATGTTCGTCGCCATGCCCACCGCGATGCCGGAGCCGCCGTTGACGAGCAGATTGGGGATCGCGCTCGGCAGCACGACGGGCTCCTTGAGCTTGTTGTCGTAGTTTGGCGTGAAATCGACCGTGTCCTCATCGAGCCCGGCGTTCATGCCGAGCGCCGCGGGGGCCAGCCGGGCCTCCGTGTATCGCGATGCCGCGGGCCCGTCGTCAAGGGAGCCGAAGTTGCCGTGGCCGTCCACCAGCGGCAGCCGCATCGCGAACGGCTGGGCGAGACGCACCATCGCCTCGTAGATCGCCGAATCGCCGTGGGGATGCAGCTTGCCCATCACCTCGCCGACCACGCGCGCCGACTTCATGTACGGGCGGTCGGGGGAGAGGTTCATCTGCCCCATCTGGTAGATGATGCGCCGCTGCACCGGCTTGAGCCCGTCGCGCGCATCCGGCAGCGCTCGCGCATAGATCACCGAATAGGCGTATTCGAGGAACGACTTGCTCATCTCCTCGTTCAACGGGGTCTCGACGATGTGCTCCTTGACCTGACGCAGGTCGTAGGAGGAGTGCGCCGGTTTGCGGCCATGTGCCATGAGTGCTCCCATCCGCCAGTGATCGTTGCGGCCGCGCGCATGCGACCGACCGCACCATAGTAGCGAAACCACGGGATGCCGTGGCGGCGGGGGCGTCCGTTCATCGGATTGCTCATCGGTTTGCTCATCGGTTTGCTCATCGGCTTGCTCATCGGATTGTTCATCGGATTGTTCATCGGTTCGCATCGCCACGTCGCTGCCGCGCATCGCCACGACTCTGCCGCGCGTCGCCGTTCGCGTTTTCGCCGTCCGGTGATTGAATGGGCGATATGGGAGTGGAAGTACCGTCTACCAATGAGCTGCTTGATTTCGTGCCTGTCGCGCAGTATTCGGACCATGCGGATGGCCGGCGCGGCGGCCCGCTGCACCTGTCGGCGCTGCTGCCGGCGGTTTCCGCGGCGATCGGCGTGCCCATCGCGACCCCCGTGCATCCCGACCCCGAACGATGCCGCGTCGCGCTCGGCATGCCGAAGGCGTCCAGCGCCATCGTCGTGCTGGTTGACGGCATGGGCTACTGGAATCTCGCGATGCGGCTCGGGCACGCGCCCTACCTGCGTTCGCTGATGAACGAAAGCGCCAATCAGCGCCCCATCAGCACCTGCACCCCCAGCACCACGGTCGCCGCGATGGGCACGTTCGGCACCGGCACCTGCCCGGGACTGACCTGCATGACCGGATACACGCAGCGCAATCCCGACACGGGCGCGCTCTGCCAGCTCATCGGATTCAAGGAGGCGCCCGACCCGCTCGACCTGCAGCGTCAGCCGACCGTATTCGAGCGTCTTGACGAACGCGGCGTTCGCGTGACCACCGTGGGGCTGCCGAAATTCGCCGATTCGCCGCTGACCAAGGCGGCGCTGCGCGGCCCCGCGTATGTGGGCGACATCTCGCCGAGTCAGCGGGCGCTGGCGGCATGCCGCGCGGCGAGGTCGGCCGGTCTGACCTACCTGTACATTCGCGACGCCGACAAGATCGGCCACAACTACGGATGGAACTCGCAACGGTGGATCGCCGCATTCGAGCGCATCGACGCGCAGCTGGCGCTTGTGCGCCGCAACGCGCCCAAGGGCACGCTGATCGTCGTCACCGCCGACCATGGCATGATCGAGGCCGACCCCGGCCAGCGCATCGACATCGCGAGCGAGCCGCTGCTGTCGGCCGGCGTCGCGATGGTCGGCGGAGAGCCGCGCGCCCCGATGCTCTACGCCGAGACGGACGCGAACGCCGACGACATCGCCAGCCGGTGGCGCGAACGACTCGGCGACGCGGCGCTGGTGCTCACGCGCGGCGAGGCGCTCGCGGACGGTCTGTTCGGTCCCATCGACGCGCGGGTGCCGACGATGCTCGGCGACGTGATCGTCGCGGCTCGCGCGCAGACCACCATCGTCGATTCACGCAGCCAGACCGACAAGGCGACGCGGCTGCCGAGCGTGCACGGTTCGCGCACGATGATGGAGATGGACATTCCCTGCCTGATCGACGTGGCCTGATCGCTGCGATCCGATCAGTGCGGATCGTCTGGTACCGGACTATTCGCCGAACAGGATCTCATCCCAACTGGGCACGGCGGAACGCCCGGGGCGACGCCGCTGCGCGCCTTTCGTCTCGGGCTGGCTCGTCGTGCTGCGGCCTCGCTCGTCGCTCGAGGCCGGCACAAGCGGAACGGAGACGGATGCGGAGGCGGAACCGGCGGAGTTCTGCGCTGTCGCAGGCCGCTGTGCGTCGGTATTCGCCCCGGTCGTATCGCGGGCCGCATCGGCGGCCGTGCGCGCATCTGCCGATACGGCCCGAGCCGCCGCCCTACGCCCACCGGCAGCCGGCGAGTCGAGCGGACGACGGGCCGCGGTCGGCGCCGACTGCAGTCCGTTGACTGTGGCGGCCTGCGACTGCGATGTCGCCGCCGCAGACGCGATCGCTCCGGCGGGACCCGCCTCATCGGAGGATGCCGCCGATGCGATGCCATGCGATTCGTCGAATGAGTGATGGTCCGCGGTCTGCTGCGGAGCCCACTGCGACACGGTGCGTTCGATACGCGCGGAGCGCAGCGAGTCGCCGGGCAGTCGAAGCGAGACCGACAGACCGTCGTCCGACGCCGCCGAGGAAGAGCCGCCGTTCGACGGCGCGGCGTCGTCGAGCTCGCCGAGCAGCCGCCGCGCCGTGGGATTGAGTGCGACGACGGCGTTGTCGTGCATGTTCCACGCCCATTCGGCCTTGACTGCGCGGCCGGCGGAGGCGAAGCGCGCGGTGATGCGCCACGGTTCCAGTCCTCGGCGTGTCGCCTTCCACGATACGGACTCCATACCGATGCGGGCGGTGGCGAGCGAACGCTCGATCAGCTCCGACATCGTGCGCACGCGGCTCTCCTTCGGCGCGGGAACGAGCAGGAACTGCTCGATGGCATAGCTCTTCTCCGTTTCGACGGCTGCGGAGAACCGCCGGACCAGCGCCTCGCTGACGGCATAGCGTTCGGCCACCTTGGACGGTTCCGCCCCGGCACGGATGAGGGTCTGGATCTGTGAGATCGGCAGCGTTTCGACGCGCTGTGGTCTGATGTCGGCGCCCGACTCGTCGCGCAGCTGCTTGGCTTCGAGGATGGCGCGCTCCAGCGTCTCGTCCACATCGACCGAGAAACGCCGCGAGCCGGCCGCGAACACGAGCTCCCCGGTCGGTTCGACGTGATCGAATCTCGCGTGTTCAAGCGGATGCTCAGGCATGTCACACACCACTTTCCATCAAAAAAACCTTGCACGTTCTATTGTGCCCCACGTGTCGTATTTTACGGGTATTTCAAATCGTGTATCCTATGCCGAGTACAAGTCGTGTATCCTATGGCGCATAGGACGCCGTGGAAGGAAAGGACGAAGATGGCTCAGGACTATGATTCCCCTCGCAATAAGGACGATGACGAGGAATCGCTGCAGGCGCTCGGCAAGGGCTCTCAGAACACGTCGAGCGACATCGACGACGACGAGAACGCCATCGCCGAGGACTATGAGCTGCCTGGCGCTGATCTGAGCAACGAGGACGCCTCGGTGACGGTCATCCCGATGCAGGGCGACGAATTCATCTGCTCGGAATGCTGCCTGGTCAAGCATCGCAGCCAGCTGGCGTACACCACCGAGGACGGGCAGCCGGTGTGCCAGGAGTGCGCCGCCTGATGGCGATCGACGAGACCTACAACGAGCCGGAGAACACCGAGGTGCTCGTCAGGTCCCTCGACGAGTCGCATCCGGTGCAGCTGCGCTATGCCCATGCCGGCGACGCCGGCGCCGATCTGATCACGACGGTCGAGGTGACGCTCAAGCCGTTCCAGCGCGCACTGGTCCCCACGGGGGTCGCCATCGCGCTGCCGGCGGGCTACGTCGCCCTCGTGCATCCGCGTTCCGGGCTGGCTGTCCGGCAGGGGGTCACCGTGCTCAACGCGCCGGGCACCGTCGATGCCGGGTACCGCGGTGAGATCAAGGTGCCGCTCATCAACCTCGATCCCGAGCGCACCGCCGTGTTCCATCCCGGCGATCGCATCGCCCAACTGGTCATCCAGCGTTACGTGCAGGCCACGTTCGTCGCCGCCGACCGTCTTCCCGGCTCCGATCGCGCGGAGCGCGGGTTCGGATCGACCGGCGTGTCGTCGGCGCAGGAGGCCGTTGGCGGCAACTGACGGGGCAGCGATGTCGCGCGCGCTGCGGGCGTCGTCCCGGTATCCGTTGAACCCGCTGCCGTGGCACAGGGTATGATTGGACGAAAGTCGAGGAGGTGAAGCATGGCCAACGCGCAGGGTGAGTATGCGTCGGCTCGCATGCTGGGATGCGAGATCAGCGACGATCCGCTCAATCCGCTCAAGCCGATCATGGAGGCATGTCGCGCCCATCATCCTCAGGAGGATCTGACCATACTGGATCGCGCCTATCGCAGGGCGGTCACCCAGCATGCCCCGCAGCGGCGCAAATCCGGCGAGCCGTACATCATCCACCCGCTCGCCGTGGCGCAGATCCTCGCCGATCTGGGCATGGGTCCGACCGTGGTGGCGGCAGGCCTGCTTCACGATACGGTGGAGGACACCGACTATACGCTTGACGAATGCCGGGCCGAGTTCGGCGACACCGTGACCGGTCTGGTCGACGGCGTCACCAAGCTGAGCAAGATGGAGTACGGCGACTCCGCGCAGGCGGAGACGATACGCAAGATGGTCGTGGCCATGAGCCGGGACGTGCGCGTGCTCGTCGTCAAGCTCGCCGATCGCGTGCACAATGCGCGTACGTGGCGCTATGTCAAGCCGGCCGGCGCGCAGAAGAAGGCGCATGAGACGCTTGACGTGTACGCCCCCCTCGCCAACCGCCTGGGCATGAACGCGATCAAGACCGAGCTGGAGGAGCTGAGTTTCAAGGTCCTCTATCCGAAGATCTACAACGAGATCGTCGTGCTCGTGGCTCGGCGCGCCGGACAGCGCAACGTGTACCTCAAGCAGATTCTGGAGGAGATCCACGAGGATCTCGATGCGCAGCACATCAAGGCGTATGTGACCGGACGGCCGAAGGACTACTTCTCCATCTACCAGAAGATGATCGTGCGCGGCCATGATTTCGCCAACATCTACGATCTGGTCGGCGTGCGCATCATCGTCGACACGATTCAGGACTGCTATGCGGCGCTCGGTGCCGTGCACGCGCGGTGGAGCCCGGTGCCGGGGCGTTTCAAGGACTATATCGCCATGCCCAAGCTCAACATGTACCAGTCGCTGCACACGACGGTCGTGGGGCCCGGCGGCAAGCCGGTCGAGATCCAGATCCGCACGTGGGACATGCATCGGCGGGCCGAGTTCGGCATCGCCGCGCATTGGAAGTACAAGGAGAACGGTCAGGCCGGTCGCGCCCTGAGCTCGCCGGACAAGGCCGATCGCAGGCGCGGGGAGAACGAGCAGGAGCTGTCCGAGGCCGACAACCTCAAATGGATCCAGCAGCTCGCCGACTGGACCAGCGAAACGCCGGACTCCAAGGAGTTCCTCGGCTCGCTCAAGGAGGATCTCGGCGCGTCCGAGGTCTACGTGTTCACGCCGAAGGGCAAGATCGTCTCGCTGCCGGCCGCCGCGACCCCGGTGGATTTCGCCTACGCGGTGCATACCGAGGTCGGCCATCGCACGATGGGCGCTCGCGTCAACGGCCGTCTGGTGCCGCTCGACACGACGCTCGACAACGGCGACACCGTCGAGATCCTCACCTCCAAGTCCGACACCGCTGGTCCGTCGCGCGACTGGCTGAGCTTCGTCAAAAGCCCCAAGGCCCGCAACAAGATCCGTCAGTGGTTCTCCAAGGAGCGCCGCACCGAGGCCATCGACGAGGGCCGCGACGAGCTGACGCGGGCCATGCGCAAGCGCAACCTTCCCATCGCCACGCTTCTGACGCCCCAGGCGCTGGTGGGCGTGGCCGATGAGCTCAACTTCGCCAACGCCGACGCGGTGTTCGCCGCGATCGGAGACGGCCAGATCTCCACGCAGAACGTGATCGCGCATCTCGTCAAGGACGCGGGCAGCGAGGAGGTCGACGAGGAGGTCGAGCAGGAGGCGCTGCCGCTGCGGCAGGTGGAGAGCGTCAAGAAGACCACCAGCTCGCTGGGCATCGCCGTCAAAGGCGTGGGCGACGTGTGGGTCAAGCTCGCGCGCTGCTGCATGCCGGTGCCGGGCGACCATATCGTCGGATTCATCACGCGCAATCAGGGCGTGTCGGTGCATCGCACCGACTGCCAGAACATGCATGATCTTGAAAAGCGGCAGCCGGAACGCGTGGTCGATGTGCAGTGGACCAGCACCAAGGGCTCGTTCATGGTCAAGATCCAGGTCGAGGCATTGGATCGCCAGCATCTGCTATCCGACGTGACGCGAGTGCTCGCCGATCACGGCGTGAACATCCTCTCCGGTTCGCAGGCCACCGGGCGCGATCGTGTGGCGATCAGCCAGTTCAGCTTTGAAATGGCCGATCCCCAGCATCTGAACCGTCTGCTGGCCGCCGTGCGCAAGATCGACGGCGTGTTCGACGTCTACCGCATCACCGGCGCCAAGGAATCGCAGGAACCGCGTCTGCGCAAGATGCAGCAGTCCTGACCGTTCTCGGCGAGACGGTTCCGAACGGCGACGATCGGCCGGTCGCGGCCCTGCCGCGCATTCGGCAGGTTGCCGTCGGCCGTCGACGATCGCGAGCGGTCAGCAGCCGCTGATAATGGACTATAAAAAACGTCAATGACCATGCCGCATGGCGAGCCTCGCCGCGCCGCTATAGTGGCGTATCGAGAGGGCGGATGCCCGAGCGAACCGCCGCAGTCAGGACTTCGGCGGTTCGCAGAGAGACGGAAAAGAGAGAGGACGTCATCATGCAGATCATCAATACGCGAATCATCAAATCCGTGGTGGCCGCCGCGGTCGCCGTCGCGGTGAGCGTCGGTCTGGCCGCATGCGGCGGATCGAGCGCGACCAGCAAGGAGGACGACAAGACCATCACCGTGGCCGCAAGCCCGACCCCGCACGCCGAAATCCTCAACAAGGCGGTCAAGCCGATTCTCGAAAAGGACGGCTACAAGCTTGAGGTCAAGGAGTTCACCGACTACGTGCAGCCGAACACCGCCACCGAGGATGGCGACGTCGACGCCAACTACTTCCAGCACAAGCCGTACCTTGACAACTTCAACAAGGAGAAGGGCACGCATCTGGTCTCGGTCGAGACGGTCCACTTCGAGCCGTTCGGCCTCTACCCGGGCAAGACCAAGTCGCTTGACGATCTCAAGGACGGCGCCACGGTGGCCGTCCCGAACGACGCCACCAACGAGGCCCGCGCGCTGCTGCTGCTTCAGGACGCCGGCCTGATCGAGCTCAAGAACCCCGAGGACATCAACTCCACACCCAAGGACATCGTCTCCAACCCGAAGAACCTCCAGTTCAAGGAGCTTGAGGCCGCCGTCGTGCCGACCGTGCTCAGCGACGTCGACATCGCAGCCCTCAACGGCAACTACGCCATCCAGGCGAAGTTCGACCCGACCAAGGACGCGCTGGCGACCGAAAAGGCCGACGGCATCGCCGCGAAGACCTACGCCAACATCCTGGTCGTCAAGGAGGGCAACGAGAACACCGACAAGACGAAGGAGCTCAAGAAGGCGCTCAACTCCAGCGAGGTGCGCGACTACATCAACGACACCTACAAGGGCGCCGTGGTGCCGGTCTTCTGATCGGCATACACGCTGATCGGCACGCTGTTCGGCGCATCTGGGCAATCCGCATCTGGGTGATTCGTTCTGGGCAATCCACCTAGGGCAATCCGCTCAGAACGATCGTTCAGGGCGCATGCCGCGCGTCGGACCTCACGTGTCCGGCACGCGGCATTGCCATGTGCCAGGGTGCCGGCGCGTAACGAAACACGTACGGACGGACAGGCAGGAAGGGCATGCAGACGTGATCCGATTCGACCATCTCAAGAAAAGCTACGGCACCGGCGCCCAGGCGCACGAGGTGCTGCACGACATCAATCTGACCATCAACGACGGCGAGGTGTTCGGCATCCTCGGATCGTCCGGTGCCGGCAAATCGACGCTGGTGCGCACCATCAACCTGTTGGAGCGGCCGACATCCGGGCGGGTGCTCATCGATGGGGTCGACGTGACGGACGTCACCGGCGGCGAGCTGACCAAGCTGCGTTCCACGATCGGCATGATCTTTCAGGACTTCAGCCTTTTCCAGCAGCGCACTGTGCTGCGCAACGTGACGTTCCCGCTCGAACTCGCCCACCGGCCCAAGGCGCAGCGCGTCGAACGGGCCAGAAGACTGCTGCGGCTCGTCGGCCTCGAAGGATTCGAGAACCGCTATCCGAGCCAGCTTTCCGGCGGACAGCAGCAGCGCGTCGCCATCGCGAGGGCGCTCGCCAACGAGCCGAAGATCATGCTGTGCGACGAGGCGACCAGCGCACTCGATTCGACCACCACCGTGCAGATACTCGACCTGCTGCGGCGCATCAACCGCGATCTGGGGGTGACGCTGGTCGTCATCACGCATTCGCTGTCGGTGGCGCGCAACATCTGCGACCGGGTGGCGATGATCGACGGCGGCAACATCGTCGAGATGGGCGATACCGCCGAGCTGTTCGCCAATCCGCACAGCGACGTGCTCAAATCATTGATCGCCAGCGCCAATGAGCAGAACGGGCGCGACGAGAGCGACGCCGCCGGGCAGAGCGCGCAGGTCGGCGGCGCGCAGATCGGTACCGCGCAATCCGTACAATCCGGGCAATCCGCGCAATCCGCGCAGGATGCGCAGGAGGAGGGCCGCTGAGCATGGAACAGATCAACGCATTCATCGCCGACTACGGCGAGCTGCTGCTCGAAGGCACGCGCGACACGCTGATCATGACCGGCGTGTCCACGCTGATCGCCTACGTGCTCGGCATTCCGCTGGGCGTATTGCTGACCATCACCGCCCCGAAGTCGATCTGGCCGCACCGTGCGCTCAACGCGGTCCTCGGCTGGATCGTCAACATCGGCCGTTCGATTCCGTTCATCATTCTGCTGGTGGCGATCATCCCGTTCACCAGACTCATCGTCGGCACATCGCTGGGCGTCGAAGGCGCGATGGTGCCGCTGGTCATCTCCGCGGCGCCGTTCGTGGCCCGCATGGTCGAGCAGTCGCTCGCCGAGGTGGACGGCGGCCTGATCGAGGCGGCGCAGAGCTTCGGCGCGAACGGATGGCAGATCGTCACCAAGGTGCTGCTGGTCGAAAGCCTGCCGTCGCTGGTGCGCGGCGCGGCGATCACGTTCATCAACCTGTTCGGCTATTCGGCGATGGCGGGCACGGTGGGCGCAGGCGGTCTGGGCGACATCGCCATCAGATACGGCTATCAGCGCTACCAGTACGATGTGATGCTCGTCGCCGTGGTGCTCAGCATTATTCTGGTGCAGATCGTGCAGTCCCTCGGCGACTGGATCGCCCGGCGCATCGACCACCATGCGCGATAGTCTCATGCCGGCTGCTAGACTGAACCGCTATGACCACAGTTATCATGCACACCTCCGAAGGTGACATCACCATCAACCTGTTCGACGACGCCGCGCCCAAGACCGTGGCGAACTTCATCGGACTCGCCACCGGCGACAAGGAATGGAAGGATCCGTTCTCCGGACAGCCCTCCCATGAGCCGTTCTACGATGGACTGACCTTCCATCGCATCATCAAGGACTTCATGATCCAGGGCGGCTGTCCGCTCGGCAACGGCACCGGCGGCCCCGGATACGAGTTCGACGACGAGATCGACCCGTCGCTCACGTTCGACCGTCCGTACCTGCTCGCCATGGCGAACGCCGGCCTGCGTCGAGGCCATGACGGGCGCATCCACGGCACCAACGGATCGCAGTTCTTCATCACCACCGTGCCCACGCCGTGGCTCGACGGTCACCACACCATCTTCGGCGAGGTGGCCGACGACGCGTCCAAGCGGGTCGTGGATCGGCTTGAGGCGGTGCCCACCGATGCGTCCGACGCTCCGCTGGAGCCGGCGGGCATCATGTCGATCGAGGTCGTCAAGTAGCGGCCGGATCGTCGGATACCGGATTGTCGGATACCGGATTGTCGGATATCGGATCGCCGGCATCGACTTCCGGCAATCCGATGGGTCCGTCCAATCGCCATTCGCATTCATATTCGGGGATGTCGCCTGCGGGCGATGTCCCCGAATGCGTTGCGGCTGCCTACAGCACCCCGAATCGCGTCAGCGCGTTCATGATCCCGTCGTGGTCGACGTCGTCGGTGATGTAGTCGGCGGCTTGGCGCGCCGGCTCGGTCGCATTGCCCATCGCCACGCCGAGTCCGGCGAATTCCAGCATCGTGGCGTCGTTGCCGCCGTCGCCGAATGCGACGGTCTGCTCGCGACTCCAGCCGTAGTGTCGCATGAACCGTTTCATGCCCTCCGGCTTGCCGCCGTCGGCCGGAATGAGATCGACGAAGTCGGGGTGCCAGCGCACGCCCTTCACGTTGCGGCACAGCCCCTCGATCTCGGCCTCCTGCTCCAGCGTCACATACGGGCTGATCTGGAACGTCTCATGCGTGGCCGGGCGGGTGTGCGGGTCGTCGATGTGCGTGGTCGGCGCGGTCTTGCCCAGCTGCGCCCATGTGCGGCGCATCGCCTCGGTGATCTGGTTGAAGTACACGTAATCCTTCTCGCAGTAGTTCGCGACCACGTCGGGATGCGCGTCGAGCCATGCGGTGATGGTCGTCACGTCCGATTCCAGCAGCGGCTCCTTCTCCAAAAAGCCGTGGTCGTCGAAGCAGTACTGGCCGTTGAGCGCCACGATCCCGTCGAAATGCACCGGCATCATGTCGAGCACGACGGTCATGTGCGAGGGGGCGCGACCCGAGCAGATGAACGTGCGCACACCGCGCGCCTGCAGCCGGTGCAGCGCCTCGATCGTGGAGTCGGGAATCTCGTGCGTGACGAAGCTGGTCAGCGTGCCGTCGATGTCGAAGAACGCCGCTTTGACGTCGGCTGGGTCGAAGTCGTGCGGAGTGGTCGGTAGCGTGCTGACGGCTGTCATGCGATTCTCCTTGGATTTCGTGTTGTGTTGCAGGATGCCGGGGCGGGTCGTCTCCGGCTCCACGTCGGTGCCGGACCGGTGCGGTGCGCCGGCCGAGTCGCTGGCCATGTCGTTGGTGATCGGCGGCACGGCGGTGATCGGCGGCGTGCCGCGCTGTCCGCCGACGTTCGGCGAGGCCGTCGATGCATGGTTCCGTAATCCAGTGATCCCGCAATCCAGTGTACGTCCGATGCGCGAAGTCGGGATGCGACGTGGGTGCGGCATGCGGTACGATTCGTGCGATATGGGTGATCCGGGCGATCACGACGAGAGGGAAGGGGTCCGATGATGAGCGGCGATGTCACGATCAGCGAGACCGCGGCGGACGAGTCGAGCAGTGCCGGCCAGACGAGCGGTGCGAACGGTGGGGCGGATGCGGCGGCGGTGCATGTCGGCGCGGGCGACGAGCTGATCGGCATCCGCCATTATCTGCACGCGCATCCCGAACGCAGCTTCGAGGAATACGAGACCAGCGCGTACCTGGCCGCCCAGCTGCGCGATCACGGCATCACGGTGCTCGACACGCCGATGAAGACCGGCGTGGTGGGGCTGATCGAGGGGGAGCGGCCCGGTCCGTGCATCGCGTTGCGCGCCGACATCGACGGTCTGCCGATCCGCGAGGACACCGGTCTGCCGTTCGCCTCGCTCAACGAGGGGGTGATGCACGGCTGCGGGCACGATCTGCACATGTCCGGTCTGCTGGGCGCCGCGTTCTGGCTCGCCGCGCACCGCGACCGCATCGCCGGAAGCGTGAGGATCGTCTTCCAGCCGGCCGAGGAGCTGGGACTGGGCGCGCGAGCCATGGTGGACGCCGGCGTGGTCGATGGCGTCGAGGCGATCATCGGCACGCACAACAATCCGAATTATGCTCCCGGCGAGATCGCCGTCGGCGTCGAGCCGATGATGGCCGGTTGCGTGAAGTTCAAGGTCACGCTGCACGCGCATGGCACGCACGCCGGATATCCGCACAAGGGCACCGGTCCGATCGAGGCGCTCGCCACGATGATTCTCGCATTGCAGACCATCGTGAGTCGCAACGTCTCCCCGTTCCATGCGCTGGCGTTGTCGATCACCGAGGTGCATGGCGGGCATGTGTGGAACGTCGTGCCCGCCGAGGCCGGTTTCCAGGGCACGGTTCGGTTCTTCGACATGGATGACGAGACGCTGGTGCGGCGTCGCTTCGCCGACGAGGTGCAGCATATCGCCGCCGCGTTCGCGATCACGGCGGATGTCGAGTGGGATTGCATCCAGATTCCGCTGGTCGGCGACGCATCCCTGTCGCGCGCCGTGGCGGCCGATGTGCCCGGATACGCGCGGCTCATGCCGATCCGTCCGAGCATGGCGGGCGAGGATTTCGTGGAGTTCGGCCTCAGGTCGCGGCTGGTGTTCGCGTTCGTCGGCTCGAACGGTCGGCCGGGATGCGCCGACTGGCATAGTCCCCGTTTCGTCGGGCTTGACGCCGCGGTCGCGCCGGCCGTTGATTTCTATGTCAACGCCGCACTGCGCGTGCTGCGCGAATTAGCCTGACGAACGGATGCGCTGCGCGGCCGCACGACCACGCTGAACGGCGGGCTGCGCTGCACTGTTACGCCGGACGGCTGCATGGCTGCTTGTGCTGTGCCGGCGCCGGTGGCGGCGGGGCTGACCTGATCGGGCCTGTCCTGCGGGTAGCATGGGATTGACGGAATGATCGGATTGTTGTTCGGACGATGGTTTCGGATTGCGATTGCCGGAGGAAAGGAGCCATCATGGCGGGTCAGGTGCAGTACGTGTGCGTCAAATGCGGTTGCCGCAACTATGAAAGCGACCAGTTTCAGGCGACGGGCGGCAACGTCGCCAAGCTGTTCAACGTGCAGAACAAGAAGTTCATCACGATCAGCTGCGTGCAGTGCGGCTATACCGAGCTGTACCGTGCCCAGACGGGCACGGGCATGAACGTGCTCGACTTCCTCGTCGGCTGATCGGGGGCTGCTATGTCGACTTTGTCGATCACGCATGCGCTGACATCGATCGATCGCGATGGCAAGGGGCCCGTCTATGTGCTGCTGCATGGATGGGGCTCGAACGAGCATGATCTGCCGAGTCTGCTCGCCTATTGCGCGACTGGCGCGGACTACGCCTCGCTGCGCGCGCCGATCGCCTACGGCATGGGATACACGTGGTTCGGCCACTGGGAGCATGAGGGCGTGCCCACCGGCGCGTCGCTTGATGATCAGGCGCGGCAGGCCGGCGAGGCGATCGACGCGTGGGTGAGCGAGAACATCGATGCCGATCGCAAGGTCGTCGTCATGGGCTTCTCGCAGGGCGGTCTGCTCGCCGGCGAGATGCTGCGTCTCAATCCGTCGCGCTATGCGGCCGCGGTCAGCTTCTCCGGATTCCTCGCGCATGGCGCGCTTCCGCAGGATGATGCGCTGGCCCGGCGTCGCCCGCCGATGTTCTACGGGCACGGTTCCGCCGACGACATCTTCCCGGTCGAGGAGGTCGAGGCCATGTCCGCATTCTACGCCGCGCACACCGCGCTGACCGAGCGGATCTATCCGGGCATGGCGCACAGCATCTGCATGGCCGAGATGCGCGACGTCTCCGCGTTCCTTGTCGAGGCAGACCTCGCCCGTCCCTACATGGGCTAGCGTCCTGTGTCAGTAGTTCGTTGATTATGTTGTTGGCTCCCCTTGTCAGGACAGCACCGTAAAGCAAACAGCGGAGCTGTTTGTAGGTGCTGTGCGAGCCGACCGGCGAGCCAGCAAACCGCGCGCACAGCGCGTCCGTGATTGCGGCGAGCTGGCCCGCGAAGCGGGACTGAGGGGTAGTGAATTCGTCAGCGATTTTCTGACGCAGGACACTAGCGGTCCGTCTCGCAATTGTCTGAGCGATATCGGCCCTCCCTGACGAGGGGGACCCGACTTCCGTTGTTTCCCAGTCAGCCTTGCTGACGGCAACGGTCCTGCAATCATGGTCGCGCTGTGCGCGCGGTTTGCTGGCTCGACGCTCGTCGAGCGACGTTGCCCACAGACAGCTCTGCTGTCAGCTTGACGGCAACGGTCCCGAAGAGGATGCAGCATCACTCAGGCAATTACAAGACAAACCACTCATGGTACTCGACACAACTCAGGGGACTTGAAGTATTTCGCACAATTGATTCCCCTGATTCTCACGAACCACGAACCCGTGGGACGGAACGTGAAAACAGACTCATATTGCGTTGCGTCCCACAACTCAGTGGGACGGAACGAAAATCGGGCCCATTCGGGTGTTGCGTCCCACGACTCCTTCCATGTCACAGCGAACGCTCAGGCAGTAATCAGGTAAAAACGTTGGAAAATGGCGGTTTATGCGCGCATCGCCCATGGCGGAATTGGCATGGTGCAAGGAGCGAGTGGGACGGAACGTCAATAACGGCTCATTCTTCATTCCGTCCCACGGATCAGTGGGACGCAACATAATTCCAGCTCGTTTTGACGTTGCATCCCACAGATCAATGGGACGGAACGAAAATCGATGGCCTGTTCATGTTCCGCTTCGGTCGCCGGCATCGGACTCGGCGGGATGGGGCCGAACCGAGGGCTGCCTTATAGGCCGGTGCGGGTAGAATGACCCGCAGTTGTAGGCGACGAAGGGAATATTGGCCATGAATCGCAACGAGACGAGCGCCGGAATCATCCAGAGCGCCCAAAGGGAGGGCATCCGGGGGGAGGATTCCTTGGAGACGGGTTCCCAAGGGGAGGGCTCCCCGCTGGTGTCGGTCATCATACCGGTGTACGGTGTGGAACGATTTCTGGATGCCTGCGTGCAAGGCGTGGTCGCACAGACGTATCGCAACCTTGAGATTCTGCTCGTCGACGACGGCTCGCCTGACCGTTGCCCGGCCATGTGCGACGCGTGGGCGGCGAAGGACGGTCGCATTCGTGTGATCCACAAGACCAACGGCGGTCTGTCCGATGCCCGCAATGCCGGACTCGCCGCCTCGCATGGCGATTGGATCTATTTCGTGGATTCCGACGACATGGTCGCTCCGAGTCTCATCGAACGCACGCTCGACGCCGCGCACCACTACGACGCCGATCTGGTGATGTTCCAGTTCGACACGATCAGCGAGACCGGTCGCACGCTCAAATCCTCCTATCGGCACAACGATTTCGACGAGGTGACGATCCTCAGTCCGGTTGAGGCGATCAAGGCGCAGGTCAAAGCCGAGATCGACAGCTACTTCTGGTCGTTCATCGCCGCCGCGCCCATCTACCGCGAGCACGGATTCTCGTTTCCGGTAGGGCGCAAGATCGAGGACATGGCCCGCATCTGCAACGTGATCGGCGAATCGCATCGGGTGGTGCGCATTCCCGAGGTGCTGTACCACTACCGGATGCGACAGGGGTCGATCATGTCCAGCTGGAACATGCGCACGCTGCATGACTGGATGGCGTCGGCCGATGACCGTGAGGCCTATATTCTGGCGCGCTATCCCGAGCTCAGGCAGTTCATGAAGGTGCAGCAGCTCAACTTTCTCGCCAATCTCGACTATGAGACGATACGCCAGTCGATCGTCGCCAAGTTCAAGGTCGATCCGCGTCAGGAGGATGCCCTGCGCGACCGCATCGCCGTGCTCAGCCGGGATCTGGATGATGAGAAGGCCGATGTGCCCGAATCGACGCGATCGCTCATCGAACTGCTCAAACGCTCCGTCAACGGTGCGTTGGAGGATTTCGACCAGATGCGCGAGGACTGGGCGCGTATGGGACGCGGCTGGCTGCAGTCGATGCGCGAGTCGGGAGACGCCGAGCTCGAATCCGCGGATGCGGCCGAGCGTGGCCGGGACCGGAGATCACAGGACCGGCGATCACGGGACCGACGAGCATGAGGGTGTTCGACTTCGACGGCACGATCTATGACGGGGAGAGCCTGTTCGATCTCTATCTGTACAGCGTGCGCTATGATCCTTCGGTGCTGCGTTACCTTTCGCCGGTGCTGCGCTGCGCCATCCGCTACAAGCTCGGCCGCGCCACCCTAGAGCAGATGGAGGCGCGGGTCGGCGACGTGACGAAACGGTATCTGGAACGTCTGTCCGTCTCCGCCGGCGCCGCGCGACTGATGCGCAGACATACGGCGGCGATGGGTGCCTTGGCACATACGCCGGTGGGCATGCGGCCGGTCCGGGATGACGCGAGGACGGCCGGACTCGACGCCGTGGTGTCGGACTTCTGGGATCATCGCATGAACCGCATCAAACCGTGGTACCACCCGCGCGAGGACGACGTGATCCTCACCGCATCCTTCGACCTGACCGTCGGCGAGGCATGCCGGCGACTTGGCGTGAGTCGACTGATCTCGTCGGTCATCGACCCGAGCACGCTTGAGGTCACGTATCTCAACTTCAACGTCAACAAGGTGCGCCGCTTTCGCGAGATCATGGGCGACGACGCGGTGATCGACGAATTCTACACCGACAGCGCGTTCGATCAGCCGATGATCGATCTGGCCCGCCGCGCCTACATGGTCAGGGGATCGTGCATCACCCGCGTCAAATAGCGTTAAGTAGCGTCAAATAGCGACCAATAGCCACGGATGGCGAACAATGGCGTCGGATGACGCCGTACAGGCGGCATCGAAATCAGGCGGATCAGCGCCGCCCCCGACGAGCGCCGATCATCCGCTGATGCGATGCGGCGAACAGCGTGGTCGGCTCGACGGCGGACGCGACGCCGGCGCCGGCCGGATGCAGGAAATCATGGATGTCGGCGATCTCCCGATCGCAGATCGCATGACCCATGTCCTTGTATTCGCGGTAGACGAGCCGTCCTGACTGGGCGAGCACATGCCGTGCGGTCAGCTGATCGGCCGGCGGAATCGTCACGTCGGTGCCGCCATAGGCAAGCATGAACCGCGTCCGACAGTCCAGCACGGTTCCGCGTTCCCCCTTGAACGACGGGGACAGCAGCACCGCCGCATCGAACAGATCGGGATGATCGACGACCATCCGGTAGGCGAGATAGCCGCCCTGCGAAAAGCCGATCAGCACCTTCGACCGCCGCGAGAACACCGGCGCGTCGATCATCGCGACGACCGCCGCGCCCGCTGCGCGGCACGCGCGACGCCGCTCCTCGACGCCGCATCCGTCCGGATACCAGTAGCGCCCGCCGAGATACGGCCGCAGATGCGGCGCGGCGAACGACAGATAGCTCGGCTCGGCTCCGTCGCGGTAGACGGCATCGATCACACGGATCATCTCGGTCTCGTCATTGCCGTATCCGTGGAACATGAGCAGCAGCGGTTCCGATTCCGCCGAAAAATCGATGTGCGCGGTCGCGTTCAGTCTCATGCCGCCAATTGTAGGCGTGCATGGGTTCGCATACCGCCCCGCGTCCGCCTTTGCGAACCGCCCCGCGTCCGTCTTCACGGGTAGCGTGGTGCGGTATGACAATGCCTTTGGATCTCTACATCATCCGCCACGGCGAGTCGGAGGCGAACGTGATCATCAACGCCGGCGAGCAGGGCGACAATTCGCTCTACACGCAGGACAACGTCACCGTTCCCGACCGGTCGTGGCGTCTCACCTCGACCGGTCGCAGGCAGGCCGACTGCATCGGGCGCTGGCTGGTGTCGCAGCAGCAGCTGTTCGACCGATATCTGGTCTCCCCGTTCGTCCGCACGCGCGAGACCGCCGCCACGATGGCGCTGCCCAAGGCGAAATGGGAGGAGACGCGCGTGCTTCGCGAACGCTCCTGGGGCGAGATCAACACGATCACCAAGGACGATTTCCGGGGCAACTATCCGCGCAACTGGATGTTCAAGAACACCGATCCGCTCTACTGGCGTCCGCCGGCAGGCGAGTCGATCGCCGACGTGGCGGAGAACCGCGTGCATAATCTGCTCACGTCGCTCAACCGCAAGTCCGATGCCGAATCGGTTGTCATGGTCAGCCATGGCGATCTGATGCTCGCGTTGATGCTCACGTTGGAGGATCTGTCGGACGAGGAGTTCATGCGCCGGGCCGCATCCCCTGATTGGACGATCACCAACTGCACATGCCTGCACTATTCGCGGCGCGACCCCTCCACCGGCCGCACGCATCGCCGGTTCCGCTGGGAGCAGACCGCGCGGCCCGTGCTCGGCGAGGACAGCGGCAAATGGGAGGTGCGCGTCGAGGAATGGCGTGAATTCAAGCGACCCACGCTGTCCAACGGCGATCTGGTGGACGTGGTGCAGGCGGTCGATCCGCATCTGTGATGCCTCGACTGCGGTCCGGCGGCTGCGGGAAGCCCCGGCGGCTGCGGGAAGCCGGCAGAGGCTGGCATGCCGTGGCGGTTGGCATGGTGAATTCCTGGTGACGGCATGGTTGCTCGCTGATTGCGTGCCGGTGACGCGCCGGTGACTAGGTGCGGCGGTTGGTGGTGACGCGCACCGGCTACAATGGCTGACGATGCGACGGCGTGCACGATGACGACGCCGTATGACTAGAGAGGTAAGGAGTCGGTCATGACGAACCTGTTCACATGGAAGATCCACGGCGACGGCAGGACGCTCGCCCCCGGCGAGGTGGTCGAACCCGACGAGCGGCTGACATGGCCGCGCACGGTCGGCATCGGCGCGCAGCATGTCGTTGCCATGTTCGGTGCGACGTTCCTCGTGCCGATCCTCACCGGATTCGATCCGTCGACCACGCTGTTCTTCACCGCGCTGTCCACCGCGCTGTTCCTGCTGATCAACAGGAACGTGCTGCCCAGCTACCTCGGCTCGTCGTTCGGCTTCATCGCGCCGATCCTCGCCGTCAAGACCGCCGGCAAGGGGCTTGCGGTCGCCAGCTTCGGCATCCTCGTCACCGGCCTGCTGCTCGCCCTGATCGGCATATTGGTGCACTACGCCGGCTCCAAGTGGATCGACATCATCATGCCGCCAGTCGTCAACGGCGCCATCGTGGCGATCATCGGCTTCAACCTCGCGCCGTCCGTATGGTCGAACTGGCAGAAGGGCATGGACACCGCACTGGTGACCCTGCTCGCCGTGCTGCTCATCGCCGTGCTGTTCCGGGGGCTCACCGGTCGCCTCAACATCCTGCTCGGCGTGATCGTCGGCTATGCGTACGCCTGCGCTCGCGGCCAGGTCGACTTCTCCGCGATCGGCAAGGCCGCATGGGTGGGTCTGCCGCAGTTCCACACGCCGCAGGTCGACTTCTCGATTCTGCCGATGTTCCTTCCGGTCGTGCTGGTGCTCGTCGCCGAAAACGTCGGTCACGTCAAGTCGGTGGCGCAGATGACCGGCCGCGACTACGACAACCAGATGGGCACCGCGCTGTTCGCCGACGGTCTGGGCACCGCGATCGCCGGATTCGGCGGCGGCTCCGGCACCACCACGTACGGTGAGAACATCGGCGTGATGGCGGCCACCAAGGTGTATTCGACCGCCGCCTACTGGTGCGCGGCCGCTTTCGCGCTGCTGCTGAGCCTGTGCCCGAAGTTCGGCGCGATCATCAACACGATTCCCGCCGGCGTGCTCGGCGGTGTCACCACGCTGCTCTACGGCATGATCGGCATGATGGGCATCCGCATCTGGGTGGAGAACAAGGTCAACTTCGACAAGCCGCTCAACATCATGGTCGCCGCGATCGTGATGATCGTAGCCATCGGCCAGTTTGAGTTCGCGTTCAACGGCATCCAGTTCAACGGCATCGCCATCGGCACGATAGCGGTGCTCGTCGTCTATCACGGACTCAAGGCCGTCGGCCGCGCCACCGGCACGATCGACAAAACCGACCCCGACATCCAGTAGCGGCGCGTCTGAACGGTTCGATACGCTGACCATGACAATCACACCATCGGACGGATGCGTCGGAAGGCAGGGAACATCATGGCGAATGCAACGAATGGCAGGAACATCGCGATCGTCACCGGAAGCGCTCTGGGATTGGGATACGAGCTGACCCGTGGGCTCATCGAGCGCGGCTGGCTTGTCGCCGGCATCGACTTCAACGCCGAGCGGCAGAGCGAGCTTTCCGCCGAACTCTCGTCGGAACAGTATCGCGCCTTCGTCGGCGACGTGTCCGACGAGGCGTTCGTCAAGGATTCGGTCGCCAAGATCGCGGCGCTTGGCCACATCGATCTGCTGATCAACAACGCGGGGCAGCCCTCCTTCAAGGTTCCCGCCGCCTATGAGGGCGCCGACATCGATCGCTGCCTCAAAGGACTCAAGGGCATGATGCTGTGGTCGGTCGCCGTGCTGCGCGCCGACCACGAGTCCGATCTGAAGATCGCGAACGTGATGAGCACCGCCGCCACGCGCGGCAATGCGAACGAATCCGTGTACTGCGCCGCCAAATGGGGCGAGAAGGGCTACACGCAGAGCCTCAAGGCCGCCTACAAGGGCACGAGCGTGAAGATCGTCGGCGTGTACCCCGGCGGCATCGACACCGCGTTCTACCGCGACAGCCACGACTACGTGTCCGAAGCCAAGCAGCACACGTTCATGAACGCGGGCGAACTCGCCGACGTGGTGCTGTTCAATCTGCTCAGCGAGGCGAATCTGACCGTTTCCGACATTCTGATCGAACGCAACTACGTGTGAACGGCCGTGCGGCGGATTGCGCGGTAGGGCGCGTTGCCGCGCAGCGGATTGCCGTGTCATCGCGGCCTAGTTGCAGTGTGGCCTAGTGTCCTGCGTCAGAAGTTCATTGATTATGTTGTTGGCTCCCCTTGTCAGCGGAGCTGGCCCGAGACGCGGGACTGAGGGGTAGTGAATTCGTCAACGAATTTTGACGCAGGACACTAGTTGCAGTGTGGCCTGATTGCAGCGCATATGGGAATGGCCCGCCTATACGGATTGGTATAGACGGGCCATCCCCATGCTGTTGTCTGGCCGCTGTCCGGAAATCAGCGGCATTGACTTCCGGACAGCGTGGCTTACCGGCGGCTGCGGCGACGCAGTGCCGTCAGCGCGGCGGCTGCGGCAGTCAGCAGCAGCGTCGTCGCCATCGCGGCGGCGACCGGCGCTCCGGTATCCGGGATACGTCCGTCCGTCTTGCCGTTCGGCTTGGGTTTGCTTTGATCGGGCTTGTTCTGATCAGGTTTGTTCTGATCAGGCTTGGAGCCGTTGTCGTTGTCGTTGCCGGCTCCGTTGTTGCCACCGTTGTTGCCGGCATCGGGGCCGGGGCTTGGCGTCGGATCGGGCTCCGGTTCCGGGTCGGGATCCGGAGTCGGGTCGGGATCCGGGTCCGGCTTTGGCGTTGGATCGGGTTCAGGATCTGGATCTGGCTTGGGATCAGGATCTGGCTTGGGATCTGGCTTGGGATCGGCTCCATCCAATCCGTTGATCGCGGTACCCAGATTGGCCTCGGCCAGCGCCACATCGTAGGCCGTTGCGCTCATGTTGCCGGATGCCTTGAGGGCTGCATCGAGCGCTGTGCTCAGCTTCTTGTAGCTGGCCTCGGTGTAGTCCTTCGCCTTGTAGCCCTTGGCCGTGTCGATCAGTTCGTCGAGCTTGGTCTTGTCGGGCGACTGCGCCTGATAGGTCCTCGGCGTCGTGACCCGCAGCTCGGCCGCGGCGGCGAACTTGTTTGCCTCGGATGCAAGCCGGCCCGTCGTCTCAAGCGCGGTGAGACGCACCTTGACCACATTGCTGACGGCATCGAAGGAGACTCGCTGCCACGTGGTCGCGGTGTCGAACGTGCCGTTGGCGACGACATCCTTGCTGGTGCCGTCGGCGAGGGTGAGCGTCACCTTGTACTTCACGATCTTGCCGTTGACGTTCGCGGCACCCGCGCGAGGCAGATAGCGCAGCCCGTCGATGGTGGTCGGCTTATTGAGGTTGAACTGATACCATGCGGTGCCGTTGGCCACCGCCGTCCCGTCGTAGGCGGTGTGCCACTGCGTGCCGGCGTTGCCGTCCTGCGCGAGATTCGCCGGTCCCTCGGCCGCTCCGCCGGCGGTCGGCTCCACGCTGCCCGCCTCGACCGTGTATGCGTCGGATGCCACATCCCACGCATCGCCGGAGGCTTTGTCGGAGACTTCGGCCATGTAGGCGTCGAGCGCTTCGGCGAGGTTGTATGCCTTGGTGAAGTCGTCTCCCGTCGCGCCGTCCTTGTCGATCAGCACACGGATGCGAACCACCGTATCCTGATAGGTCTGCCACTTGCCCGGCGCATACTGGTCCTGCATCGTGTCGTACTTCGCCCGCACATCGTCGAGCCTGGCCTGAGCCTCGGCTTTGGTGCGCGCGGTCGGAGCGACATGCTCGACCTTCAGATCGTCAAGGACGAAGTCCTTGTAGCCGCCAAGATTGGCAGCGTTCCCGCTGGTGCCCTGCAGGTCGGGGGCGGTGGTGGTCGAGTAGATGCCGAACCAGCTGTCGCCGGTCACCGAGCCGGTGACGGTCGCGGTGAACGTGCCGTCGGCGTTCTTGCCCATCGCCTTCTTGATGTTGGTGGTGGACGTGATGGTGCCTTCGCCGTCACCGGTCACGAACGCGTAGATGTCGTCGGAACCGGCCTGGTACTTGAACGTGACCTTGTAGGTCTCGCCCGGCTCCAGCCGCACGTTCTGCGGGATCGTCTGGTAGACGAGGGCGCCGCGCTGCGTCAGACCATGGGTCTTGACCGACCAGGTGCCGTCGAGCACGTCGTCCATCTTCTTGACGTCCCAGTCGGCCTGCGTGAACGGGGCGTGCAGCTCCGACAGGTGCGTGCGGTTGTCCTCGACGCCCTCGATCGGCCCGATCACGAACGGCCAGATGCCCTGCGCGTTGTTCTCGAAGTCGTTCGTCAGCGTCTTGAGCGTGCCGTCCGCGTTCAGCGTCAGACCCGCGTACTTGTTCTCCAGCACGCGCACGTCGTCGAAGTACGCCGCGCCCGTCGCCTCCGTGCCCGCGTCATGCGACAGCACGACCGTCACGTCGCCGCTGTCAGGTGCGGTGAACCACACGACCATGTTCTGGAAGTAGCTTCCCGACACGCCCTGCTCGATCGTGGTGGTGGTGCTGTGCGCGTACGCCTTGACGTAGTTCTTCGCGATCGACCTGCCGGTCGAGTTCGTCGCCAGCGTCCTGCCGCCACTGGTCACGCTCACCCTGGCAGCCGAACCGGAGCGGTTGTCCACGCCCACATACAATGCGTAGCGCTTGCCGGCCCTCAGATCGGTCAGCTTCTGCGACACCTTCACGCCGCCGGTCAGCTTGAGCACCGCGTTGCTGGTGCCCACGATCGCCGCCTTGCCGTCCTTGCCGGCCGCGACCTTCCAGTTCTCGCCGAGCGTCCTGGCGTCGTTGAAACCGACATCGGTCGCGTGCATGCCCGTGCTCCACGTGACCTTCAGCTGCCGCTCAGCGCCCTTGGTCACCACGTACGGGGTCTGCGCCTCAGCCTCAAGCGACACCTTGCCGTCCTTGACGGCAACGGTCTGCTCGTTGGTCTTGCCCTGATCGGTCAGCTCGTACACTTTCACCGACGCGAGATTCCGCCAATCGGCGGGCAGCGTCCACTCGGTCGTGCCGCCCAGCGTGTTCCAGTGGTACAGCTTCTCGTTCGCCGAATCGACCAGCTTGCCGGTGCTCGCATCCCACAGCCACGGCAGCAGGTACGACTCGGTGCCGTCCTTGCCGTTGTCGCCGCGCGAC
>NZ_RQSP01000009.1:0-19163 GCF_009078285.1 Bifidobacterium jacchi
CCCGCTGACGCCGCCCGCCCGCTGACGCCGCCCGCCCGCTGACGCCGTTTCGCAAGCCGGCGAGCGGCCAGTATCATCCAACCGATTCGCGACTGTTCGTCGCAGTCGCCGCATGACAAGGATTTGACATGACGCAACGCACAACCGTGATCTATCCCGATCCCGAGACGCTCGCGCAGGCGGTGGCCGCGCGCACGCTGCTGACCATCGGCGATCTGCTCGCCGAGCCTGGCCGCAGCCGCGTCGATATCGCCCTGACCGGCGGCACCGACGGCAACCGCGTACTCGCGGCGATGGGCGCAAGTCCGCTGGCCGCGGCCGTGGATTGGACGCGCGTGCATATATGGTGGGGCGATGAGCGATTCGTGGCCGCCGACAACGACGATCGCAACGCGCTGCAGGCGCGGCGCGCATGGCTGGATGGCATGGTCCGATCCGGCACGCTGCCGGAGGGCAACATCCATGAGATGCCCGCCGACGACCGCGATGCCGACGAGATCGCGCATGCCGACGCGGCACAGACCGATGCCGTCCTCGATCGCGCGGCCGCGACCTATCAGCGGGAACTGATCGACGAGCTCGGCAACGAGCCGCGACTCGACATCGCCATGTTCGGCATGGGACCGGACGCGCATTTCGCGTCGCTGTTCCCCGACCGTCCGCAGGTGCTCATCGACGATCCGCATGTGCTGGTCGCCGGTGTGCGCGACTCGCCCAAGCCGCCGCCGCTGCGTCTGACGCTGACCGTGCCGATGATCGCCCGATCGCGGCATACATGGGTGTTCACGTCACAGACGCGCAAGGCCGAGGCGGTGGCCCGCGCCTTCGCGGAGCCGCGCAATCCGCAGGCGCCAAGCTCATTCGCCGACGGCGACGAACTGCTGTGGCTGATCGATGAAGGCGCGGCGAGTCTGCTGCACTGACAGATGTCGGCTCACCGACCGGTCTGCTCGCGCAGCAGGCCGGTCACCGTCGCGCAGATCCTGCGAATGCCCGTCTCGATGTCGCCGGGGTCGGGATGCACCACGTTGAGACGGATGTGCGCATCATCCGTCTCATCGACGTCGAAGACCCCTCCCGGCATGAACGTGACGCCGACCGCCCGGCTTGCCGCCAGCGCGTCCAGCGCGCGCACGCCGTCGGGAAGCGTCACCCACACGTAGTAGCCGCCCTCGGGAACCGACCATCGCATGCCATGCGGCGCATACCGCTCGAACGCCGCGATCGCCGTATCGCAACGATCGCGATACGCGGCGGCGAGAGCGCGCACATGCCCTGCGATGCGCCCTTCTCGCAGCAGCTGCATGCAGATGCGCTGCGATGACGTGCTCGTATGCTGATCGACCATGCGCCGCAGTGCGGCCAGCCGCCCGATCACATGCGGATCGGCCACGATCCACCCGGTTCTCAGCCCCGAGGTCACGGTTTTCGAGAACGTGGACAGATACAGCACATACCCTTCGTTCTCCATGCCGGCCAGCGGGATCGGGCATTCGTCGCCATATCGCAGTTCGCCGTAGGCGTCGTCCTCGATGATGAGGCACTGGTGGCGCCGGGCCGCGTCGATGAGCCGACGACGGCGGTCAGAGGGCATCGTGGAGCCGGTGGGGTTCTGGAACGTTGGAATCGTATAGATGAACTTCGGATGGAATCGGGCGCAGTAGCCCTCCAGCAGATCGGCGCGCATGCCATGCCCGTCCATCGGCACGCCCACGATGCGCGCTCCCGCCGACCGGAACGACTGCAATGCCGGGAAGAACGTGGACTGCTCGACCAGCACGCAGTCGCCCGGATTGATGAATGCGCGCACGCACAGGTCGATCCCCTGCTCGCAGCCGGACAGCACCATCACGTTGCGCGCCTTGCAGTGCACGCCCCGAGTGCGCATATGCTCGGCAAGCAGTTCGCGAAGCTCGTCGAACCCCTCGATCGGCGATTCCGGCTGGCCGTCGAACTCATGGGAGGAGAACGCCTCAAGACTGACCGCGCGCAGCAGATCGTCGGGAATATCGGCCGGATTCGGCGAGCCGGCGGCAAAATCGATCATCGTGCCGTCCGCCCGTTGGGCGCGCTCGGCCGACGCGAAGTCGTGATACGTGAACCGATTGGAATAGTCGCTGAACAGCACCGACCACGGCGGGCGGATGGCGTTCGGCTCGGAGTGCGCATCGACAGCATGGCGTTCGCGGATCGTGCGAATCACCGCGCGTCGGCCCGGCGCTGCCGGCGGCGTCGACGCGGCATCGACCGGCGGCCGCAGATCGTACTGTGCCGACGGCATCGCGCCGGGCGTCGCATCGAGCGTCGCATCGGGCGTCGAAAGCTCGGCATGCCGCGCGGATGGTGTCTGCCGCAGCGATGGGCGCTCGCCCGGCTGCGGCGGCTGACTCGGCGGCAGGCTCGGGCTCTGGTCCTGATTCGGACGCGGATTTGGGATCGGACTCGGCTGCGGCGACTGCGATGTGGACTGCGATAACGGCTGCGACGGCGACGGCAGCACGAACGTGCCGCGCCCGACCCGGGATGCGATCAATCCCTCGTCCTTGAGCTGCTGATACGCCTGAAGCACGGTGGTGCGATTGACCTCAAGCCGCGCGGCAAGCTCGCGCTCCGGCGGCAGTCGGTACCCGGCCGACAGCTCGCCGGAGACGATCTGCTCACGCAACTGCTCGGCGAGCTGCCGATACATCGGCACTCTGCTGCGCCGATTCACCTGCAATCGCATATCCACCGCCTTCCCACGCGCCACATGCAAACGTGCGCGCGTGCCGCATTCGCACACGCGGCACACGCGCCTGTACACCCCCATTGTGCCCCATGGTGTAGGGAACTGCCCATGATGTAGGGATGCGTTTTTCAGGAATGGCGGTTTTCCGCCGTTTTTCATCCCTACATCATGAGAGGATCCCTACATCATGTGAGAATGCCTACACCATGGGCAGCCTCCTGCGGGCACGTGCTACAGCGATAGGAACAGTTCGTGGATGCGCGTGTCCTCCGTCAGCTCGGGGTGGAACGCGGTCGCGATGATGTTGCCTTGCCGCAGCGCCACCGCATGGCCGTCCACCTCGGTCTTCGCCACGGCGTCACCACCCACCGACACCACATACGGCCCGCGGATGAACACCAGCGGGAAGCGGGCGATGTAGTCCGGGTCGCCGGGCCGCCCGAAATCGGCGGTGGCGGCGAAACTGCCAAGCTGACGACCGTAGGCGTTGCGGCGCACCACGGCATCCAGTGCACCGAAGTACACGTTCGGGTCGTTGTCGAGCTTGCGCGCCAGCAGAATCATGCCGGCGCAGGTGCCGAGCACCGGCTTGCCGGCCTTGATGTGCGCGTCGATCTTCTCGAACAGGCCCGTGGAGCGCAACAGCTTGCCCTGCGTGGTCGACTCGCCGCCGGGCAGAATCACCCGGTCGATCGTCTCGTCGAAGTCCTCGGCTGCACGCAGCAGCTTCCACGGCGCGCCAAGACGATCAAGCACGGCCGCATGCTCGGCGAAGGCGCCCTGCACCGCAAGGATGCCGGTCACGCCATGCCTGACCGCACCGGACTCGACACCGTCCGACTCCTCTTTGGAGATGTATTCAACGGCTACAACCATGTCGTACTGCCAGTCTCACTCGCCGCGCGCGGCCATGATGGTCTGGATCTCGTCCTCGTTGATACCGACCATGGCCTCGCCGAGGTTCTCGGACAGCCTGGCGAGCAGGTCGGCGTCCTGCCAATTGGCGGTGGCCTTGACGATGGCGGCGGCGCGCTTGGCCGGGTCGCCGGACTTGAAGATGCCGGAGCCCACGAACACGCCTTCGGCACCGAGCTCCATCATCAGCGCGGCATCGGCCGGGGTGGCCACGCCGCCGGCGGCGAAGTTCACGACCGGCAGGCGGCCGTTGTCGTGCACGTAACGGGCCAGCTCGACCGGCACGGCCAGCTGCTTGGCGGCCTCGTAGACCTCGTCGTCGCGCAGGCCCACCAGCTCGTGGATCTGCTTGTTCATAGTACGCATGTGGCGCACGGCCTGAATCACGTCACCGGTGCCGGGCTCGCCCTTGGTGCGGATCATGGCCGCGCCTTCCGCGATGCGGCGCAGCGCCTCGCCAAGGTTCTTCGCGCCGCACACGAACGGCACATCGAACTGGTTCTTGTCGATGTGGTACACGTCGTCCGCCGGGGACAGCACTTCGGACTCGTCGATGTAGTCGATGTCGATGGCCTGCAGGATGCGGGCTTCGGCGATGTGACCGATGCGCACCTTGGCCATGACCGGAATGGAGACGGCCTCCTGAATGCCCTTGATCATGGCGGGGTCGCTCATGCGGCTCACACCGCCGGCGGCGCGGATGTCGGCGGGGATGCGCTCCAGCGCCATCACCGCGCAGGCGCCGGCGTCCTGCGCGATCTTGGCCTGTTCGGGCGTGGTGACGTCCATGATGACGCCGCCCTTGAGCATCTGGGCAAGGTTTCGGTTGAGTTCCGCTCGATTGTTCGTATCCGTCATGGTCATTTCCCCCGATTCGGATGGTCCGGCATGGCACGGGCGTGCATCCGCCGCATTCGCATAGCGGACGATCGCAGAGCGAACGGCCGCATGGTGGATGCTTGCACATGGCATGCTCGCATATTGGATGGGTATCGACCCGACCATTATGCCGGCACCGCTCACGCCGGCATCCGAAACCGTCCAATTTGGATGGGGCCAATCCGACCGCCAGCGACCCATCCAATCCGCCATCCACCCATCCACCGCCCGTCTGCGTCTGCCAACCATCTGTCTCTCCCCCAGTCAGCTTCGCTGACAGCCCCCTCATCAGAAGGGGCCAACACCACTCAGATAATGACAGGACAGACCACTAACCGCCCGCCGATTGCCGCCCGTAAGCCCCCAGCCACCACCGAATCCTCGATCCGATACGCAGAATTCATCACGCATTCATCACGACACACCGCGCATTCCAACACCCGGCCAATTCACCAGACTACGTATGTAATCATGACGGCAACGGCACGGACGGCAGCATCCAGCATCACGGCAATCCCAGCGGCAATGCCCACAGCAATACCGGCAGCCACGCCGGCGGCGATATCCGCAACGGCAGCGGTGTCATCGGCAGCAGCGGCACCGGCGGCCGTGGCGGCGAGCGCGCGCGGCGAACGCATCACTGCGCCAAGCGGCACGCGGCGCGCGGCGCGACTCGACTACGCGCAGACGTTCTCGATCGGCTTCGGCATGCTCGCCATCGCCTCCGCGTGGGCCATGTACAACGCATTCGTGCCCATCAAACTCAAGGATCTCGCCATCCCCACCGCCGTCGTCGGCATCATCATGGGCATCGACAACCTGTGCGGATTCACCATCCAGCCGCTGTTCGGCGTGCTGTCCGACAGCGTGCGCACCCGGCTCGGCAGGCGCATCCCGTTCGCCCTGTTCGCGATTCCACCGGCTGCGGTCTGTCTGATGCTGGTGGCTGCGGCGCCGAACGCGGCGACGACGATCGCGGCGGTCGTCGTCTATGCGGTGCTCATGTCGTCGTGCCGCGCGCCCATCGTCGCCCTGATGCCCGACGTCACGCCGTCCAGCCAGCGAAGCCGCGCGAACGGCGTCATCAATCTGATGGGATCGATCGGCAACGTGATCGCGCTGGGCGGCGGAAGCCTGCTGTACAAGCGATTCGGCATGTCCGTCACGTTCGCCGCAGGCGCGTTCATCATGGTCGCGGCGGTCGTGGCACTGAGTCTGCTGGTGAGGGAACCCGAACGATTCCGCACGCGGCCGGGCCAGCGGGCACAGCTGCCGTTCGTCAGCTGGCGCGCACTGCGTGAGGCGACCGCTCCGAAGCTTGATTTGGACGGCGAATCGCGCCGCTCGTTCCTGCTGATGATGCTGGTGCTGCTGCTGTACACGATGGGCTCCAGCTCGATCGAAACCTACTTCACCCTCTACGCCACGCACGACCTGGGCATGAAGCCGGCTGAGGCCAGCGCCGGCCTGGTATGGTTCGCGATCAGCGGCATCATGTTCGCGATTCCCGCCGGTCATCTCGGCGCACGAATCGGCCGACGCGCGACGATGAGCGCCGGTCTTGCGCTGGCGATCGTCTCGTTGGCGCCGATGCCGTGGGTGGGGCGTGCGTCGCTGCTGCCGTATCTTGCGTTCGCATTCGGCATTCTGTGGATGATGGTGCTGGTCAATGCGCTGCCGTGGATCGTCGAATTGGGCGGCGTGGAGCGCACCGGCACGATGACCGCATACTATTATCTCGCCACGTCGGGCGGCGCGGCGATCAGTCCGGCGCTGTTCGGGCTGATCGAGCAGGCGAGCGGCTCGTATCGGTGGATGTTCCTGTACGCGATCGTCGGCTTCGCGATGGCGCTCGCCCTGATGCCGTTCATTCGCCGTGGCGAGGCCGCGCGCTGCCGGTGACGCGCTGCCGGCAGCATCACATGGTGTAGGGATATTCGCATGATGTAGGGATCCCCAAAAGCCGACATTGCGCAAAATGGCGGAATAACGCCATTTTCATTCCCTACATCATGGGGCGATCCCTACATCATGCGAATATCACACCATGGGACCGCAGTCAGCGCCGCGGCACGTCCATGAAGCCGAGATCGCGCAGATAGCCCTTGCCGGCGGTGATGTCGTATTGGATGAGCCGGTAGTCGCGCAGCATCCGCTGGGTGGATTGCGGCAGCTCGGCGGGATTGAGCCGCCTGCCCGAAGCGTCAAGATACAGCGGCGACCCCTCGGGAATGCGATCCCAGCCCTGCGTGACGTTGACGACGGGCGGCTCCATCGCAGGCACGGCACGGTGCAGATCGGTCAGGAACGCCAGATACGGCGACACGCGCGCGTTCATATGCTCGGCGGTCTGCGCCATCAGATAGTTGGGCGACGTGTAGGCGTTCTCGCTGCGCGCCCCCGTCGCCTTGCCGCCGTCGTGCAGCCGTGCCGCCTTGTTCGACCAGATGAAGTAGTCGGTCTCGTGCAGCGCGATCGAATTCGCGTCGTCGGCCGCCGCATGCCTGTAGATGCTGGGCAGATGGTCGCCGTAGAAGATGACGGTGATCGGTCGGCTCATCGCGTCGAGTCTGTCGAGGAACGCCTTCGTCGCCTGATCGGTGTAGTTCATGCCCTTGGCATAGGTGTCGATATGGGTGCGTTCGGCGTCATCCAGCGGCGTCGCATTGCTCGATGTCGCCTTGAACTGGTTGTCGTCGTACCAGTTCTCGTATCCCATGTGGTTCTGCATGGTGACCAGCTGGATGAACTGCGTCGCCGCCTTGCCTGATTGCGCTGCGCCGTCGCCGCCATCACCATCATCGCCGCCGTTACCGCCGTTGCCGCCGTTGCCTGCCGCGGCATTCTCGATCAGGCGCAGCACCGCATCGTATGACGTCTCGTCGCTGATGTAGTGCGACCGATCGATGCGCCTGGCATGATCGGCGATCAGCGGATCGGACTGCGAGTAGAAGTGCGAGAAGCCGAATTTGCGATAGTTGACCGATCGCGAATACAGCGCCGGATTGTACGGGTGCACGGCCTCGCTGCCGGCGGTCGCAGTGCCTGCCGACTCGGCGGCATCCGCAGCATCAGCCGAATCCGCGGCATCCGCGGCATCCGATTGGCTGCCGCCTGAGCCCTTCGCCCAGATCTGATTGAACGACGGCGTCCACGTCATCTGCGGCACCAGCTGCTGATACGGACTCGACAGCGACGGATCGAAGTTGACCATGCTCAGTCCGGTAAGCGCCTGGAACTCAAGGTTCGCGGTGCCGCCGCCGTAGCCGGATGAGAGCATCAGCCCCGAGGTGGTGTTCGCCTTGACCGACCGGATGTAGGGCATCGGGTCCTCGTTGAGCCTCACCCCCGGCACGCGGGTCGGGTCGGAGAACGACTCGGAGAGGATCATCACCACGGTCTGATCGCGCATGTCGGTCGTGCGCGAGGCGTTCAGCGCTTGCGCACGGCTCGAATACCGGTTCGCGATGTCACGCATCGCGGCCTGATCGTAACCGGCCGGCTGGTCCATCACCTTGGGACGGGCCAGTCGCAGAAATCCGACCGCCACGCCGTTCGCCTGCGCATCCTCGATCGAATCCCACAGCTTCGCCTTGTCGCCGAACGCGGCAGCGAACCCCTGCGCCCACGAACCGGACGTGCCCAGATCGGCGCCGAAGGTGATCACCATCGCCATGCACAACGCCGCCGCGATGGCGCGACGGATGCGGCCGATGAAGCGCCTCGGCGTGACGATCAGCCAGCCGCGGCCGTCGAACCATGCGGCAAGCGCGACCAACGCCACCAGAGCGGCCACGGTGACGCTCATCTGCGCGATCGCCTCGCCGGAGCCTGCGGGCATGTTGGTGACGGTGTCCCCCATGCCGCCCGCACCACCGCTGGCCATCAGCGTGACGTCGGTGAGCATGATCGTCTGCGAGCGCACGAGCACCTTCATGCGTTCAAGCACCGCGATCACGCCGACGACGACCAGCATGACGCCGCTGGCGAACCAGAATCGGTTGATCGCCATCACCAGCACCGCGTAGATCGCGCCGATGATCAGCAGGTTGAGCAGGAACTGGAGCTGTCCGGTTTTGCCGGTGCCGGATGCGCCGGGGAACATTCTGACGAAGAACTCCCATGGCGTGACATGGCCGCGCGCCACCATGACGCTCCATTGCAGCATCGACACGCATGCGGCGGCGACCAGTATGAACGCCAGCACATACACCCATGCACCGAACGGTGGTCGTGCGCGACGCATCGGACGCGCGGCGGCGCGGCGGCGAACACGGAAACGCGCGCGGAAGGCGGCTCGACAGCGTGCCATCAGATCGTCGGATTGTGTGCCGGCGCCGATGACCCCAGCGCCCGAACCGCGCAGCACGCCGGCCGAGGCCGCACCGGCGCCAGCACCCACGCCCGCCCCAATGCCCGCACCCACGCCCGATTCCAGCATCGCGCCCGCGCCCAGAGCATCGGCTTCAATCGTGTGAACCGAACCGGCGACCTTGCCCTTCACGACGGAATCCATAGACATGCACCTCGTTTCGTCTCATGCTCCTGCGCCGCTGACAGGGCCGTGCCTTGCGGCGCGGCGGCTGGCAACGAACGGCGCGTGGCGGATGCCGGACGGCGGACGGCGATCGACAACCGGCCGCATCGTACTGTGTTCAGGCTATGACGGGGGTCGCGAAAGCGGTACGGGGAGCACGAAGATATCACCGCAACGTAGGCAAAATTCATCTTGGCGTCACGTCGACGCCGTATACACCGCAATCGGCGATCACGCCGGGGTCGGCCTCCAACCCGGGATCAGTCGCCAAGCCGCAGTCGGCGGCTATGCCGCGTCGTTGCCGTAGACGCGCGCCTGCAGATCCTTGCGCGCGGTCTCCATGCCGGTGATCTGGCCGAGCATGGCGATCTTCTCCTCGCCGTCGGGCAGCATCGCCATCTTGCGCTTGGCCGCGCCGATGCGACGCATGAGACCGATGTCGAGTAGCTTGGCGAGCAGCTCGAACGCGTAGCGTCGCTCGGCTTTGGTGGCCGGCCGAAGCTGCGCGGCGGCACCCGACGACGAGCCGGTCGCGGCAGCAGACGCGTCCGCTGCGGCGCTATCGTCCCCACGCGACGCGGACGGCAGCGGCAGCGTCATCACGGCGAGCTCGTTGATGACCGGTTCGAGCATCGGCCCGGCCGCCTTGGTGAGATTGTGCATCCACAGTCCCTGCGGCATGTCGTCCGGCGGCAATCCTCCCGCCGCGGCGACGGCCTGGAACAGCGTGCGGAACACGGGTGTCATGAAGTTGGCGAGCGCCAAGCGGTCGAACCAGTCGCGATCAACGGCGCGCGGCACCTGTACGAGCATCGCCATGAACTGCTGTTCGGCGATGAACACGGCATCGTCGATGCGGAAATACGTCTGGTTGACGGCATCCTGATGCTCGATGCCACGCCGGACCGCCGCGTCCACCGCCCCGCCGCGCGACGCGCCCATGCCCGCGCCGCCGCCGGCCATGTCGGAGCCGTCGAACCCGGATGCCGCAAAACCGGATGCCGCCGAAGCGCCGGACGCGAAGCGCCGCCGCGGCGCATAGGCGTCCTCATCGCGCACATGCGCGGCACGCCGGGCGGCTCTTACCTCGCGTTGCATGATGTCAAGATCGACGCCGATGCGACGTGTGGCCTTGCGCGTGTACAGGTCGAGCAGCGAACGGTCGCGAATCTGCGCGATCAGCGGAGCGACGGCCTTGACCGCGCCCATCTGCCCGGTGGCGAACGATGTGTCGAACCGCCCGATCGCCGTGGCGATCACGAAATCGTAGAGCGGCTGCGCGTTGGCGACCAGCGAGCGCACCGCCTCGTCGCCGCGTTGGATGCGCAGATCGCACGGGTCGAGATTGTCGTCGGCCACGGCGACGAACGTCTGCGTGAGAAAAGCCGAATCCAGTCCGAACGCGTGCAGTGCGGCCTTCTGACCGGCGGCATCACCGTCGAAGGTGAAGACGATGCGGGAGCTCAGCGGCTGCCCGTTGACCTTGAGCGGACCGACCAGTTGGACCGCGCCCAGCGAATCGTCGGCGATGAGCCGGCGCACGATCTTCGCATGCTCGGCGCCGAACGCGGTGCCGCAGGTGGCGACCGCCGTGTCCACGCCGGCCAGATGCATGGCCATGACATCGGTGTACCCCTCGACGATCACGACCTGGCGCTTCTTGACGATCGCCGGCTTGGCGATGTCGATGCCGTAGAGCACCTGGGTCTTGCGGTACAGCTGCGTGTCGGGCGTATTGATGTATTTCGCCGCGATCGAATCGTCCTCGTACAGCTTGCGCGCGCCGAATCCGAGCGTGCGGCCGGTCGAATCGCGGATCGGCCAGGTGACGCGGCCGCGGAAGTAGTCGTAGATGCCTCGCTGGCCTTGACGGGCGAGGCCGGCGTCGAGCATCTCCTGCTGGGTGAACCCCTTGTCGGCCAGATGGCGCACGAGATTGTCCCACCCCTGCGGCGCATATCCGCAGCCGAATCGCTCGCAGTCGGCCTGGCTGAAGTTGCGGCCGCCGAGCAGCTTGCGCGCGGCCAGCGCCTCCTTGGTGAGGATCTGCGAGACGAAGAACCGCTGCGCCTCCTCGTTGGCCTCCAGCAGACGCGCGCGTTTGGAGCCGGCATGCTCGTCGGTTCTGCCGCCGCTTTCGAAATGCAGTTCGATGTGGTAGCGGTCGGCGAGCAGTTCCACCGCCTCGCGAAAGTCGATGTTCTCCTGCTGTTCGACGAATTTGAAGACGTCGCCGCCCAGACCGCAGCCGAAGCAGTGCCATACGCCGAGCGCCGGGCGCACGTTGAAGCTCGGCGTCTTCTCGTCGTGGAACGGGCACAGCCCTACGAACGTGCCGGTTCCCGAAGGTTTGAGCGCCACGCTGGCGGACACGATGTCGTACAGGTCCGCGGATGCGCGCACCTTTTCGACGTCTTCCTTCTTGATCATTCCGGCCATAGCATTCCACGATACCGCCATGCTCGGAACGTGCCGGCCCCGATCACGGGCGACGGCCGGCAAACCGCGCCGACGCGCCGACGGCACGGCGTGCTTCGGCACACGCCGGCGCGGGGCGGAGCGCTCAGCACAGGATCGAATGCAGGGCGAGCGCCGAATTGTCGGTCAGCGAGGCCACCTGATCGATGGCGACGCGCAGACGGCCGTCATCGGAGCCGGCCTCGTTCCAATCGTCCAGAAACTGGCTTTCCAGCATGTCGGAGGCGCGTGGACTGTCGGCCATGAGCACTTCGATCAGATCGACGATGATGCGACGCTCCTCGCGGTGGAGCGGCTCGTGTTCGCGGGGGGCCATGACGAAGTGCACGGCGATGCCCTTGAGCGCGAGGATCTCGTAGCGCGTGGCCTCGGGAATGACCACGCTCGCCGAATATCGGGTGAGCGGTCCGGGACCGTACGTGTCGCGGGTCGCGCGTTCGACCGACCATGCGAACCGCCCGATGAGATCCGACGTGATGTTCTTGAGCTGGGCAAGGGAGCGTCTCGACCCGGTGAACCGTTCGGGCAGCAGGCCGTGATCGCGCAGCCTCGTCAGCGAGGCGAGCAGCAGGTCGGCGTTGAGATCACGCCCGTACCACACGCGCGTGTCCTCGACGATGCCGTCGAGCACGGTCGCGTCCGTCAGTTCGGTCGGGTCGCATGCGCCGGTGGCGATCGCATCCTCGACGTCGTGCACGGAATAGGCGATGTCGTCCGACAGATCCATGATCTGGCATTCCATCGGCTTGACGGCCTCGGGGGCTCCGGTCTTGAGCCAGCGGAACACCGGCTCGTCGTCCGGGTACACGCAGAACTTCGTCGGTTTGACGCCTTTGATCGCCGCATAGTGCGGCGCCTCGGCGGCGGTCCACGGATATTTGACCGCCGCGTCGAGCGAGGCGCGGGTGAGATTCACGCCGGCGGAGCGCCCGTCCGCATGGAAGATCTTCGGTTCCAGTCGGGTGAGCAGACGCAGCGTCTGCGCATTGCCCTCGAATCCGCCGATGTTCGCGGCGATGCGCGCCAGCGCCTTCTCGCCGTTGTGTCCGAATGGCGGATGCCCCAGATCGTGGGCGAGGCACGCGCAGTCGACCACGTCCGGATCGCAGCCGAGCAGCATGGCGATCTGACGGCCGATCTGCGCGACCTCCAGCGTATGCGTGAGTCGGGTGCGCGCGAAATCGTCGGTGCCGGCCACCAGCACCTGGCTTTTCGCGCCCAGCCGCCGCAATGCGGACGAATGGATGAGACGCGCGCGATCGCGCTCGAATGCGGTGCGCGACTTGGATTTCGGCGGCTCGACGGCCCATCGTTCCTCGTCGCGCGAGGCATAGCCCTCGCCTGACGGTATCGTCTCGATCATGCGACCCTCCCCCGCGCCACGACAACATCACCAGCAATCCATCCAACTGCAATCCGGCAATCACCGCAACCGGCGACCGCAATCGCCGCAATGGCCACTGCCTGGAATCAACGCTACCGTATCGCCGCAACAGCACCGCCGCCGCAGCCGGGGCGGCGACTACAGCAGCGTCGACGGGTCCAGCCTGGCGACATCCTGCGGCGCGAGCACGTCGGCGGCATGCAGATACAGGCGCGGAATGCGATTGCGCAGGCAGGTGAAGATCTCGTAGCTGATCGTGTCGGCGGCGCGCGCCCAGTCGTCGGCGGTCGGCTCGGCGTAGTCCTCGCCGCGCCCCGGTCCGAACAGCTCCACCGTGTCGCCCTCGTGTACGCCGAGCGCCGCCGCCGAGCCGTGCAGATCCAAAATGAACTGGTCCATGCACACGCGCCCGGAGACATGGTACAGCCGCGGCCCCTCCGTGGTCATCACACGCACCGGGCCGCCGTGCTTCTCGACATGCTTGGCGCCCTGCATGTCGAATCCGGACGCGGAGCGGTGGATGCCGTCCGCGTAGCCGAGCGGCACGATCGCGGTGGACGTGTCGTTCGGCGTCAGATAGGTGCGGCCATAGGAGATGCCGTGGCCGGCCTCCACGTCCTTGACGGTGCCGAGCTGCGCCTGCAGCGTCATCGCCGGCGTCAGATGCCAGTCGCGCGGCGTGCCCATCGCCGGGTCCGGCTCGTAGCCGTACAGACCGATGCCCGGGCGGGTCAGCTCGAAATGGATCTGGGGCCGGTCCAGCGTGGCGGCCGTGTTGGCCAGATGGCGGATCTCGGGCGCGATGCCGGCCTGCTCCATGCGCCGCGTGAATTCCTTGAACGTTTCGATCTGCCGGTCGGTGGACGCGACGAACTCGGGCACGTCGGGCGAATCGGCCACGGCAAGATGGCTCCACTGGCCGACGATGTGCAGCACGCCCTCCTTGGCGAGCGGCACCAGCCTGGCAAGCGCCGCGTCGAAGCCGGCCGGGGTGAAACCGTTGCGGCCGAATCCCGAATCGACCTTGACGTGCACGCGCGCCGGCCTGCCGACGCGACGGGCGGCCTCGGCCAGTGCGTCGATGCCGGCGAGCGAGCCGACGGAGATGTCGATGTCGGCCTCGATCAGCTCGTCGAACGGCACTTCCGTGCCGTTGTAGACCCACGTCAGAATATGGCATCGATCCGGGCCGATGCCGAGGCGACGCAGCAGCAGCGCCTCATGCGACTGCGCGGTGCCCAGCCATGTGGCGCCGCCGGCGAGCGCCGCGAGCGCCGCGGGAAGCAGCCCGTGCCCGTAGGCGTCGGCCTTGACCACGCCCATCACCGCAGTTCCCGAGTTCGGCCCGCCGACGACGTCGACGAGATGCCGCATGTTGTCGCGCAACGCGGCGAGATCGACGATCGCCTGCGCGGGATACCTGCGGCGCGCCGCCGCATAGTTCGCCTCGCCGGCCGGGGATGAGCATTGCCATGGTGATACAGCGTTCAAAGTCATGGCCACCATTGTGGCGCGGCGCTGTGACTTATGCGACAACGGTTCGCGGCACCCGCTGCGGCACCGGGCGGACACACGGCCGCGCGCCTTGTCCACAGCGCGGTCATAGACTGTCACCATTCGTTCGCACTGCCGTAACCTGTGCAGTGCAACATGTCGATTCCCGGCGTTGAGGCGTGCCGGGGTCCCGGAACTCCGTCCGGTCCAGCCCAATCCATTTTCGTTTCGAGAGAAGAATCAACCATCATGGATCTTTTCCGTAAGAAATCAGTGGATCAGCTGGTCGCTGAATCCACTCCGCTCAAGCGCACCATGCGCACGTTCGACCTGACGATGCTTGGCATCGGCGCGATCATCGGCACCGGCATCTTCGTGCTGACCGGCAAGGGGGCGTTGACCGCCGGCCCCGCGCTGACGCTGTCGTTCCTGCTGGCCGCGGTCTGCTGCGGCTTCGCCGGCCTGTGCTATGCCGAGTTCGCGTCGATGGCGCCGGTTTCCGGCTCGGCCTATTCGTATGCGTATCTTGCGTTCGGCGAGCTGATCGCATTCGTGATCGGCTGGGATCTGATTCTGGAGTACGCGCTGCAGGCGGCCACGGTGTCGGCCGGCTGGTCGGGGTATTTCAACAAGCTGCTGTCCGGCTTCGGACTGGGGCTGCCGGTCGAGCTGACGGCCGCATACGGCACGACGCCCGGTGTCACCACGTATTTCAATCTGCCCGGCTTCCTGATCGTGCTGCTGATCACCTGGGTGCTGTCGATCGGCATCAATCAGACGAAGCGGACGAACGACATCATGGTGATCATCAAGCTGGCGATCATCGTGCTGTTCATCGTGTGCGTCGTGTGGTACGTCAATCCGAGCAACTGGAAGCCGTTCTCCCCGTACGGCCTGTACACGTTCCAGCCGCATTCGACCCAGCCGTACGGCATCGTGCCGGCCGCGTCGATCGTGTTCTTCAGCTTCATCGGATTCGACGCGGTGTCGTCGAGCGCCGAGGAGACCGTCAACCCGAACAAGACGCTGCCGCGCGGCATCCTGTATTCGCTGATCATCTCGACGGTGCTCTACATCATCATGACGCTGATCATGACCGGCGTGGTGCCGTACAAGGAGTTCGCGAACTTCATCGACGCGCCAGTCGCCGGCGTGATCCTCAAGACCGGCATGAACTGGCTGGCGGTGATCGTCAACCTCGGCGCGCTGGTCGGCATGACCACGGTGATGCTCGTGCAGCTGTACGGCCAGTCGCGCATCTGCTATGCGATGAGCCGCGACGGCCTGTTCCCGAAGTTCTTCGGCGAGGTGCACGGCACGTATCGCACGCCGTACAAGGGCACGTGGTTCTTCGGTCTGCTCACCGCGTTCGCCGGCGGATTCATCAACATCAACGTGCTGTTCGAGCTGGTGAACATCGGCACCCTGTCGGCGTTCATCATCGTGTCGGCCGGCATTCTGTGGATGCGCCACACCCAGCCGGACGCGCATCGCGGATTCCGCGCGCCGCTGGTGCCGTTCACGCCGATCCTGTCGATCGTGTTCTGCCTGGTGCTGATCGCCGGCCTCAACTGGGAGACCTGGGTGCGGTTCGCGGTCTGGTTCGCGCTCGGCCTGCTCGTGTACTTCTGCTACGCGCGCAAGCGTTCCAAGCTCAACGCCGCCGATTCGCAGGCCTGATCGCCGACGATATGCGCTCTGCGACGAGCGGGCGCGGAGCGCATGTCGTCCGTCATTCGCAAATCACGGATCTCCCGCCGCATGTCGTGTGCATCAATGCCCTAGTATTGATGATACCCCCTTTAATGGGGGGGGGCGATTGCCTCACTTCTCCTGTACCGACAGCATCGTCGGCACAGTCCACCAGCGATCCACGCTGACGCCTGCATCAGTATCAGTGAACTGAGGAAATATGAGAATAATACAACGAACAAACGGCAAAGCCATGGCAGCTATAAGTTGCCTAGTAATCATTGTGCTATGCATGTGGCCTGAACGGGCATTGGCATATTCCTGCTACTCCGGAGGAATGTCATCACGCTCCTTCAGTGTCAACTACTTGGGAATGAGCGTCCATTGGATTGGGACCTTCGACAAGGCGCGAAATAGCTGGAATAGCTCAGGTGCCGGGGTGAATATAACAAAAAAAGGAACCGCACAACCAACCATCATTGCAAGCAGTTATGCAGATACATGGTACGGACTGTACTCACCGAAATCACCATATGGAAAGAACTTCAATCTGATGGTGAATAATCGCACAATTGCGAAAGACTCCGGTTCGCAATATGCAAACTGGTCTCTCAGCACTGCAGCACATGAGCTCGGCCATGCGCTGAGGTTGGACGACAATCCGACTACTCCCGTCAACCGGTCCTTGATGAACCATGGTCGTACCAGATCAGTCGTGACTACACCGCGTTCATACGATGTAGCAAATGTAAGGAGCTGTTACTCATGAAACAGACAAAACCAATCATACGAATCGCAGCGACGGCAATGATAGCGGCAGCTGCCTTCGGTCTTTCCTCCTGCGCGTCGCCAGCCGTCGATTCCGCACGTCCGGCCACAGGCAGCCAAACCGGCAAGAGCACTGCACACAACGGCGAGGCTCCGGAGATCATCGCCGACTATCCGTCATACGGCAGCGTGGACAAGGCGGTGGATGCCTCCACGATAGTGGTGCGGGGAACCGCGCTGAACTCCTACGAGGCCACGCTCCACCCCGACGTCGATGTCACAGCCGGCACTCCCGAGACGAATCCGCAGTATGGCATGGACGAGGACGACATCGACGTGGATGCGATGGGCGTTCCCCGGACCATCACCCGTTTCAAGGTAACCCACGTGCTCAAGGGTGCCGTGAAGCCAGGCGACGTCATCAAGGTGTCGCAGGTCGGCGGCACCGACACGAGCGGCACCAAGGTCCGCGAATCCGGCACCGTTCTGCTCGGCGAAGCCACGGCGAACGAATTCCTGCTGCTGCTCGTGGATAACGGAAACGGCACATACAGCGCCATCAATCCGCAGGAGGGCCTGTTCGCCGTCAACGAGGAAGGCTCTCTCACCGCATTGTCACCGGACTCCCCCAGCGCTTCGACTGCGGCAGATCTGAGCGTCTACGAGCAGGCCGCCCGCTGACGGCCGCCTCGGATTGCGAGAAGCGAGAAACTGAATTCGAGAAGCCGATTCAGAAAACCTCGGCAACAACCCTCAGTAACCGCAACCGAATACACAAGCAAATGATCGCGTCGCGCGAACGGTTCGCTCCGTCCACGCGACGCGATCATTCCATTGCGATCAAGCCAATGCAATTGCGATCGATCGCGCCTCCGACTGCACTATTCGACGCGGAAGATGTTGCGGCGCGGAATGAGCTGCACCGTGTCATCATAAGGGTTGTCCTGCCATGTGGAGCGGACGGCCTCCTGCGCGGCGGCACGCATCACGATGATGTCGAACGGCTTGCCGTCGCGTTCGATCGCGTGATGCAGCCGGTCGATCTCCTTGAAGCCACGCTCGGCGAACATGTGCCGGGCACGCAGATTATGCGCCGCAATATGCACGGTGATCGTGTTCGCATGCAGCTTTTCGGCCAGTTCATGCAACGCGATATGCAACGCCTGACTGCCGTAGCCATGCCCCTGATAGTAAGGGCCGACGATCAGCGCCAGCTGCGCGTCCCGCTCATCGCCACACGCAAGCCCCCACGCGCTGATGAAGCCGACACACAACCCGTCGTTGTTGTAGATCGCATATCCGAATCCGTCAGCGGAATCATTGCCCGCCCACTGGCGAAACAGCGCCTCGTTCTCCTCCAGCGGATGCTGCTCAAGCGTCTTGCGCACACCATCCGCCACGCGATGATCGTTCCACCAGCTCGCAAACAACGGATAATCGGATTCGGCGGGCTTGTTCAAGGTGATGGTATAGCTGCTCATGACGGTCCTTCCCCTCGGCGGACACCGCAGACACGGCATCCATGCCTCGCATGCCCTTCGGCACGCGCCGCATGCGGCACTGACACCGCACGCGACAATCCATCCCACCCCAATAATAGAACGCCGCGCTGCGGCGACGCACCGATGATCGTCACCGCAGCGCCGCCGAACCAACACGAACCGGCGCCGCCACTCGACCAGCCGCCGTGGTAGCGTTACCGCCAGTTAACCGCGACGCAACCCATCGCAACCCAACCATGAGGTGACCAGTGACCAGCAGCACGTCGACCCGTCGATTCCGACACGCCACCATGCGCGACTTCCCACAGATGCAGAAGAACTACGCCCGCGCACGGGAACTCATGGCGCGCAGCGGCAACCCAACCCAATGGGGACACGAATTCCCCCGCGAAGCAGTAGTACTCGACGACATCGCCCAACACCGCTCCATACTCCTCGTCGACGGCACCGGCCCCCACGAACGCATCCTCGCCCAATTCGCACTCTGCCCCGGCGAAGACCCGACCTACCGCCACATCGACGGCGCATGGCTCGACAACGACTCCTACGTCACCATCCACCGCATCTGCTCGTCAGGACTCGTCAAGCACGCCGCCCGCGAATGCATCCGCTGGGCCCTCAAACACTACGGCAACGTCCGCGCCGACACCCACCCCAACAACAAAGCCATGCAACACGTCCTCGAAACCAGCGGATTCGCCCGCTGCGGCCTCATCCAACTGCTGGACCGGCCCACCGACACTACACGCATTGCCTATCAGCGTCACGAATGGTAAGGGGGGTGGG
>NZ_RQSP01000009.1:19169-48504 GCF_009078285.1 Bifidobacterium jacchi
CGGCATCGGCACGCCACCCCCGACAGACGTCACACCGGCGCGACGGAGCGGCATCATCGTTGCCCCTCGGTCGACATACCACCGTATGCCCTCCCTCGGTGCGCCTCGATGCCACACACATCGGCACGCCACCCCGGCAGACGTCACACCGGCGCGACGGCGGGTCTCAGACCACCTTGCGCTCGAACGGGTCCGAGCTGATGCCCTTCGCGAGAATGTCCTTGCACCACTCCTTCGCGGTGAACAGACTGTGGTCGCGGTAGTTGCCGCAGCTCTTGATCGTCGTCGCCGGCACGTCGTCCCACGTGGCCTTGTAGGCGATGAACTCCAGCGACTCCTTCAACGCGCGCGCCACATCCTCGGTCGAATGCGTGCCCCAGGTCAGCAGATGGAAACCGGTGCGGCATCCGAACGGCGAGCAGTCGATGTAGCCGGGAATGCGCTCGCGCAGAAGCACGGCGATCGTATGCTCGATCGTGTGCAGACCGCCGGTCGGGATCGCGTTCTCGTTCGGCTGCACGAGACGCAGATCATAGTTGGAGATCACGTCGCCGTGAGGGCCGGTCTCAGTGTCGATGTAGCGCACATACGGCGCCTTCACCTTGGTGTGATCAAGTTGGAAGCTTTCGACGACCGGCTTGCCGCCCTTCTGCTCGGCTGCCGCCTCGGCTTCCGCCGTCTGCGTTTCCGCGGCCTGCGTCGCCTGCGTTGATTCCTCCGTCATGACTCCTCCATTTCATGCGATGAACCGGTAACGCACCCCATGCTACTCCTGCGCGACGCCGACCATCGCATTGTCTCGCACCTTGGTGACGCACAGCACCAGCGCAGATAGCAGCGACGGCGAATCGAACAGCTTCATCATCGGACGTGGATGGTCGAACGGCGGCTTGGTCAGGTCGGCCGGCTCGACGTATCCGTTGCGCTCGATGTATGCGATCACCCGGTGCACGAATTCGATCTGCGCCTGATTGAGCACATGACCGTTGATGAAGTCGGCGAACGCATCCATCGCCGCCTGATGGTCGAGTTTGACGATACGCCGGATGAGCAGCCCCAGCGGCTTCGGCCCGAACGCCGCATTATATTCATCCCGCGACCCGAGATGCCGCATGAAGATGCGCTCAAGCTCGCTGTAATCGTCAGCGTCCAGAGGCTCGTTATGCCGCAGCTTGCGGATTACGCCATCTTCCCTGTGCTCGTTGACATATCGATTGACTTTAAGCTTGTAATCCTCGAAATGTTCGGTGATGTCAAACGGCTGGTTTTCCGTGCGCTCGATGAGCGGATCGGTCAGGTCGGTGACGATGACCTTATGCGCGCCGGAATCCGCGACGAACTGTATGAGGCCGCGTAGCTGCAGCCGCAACTGTTCCAGTCCGGTCACCGATAGCCCGGTCAGAAACGCATCATCGTGTGCGATTGAGCCAATCAGTTCCTTATGCTCATGCACTTGTGAAATGGTCATGCGCTCGTTGAGCTTTGCGGCGAGCACCCTGACTTTCGTCGCGTATGTTGCACCGGCCGCACCCGTTGCACGGGCCACCATGAACCCATACATGAGCGCATCGAATCGCAGCGCGTATATGTCGTCTTCGTCATAATGGGCCAGCGGGGCAAGTTCCGTGGCGAGTTCTCGCACGTTGAGATCGTCCAATGCCGTGAACGCGTCGCGGTTGCGGTACCGTTCGACGTATTCGCGCTTGAGCCGTACCGCGACCTTGTTCGCATCCCAGCCGTTGATTTGGCCGCACACATCGTCTACCAGCGTTTCTCGCCACTGGACTATCTGCGGGTCGTCAACATACGCGCCTGATTGGAAGGCATGGATGAGTTCGGCTTTGCGCGCGAAGATGCGCTCGCTCACCGAGGCGGCCGGCTTGTCTTCTACGACGTTGGTCTGTTCACGGAAGAACGCGAAGTTGCCGCAGTAGTCGAAGATCTTGAAATACCGTTTGCCGAAGTGTTCCTCGTCGCCGTCCACGCAGTCGAGTTCCGGGCACAGTCTGGTGCCTCGGCCGATCATCTGCCAGAACTTGATTTTGGAACGCACTTTCTTGAAGAACACGAGATTGACGACTTCGGGCACGTCGACGCCGGTGTCCATCATGTCGACGGATACGGTGATGACCGGATTCGGTTTGTGTTTGAATTCGGCGATGATACTGTGCGCATAATCCTCGCTGTGCAGCACGGCTTTGATGAATCCGTTGGATGATTCCTTCGGATAGAGCCTTGCATACCGTTCGACGATAAAGCGGGCATGCAGTTGGTTGGCCGCGAAGATGATGGTTTTGCCGAGCCGCTCGCCGCCGTCGGTTCGGATGCCGTGATCGTGCAGGTCCTGCAATACGATATCGACGGTCTTCGGATTCATCACATACTTGTTGAGCGCGTCCGCATCGATATGATCGGGAATATCGGCCTTGCCGTCGTCTTCGTCCGTGCCGTCGCCGAAGTCCTCCTCGTAACGGGCCTTGTCTTCTTCAGACAGCTCGTCGTAGGTGATGCCTTCGTCCATGAACTTCGTTTTGGCTTCGATGTTCCGGTACGGCACAAGCACATGGTCTTTGATCGCAGTCGCGTATTCGTACACGTATGTAGGCACGCCATGTTCGACATGGAAGAAATCGTAGGTATTGCGATCCACTTCATTGCGGGGTGTGGCGGTCAGCCCCACCATGATCGCGTCGAAATGCTCGAAAATCACCCGGTATTTCTTGAAGATCGACCGATGCGCCTCATCCACGATGATCAGGTCGAAATGTCCGGCCGAGAACACGGGCTTGCCGTCCGCTCCGGCCTCCGTGTCGATAGCGTTGACCATGGTCTGGTAGGTGGAGAAGACCACGCGCGCGTCCGCATCATGCTTGTTGTTGCATAGATTGCACAGCGACCAGTCGGGATAGTATTCGCCATATGCGCTATTCGCCTGCGAGACGAGTTCGACGCGGTCAGCGAGGAACAGTACGTTCTTGACGAGTCCGGCGCGCGTGAGTACGTCGGCGAGCGCCGCGGAGACTCGCGTCTTGCCGGTGCCGGTGGCCATGACGAGCAGGCTGCGGCGTTGCCCTTGGTTGAGGTTCTCGCACACGGCTTGAATGGCTTCGAGCTGATAGTAGCGGCCGTCACCACCTGCAACTGACCGGTTTACGGGGACGGTGGACGGGTCGATGGCGTTGCGGCGACGGTCGATGATGCGCTGCAGATCGTCCTGGACGAACACTTCGCCGACTTCACGGTATGAACCGTTGTCGTCGTGCACAAAATACGTGTGGTAACCGTTGGAGAGGAAGATAAGCGGACGGTAACCGAACTGCCGCTCGAGGCAATCGACGTACAGCCGGGCCTGTTGCAGGCCTTTCGCCGGATCGTAGGCGGTACGTTTCGCCTCGATGATGGCGAGCGGCCGTCCGTTTCGGCCGTTGAGCAGGTAGTCAATGCGTCCCTGCTGGCCGGGGTTGCCTTCCATACCGGTGACCGGATACTCTTCGATGACGTCGCGCTGCATGTTCCAGCCGACCAATTGCAGGTCAAGGTCGATGAACCGTTTGCGCGTCTCGTATTCGCTGTACTCGTCGGCGGGAAGCTGCGGCATGGCCGGCTGTTCGGCCTTTCGGGCGGCCAGCTGGTTGCTTAACGCGCGGATCCGCTCTTCGAGTTGTGCGATATGCGCGGTCTGCTCACCGAGCTGTGCCTCGTATTCCTTGCGTGCGGCGTCTTCCTGGGCTTTGCGTTGCTTGGCCGCGAGTGCATGGCTGACTGCCGGCACCTGTTTGGGATCGAAGACACGTTTGGTGTAACGGCTGCCGTAGCTGTAGTCGATCCATTGGATGAACAGGAAGAGAATCTTCAGGGAAAACAACGCATCTTCGGGTTTGAGCTGCGCATTGCGATGGGCGGCCATGTTGCCGGCCGTGATGATGTATTGCAAGGATTCCCACAGGCGGTTGTCTGCGAGCGCGTCGCGGAAGGTGGGTTCGTGGACGAGAGACTGCAGGTTGTCTTTGTATGGTGGCTTAACGGTCTCGTCGGCGGCGTACACCCATTTGACGGCGAGCTCGAACGCACGGCGAGCCGCCAACGCGCTGATGGTGGGCGACAGCGACATCGCCCGCTCCGCCTCCAGACACGCATCGGCAAACATCTCATAATTGCTCTGCCCGATGAGGAACGAGAAGTTTGCCATTGACACCTCCATCGGATTGCATATTTCACTCCGTTCTTGATTGCATATTGTACGCCGCAGCAACCGGAAGTCGATGAATCAAGAGACGTATTCACGGCATATGCTTCGCATGCTGTCGCAGATAATCAGCCAACTCGTCTTTGCTGCGATTGCCGGTAACAATATCCTGAATCCATCGATATATTCCGTTCTGGTCAGGAGACGGATCGTCTGCGATATCAATCATGACCGAACGCAATGAAAGAAATCCCATAGACATGACCATCGTGGTGCGCTTGTTGCCATCAGCGAAAACATGGCGGTGTGCAAGATGATCCGCAAAATCACTCACCTGGTCAAAGATATCCACGTACCGCTCAACAGGAGATATACCGAACACCGGAGCAAACACCGGATTCAAGACCGACAGAATTGTGCCGATACGAGTCTCCCGTTCCTGTTCAGACATGATCTGAGTCAGGTCAAGACCCGCATTACTGACAACGTCTTTATGAATCTCCCAAATCGTTTCGGCCAAAGCTTCAAGATTGACGTCGTCGAAAACGAGTGGAGGAGCCATGCTCCCCCACTCGGACACGGTTCGGCCACTCATGAGTTCTCGAGCATCCGCAGCGCGTTCGGCCATGTCTTACCGACATGGGCGACTTCAGCCGCCAGCGTGCCATCCATAACGCCATCGACCGTTCCATCACATGACGATTGAATCAAGCCAGGGGTAATCACATTATTGGCATTAGGCTCGTACACGCGCTTCCACGCGCTTCCCTCACGATGAGAGATACGCACCAAGTCGAATGCCGTGAGTTCGCCATATGTCTGCATTACCTGCTGGGCGACTTCATGGAGCTGCGCAGAAACCTCATAGGACCCCTCGGGGTGACGGATAACGCTCTTCCCGTATTTTTGGAAAGTGCGGTAAACCACAGGTTCAACCGGGCCATAGCTCCATGCCTGAATATCATCGCTAAACAAAGGAGCCCCATGCTGCTTCAAGGATACCGCCTGCGCGAAATACACCAGTTTGTTCAACTTCAGATTCGTCATCTCCGTCTCGCCACCATAATTGGCGACCAAGTAGTTGGCCACATCCAAAGCCTTCATGGTTCCTCCTTTCAACACATGTCGCGCCAATTCTACCGTTGCACATGAACACCGCCAGCCAGTTCATACGTCACTGCAACAAATCAGCAAACACCGATGCCATTCATGCAAAATAGTGCTGGGCGATGCTGTCGTAGAGGGTGTTAAGACGGTCGAGCTGCTGGCGGGTGGCGGACTTAAGGGGCTCGACCTGCATGACGAGCCATCTACGACGATCTCACTTCACCACAAGACATACACTCTCTTACTCGTCCGTAGCATCAATACCGCGTCTATCGCACCCTTTGGCAACACTACCTACAAGATGATGTTATTGTATGCACATCGATTGTTGATTATTCCTTGACGTTATATTGCATGCACTGTATACTGTGATCCATGAATAGCATAGAACTGCCTTTCCCTTGGGAAGAGATATCCGGCGCAGCCACGGAAGACATGGCCGATACGCTAGCCAGAATCGGCGCAACATCCGCCCCAGAATCGCAACAGCCCATCAGCAAGGACGCAATCCTTGAACAGCTCGCCGGATGCCCCCTGACCTACAGCGACATGACCGACGCCGATGTAATCAGTGACAATATGATGACCACACCCAGATCGGTCCGCTCCTACTACGTCATGGGTCACCGTTGGGTACGCGTACGTAATATGGAGACCGATCTCGAAGTGATGCTCCGCCTTCAGTCCAGAATGCCGGAATCACGCGAGATCTACATCTCGTCCATCATCGTCCCCTTCGACCAAGGCCATGACATCAGCGGCAACGATCTGAGGGACATTCCTGTGGCCGCCATCGCCACTGCATATTCACGGCACGAAGTGCAGAACATCATCGCTCTCAACCGAGCATTCGCACTCGGAACCAGCGAACAGACCGATCCGATGTCCCCGCTTCCCAAAGCCAGCGGCTCCGACCGGTTCCTCGCCCTCGTCGGGCGCCAATACGATGCCATCGAACAAGCAAACCCCGGCAGGAACATCGCCAAACTCCTCGCGGAGCACAACAACACAAAGCTGCCCAATGCCCAGCGATGGATCGCCACAGCACGCAAACGCGGATTCCTAGCCCCAGCAGCCAAAGGACAACGACCGAATAAAAGGGACAACCATCAAGACGAACAGTCAGATAAATAAAGTCACAGGCCAAACGATTTCTTAACAATGGCCGGCGGATCAGTAAGGAGAATTCATAAGAATATGCAATATGAAGAGAGCAACATGATACCTCTGTTCGATATGCCGGCCACGCCAAAGCCAAAATCCACGACGCCTATATGGGATGACTTACCGGACTGTTTCTGGGAAGGAGTCGAATTGCGCGGCGACTACGACATGCCACGCATCCAAGGAATCCAGATAGATATGGACAGAATCAAGGATCTGGTCGCTTTTAATAAGACCAGACACTCTGATATCTCTAAATCATTTATTCACTTCTTCCTCCATGACATACATTTCAAGGTATTGCTTAGCCATCCCCAGCGATATTTGCAATTATTCAATTCGGCAGCAGGAATCCTCTCACCGGACTTTAGCCTATACAGGAATGCTCCTCTATGGATGCAGGAGAGAAACTGCGCATATAACCGACTGGTCGGACGATATTATCAGCGTCATGGTATTACAACCGTGGCAACAGTCCGTTGGGGAAATGAAAAGAGCTTCGCCTTCTGCTTTGACGGTATTGACAAAGGTTCCACTGTCGCAATCGGAACTCATGGTTGTATCCGAACCAAGGAAGATCGTCATATGTTCATGCTCGGATTACGTGAATTGTTCAGAGTCGTCGGCCCCTGTCTAGTCATTGTATATGGCGATATGCCAGAAGAGGTCTTTGCCCCGTTTATCAAGGAGTACGGTCCTCAACGGTTTCTTCATTTCACTAGCGATATTCGTAAAACACACATGATAACTAGCGCAAAGGGAGAGAACTAAGCAATGGGATCAGGCGAGTCAGGCCGATATTACACATCACACGGCAGTCGGCTTGTCCATCATCAAGGCATCATTCATAGCCTTGACGGTGAGTACACGCATAGAAACGGACATCCCGATCGCCTCAAAGCCGGAGGCCACGGTCAAATCGCAATGGAAATCATGGACCTGAATGGCATCGAATACCATGTCGTTGTCACTTATCCTAATGGCGTCCGTGCCGGATACGTGCCGAGACATAAATACACTCCGAAAAGAACCGGTATACGGCAGACTTGGTTTCCTCAACATTGGGGAGAACGAGACATTACCAACGCGGCAGAACACATCATGCAGCTGAAAAGCAACCGGAACGCGCCGGATGGCCACATCATCTGGGGAACATGGAAACGAGTAAGAGTCGGCGTAATCAAACGAAACGGACTCGCGGATACCGTGTTCCCCGCAGAAGTACAGCCTGACTATTTGTGGCGGAAGAACAAGGCAACACGAAAGAATAGACCAGGAAGGATTTGAGGATATGTTCAACATCGATAAAGTACGCGGAATCTTAGCCCGATACGAGCATATTCACCCGGAAGATTCATACAGCCTCAACCAATATTGGAAAGATCTTTCCGATGCACTGCTCGAAGACGTAAACGGGTATATATCGTTCCTTATGAATGGCTGCACCAGTCAGGAGTTGGTTCTGCTGAGCGAAGTCAATGACGAGCTTATTGACGCAACACAAAATGAGCTCCTGATACATGCTCTGAAAATAGCACAGGCGCGTCTCCCTGAAACCACTCGGAAATATCAACTTGACGCAGATCTGGACTACACTATTTCGCGTCATATCAGCGACAAGGACAAAGCGAAGCAACTGCTTGCATGGAAGCCGTCGGAGCTCAAATAACGATTGCAGCGGCGTGCAGTGGCTGCGATCGTCATTTCTGCATATCCCATCAACAATCAGACTGCACACAAACTGATAGAGAGATACGGTAAATGAGTGACAAAATTGATATCATTCGTATTCAGCTTGATTTTTTACAAGGGGCAATCTGGCCTTCGGATTTCGAAACCGGAGAGCCGCTGACCGGTAATGCGATAGTGGATAACGATGAGGAAATCCGTCAATTGAACAAGACAATCGGCGACTTATTTACCTCATACTATGAGCCGGATTCGCACGGACAAGCCTGCTGGTTCAACCGCAACAAGGAACGACATGACAAAGCGACCATGCTGCGTCTGCTCGGCGAACTGAACGCAAGATTGCACGCCGTTAACGACGGTTCTTTCATCGTTGACGACCGGGAAACGAGTCGAGTCAGAAAACTGTAGACGATATGGGTGGTGGCGAACGAAAGCATAAATACTTTTGTCCGCCACCACTACTGTTATTCGGCGAAGTAGCGTTGGGCGAGGCTGTCGTAGAGGGTGTTGAGACGGTCGAGCTGTTGGCGGGTGGCGGCCTTGAGGGATTCGACCTGCGTGACGAACTCGGCGAACTCGTTTTGGAGGGCGAGGGGCACATTAGGGATAGCAACCGAGCCAAGCACATCGGTATCCAGCTTTTTGGTACCGTGTGCCGATTGTCCAGTCTCAGCCAACAGCATTTTCTCCTGATTACGCAATGCAGATGCGAGGAATACAGCATTGCACTCTCTTTTGGGAATCATCGCCTTCAAATCCTGATTGATTGTCGCCGCAGTTTTCACAATCGCGACAGGAACATCATGAGCAAGAATCATTCCACGAACGACGACGACAACTGTATCTTCCGGAATTAATTTCAGATTAGCTTTCTCAGTGATTCTATCATTGACATGATCGATTGAGTCCCAAAGCATAGGGCTCTTGATGTCTTTCGGACTAAACCACGGCAATGAGCCATCCCAGTATTCGGGATTCTTTTTCGAGGGAGTCCCACCACTATAGAAATCACAGAAAACAGAAAGCGCGGACATAGGCTGACTGCCAAACATCTCGACGAAGCGGGATTGAATGAGTTCGTCGGCTTTGGCGAGCATCTGCTTGGCCAAGGCTATTTCGTCCTGAATAGTATCAAAGGATTCAGCTATCTGACACTGATGTTCATAATCAGGAATAATAAATGAGCATTCTTTCAACCATTTAAAGTGACGTGTATATTCCTTGCTACCGGGCAGATTTGCAGCATAATACTTCAATGCATGAAAGAGAAAACGCAGATTGTCATTTCGAACTTGTCGAAGAATCTTTGTTCCATCAGCACCAATGAAAAATGGTGTATCCGCATACTTGATTGCGCATGTGTGGTCACCAAATACAATAGCCGGTACATCCATGAACAATCCATCCGGAATATCAGAATAACCAGCAATAGCACTCTGACCCTGATCAATGATTGGATTAATTCCCTTGGACTGATATTCCTTTGCCGGTATCTTAGTAGCTATCCGAGTTACATCAGAGAATACATCCTTGAAAGCTAACTGCTCCTCCATCACTCACCGTCCTTCGCGAGCATGGTGTCGAGGGCGTTAAGGCCGTCCACAAACTTGGCATTCAAATCGCGCAGTTCGGCCATGAGCTTTTCTGTCGGTGGGTATTCCTTCTTCTCGTATTCGACTTTCACATACTTGTTGAAGCTGAGGTCGTAATCCTGTTCGGCGATGTCGTCGCGGGTGACGAAGAAGCTCTGCTCGGTGCGTTCGCGCGCGTCCTCCGCATCCAAGTGCGCCCAGCGTTCGAGAATATCCGGAATATCGTTGTGGCTCACGTCCTCATCACGCTTGTCATCCAGCGTGAAGCCGTCATGCTCCATGTTGTACAGCCACACCTTGTCGGTGCTGTTCGGCGCGTCGGTTTTCGTGAACACGAGAATCGCGGTGCTGACTCCGGAATACGGCTTGAACACGCCGGAAGGCATGTAGATGATTGCCTCCAGACGCTGATGCTCCACCAGTTCGCGGCGCAGCTCACGATACGCCTTCGCATTGGAGCGGAACAGCACGCCGTTCGGTACGATGCACGCGCACCGGCCACCGAGCTTCAGCATGCGCAGGAACAAGGCCACGAACAGGAGCTCCGTCTGCTTGGTCTGGACAATCGACTTCAGGGAATCGTCAATGTCCTCCACGTCCAGCGAGCCGGTGAACGGCGGATTCGCGAGGATTACATCGAACCGGCTGCGAATCGTGTTGAGTCTCGACAGACTGTCCTGATTGCGCACGTCCGGATTCTCCACGCCGTGAAGCAATAGATTCATCGCGGAAATGCGCACCATCGTCTGATCGGTGTCGAATCCGGTGAACTGTTCGCCCTCGAACAGGTTCCAATCCTCAGCACTCATCGCATCGCCGTGATGGGCGCGAATCCATTCGGCGGCGGAGATCAGGAATCCTGCCGTACCGCAGGCCGGGTCGCCGATGAGCTGACCGGGTTTCGGGTCGAGCAGGCCGACCATCAGGTCACGAATGTGCTTGGGTGTACGGAACTGGCCGTTCGCGCCGGCAGTGTTGAGCTTGCTCAGCATGTATTCATATAGGTCGCCCAGATCATCCTGGTCCCTGACCACATTCGTCAGCAGATCATCGATGCCGGAGACCGCACGCTCCAACGTCTTCGGCTTGTTGAATCCGAATGACGCATCCTCCATGCTTTCGGCGAATGCGTTGCCGGTGTGCAGGGTCTTCAGGAACGGGAACACCTGCTGGGAGACCACGGCGAACATCTGCTCTGCCGGCAGGTTCTTGAACCTGCCCCATCGCAGTGCCTGACCTTCCGGGGTCTGCGGAAAGGTGAGTTTGGTGGCCGGTACGCCGGTCAACTGCGCCATCTGCTCGGCTTCCAGCTCCTTGTCGTCCAGCGACTTCATGAACATGAGATACGTGAGCTGACTGATCACCTCAAGCGGATTGGTGATGCCGCCCTCCCACATGCGTTGCCAGATGTCATCGACCTTGCTTTTCGTGGCCCCGGTAATCATCGCGTATAGCTCCCATCCATTCGACTGCCATTCCACTCTACCGTCCCGCATTACCCAGTCGGGCGATTGGCCCTGCCGAGTGAAGTCAATGACGAGCTTATTGACGCAACACAAAAGCGAGCTCCTGATTCATGCTCTGAAAACAGCACAGGCGCGTTGCCCCGAGGCCACTCGGAAATATCAACTTGACGCAGATCTGGACTACACCATTTCGCGTCATATCAACGACAAAGCCAAAGCCAAACAGCTGCTTGCATGGAAGCCGCCGGAGCTCAGCTAACGATTGCAGCGGCGTGCGGTGGCGGCGATCATCATCTCAAACAGATATGGCATACAACAGAGACGTGGTGCTGATTCGTTTCGACGTTCCAGTATTCTGCGTGATCAATTCGTCCACAAATTGCTGACGCGAACATCAGGCTACACGTACGAGGTCATGCACAACGGCACGTGAAACAGACACCCGACACAAGCCGAAGGTTCTTCTGCACCCTACGCCACCACGCCTCCCCGCGTCACAGCGACATGGGAAGAGACATGGGAAGAGAACCGGCTCATTTCGGTTCGACACGCCTGCTCTGTGGCGTATATCTTGCACTTGTGTGTACCACCGGAGAAATACGCGACGGCAAGGTCTTCAGACAAGAATCCCACGATCATTGCAATTCCGCCATTATGCGATGCCGATGGCACGACGGGAACCACCCGTTTTCTCCCGACCGCCAACCATCGGCACACACAACTGCAAGATGCAGCACGAAACACCCCGAATCCGAACCTCCGTCCCAAGCCACACTTAGCGATCGGCGCGTCAGAAATCCGTTCGCTAGTGTCCTGCGTCAGAAATCCGTTGATTATATTGTTGGCTCCCCTTGTCAGGACAGCACCGTGAAGCAAACAGCGGAGCTGTTTGTAGGTGCTGTGCGAGCCGACCGGCGAGCCGGCAGGCCGCGCGCGAAGCGCATCCATAATTGCAGCGAGCTGACCCGCGAAGCGGGACTGAGGGGTAGTGAATTCGTCAACGAATTTCTGACGCAGGACACTAGTTTTTCTTTATTTCCAATATATAACCAATGATTTGAGTTAGTTACTCGCCCTATCCGCCCTAGGGTTTCAGACTTCGGCCTGAAACCCTTTTGTTTTTCCATAAACCTCTTGCTGCATAACCCTTGTGCATAATCCTTGGCTGTGCTGTGCTGAACCGGTCTGTGCTAGTCCGGACCCGTCTGGACTCGTCTGTCACGCGATGCAAAAAAACGGGTAAAACTGCGTCGCGTGACAAGCTGCGATCGGGTGCGATGCTCAGTCGTCGTGCTACGTAATTGCAAAACGGCGGAATTGCAATGATTCGGCACGGGGTTGTGCCGGGCTGAACCAGGCCAGTCTGTCACGCGGCGTGAAAATCAGGCAAAACGTCGTCGCGTGACAATTCGGTCTGTCACGCGACGACGAAATCGTCGATTATTGCATTCCATCCCACTGGCCGGTGGAACGGAACGTGGAATATGCCCTGAAATGCGTTGCGTCCCACTGTTCTGTGGATGTTTTGTGGGATGGAATGCGATTGGCTGCCGTTTTTGCGTTGCGTCCCACTCGTGTGTGGTTCTCGACGGGTCCGGTGTTTGCTCTGGCGTTCGTGTTCCGCTGTTTTCCGACGTTTTTACCTGAATGCCGTCTGAGCGTTCGCTGTGACGGCGGGCAAGCCGTGGGACGAAACGCGGAATCGGTCCTGAAATGCGTTGCGTCCCACACGTGTGTTCCATATGGCGCTCGGTGCTCGGTATGTTTGCGCTAGTTTTTCTCGAAATAATCGGGCATTTCGAGATTCTCTTGCGCTACGAGGTGCACCAGCGCAAGAGAATCTCGAACTCAAGGCAAATCCCGAGAAAACCTTGCGCTGAGCGGCGGTCATGCCGCGGCGCACGAACCGCGTGATGAGTCTGATCGGCAGGAATCTGCTCAGCCTGTATCTGATGCATATGCCGCTGGTCTACGTCTCCTTCGCATACTAGTGTCCTGCGTCAGAAATCCGTTGACGAATTCACTACCCCTCAGTCCCGCTTCGCGGGCCAGCTCGATCCGCAATTATGGACGCGCTTCGCGCGCATCCTGCTGGCTCGCCTGTCGGCTCACACGTTGCCTACAAACAGCTCCGCTGTTTGCCTAACGGCAACGGTCCTGCAATTATGGACGCGCTTCGCGCGCATCCTGCTGGCTCGCCTGTCGGCTCACACGTTGCCTACAAACAGCTCCGCTGTTTGCCTAACGGCAACGTCCTGACAAGGGGAGCCAACAATATAATCAACGAACTTGCGACGCGGGACACTAGTAACGCCCTCTGTTTTATCGCACAAAGCCTGCAAACCTTCCTGCAAGCTATCCTTATGAATCACCGCTCACCACCACAGCGATTGATCGAAGTGGCGTTCCCACGATTCGCACATCAACACCATTACGATGGAAGAGATGAACGACAACACCACACACAGCCGGAGCGCACGCGAGCCGCACCCATACAGCTGGGCGGATTTCGCCATGGATGACATCGCGCAGATGCACATCGAAGCCTGCACCCCCATGCTCGAATACGACGAATTCATGATGTTTCTGCGCCACAGCTGGATGGTCTCGCCCGACTTCGACGGCCCCACGCTGCTGTGGAACGCCGACATCGGCGAAAAATCACGGCAATCCGACACGGAACGCGGCGACACGCCCGTGGTCGACGACCACAGCGCCGAACGGATGATCACCACGCCGATGCAGTGGTACATGGACTCGCTGGCCGCCATCGTGCCCACCGCGCAGCACGTCGACGACATGATTCAGATGCCCATCAACGACATGCCCACGTTCCGCATCTCCTCGATGGCGCTCGCCGGCGTGGATGCGGTGGCCGGCAACGCGATGATGAGCACGCGATGGGTGGAAAGCGCGCATAATCTCGGCACATGCGTCGCCATGGCGACCAAGTTCGTCGCCAACGTCGCCGACCGCGACGGCGAGGGGTACGACTATCTGGATGATCTGGTGACGCGCATCCGCGTCTACATGAGTTCGGCCGCGCGCAACGCCGAACCGTCGGTGGGAGGGCAGGCGCTGCGCGAGATCGTCGACGTCGCATGCAATGAGGATCTGCGCCTCAACACGATGCTGATGATCGGACTGCTCTCCTGCGGTCTGTCGTTCGCCCACTGGGATGATTCACGCACCTACGCCTACGACGCGCTGGGCAAGGCCCTGAGTACGATGAGCGAGTTCGCGCGGCACAACGGCATCAGCAGCAGCGACGCCGGCGGCACTGGTGGCGGCACCGACGGCGCGAAAGGTGCGGGGGGCAGCCATGCGAGCGGTGCGAACGGCGGCGCAACCGGTACTGACAGCGGCAACGGCGGTGGCGATGCGGCCGGCGGGGACGATGCAGTTGACGATTTCGATTATCTTGACGATCTTGACGACCTCGACGATACGAAGGAGGACCCCGAAACCGCGCAGGCCGCCCACCGGCAGTTCCGCAACGCCGTCCTGTTCCTGCGCCACGATCTCATGCGGGCCAGCGGCGACGTGGACGAAGCGGACCAGTTCCTGCTCGACCATCGCGACGTTCCCGCCATGGCATCGGCGTATATCTGCCGACTGGCCATTCAGGATCGCTGGGAGGAGCTGCTTCCGTTCGCCGACGCCATGAAACGCGATCATCCCGATCAGAAACTGCCGCTCTACCCGCGCGAGCTTGTCCCCTACGGCTGGGATTCGGTGCGTGAGATCGCCATGGAGGCGCTGGGCATGGGGCTTGATCTGCGCGACATGTATCGGGAACGCATCGTCGAAGCCTATGAACCCACCGATACGCTGGCGGCGTTGCATCTGAAGATGCTCAGCCACCGCAGCTGGCCGGATCAGCTGGAACAGATCGTCAACGCCTATGACGACGGCAACGGACGCTACGCGCGCAACACGATCTACGAGCGGCTCATGCTCATCGAGGGCATGCGCGACGAGGCGAGACGCTACTGCAGCAACTTTCCCGAGGCGCGCGAGGATCTCGCCCCGCTGCTCGACTGATGCGCCACGCACGGCATCGTAGTGGTGCGTGGCGCGCCGCGGCAGCATCGGCGTGAAGCCGGCAACCTGGCGCGTCACGCCTACAGCGTGAAGCCAAGCTCGGCGGCCGCCTCGGTGGGCACGGGATCGTCGGACCACAGATCCTCAAGATTCTCGGTCGTGGCCAGCGAGCGGATCTCCGCCTTGTCGATGTACAGTTCGCCGCTCAGATGATCGGTCTCATGCTGGAAGATGCGCGCCGGCCATCCGTGCAGCCGCTCCTCATGCCGATTGCCGTCCTCGTCCTGCCAGCGGGCGGTGATGTCGAGCCAGCGGCGGCGCACCGCCTGATAGCCGTCGAAGCTGAGGCACCCCTCGTAGAAGCTGCGCGTTTCGCTGCCGATCGGCTCATAGCTGGGGTTGATGATGACATGGAACGGGAATTCGGCGATTTCGCGCGGATCATCCTCATCGTCGCGAATATGGTCCTCGACGACGGCGAGCGCCAGTCCGAGTCCGATCTGCGTGGCGGCAAGCCCCACACCGGGCGCTTCGAGCATGGTGGTGTGCATCACGTCGATGAGCTTGTCGAGCGTCTTGCGGCTCAGCTGGCCGGTGTACTGCGCGGTCTGATGGCGCAGCACCGGTTCGCCGGCCTGCACGATCGGCAGGATGCGCTCCTTGCCGCCGGTTTTGATGAGCTGTTCGACGTCGCGGTTGAGTTCGATGTCGACTTTGGCGTTTTTGGTGAACATGGTTGTTGGTGGCTCCTTGCTGTGTCGGTGGGCTTGGACGGTGGGCTTGGGCGGAGGGCTTGGGCGGATTGTCTGATGCCGGGTCTACAGCGCCAGCTCGTCGGCGACCACCTTGGCGAGGCGATCGCACACCTCGTCGGCCTGCTGCTGCGTGGCGGCCTCGGCCATGACGCGCACCAGCGGCTCGGTGCCGGACGGGCGCAGCAGCACGCGGCCCGTATCGCCGAGCAGCTTCTCCTCGCGCTCGACCGCAGCCTGCACCTTGGCGTTGGTCGTGGCGGCCATCTTGTCGACGTTCGGCACGTTGACGAGACGCTGCGGCAGCTGCGGGAAGTCGGCTGCGAGCTCCTTGAGGCTGCGGCCGGAGCGCACCACCTCGTTGCACAGGGTGAGCGCGGTGAGCGTGCCGTCGCCCGTGGTGGCGAATTCGCGGTTGATCACATGACCCGACTGTTCGCCGCCGAGCACGTAGCCGCCGCGCAGCATCTCCTCAAGCACGTACCGGTCGCCGACCGCGGTCTGCACGGTCTTGATGCCCATGTCCTTGAGGGCGAGCTTCAATCCGAGATTGCTCATCACGGTGACGACGAGCGTGTTGTCGGCGAGCTTGCCGGCATCCTTCTTGGCGCGCGCGAGGATGCCCATGATCTGATCGCCGTTGACCATCGTGCCGTCCTCGTCCACCGCGAGGCAGCGGTCGGCGTCGCCGTCGAACGCGACGCCCATGACCGCGTCGGAGGCCTTGACCATCGCCTGCAACTGCTCGGGGTGGGTGGAGCCGGCGTTCTTGTTGATGTTGTATCCGTCCGGCGACGCGTTGATGACGATCACGTCGGCACCGGCGCGGCGCAGCGCTTCGGGGGCGACGACCGACGTGGCGCCGTTGGCGCAGTCGGCCACGATCTTGAGGCCCTTGAGCGGCTTCGGCTGGGTTTTGTCGGGGTTGAGCGGGGCGATCGTGGAGACCAGATGGTCGATATACAGGTTGGTGGCGGTTGCGGTGTCGTGCGAGATGCGGCCGACGCCGGCGCCCGTGGGACGCTCCCAGTCCTGACCGAGCACCGCCTCGATCTCGTCCTCCTTGGCGTCGGGCAGTTTGAATCCGCCGCGCGCGAAGAACTTGATGCCGTTGTCGGGCATGGGATTGTGGGATGCGGAGATCACCGCGCCCATCTCCACGTTGAGCACGCTCGTCAGATAGGCGACGCCCGGCGTGGGGATGATGCCCGCGTCGATCACGTCGAAGCCGCCGGCGGTCATGCCGGCCGACAGCGCGGCGGCGAGAAAATCGCCGGAAACGCGCGTGTCGCGGCCGACCAGCGCGCGACGACGCCCTGCCCGATCATTGCTGCCGCCAAGCACGCGCACTGCGGCGTCACCCAGATCAAGCGCGAGTCGCGCGGTCAGATCCTTGTTGGCCAGACCGCGAACGCCATCGGTTCCAAACATCTTCGGCATAGTGCATCCTTCATCCGAATTCGACTGTATCCTCGACCATCGTAATCAAGGATGCGTCGCAATGCACCCGATGCGGCCGATTGTCATACGATTTCTCACAAAACGACCGGCTGCCGCTGCCGATTGGCTGCCGACCGGTTGTCGACCGCCGCTGCTTGACCGCCGCTCGCCTCCAACCGGCTGCCGCTCGGATAGTCGATAGAGGAAACCAGCGCCGGCAATAGCGGGAGCAACAGCCTGTGGATAACTCAGAGGTTCCGTCCACAACACCCAAAAACCACTTGCCGGCAGGGCAGAATCCGCTATGGTTGCGCCATGAACGAACCGCATCATATGGATCAACCACCAATCCCCGGCAGCGATCATCCTTCTGCCGCCTCGGACAGCCTGGCCGAACGTCGGCGAACGCTCATCCAACAATGCACGCAGGCGACCCGGCAGATCGGAACACGACTGTTGTTCGGCATGACGACATCGCTGACGCTGCAAGGCGTGCCCCTGCCACGGCAATGTGCTATCGATGACGGCATGCTGCACACCGTGTCCAGCAGCAAGCCACGCCGCAATCGTGGCAACACCGCCATAATACGCAACCACGTCTGGACATGCTTCACATCGACTGACATCGTGCGGATCAACGAGACGGTGTACACCTTGAACCCGCTGCACACCGTGGCTCAACTGTCCTCGCATCTTCCCGCGGATGAACTTGTCGCGCTGTGCGAGATCGTCATCACGACGATGTCGCGTCAAACGACGCGCCACCCGCAGAGTGTTCGACACGACATGCTCCGTTTCCTGGAGGATATGCCACGATTCGCAGGCAAACGCTCATGGATGCGCGTGATGCCGCTGGTGAGACCGAATGTGGATTCCATGCAGGAAAGCCATATGAATCTCACGCTGATGCGGCATGGCATTCCGGCATCGGTCGCCAATCATGAGGTCGCCGGCATCGTGTTTCCATCCGGCGCTCCGATGACGCTGGACATGGCGTGGCCCGATTGCCGTGTGGCGGTTGAATATGACGGCGATCATCATCGCACCGATCCCCGGCAATGGCGGCGAGACCGTGACAAGCGCGACCGTCTGCGCGCCCGAGGATGGATCATCCACACGGCGACCGCTGATTCACTCGCCAATGACACGGCCCGCGCGGAGTTCGCCTTCGGAGTCGCACGAAGTCTGGCGGAGCGAGGCGCGGATTTCACGTTCCATGTGGTCGCGCGCGACATCGAACAGGTGATCAGGCAGTCCACACGCAATATGCACGACCGTGGGAGCGACCGTGGGAGCCGAGACGGGGATCGCCGAATCGCGACGATGCCCAATGCGCCCCATGCGCGTGGGACGCAATGAACAAACAGCTGCTTTTCACGTTCCGTCCCACGAACCACGCGGATTCCCAGTAAACATTCAGCAGCCATTGAGGCGAAAACGCTGGAAAATGGCGGTTTCGGACGATCAACACCGTAGCGAAGCCACATCGGCATGCCACACATGTGGGACGCAACGAAAAAACAGGTCATATCCATGCTCCGTCCCACGAATTCTCCGGTTTTCGTGGGACGCAACGCGATTCGATGGCCTTTCCGCACTCCGTCCCACAAATCCGTGGGACGCAACGCAGTAACAGCCATATTCCGTATTCCGTCCCACGCACAACAGGCAAATCAGTGGGACGCAACGCGATTCGGCGGCCTTTCCGCACTCCGTCCCACAGGTCACCACAGGTCAGTGGGACGCAACGCAGTGGCAGCCATGTTTTGCGTTGCGTCCCACGCACAGCAGGCAAATCCGTGGGATGCAACGCGATTCAAGCATGATATCGCGTTGCATCCCACTCTCTCTCGATCACAGAGCGGCGTTGTAGTCGCGCACGTCGAGCGTGCGCTGCGAGGATTCGACGTTGCCGCGGATGATGCGCTGCAGCGCGTTGTCGGCGCTCTCGTGCGAGGCGAGCCACGCGTTGCCGAGTTCGACGAGCGTTGCGGGATCGGCGTACGACGGGTACAGGCCCTCAAGCAGAGCCTCGGCCATGTGGAAGGTCTTGTGCTCCCAGATCCAATCCGCGGTCTCGAAGTAGCGCTCGGCATACGGTTCGGCGAGATCGGCGCGCGGCGTGGCGGCGAATCCACGGGAGACCGCCTCAAGCTGCGCGTTGGTCAGCTCATCGTTGTTGAGCGCCTGATCCCACGCCCATGCCTTCGCCTCGGCGGTCGCGCGCACCGCACGAGCACCATACGCGAACTCACGGTTCTCGGTGGTGTCGCGCTTGGCGAGCTGCGCGTCGATGTCAGCCTCGCCGAACGCGTTCACCGAGGAGAGCGCGTTGACCAGCGTCCACGAGAAGTTGTTGTCGATGTCCAGCCCGTCGAGCTTCACCGAACCGTCGAGCAGTCCGCGCGCATTGGCGGCGAACGCCTCGTCGCCCTCCTCGCCATAGCCCAGATACGCGGTGGCGAGCTGGAACTGCTGGTCGGAGCCGGCCGGGGCCGCGGACGCGAGCGTCCACAGTTCGGCGGCGACATGCTCGATCACGGCTGCGCGGCGGGCCGGCGCGGTGTAATGCCATGCGGCGGTGCTCATGCAGGCGAGCGCGTAGCGGAACGTGGTCGATTCGGTTTCGGTGGCGAGCAGTCGCAGCGTCGTGTCGATGAACCGTTCGGCGGCGAGTTCGCCGTCGCGCGTCATGTCCCACAGCGACAGCCAGATGACGGCACGGGCGAGCGCATCGTCAAAGCGATGCAGGTTGGCGAGCGCGAAGTCGAGCGAAGCCTCGTCGAAACGCAGCTTCGTGTAGGTCAGATCATCGTCGTTGACGAGGATCAGCGCCGGACGCGCCTTGCCGGCGGCCTCGGCGACGAGCGTCGTCTCACCGTCCACGTCGAGCTCGAAGCGGTCGGTGCGCACGACCTTGCCGCTGGCCTGGTCGAGATCGTAGAATCCGACGGCCAGTCGATGCGCGCGCAGCACCGGATGCTCGGCCGGAGCGCTCTGGTGCAGGATCAGCGTCTCGATCGTGCCGTCGGCTGCGACCTTGACGTCGGTGGCGATCGTGTTGATGCCGGACTGTTCGAGCCACTGGGCGCTCCACGCCTTCAGATCGCGACCGGAGGTGAGCTCCAGCTCGCCCAGCAGGTCGGCGAGCGTCGCGTTTGCGTAGGCGTGCTTGTTGAGATACGCGTTGATGCCCTTGAAGAACTTCTCGCGGCCCACGTAGAACGCGAGCTGCTTGAGCACGCTCGCGCCCTTGGCGTAGGTGATGCCGTCGAAGTTGACGTACGTGTCGTTGAGATCGTTGATCGGCGCGACGATCGGATGCGTGGTGGACAGCTGGTCCTGACGCAGTGCCCAGCTCTTCTCACCGGAGCAGAACGTGGCCCATGCGTCGTGCCATTCGGTGGCCTCGGCGGTGGCGAGCGTGGACGTGAACTCGGCGAAGGACTCGTTGAGCCACAGGTCGTTCCACCACTTCATCGTCACGTAGTCGCCGAACCACATGTGCGCGAGCTCGTGCAGGACGGTCACGACGCGGCGCTCGGCGAGCGCGTCGGTGACCTTGGAGTCGAACACGTAGGAGTCGCGGATGGTGACCATGCCGATGTTCTCCATCGCGCCCGCGTTGTATTCGGGCACGTAGATCTGGTCGAACTTGGCGTACGGGTAGGGTACGCCCCACGTCTTGTCGTAGAACGCGAAGCCCTTCTTGGTGATGTCGAACAGGTAGTCGACGTCCTTGGCGAACGCTGCGGCCAGGGACTGGCGGCAGTACTGGGCCATCGGCACGACGCGGCCGTCCTCGTTGCGGTAGGCGGTGTGCCATTCGGCGTAGGGGCCGGCGCAGATCGCGGTCAGGTAGGAGCTCATGGTCGGCGTGGTCTCGAACACCCACTGCCGGGTGGTTTCGGGCGCGTGGTCGCCGAGCGTGCCGTCGGCGGTCGTGCGGTCGGTGGCGGTCACGGACTTGACCGGCATGTTCGAGGTGACGATCCAGCTGGATGCGGCGAGCACGGAGAAGTCGAACGTGGCCTTGAGATCGGGCTGGTCGAACACGGCGTAGACGCGGCGGGCGTCCGGCACCTCGAACTGGGAGTACAGGTACACGTTGCCGTCGGAGGGATCGACGCTGCGATGCAGGCCCTCGCCGGTGTTCGAATAGCGGCACAGCGCCTTGACGACGACCTCGTTGTGCTCCTTGAGATCGCCCAGTTCGATGCGGCTGTCGACGTACACCGTGGCCGGGTCGAGCGCCACGCCGTTGAGCGTGACCTCGGACACCTCGTCGGCGATCAGGTCGAGGAAGCTGGACGAGCCCGGCTTCGCGTCGAATGTGATCGTCGCGGTCGAGCCGAAGTTCTTCGCGCCGACGGTCAGGTCGAGCGCCACGGCGTAGTGGATCGGCTTGAGGACGATTCCGGCTCGTTCCTCGGCTTCGATGCGGGTGAGATTCGCTCCTGGCATGTCTCTCCTTGCTCCTTTTCAACGTGAGGCGGCATGATCGGTTGTGCCGGTCACGCCGCCTCGATTGGTGCGTAATTGCGGAAAATATGATTGTCGGTCGAACGATTACTGTTCGATCACATCGGTGGCGATGTCGGCCACGACCGGCACGATCATCGGCTTGCGATGCAGCTGACGGGCGACCCAGCCGCCAAGCGTGCGGCGCATGATCTGCTGCAGCTTGTAGGTGTCGCGGGTGCCGCCCATCATCGCGTCGTTGAGCTGTTCGACGATCTGATGACGGACCTTGTCGAATTCACTTTCGTCCTCGGCGACCGCGTTGAGGAAGATCTTCGGACCGGAGACGACCTCGCGTTCGTCGGTGTCGACGACGACGAAGCTCGACACGAAGCCCTCGGTGCCGAGGATGCGGCGCTTCTCCAGCTCCTCGTCGGTCAGTTCGCCGATAGAATCGCCGTCTACATACACGTAGCCGCACGGCACCGAGCCGACGACCGCGGCCTTGCCGTGGTAGAGATCGACCACGTCGCCGTCCTCGGCGAGGACCACGTTCTGCGGATCGACGCCGGTCTTGACGGCGATCAGGCCGTTGGCGACCAGATGACGGTTCTCGCCGTGGATCGGCATCGCGCACTTGGGCTTGACGATGTTGTACATGTACAGCAGCTCGCCCTCGTTGCAGTGGCCGGAGACGTGCACGGCGGCGTTGTCGCGGTTGACGACGCGCGCGCCGAGCTGCACGAGCTTGTTGATGACCTTGTAGACCTCGTGCTCGTTGCCGGGGATGAGGGAGCTGGCGAGGATCACCGTGTCGAACTCGTTGATCTGGATGTCGCGGTGGTTGCCGTCCGCGATGCGTCCCAGCGCGGCCATCGGCTCGCCCTGCGAACCGGTGCACATGTAGACGAGTTTGTCGTCCTGCACGTCATGCGCCTTCTTGAGGTCGATGACCGTGTCCTCGGGCAGATGCAGGTAGCCGAGGTCGGCGGCGATCGACATGTTGCGCACCATGGAACGTCCGACGAACACGACCTTGCGACCGTACTTGTGCGCGGTGTCCACGACCTGCTGAACGCGGTGCACGTGCGAGGAGAAGCTGGCGACGATGATCTTGCGGCTCGCCTGGGCGAACGCCTGATCGAGCGCCGGGCCGATCGAGGTCTCCGGCTTGACGAATCCGGGGACCTCGGCGTTGGTGGAGTCCATCATGAGCAGGTCGACGCCCTGTTCTCCGATCTTGCCGAATTCGACGAGATCGGTGATCTTGTGGTCGAGCGGCAGCTGGTCGAGCTTGATGTCGCCGGTGTCGATGAGCGTGCCCGCGGGCGTCTTGACGTAGACGGCGAGCGCGTCCGGGATCGAATGGGTGACGGTCACGAATTCGAGGTTGAACGGGCCGACCTTCATCTTGTCGCGCCCCTGGACCTCGACCATCGTCGGATGCTGGTTGTGCTCCTTGCACTTGGCTTCGACGAACGCGAGCGTGAGCTTCGAGCCGATCAGCGGGATGTCCGGGCGCAGCTTGAGCAGGTACGGCACGCCGCCGATGTGGTCCTCGTGGCCGTGGGTGAGCACGAGCGCCTCGACCTTGTCGAGACGGTTCTTGATGTAGTCGAAGTCGGGCAGGATCAGATCGACGCCCGGCTGCTCCTCCTCGGGGAACAGCACGCCGCAGTCGATGAGCAGCAGATGCCCGTTGTATTCGATCACGTTCATGTTGCGGCCGATTTCGCCGAGTCCACCGAGCGGCACGATGCGCAGGGAACCCTTGCGATACTTCGGCGGGGCGATGAGCACCGCGTCCTGCTGGGGCGCGGTCGCCGGCTGGTTGGCGCGCGGGCGACGAGCGCCGCCGCGCGGGGCGGATTCGCGGGAATCGCGGGAGTCTCGGGACTGACGGGACTCGTCACGGGTCTCGGTGGTTCTGGCATCGGCGGTTCTGCCGTGGCCGCGGGATGAGCGAGCGGCGCGCGAACGGGTGGAGGACGATGAGGTCTTTGCCTCACCCTCGCCGGACTTGCGGTGCGAACGCGTGGTCTTCGTTCGGGATGCTCCCTTGTGCTCCTCGGCCGGTTCCACTGCATCGAGCAGATCGACGGCGGCCTGTGCCGCGGCCATCTGCTCATCTTCGATACTGTCGCCGCCACGAGTGCGGGCGGCATGCTGTGTTGTTGTCTCTTGTTCTGTAACCATTTCCTAGTTGGATTTCTGTTGTCGGTGCCCTCGCCTGTGCGAGAGCGACGAAAAAGGACCTACATCAGGCCGGATGCGCGCATGCCCTTCTCGGCGCGGGACAGCTCGTCCGGGCCGGGGCCCACGTTCGGCAGCCTCATCGTGGTGTCGTCGAGCACGCCGCGCACCTTGAGCGCGGCCTTGGCCATCACGGCCTGGAACCCGTTGCCGTTGAGGGCTTCGACCAGCGGGGCGAGACGCACGGCGAGGCTCTGCGCCTCGTGGATGTCGCCACGGTCGAATGCGGCGGCGAGATCCCGCATGGGGCCTGCTGCAGCATGGGCGATCACGGAGATGATGCCGACGGCGCCGATCGAGAGGAACGGCAGGAACAGACCGTCATCGCCCGAATACCAGGTCAGACCGGTCTCCATACGCTTGCGCACCGCCCCGGCGATGTCTCCGGTGGCGTCCTTGACCGCCTTGACATGGCTCAGTTCGGCCATGCGACGGTACGTTTCGAGTTGGATGTGCAGACCGGTGCGACCCGGCACATCGTAGATGATGATCGGCTTGTCGGCCGACTCGTCGACCGCCTTGTAGTGGCGATACACGCCCTCCTGGGAGGGACGGGAATAATACGGGGCGACCACGAGCACCGCGTCGGCGCCCGCCTCCTGGGTCTGCTCGACCATGCGCACGGTGTGCGCGGTGTCGTTCGAGCCCGCACCGGAGATGATCGGCACATCAACGGCCTCACGCACCGCGGCGACCAGCTCCACCTTCTCCTCCATGTGGGTGGTGGGCGACTCGCCCGTGGTGCCGTTGACCACCAGACCGTCCGCACCGTCGGCGACCAGCTGCTTCGCCACCTTCTGCGCCGCCTCGTAGTCAACGGAGCCGTCGGCCTTCATGGGGGTGACCATGGCCGGAAGGATACGACCGAACGGAGCAGGGTCCAGAAGATGCATCATCTCACTCATAGGGCTTACCGTACTTCTCGGTCGGGACTCAGGCGGCTTTTCTCCCGGTCGGCGAAAGGCGAGAGGCATATCGCGCAGCGAGCGTTCACAGGACGGTCGTGTGCGATCACAGGTCGAGGAATCGGTCAAGGCCGACCGTAAGACCCGGGTACGCTCCGGACGACACCTTGCGCACGGCGAGCAGCACGCCGGGCATGAAGCTGATGCGATCGAAGCTGTCGGCGCGGATGGTCAGCTGTTCGCCCGCATTGCCGAGCAGGATCTCCTCGTGGGCGTTCAGTCCGCGAAGACGCACCGCATGCACATGCACGCCGTCGATCACCTGACCGCGGGAACCGCCGTCGGTCTGGGTCGCATCGGGCATTTCGCCGAGTCCGGCTGCCCTTCTGGCCTCGCCGATCGCATGGGCGGTGTGGATGGCCGTGCCGGAGGGGGCGTCCACCTTGGTCGGATGATGCAGCTCGATCACCTCGGCGGACTCGAAGTACGGTGCGGCGATTCGCGCGAAATGATCGGCGAGCACCGCGGAGATGGCGAAATTCGGCGCGATGAAGACCGACTGCCCGGCGCGCGGAGCCTTGGCGAGCGCCTCGCGAACCCGATCGAAGGCCTCGTCGGTCCATCCGGTGGTGCCGACGACCACGTCAACGCCCTGCGCCACGAGGGCGAGCACGTTGGACAGCGAGACGGACGGCACGGTGAACTCGACCGTCACGTCGGTGTTGCCCGGCGTGATCGCGGACAGATCGTCACCGGCGTCGAGCGCGAGCGACAGCTGCATGTCGGACGCTCCCCGCACCGCCTCGACCACATGCGAACCCATGCGCCCCTTGGCGCCGACCACGGAAACCTTTACCATACTGCACTCTCCTTATTGCTGTTTGCCTTGCTGTTTGCCATGTCGTTGCTGTTTTTGTTGTTGTTTGCGTTGATGTTTGCTATGTCGTTGGTGGATTCGTCATGCCGTCATCAATCCCGTGCGACCTGCGCACCATGCCCGCCGGCGGTGCGGAACGCCGCGATGAGCGAAACGAGGCAGATCACGCAGATGATCGTCATCGTGGCGAACGTCCATGCGCCGCCTACCGCAGTGGCGCGACGGAACGTGGCGCTGCCTTCGGCGCCGGCACCCGCCTGCGCCACGCCGAGCAGCGTGGAGAACAATGCAGTGCCGACCGCGCCGCCGAACTGCAGCGAGGTCTGGAACACGGCGTTGCCGTCGGGCGTGAACACACGGTCGATGCGGCTGAGCGCGTTGGTCATGATGTTGGAGTAGCCGAGCGAGTAGCCGAGCCCGAAGATGAAATAGAATCCGGCCAGCGTCACGGGCGTCAGATGCATCGAGAACGCGAGCAGCAGGATCGGGCCGATGGTCGCCACGCCGAGAGCGCCGAGAATCGGCCGGACCGGACCGAAGCGGTCATACAGCATGCCGCCGATCGGGGCGAAGAACGCGCCGATCAACGCGCCGGGCAGCACCAGCACGCCCGCCAGGAACGCGCTCGTACCCAACGACATCTGCGCCACGTTGGTGATCACATAGCCGAAGCCGATGCCGACGATCGGCAGAAGCAGATAGGGCAGCAGATGCAGTCGCACGACCCGGTCATGCAGCCAGCCGAGGCGGATGAGCGGCGAGAACGAGCGTTTGGACGACCAGCCGAAGAACAGGAGCGACCCCACGCCGATGCACAACGCCGCCACTCCGAGCATCGCAGGACGCACCGCCGACGAGCCATCGCCAGACACCGCGGAGCCGACGGCCACGCCGCTCTGGTTGAGCGAGAAGATCAGACCGCCGAGCGCCAGCACGATCGCGATGAACTGCAGCGGTTCAAGTCGCGCCTCCTGCGTCGGATGGCTCTGACGGATGCAGGCGAGTCCGACCGGCAGCGACAGCAGCAACACGATCGGGATGACGATGACGAAGATGGCGCGCCACGGCAGCACACTGGAGATCGCGCCGCCGACGGTCGGTCCGATGGCCGGGGCCACGGTGATGACCAGCGAGCCGACGCCCATGAGCCGACCGACCTTGCTGCGCGGTGACTGTTCAAGGATGATGTTCATCATCAACGGCGTGGCGACGCCCGAGCCGACGCCCTGCACCACGCGCGCCAGGAGGATCAGCGCGAACTGGTGACTGACGATCATGATGAGCGAGCCGACCACAGCCAGCGCGACGGCCGCAAGAAACAGCGCCCTGAACGTGAACCGGCGGCTCAGATACGATGAGAGCGGCATCGTGGCAGCGACGACCAGCAGATATATGGTCGTGATCCACTGCACGGTGGACGTGTTGACGTTGAACTCGCGCATCAGCTCCGGAAACAGCACGGTCATCACCGTCTCCGTGAGAATGCCGACGAATGCGAGGGAGCCGACCGCGATGATCGAGCCGATGAGCTTCATCGGAATGCGATCATCGCCGCCCTGCGCCGGCACGCTCCGCTTCAAAGCGTCATGCCGCGGCATGTCATCGATGGTTGTCTGACGAGTTTCGGAGGTCATGTTTCATCCTCATTCACATTCGGCGTCAATTCGACGTGGTTGTTTCCGGTTTTCCCTTACGATGCCCACACCCCGCCGAGCCACGTAAGAGTATAGCGGCATCGTGCGGACCGTGCTGCGATCATGCCTGCGCATCACCCCCATTCGCATTGCTTCCGCCAGTGCCTTCGTCCCCCGCGTCGCCGCCATGGAGAATCCCCCGGATGCGCTCCAGACGAGGACCCACCTCGCGCTCGTAGCCGCGATCGTTGGGATGGTAGTATTCCCGCCCGCGAAGCTCGGCCGGCAGATACTCCTGCGGCGCGACCGCACCCGGCCAGTCGTGGGCGTACCGGTAGCCCTCGTGGTTGCCCCACTGCTTCATCAGGGCGGTTGGCGCGTTGCGCAGATACAGCGGCACCTGCCCGATCAGTCCGGCATCCACGTCGGCGAGCGCCGCGTTGATCGCGTTGTAGCTGGCGTTCGATTTGGGAGCGGTCGCCACGGCGATGGTCGCCTCGGCGAGGATGATGCGGGCCTCGGGCATGCCGATCATGGCGACCGCCTGAGCTGCGGCCACGGTGACCTGAAGGATCTGGGGCGCGGCCATGCCGACCTCCTCCGAGGCGGCGATCATGATGCGCCGGGCGATGAACCGGGGGTCCTCGCCGGCCCGAAGCATGCGCGCAAGATAGTGGATGGCGGCGTCCGGATCGCTGCCACGCATCGATTTGATGAACGCGGAGATCACGTCGTAATGGTCGTCGCCGTCCTTGTCGTAGCGTACGGTCGCCACGTCCATGACCTTGGAGACGACGGCCGGGGTGATGACCGGTCGCGTATCCGCACCACCGGCATCATCCGCATCACCGGCACCCGCCGCATCGTCGCATGCCGCCCCCGCAGCCGCTTCGAGTATGGTCAGCGTCTTGCGCGCATCACCCCCGGCGAGCCGAATGATCTCGTCGGCGGCGGCATCGGTGATCCCGACCTCGCCCTTCAGCCCGCGATCGTCGCGCATCGCCCGGTCGATGAGCGTACGCAGATCGGCCGGCTCCAACGATTCGAGCTTGACGACCACCGATCGTGACAGCAGCGGCTTGATGACCGAGAAACTGGGGTTCTCCGTCGTCGCCGCGATGAAGGTGACATCACGGTTCTCGACGCTGGGCAGCAGGGCGTCCTGCTGGGATTTGGAGAATCGATGCACCTCGTCGATGAACAGCACGGTCTCGCGCCCCTCGGCCACAAGCCGCTGATGCGCCCGCGCCAGCACCGAGCGCACCTCCTTGACACCCGAGGTGACCGCCGAAAGCTCCTCGAACGCCCGGCCGGACTGCCGCGCGACGATGTAGGCGAGCGTGGTCTTGCCCACGCCGGGAGGCCCGAACAGAATGACCGAGCTCGGCGCGGTCAGCGACCCGCGCGAGGCGGGACTCGCCAGCCTGCGCAGCGGACTGCCCTCCCCCAGCACACGCGACTGACCCACGACCTCGTCCAGACTGCGCGGCCGCATGCGCACGGCAAGCGGTCTGGTCATGTCGTCGGGCGCATCGACGGCCGCGAACAGGTCGCTCTGAGCCGCACCCTGCGTCAACCCCCGTGCCATCGCACCGTTCATTCCATCGTTCATGCCGCCACCATACCCCAAACCTCGAACATTCGTTCGACATTCGCGTGTCGTCGGCGCTGTTCCGATCAACCGAAGCCCCCGCGCATCGCCGCCAATCAGCAACCGCCGCCAATCAGCCACCGTCACAATCAACCGCAGCCCCGATCAGCC
>NZ_RQSP01000009.1:48542-60968 GCF_009078285.1 Bifidobacterium jacchi
GCCAGCCGAGCCGATCAACCGAAGCCCCAATCACAGCCCAAATCACAGCCGAGCCGACCATCAACCCAATCAGTCACCGACCCAAATCAGTCACCGACCCGATAGTCCACAAACACGACCTCGCCGCTGTTCTGCGTCGCATCGAGATCGACCGTGCCGGTGATCGCCCAGTCGTGATCGCCGTCCGAATCGTCGATGATCTGACGCACCCGCCACACATGCTCGCTCTTCTCCCGCGAGTCGTCCAGCACGAACAGCTCGCCGGAGCGCGCCGCCGCATCGATGCCCACGTATTCATGCGCCTCATAGTAGGCGTCAAGCACATCCTCCCACTCGTGCACGCCGTATCCCCAGTCCTTGTCGAGCGCGCCGAGCTCCTGCGGTCGGTCGAGATCCATGAGCATGACGCGCCGCCACATGGCGTTGCGAATCAGCACGATCAGCCCGCGCCGATCCTCGACCACCTCGTCGCGACCGCCGGGAGCGGCCAGATTCGCCGCGGATTCGGCCGCCGCATCGGATTCGGTGCCGGCGTGCTCCCATTCGTCCACCAGACTCGAATCGATCGACCGCACGACCACGCGCAGCCACGAGATGATGTCGCGAAGCCGCTCGTCGCGCTTCTCGGCGGGCACCGTGCGGGCGAGCGCACGGTAGGCGTCCGACAGGTAGCGCAGCAGCGTGCCCTCGGAGCGGGCGATGTTGTACCGCGCGATGTATCCGGTGAAGTCGGAGGCCGTCTCCACCATGTCGCGCACCACCGACTTGGGGCTCAGCCAGTAGTCGTTCGCCCACGGCACGTCGCGGCGATACTGGTCGAACGCGGCGTCGAGCATGTCCTCCAGCGGCTTGGGATAGGTGATCTCCTGCAGCTTGTCCATGCGCTCGTTGTAGTCGAGTCCGTCGGCCTTCATGTCGGCCATCGCCTTGTCGCGCGCGGCCCGCTCCTGGGCGCGCAGCACCTGCTTGGGATCGTCGAGCGTCGCCTCGGCCATCGAGATCACGTCCAGCGCGTACGTGTCGGATTGCGGGTCGAGCAGCTCCAACGCGGCCAGCAGGAACGGCGAGAGCGGCTGGTCGAGGGCGAAGTCGTCGGGAATGTCCACGTCGAGGAAATAGTCGTCGCCGCCATCGTCGCGCGGTTCGGATTCGATGACGTGCGTGTCGAACAGCGTGGTGAAGATCTCGTCGGCGCGCTGGTGCAGCCGCTCCTTCTGATCTGGGGTCTGCGCCGAATCGTCGATGAGATCGTCGATGCGCCGACGCGCGTCGCCGCCCTGCGCGACCTCGTTGAGCACCATCGAATGGGTGATCTTCAGATGCGGCACCAGCGTTTCAGGAGGCGCGTCGATGAGCCGGTCGAACGTGGACTGGTTCCATGTGACGAAACCCTCCGGCGGCTTCTTGCGCTTGACTTTCTTGAGTTTCTTCGGATCGTTGCCGGCCTTGGCCACCGCCTTCTGGTTCTCGATCTCGTATTCGGGCGCCTCGGCGATCACCAGCCCTTCGGTGTCGAATCCCATGCGACCGGCGCGTCCTGCGATCTGGTGGAATTCGCGCGCGCGCAGGCGGCGCATATGCGTGCCGTCGAACTTGGTCAGCGCGGTGAGCACCACCGAGTGGATCGGCACGTTGATGCCCACGCCAAGCGTGTCGGTGCCGCAGATCACCGGCAGCAGGCCCTGCTGGGCGAGCTGTTCGACCAGGCGTCGGTAGCGCGGCAGCATGCCGGCATGATGGATGCCGACGCCGGTGCGCAGCAGTCGCTGCAGGATCTTGCCGAACGCGGTGGTGAATTTGACGCCCTTGATCGCGTCGGCGATGGCGGCGCGCTGCTCCTTGCTGGACACGCCGGTGGAGGCGAGCGCCTGCGCGGTCTCAAGAGCGGCGTCCTGCGAGAAGTGGACCACGTAGATCGGGGTCGATCCCTCCTTGAACGCGCTTTCGACGGTCTTCTCCAGTGGATCGAGCGTGTATTCGTAGGTGAGGGGCACCGGGCGCGGCGCGTCGGCGATCACGTCCACGTCGGGCGTGTCGCTCAGATCGGCGAGTTTGTCGGCGATCGCGTCGACGTTGCCGAGCGTGGCGCTCATCAGCAGGAACTGGGTGCGTGGCAGCGTCAGCAGCGGCACCTGCCATGCCCAGCCGCGCTCGGAATCGCCGTAGTAGTGGAACTCGTCCATCGCGACGCAGCCGACGTCGGCGTGCCGCCCTTCTCGAAGCGCCTGGTTGGCGAGGATCTCGGCGGTGCAGCAGATGATCGGCGCGTCGGCGTTGATGCGCGTGTCGCCGGTGATCATGCCCACGTTGTCGCGGCCGAACACATCGACCAGATCGAAGAACTTCTCGGAGACGAGCGCCTTGATCGGCGCGGTGTAGTAGGAGCGCCGACCGGTGCACAGCGCGGCGAAATGCATGCCGAGCGCCACCATCGATTTGCCGGAGCCGGTGGGGGTGCTCAGGATCACATGGTCGCCGGCGAGCAGGTCCATGATGGCCTCCTCCTGATGAGGCCACGGCTCGATGCGCTTGACGTCGGCCACCCAGCCGAAGAACCGCTCGTAGATCTCGTCGGAATCAAGGTTGCGCGCGCCGTCGTCGCCGCCGTCCCAACTCGGTGCCAGCCGGCCGAGGGAGCCATAGTTATCCGTGCGAGCCGTCGGCGCGCCGGAGGTCCCGGCTGCCGTCTCATCCTTCATCTCGTCTGCCATGTCTCACGAGTGTAGCCGCAGGCTCGCCCCGGACGCTCGGCCGCGCTGTCGACCGACACGACCTTCATGCCTGGCTCGTCGTCGCATGGCATCGGCTGGTCTTCCGTAATTGCATCCGGATTGACTGACCCACACGACGGACATGCCCGGCCCATGTTCCCATCCTTTCCCATGTCCGCGGCGCATCCACGATGGGACGCGCCGCGGACATGGGAAATACCGCCCCTCAGCGGCCCTCGCGCTCGGCCTCGGCCAGCTCGGCTCGCAGTTCGTCGATCTTCTTCCTGCGCTCCTTGGGAATCTGCACCGCCATGTAGACCGCGCCGATGACGACGAACACGACGAACGCCCACAGCGGCTTGAAGATGATGTGCGTGGCCTGCGTGATCAGCCACGCGACCACGGGCGCGCCCACAGCCACCGCGATCAGTATGAGCATATCCATCGGGGTGCTGGCGCTTTCGAGATTACGCAGTTCGCTGCGGATCTGTTCGGAACTGCGGGGTGTGGCCGCAGCGCCATTGGCGTTGCTGATATTGTTGGAATCGGACATGTTGTTCTCCTTGTCTGTCACTTGCTATTGGTTACTTGCTATTGATCACTTGCTGCCGGTCACTCGCCGACGGCATCCCAGTCGATGGCGTTCTCGATGCGCTGGTCCATGTTCTTCGTCGCGCCGCTGCCCCAGCCGATTCCGCAATAGGTATCCACCTGCCCCATGACGCTGATGGTTCCTGATTCGCTGCTGGACCAGTCGTATCCATGCGCGCTGATCATGCGCATAATGGCGCTGGCTTGACCGCCGCTGTCCTTCTGGCCGTATTCCTCGCAGGTCATGGTGAAGCTGCCGCAGCCGCTCAACGTGGCCGCGCACACCATGGCGGCGATGACCGCCGCCACCGCACGTGCGATCCTCTTCGTTCTTCCCATTGTCTTCTCCTTGTCGAATTCTCCGGTGCCATGCGATGGCATGGCACGCACGCCCTTTGCCATGCGCGCCATGAATATGTCGCATGTCGAACCATTCCGGATATGAAAACAAAACATGAAGCGGCAACGTCAACCACCGCATCATCACGGAGGGGCGAATGCCCGAAAACCGCCATGCCGTACCGGAGATTCCGGAACGAATGGCTTCGCCTCCCCACCCTACACCTTGAAGGACCCAAAGCGTGCTTCAAGTTCAGGCGATGGGTTCAGCCCNNNCCCCCAGAGAATTCCCAGACAAATGTCGCGCATGTGGTACGATAACGCATGTTCAGGGCAATCGCCCTCTCCTTCTTCTTGTTCAATCGCCGACACATTTTCAGTTTTTCGCATCCGAATGCGCCCGTTTCGCGTCATATTCCGCCGTCGGAAATAGACGAACAGCGCACGACGGTTTCGTGCGCTGAGGAAGGATCGAACGATGCTGGCACTGCCCTCACCCCATCCGCAATGGGTGACCGACGGCGAGGATGCGCGAAGACTGGCGGATTATGTGCTGTCCTACGAACGCACGAAACCATTGCTGATCATCACCTGCCGCAACGACACCGGCAAACCGGGCATCGACCCGGACATCGTCGCCGCACTCACCGGTGACACGCTCGACATCGCCGTGTGCGGCCCGGACGCCGCCGTCGACGACGCGTTCAACGCACGGGTCAATGGCATCCCCGATGCCGGCGACATCAGAACAGCGCCAAACACCGCCGCATCATACGGCGTCTACAACGGCGCGATACGGCTGTACCCCGCGCACAGCGGATTGTCGCCGCACCCCGGCGCACACGACGCGGCCGCGGAGGCACCACTGTATTATGCGGACACGCACGCGCAACGTGAGCACATGCTCGAGGACCTCACCGCACGCCTTGTCAACGCGGGGCTGCTGCGCCGCACACCAAGGTCGGACGCGATCAGCCACGCCGCCGCACGCCTCGACGAACGCGACCGCCGGGCCAATGACATCCCCGAAACGGAGAACCGCAATCCGGCGCATGTGATCCAATCCGCCGATCAGGTGCGCGAGCTCACCGACCTGCTGCGATCCTCCGGGCGGATGATGCCGATCGTGGTGGTCGCGCAATCAGTGGACAGCACGCAGCCGTTTGTGGATACCGACCTCATCTCGAACACACTGCACGATCTCGCGCTCGTCGCCGTGCTGCACAGCGACGAGGCGGTGGCCGAATTCAAACGACGCATGCCTCGTCCCTCCTGGGTGTTCGGCAACGCCGGACGCGTGTTCCCCACCGGCACCGCATGGGACCGTCCGGATACGCCGCCGCGCCTGTTCCTGCCGAACAAGCATGTCTCGCGCATGCTGCTGACGAACCTCATGATGAAGGACGCCCTCATCAACGTCGCGGACACGCTGCGCGAGCTGAGCGCGATGCGATAGGACCATGCCCGGCCCGCAAGCGACGATCAAGCGATATGGGACGTCATTGCCAAGGCGTTGCCCAATGCACCCATAGGCAACCCGGGCCCGCGAGATTTCACGCCAACGGTGATATAGTGAAATCGTTTCCAGGCAATCGCCTTCCCCCATCTTCCATACCATTCCATTCCGAGCATGCCGTCCGACGAATCGCGTCGGGGTGGACCACGCGTCTAGGCAGAGAAGGAAGGACATCCATGGAAATACTCGTCTTCGTTGGCGTGATCGCCGTCGCGGTCATCTGGACATGGCTGGAGCGAAAAGCGAACAGCGCCATAAACCGCCATGTGTTCAGCCGCCGCGAGTACAGGGAGCAGGAGGCGCTGACCGACCATACCTTCACCTATCCATGCCAAGCCGATTGGAGCGTCATCCGACCGCTGCTGGATGATTCGCCGCTCGGCGACAATCTGGAGATAACGAAGGACCTTGACGGGGCCATACAATGGCGGTACAGCGCATTCCATCTGCAGACCAGAAGCAACGGCGAGTTCATGGCGTTCTTCGGCATCGACCCCGAGAATCACCAGGCGGAGTTCGGGTTCATCAACTGGACCACCGCCGATGGCGTGGTGCGCCATGTCGACCAGATGAAGCAGCTCAAGACATGGGTCCAGGACGTCATCGAACAGGCGAACCGCATCGCCGTCGCGAACCATCCGGAACCAACCACACAGGCACCGGCACCCGAGACCGCCGCACCGGCGAGGCCGAGGATACACGTGTCGGTGGCCGGCGCAGCTCCCACGCCGGCCACGCCCGTCGCACCGGTGTCTGCCACGGCCAAGGCAATCCCTCCGGTGCCTCAGCCGACCGGGCCCGTTCCCCAGACCGCGCCGGCACCGGCACCCGCCCAACGTGAATTCAAATTCTGCACCCAATGCGGCGCACGGCTGAAAAGGGACATGACCTTCTGCACGCAATGCGGCCATGTCTGCCAACCGACGGACACGGCACGCCGTTAGACATCTCCCGGCACAAGTTTTTCATATCCGGATTGCGACGTCATCCGACATATCCGAGTCGACCGGCGAAGAAGAGACGCCGATCCTACTCATCCAGCACAAAGGCATGGCAACAAAGGAGCCCACAATGAGCGCATACTACAACGGATCGAACAACCCGTCAGGACCAAGCAACCGGAAGACCGGCGAGCAATACTTATGGGCGTCGTTCCTACCCTACACCGTCGAATTCCGAGGCGACCAGTGGTGCACTTGGACAATCATCGCCCTGTGGAGCGCTGTCGCCTACGGGGTGTTCAACGCGTTCGCGGGAGCCATCATGACATTCGACAACATGGGGCTCATCATCTTCCTCGTCTTCCTGCTCTCCGTCGTCATATGCGGATCGGCCGCACTGGCGACGTTCCAGCTGTACAAATCCCGCAGCGAGGCATACCATTCCGGACTGGATCCCAAGACCGCCGCTCCGCGCGGTTGGGTGCTGTCGATCATTCTCACTCTGATCGGAGCGCTCAGCGTCCTCACCTGGGGTGCCGCCGTACTGACCATGATGGGCTGAGACAAGCCCATCATCGGCACGAACAATCGACCGTCCACCGTCACGGGAGGATTCCGCAACGGAAACGCACCGCGAGTGGTTCCCATATATGGCGGATTCTTGTTCGGGGCATTCGCCCCCGCCTTCTGATTCATCATTCATCGTCGAAACATCCGGTCCTGTCGCGTCCAAGGGTCGAATGGAAGAAACCATCGCATGTATTCTCAACGAAGGGGTCATCATGAGCAACAGCACCAACGGCCAGCCCGTGCGGGGCGTCAGCACCATCCGTGCGGAGCTGAACGAGGCGAGGAACGACAACACATACAAGATGGCATTCAAAACGCTCGGCGTGGCCGTCGTCTGCACGCTGCTGTCGTACGCCGGATACCAATTTCTGGACACGATCTACGTGTGGCTGTGGGTCGCCACCGGCATCGCCTGGCTCATCGGCATCGGCATGCTTGTCTTCAGCAAAAGCATAGAGGACGACCGGCACAGGAAGATCGCCGCGCTCGAGGAGGAGCTCGCCAAGGCGCAGGCTGCAAGCGTCTACCAGTCGAAGGCCGTTGCCACGACCCATGGCACGGAGGCACCGACCGCACCGGCGAGACCGAAGATGCAGTTTTCAGTGGGCGGCGCGACTTCTGTGCCAACTCCTGTGCCAACTCCCGCACCGGCTTCCACATTGATACCCGCACCGGCCAAGCCTGCGCCGATCGTATCCGTGCCACCCACCCCACCATCAGCACCTGTCGCCACAGCACCGTCCGTCAGCACCGCCACAGCGATGCCTTCGCCGACCACAACCACGCAACCGCGCTTCTGCAACCATTGCGGCAAGCCTGCCGAGGGACCGTCACGATTCTGCGGATACTGCGGGCAGCTGCTCTGACGGCACCCGTCGCGCCGAGAACCACATTCCAACGATCACCACGTCGTGCGGGACCCGCTGACCGAAACGATCCCCACCCACGCTAGGACCTCGACTGAGATTCGCCGCCTTACTCGGCCAATCCGAGCTTCCTCGCCCGATCCAGCCTCTCCTGAACCTGTCGGCGCAACGCGTCGCCCTCGTATTCACCGGCGTCCGGCGCATCGACGGTGAAGATCACCCAGTCGCGGGTGGCGGCGACCACATGGCTCCCGTCCGACGCATACACGACGGCGCGAACCTCACCCGGCACCTCGCGCACGACCGGACCGGGCTGCATGTCGTAGCGGGAGAACATAACCGACCCGTCGGACAGACCCGCGGCGAACGAGGAGCCGTCCGGCGCGGCGGCGGCCGCCCTCGACTGGTGGCTACCGGACAGCCCCGCAAGGTCGGTCATACCCATGTGCATCGTCCATGGCCCGTCGTCACGGAGCGCCTTGGTGACGCCGCCCGCGCCGCCGTCCCCCTCCTCCGACCGTGATAGGTCGCGCGAGCAGGCCTGCGCAGTGGTGCCGTCGCCCACGAACAGCGCCTTGCTTCCCGAGACGGCCACGGCCCGCGCCGTGCCACCCAGGCAATATCCGAGGCCGCCGGCGTCCGAGGAGGCGGCACCGGGATAGGTGAACGAATCGGCCCCCGCCTCCACCACCGCGAGCGCCCCGCCGTCGAACCCGACGAACAGCCGGCCCTGCGCGTCCGCACGCGCCGCGGTCACGGTCGCGCCGGATTTGTCGACGATTGCCCTGTCCGGGTCGCCATCGTCCACGTCGATGACGTCGATCTGCGAACCGCAGGCGAGCGCGACCTGCCCGCCGCCCGGCAACACGGCCACCGGGGTCGGCGCGCATCCATCGGGGACGGCAATCTGCGTCGTGTTCCCGCCTGCGGACAGGTCGTCGGAGCCCCATGCGATCCGGTACAGCGCGGTCGCGCCGTCCCGCGTGCCACTCACATAGACGGTGTCCGTGGCATCCGGTGCCGCGGCGATGGCGACGCCCACATCGAGCGGCACGCGCAAGGCGCTGGAGACGATGCGCCCCTGTGCCGTGTCGACCACGGTGAGGCGTCCGTCACGCGCCAGAAGCACGGCGTGGGTGCCGGCGCCACTCGGTCCGCCCGTCACGCCGCCCAGCGCTGTACCGTCCATGAACCATGATCCGGTGTTCCTGACGATGGTCGCCCTCCCCCGCACCTTCCACACGGTGGCTGTGCCGTCGGATGAGCGCACGGCGAGCGTCGATCCATCATTGTCCCACGCCATCGCCACGACTTTGGTGAAATCCACGCCAACGAGAGTCATCATCGTGCCCGACCGCGCCGCGTCGAGAATCCGGATGCCGTCGTCAGCGAGCGCGGCGACGGTCAGCCCGTCCGGAGAGGCGGCATATCCGCGCGCCTTCGCGCTGGGCATGCCCGTGCCGGCGAGCGCACCGGGCACGGTCGCGTCGAGCTTGCCATCCAACGAGTACGCCGCGAACCGTGGGTCCGTGGCATCGCCGTGGTCGTCGGGCACGTGGATGCCGAGGACGGTGCGCATCTTGGTCACGTACATGGTGCCGCGCATCGTGGCCTCGTCGTGCGGATCGTCGAGCACGGTCTCCATCGCCTTGTACGGGTCGTCCTGCAGGGCGGCGCGCAGCTCGTTCCATTGCCGCGAGTCGGTGGCCCATTCGGCGTCGGTCCGTTGAATCTGACGCATGCGGGTCGCGAACGTCACGCCGGACAGGCCGGCGCAGACGAGGGCGACCGTGGCGAGGACGGCGAAGACGCGCATGATGGCGCGGTGGCGCGCGGATTGGCGCAGATATCGTACGGCGACGGGCGTGAGCGGATGGGCCGGGCGATTGTCCCGGCTGCCGTCAATCCGGTCGCCGCGCGTGCCGAACGCGCGACGGTATGAGCGCAGCGCGCGGCCACGGGCCAGGTCGCGCGAGCGGCTTCCGTGGTTCGCCCAATCGCCGGCAGCGGTCTCCAGTTCGGCGGCGAGACGGTCCGTGGGCGAGACGGCGGCCCATGCGGCGCCGATGACGGCAGCGGCGCGCGTCAGGTCGAACCGTGCCGCGTCGACGGGCACGCGCGCTTGCGGACGATGGTAGTAGCGGGCCCAGTCCTCTTCGTCGCGGCACGCCTTGGAGCCGTTCCACAGCGGGGAGACGCACATGACGACCAAATCCGCGCCGCGGATCGCGTCGGCGACCTGACGTTTCCATGAGACGCCCGCGGGCATGCTCGCCGTGTCCCGCCATACGGCGATGCCGGAGCGTTCGAGCCAGTCGATGATCCGGTCGGCCGCAGCCGACTCCTTGCGCGAATACGAGACGAACACGTATCCCATGGTCCTGCCTTCCCCTGCTTGCCCGCACGCTTCCCTGCACATGCGTCCTTTATGCGCCAGCCTTGTTGTCACTCGTCGTCTCCGACGCGACGGGCGCACTCGTGCACTCAACCAGTCCATGGCGTTTCGCGAACGGGCCGCCGAACACGGTCATGCTGGAGCTCGGCCAGCATGCGGGCATGCGCGCGACCGCGGCGGCCGTCGCACCCGTGAGCGTGGCGGTGCCGTGCAACGACCATGGCGTCCACCAGCCGGACGCGGTGTGCGCGACGAACGTGGAAAGGTCCTCGCTCCATCCCAGCCGGTCGACGGTGTCCCCATCGGGCGCGGACCACCGGCGCACCTGTGTCAGCGTCGGCTGCGCGCCGTCGACTGCGACGATGTCCCACGCGAACACGTTGCCGGAGGTGGTGCCGACGGCGACCGCGTCGCCCTGTGACGTGAGGGCGGCCACTGCAATCGCACCGTCCTGCGCCGGAATCGTCGCGTTCGCCGTACCGGACGGCGTGGTCACGGTGACCATCAGGCCGTCGACGGACGCATCCACCGTGCCGTCCGCACCGGCGTGCGGCGTGACCGTGTTGGAAACAGAGGCCCGCCCGGGTTGTGCGGACGCGGGCGTGAGGTTTTCCACCGATTGGATGGTGGAGACCAGGCCGTTGCCGCAGGCGAGCAGTCCGTTGCGGGAGAATTCCGGGTAGATCACGGCGGTGGTCGCGCCGCATACGACATCCAGATCGGTCCCCGTGCCAAGGTCGATGAGGCGCACGCCATCCTGGCTGGTGCTCACTGCCGCGACACGCCCGTCCGCCGCCACGGCGAGTCCGAGGGGCGCGTCACGTGTGGCGGCGCCGACCGGGGCGAGTACGTCCGCCATGCCGCCATGCCGGGCGACGAGCAGGCGTCCGGCGTCGACGACGAGGATGGTGCCATCCGCGCCGATCGCGCCATAGACGAATTCGCCGTCTCCGTCCGGCAGCTTGAGACCTCCGATCGCGGCATCCATCCTCTCCCCGATGACATGCACGGTGCCGCCGTCGCGCACCAAGGCGCGCAGGCCGTCATCGGTACGTCCCACGTCGAGCACCTCTCCGGTCACCTTGGATGCGCGCAGGCCGTCGTCCCTGTCCCACATGGCCACATGGTCGCCCTCGTCGATCATGATGCGCGAGGCGTCGGCGGCCATGGCGACGCGCGACTGCACGGGCGTACCCGCATCGATGACGTTCGTCGAACCGTTCCCAAGATCGACGAGCGCAAGGCCGCCATCGCCGGTCACCGCGGCCGTGTTCCCGTCTGCGGAGATGGAGAAATCGTAGCTTCCCTGCGACACGTGCCACGCCTTGAGCGGCTTCGCCGTGGCCACGTCCCATATGCGCAGCACGCCGCCGGATGCCTGTGTGACGAAGCGCCGTCCGTCGTCGCTGAACAGCCCCGAGCCCGTGTAGTCGTTCTGCGCGGCGTTCTCGACGCCTATGTCCGCCACGGTCCATTCGTGCGACAGGCCGTCGCGTATCGTCTCCAACGCGGCCGTCTCGTCGACGCCGCCCGCCTCGGCGGCCTGGATTGTGCGGAACGTGGTGAACTCGGGGGCGGAGTCCATCTGGAAGCGGGAGACCGACTGCATGGAGGCGATGTAGCGCCGGTTGGCCCAACGGGTGAACAGGATGGTGCCGGCCACGAACGCGGCGACCAGCACCACCGCCACGGCGACGCGCACGTTCGACCAGATCCTCCTACGGCGCGCGGCCGCCGCGTAGGAGACGGACCGCGCCACATACTCGCGTATCTCCTCGGTGGGACGTGCGAACGGGTCCAACGCCATGCGTTCGACAAGCCGCGCGGATTCCCCGGCGCGATGCGGATCCTGGGTGAGGAAGTCGTTTCCCCCTCCGTTGCGCGACCAGCGTTCGGCGTTGGCGCGCAACGCGTTGAAGTCGTCATAGGAGGCGACGTTCAGACGGAACAGGTCGTTCCATCGCGCCACGCGCGCGGGCCCCGGCGGCATCGAGAAGTCGGCGCAATTGTATTTGTCGACGTCGGGCCCCGCCCATTCGGGGCGCATCGCGTCGACGCGCACCGGCACCACGGTGCGGGCGGCCCGGGCGACCGCGTTGATATGGTCGACGAACGCCGCGCTGCGCACGGCGGGAGTGCTCAGGACGATGACGACCATGTCGAACCGGGCGGCTTCCGCGGGTGCGATGGCCGGAGCGAAAGCGGGCACGACCATGTCCATCGTGATGCCCTTGCGCTGCGATACGGCCGCCGCGGCAGCCTCCCGCGCCGCCGCCGCATCGTTCCCATGCGCCACGATCATCACGGTCTTAGGCATCGTGGCCTCCTCGAAACATGGAGCATGGGCAAAAGCGGAACATGGAAAAGGAAAGGGCGAACGCCCGGAACTGCATGCCATCATACGGCGCTCCCCCTACATCCGCCCGTTGCCCGGCCCCCCAAGCGACGGCCGCGCATGCAAGCATTGCGAAGGCATGGCGAAACCCCATCCGCCACC
>NZ_RQSP01000009.1:61002-84537 GCF_009078285.1 Bifidobacterium jacchi
TGTGATCCGCGCCCGCCCCGGCACAGGCCCCGGAGCCGACCAGACCAGCCCCTATGCCGATATGACGGCATCGATATGATGGTGTCGGAGGCTTTCGCGTGCTTCGGCACGCGCCCGAGCGGAGGGGACGGCATGGCGCAACGACTGGCATTGTTCATCGGCGTGGGAAGGTATGCGAACGCGGCATATGCGGACCGTCAGCCGTCATGCTGCTGCGCGGACGCGCACGCGTTCGCCGAGTTGCTGCGCGAGAACAGTCCACGCACACCCCAGCCGAACTTCCGTCTGCTCGGCGGCGAAGTGTACGCCACGCCGGACCCGTTCGATCCGCTGGACCCCGAGATGTCCGCCGAAGCGCTCACCACCCGCGTGCGCGACCTGTTCACGATGGTGCGCCGCGGCGACGCACTGCTCTACTTCACCGGACATGCGATCACCATCGACGAGGGCACCGACCTGCTGCTGCTCACGCCTGACGACGACCCACACTCCCCCGCCACGCGCCGCGGCATCCGCATGAGCGACATCCGCAAGGCCGCGTTCTCCTCGCAAGCGAGCAGCATGACCGTCATCCTCGACTGCTGCCATTCCGGAGTCGCCGCCACGATGGAATGGCCACGCAACGCCACGATTCTCGCAAGCACCGACGAGCGCACGGCCTCGCAGTCGCAGTTCGGCACGCATCTCATGTACACGAGCGCGTTGATGGCCGCCTTGCAGGGCGCCGCCGCCGACGTGCAAGGCGTCATCACGCCGTTGTCGCTGCATTCCACCGTATGCGCGCTGCTCAATCTGGGCGAGGACGGCCAGCAGCCGGTTCTGCGCACATGGAGCGACGCGACCGCCGTGTTGCGTCAGGTGGAGGCAAGCCGCCAGATCACCGAGGACGAGCTGGCACGGATTGTACCGGATGACACGCGCGACGGCATGGCACCGGCACGTCGTCGCACAGGCCTGCGCACGTTCGAGGGAATGGCCTTGCCCGTGTTCGATGGGTTCCCGGCGAAGGACTCGACGTTCACCGTGCACCCGGAGCATGAGTCGCCCACCGCCCGCGACGGCATGATGCGATCCGGCGACGAGACGTGGGAGCGTCTGGACGGGCTGCAGCGCGACATGGAGCTGTTCAAACACCTTCGCAACGCGAAGCTGCTGGAGGCATACATCCGCGAGCCCGACGGCACGACGCACGAAGCGGACCTGTTCTGGGCTTGCATGGCCGAATGGGACACGGATCGCCACGAGCCGACCGGACGGCAGGGATACGTGCGCCTGACCGATCTGGGCCGTCTCTACTGGGACATCCAGCACAAGCGCTGACGCGAATCAACGCAGGGTGCAGCTGACCGGCAGCGCCCCCGACGGCACCGCCACGCCACCACGCCGCCATGTGCCTCTGCGCACGTCGATATCCAAGGTCAGCTCATTCCCGTCGGCGAATCGCAGGACGAGCACATGCGCGCCGTCCGCGTCCGGCATGTCGACGCGCAATGTCAACGTGCCCGCGCTGTCGCGGCGCATCAGCACGCGGGATCGCTGGGAGACGAACACCGCATCCCAATGCGTCCCCGTCGGCCGTTCCCGGCAGGACGCGTCCCCATCCGTCCCGACATCCGTCCGGCCCCCCTCGTCTCCGAGCAGGACCGGCGCGAACCGGCCGACGGACTCCAGCACGGCATCCGCATCGGCGGCATCAGCGGCACCCATCGTCACCGCGCCGTCCCATGCGTCGAGCTCATGGGCGAGGTCGTCAAACATCGCATCCGGCACGCCGTAGCCGACGGCGAGCGCGACGGCGAGGTCGGCGTCGCCTTCCGGCGTGGATTCACGGCATTCGCGTTCCACGCGGCTCTCATACGGGTACGGCAGGTGCCCGGAGAGCGCGCTGTAGCGCGTGAGATACCGGTTCGCGTAGGCGAGCGCGACGCCGTCGGCAAGCATCCGGGCAGCGAGCGCCGGGGGGAATCCGCCGGTGAGTCCGGCGATCACGTCGCGCGGGGTGAACGGGCGTGCCACATCGTCCCTCCATGGCGACGCTCCGCCCGCAATCGCGTCCATGCCGTTGCCCCTCATGGTTGTGTCGTCGCTCATGTCCCTGTCCCTTTCCTCGGATCCGCCTTCCCCGTCGTCGCCCCGGCATGCTCCGACGCGCCATGGAGCACGCATGCGCCGCCGGAGGAGGGGTCGATGCGCGAGCCGACGCAGTCCGCCGGCATGACGAGTATCGCCGCCCAACGTCGGTCCGTGGCGCGTAGCCGCGCGAATACGGCGAGCATGACGTCGCGCACCACATGTTCGGCGGCGTCGATGTCGCGGGCGACCGCGCGCCATGAGTCTGCGTCGCGCGGTTGCCATGGGTGCGCCACGTCGCCGCCATGTCCGCCGCCACGTCGTTGCGAGAACGCGCGGCGCAGATTGGCGATCTTGAACTCACGTTCCGCTTCGGCAAGCCGTTCCGGGTCGGAAAGCATGAGCTCCAACAGCCTGACGCCGACGTGCCGTCCATGCGCGCCCGGCACGGTCAGCCGCAGACGTTTCGCCTTGGCGACGCGGATCAACGTCCAGCAGGATTTGCGGAAGCATTCGCCGCCACGCCTGTCGCACAGGTCGATGAGGCGCACGAATGTCTCGACGGATGCGTCGGAGCCGAGCATCATGCCAAGCCCGGTCACGGCGGCCAGATACTGGACGGCGTCACCAGTGCCGCGGGCGCTGTCCGCGTAGTCGCGTATGGAGCGGTCGGCGGCCCGTCCGCCGCCTTTGCTCAGATGGCCGCGGTCGCGATACAGGTCGGCCAAGCGTCCACCGCTGCCCCAGCCGCGTTCGCCCTCGTATCGTTCGAGCGCTTCGGCGAGACGCCAGGCGTTCACGTCCTGATAGGCGGCGACCGGATTCGTGGACCGGTAGGCGAGCGCATGGCCGTGCCCGTCGACCGCCGCGGCGTGGATGGTCTCGCCGCCAAGCCAACGACTGACCGCCTTGTCGGCCACATCATGGAACCGCCACCATGCTTCGGGAATCGTGGACGCGTCGTCCGGCGCCGCAGTGCCAAGGTCCATCGCGCCAAGGTCGATGCCCGCGGCCATCGCCTCGCGCACCTGCGCCTGCAAGGATGCGCGCACCGAATCGAACCGGTCCTCCATGCCCGGGAACATCCATACGCTGCGGCGCCGGCAATCGCGGATGCGTCCGTCGTCGCCGTGTGCGGATGCGCCGCCGCAAGCCGCGGCATCGCCCGCCGTCGCGGACCCGCCGGAGACGAGCGCGACGTAGTCGCGGTACTCGTCCGGCGCGAGCGTGCGCCGCACTCCCCCGTAGCCGTCATAGCCGAGGATCGCGTTGCGCAATCCGACGTACACGTATTCGCCGGGCATGCCGTCCGATTCCGCGCCGTTCCCACCGCCCCGCAGGCCTCCACCGTCAAGGTTTACGCTTCGACCCACGCACGCATAGGCGAGCAGCATGCGCATCGCCCCGCGGGCGTCGCCCGGCGGCTCGACGTCGCCGCGCACGAGCGCGTTGCATAGGGCGGCGAACGTCCGTTCTGTGAACTCCGTCGTATCGGCAATGGCGCGCGACTCCAACCGAATCATCGCGATGTCGTTCTCGTCGGGCATCATGTCGCACCACCGCGAGTAGCCACGCGACACGCGCCGGTGCGCGACGACCATGCGACCCATCAACGTGTTCCATGCCGAACCATCCAGCGCATCGGCCATGGTGCCGCCATGCTCCGGTGACGGCAATCCGCCGAACCGTCGCGAATCGCGTTCCGGCATGTCCACGCCGTTCCATCGCACGTCATAGGCGCGTCGGTCCGCTCCCCAGACGATCTCCAGCACCGCATGCCAGACGCACCACGCCTCCACATCGCGTCGTGCGCGAGGGGTATGGCGGCGCGCGCCGGCCACGCACCGCACCCAATGGTCCTTCGCATGGTCAAGCGCATGATCGGGCATGGCGGCGAATCCGCCATGGTCCGCACCGTCATGCGCCGTAACGCCCCACGCATCAAGATGCGAACGAATCCTGCGTTCCCACGCGCCGCCACCGGCACCGGCGGCACGGTCTCCCCCGGCTCCAGCACCATCGACGTACCGCCGCGACCAATCACGCAGGCGTTCCGCGGCCATCCTGCCAGCTGTGCGCGCAACGAGCACACCGAGGAACCCCTCCGAATCGATGTCTCCACGGTAGCCATATGCCTCGTGCAGCGCGGCGACGAACGCATGCCGACCGATATGGGGGTCAAGCCCGGAGACGAAATCCACGAAGCGGTCGAATTCGAACTGCAGCATCATCGCCGCGGCCATCACCGTCTCCTCGTCCGGCTCGTAGAAGCCGTCGGCAAGGTTGCGCGCGCCGATGGGGAACGTGTGCTCCTGATCGACAATCAGGCACAGGTTGAGGAAGTCTACGGCATACGCGCGGCGGCTTCCGGAGGCATCCCCCTCTACGGCGCCCTCATCAGAATCGGCCGCCTCCGGAATGCCCTGCGCGCGCATGTAGTCGGCCATGCGCCGTGACATGCCCTCCATATAGCGTTCGAGGAACGGCCTGACGATGTCCGGTTCAACCGGCTCCAGCCATTCCCCCGGATACCAGTCGTCGGATAGGCGCCGGGCGCGGTCGTCGTCGGAGGGACGCCTCCAGGGGGATGATGATTCCACGCAGGACCGTGATACTGGTTGCGACGTTGAACGGGCCATCAATGCCGCACCCCCTGCGGCCACACGACATGCATGGGCACGCCGCACCTGCCCGCGTACGCGACTACATCGCCGGTGCCGCCGAGTCCGTCGGCGGGGAATCCATCCCAGATGGCGAGCAGTGCATCGCATTCGTCAACGAGCCGCAGTCCCGCGGCCATGTACGCAGCCCCGCACGGATGGTCGAAATCGAGAATGACCGTCTCGTCGGCGCGAGCAAGCAGACGCCGGTAGGACGCGAGTCCGTCCGCGTCGAACGTGGATTCGTAGCCGTGCGACGGAATCATCGCCCTGAGACGGTAGCCGAGATCCAACGCGATATCGGCGACCATCTGGTCCGCGCCAACGGCAAGGCAGCTGACGAGTACATTCCCGTCGCCGCGGGACCCGTTCACCTCGTTGCCCCCCGCACCAAGATACGCTGCAAGATAGGCGCGCACGCCATCCCGCACGAACGCCGCCACCATGTCGGGAATACGCTGATGCCCCGTCACCGCGATAATCATGTTCGCCTCCCTACTGGCCCCGCCCGCATGGACGCCAGACCCCTGCGTGCCCCTCCACGCCCGGCCACGCGTCGGATGGGCGGGCCGAAGGATGCCCGGCGCTCGCGATACGCCCCCCATTGTACGGTCGGCGTGGCAACGACGCCATATACCCCGGATACCCCGGACAATTCGTGCGGGCTTATGGCGAAAACGGCCGACCCGGATCAGTTCAGATTAACCGGATAGCAGTCCACAAACCCGTAATTGTTGGAATGACACCAGTTCCAGGCGTCGTCGGTCGAGTCGAAGCTCTCACCCGAGAGAATCACGTAGTATTTCGTCGAATTCGAGTCGTAGTTCGGCCAATCCCCCGACCAGATGAGCAGCGAGTTCGGATGCTTGTCACGCAGCGTGATGAACTGGGCGAGGATGTCGCGACAACTCCACGTCTTGCCGTCGACGACCATGCCCTGCCGTTTACTTGACAGCTGCGTCGTGGTCGTGCTCACAAAATCGGAGGCTTTGGACTTGTCCTGCGAGACCTGCCATTGCAGTGCGCTGCAGGCGTCCTGTTCCGATTCGTCGTCGGAGGCGCTCTTGCCGCCGAGCGCCCCGGATTGGGAGGACGGTCCGCTCGACGTGGATGCACCCGAGCCGACGGGAGCGGCATAGATGTATTTGACGATGAGCTCGGAGGGATCGTCCTCAAACTCCCGTTCCAGCTCGGTGGCCGGACGGTAGAACTGCGTGGGGGCGTACGAAAGCTTGATCCGCTTGCCCTCCGAGGGAATCACCTGCGTGTCCGAGGAGAAATCGAACACGGCGTCGGCCACCGTGTCCCCGTTGGAATCGCTCAGCGTGACCCGAGTCGAATCATCGTCGAGCGTGATCGTCGCGTCCGAACCGCAGTCAGCGGATGGCGTGACAAGCACGGTGACGACGAGGTCGTTGCCCACACTTTCGACCGACACGACCTGCATGTCCGGATCGGCATCGCACGAGGTCGACTGGCTTTCCGCATTGGACGAATCGTCATCGTAATACGACGAGGAGGATTGCGAGGAGTCCGACGACGACTGCGTCTGAGTGCCGGATTTGGTCGTCTCGCTGGACATCGACATCGAGAACACAATCATCACCAGAAGCACCGCGAGACCGACAAGTACCGGAGACAGTATGGCGAGCATGACCTTCGTGCCCGGGTCCACGCCCGGAGCGTCAGGGACCTTGAGGGGCACGTCCGATGGCGTAGGGGATTGGGATGCCGACTGGATCGCGACCGCACTTGCCGCCGGCCGCTGCGGCATGGGCATGGGCGGAGTTCCAGTGACGGAATGCGCCGCATTCTTCGGCAGCGGCACACCGCCCGGCAGCGTGCAGGACGACGCACCATGAGTCGCTCCGCCGTCGACCACGGTCGCGTCGTTCGGCTTCACGGCGGCGAGCGACGCGCCGCAATTCACACAGAACCTGGATCCCGCCACATTCGAGAATCCGCATACCCGACAGATCATGATGCTCTCTTCCCCTGTACGTTTCCGATGCCAATGCACGTTGACAACGTGATACGTGGTGAACCGGCGTGCCGGAGAGGCTCCTCCGACCGCCTACGAATGAAGGCCATTACTTCGAAACTCCCTTATTTATACACCGTAACGATACCCAGCGGGTAACGCCGATTCCTCTCCCGTCATACGGGAAGAGAAAGCCTACGGAAATGTAAAATCCCGGCCGGCCCGCTTTCACACGGGTCGGCCGGGATATGACGCGTCAGTCCGTGAATCGGATGCGAGAATCCGATTCACGTGCGTCAGACGCGGCGACGCGCCAGCGTGATGCTGCCGGCGGCAGCCGCAAGCAGCATCACCGCGACCGCAGCGGCGACGGACGAACCGGTGTTGGACAGCTTGTTCGGCTTGGTCTGGTTCGGCTTGTTTGCGGCCGGCTTGTTCGGCTGCTGCTGATTCGACTGCTGCTGATTCGGCTGAGTCGGCTTCTGCGGCTGCGTCGGCGTCGGGGTCGCGGCCTTGGCGGTGACCTTCACCGGCAGCGTCGCGGTGACCAGCTTGCCGTCGATCGTCGCGGTGGCGGACACGACCGCTTCGCCCTTGGCCTTGGCCTCGACGCGGGCGGACTGCGCACCGGTCGCGGCGACCACGGCCACCTTCTCATTCGAGGAGGTGAATGCGACGGCGAGCGCGGCGCGGGTCTTGACGTTGCGAACGACGACCTGGACATCGGCCTTGTCGCCGGCCTTGAGATCGAGCGCCTTGACGTCGGCGCCCTTCGCATCGACGAAGACGAGCTGCGGCTGTTCGGTCGGCTGCGGCTGGTTCGGCTGCTCGGAGCCGGCAACGACGGTGAGCGGAACGGTGACCGTGGTGCCGTTCTTCTCGCCGACGACGCTCAGCGTGGCGGCACCGGCCTTGAGATCGGCCGGGACGGTCACCTTGAGCGTGGCGGTGTCGCCGTTGACGACATCCGCAGTGCCCACGGTCGTCTCCCCGATCTTCGCGGTCAGCTTCGTCTCGGCGGGCACGCCCAGCGAGGTGAGCGTGAGCTTCGAGAACTTCAGCTCGAACGAGCTACCGGCCTTGACCTCGCCGGTCGGCAGTCCGGTGACGGCCACCGCACGACGATCATAACGCGGCTTGAGCGGCGAGTTCGCGGTGATGTAGTCGATCCAAGCGTCGCGATCGACCAGACCGGTGTCCTTCGTGTCCTTGCCCTGGGCGAAGGCGCGGAAGTTGTCGCCGCCCTGCAGCAGGAAGCTGAAGGAGCCGATGCGGTAGTCGCGCTTGAGATCAAGCGGCTTGCCGTTGACCGTCACCGAGGTGATGTGCTGGCCCTGCGGCGCGTCCGGATCGTACGTGTACGACACGTTGTGCGACAGGCCCAGCTGCAGGTACGGGCGCGACGGCACCTTGCCGTCGGCCGTGGTCTGCCACTGCTGCTCCAGCGCCTCCTTGAACTGCGCGCCGGTCAGCGTCGTGGTCCACAGGTTGTTCAGGAACGGCAGCACGGCGTTCGCCTGCGCATAGGTGATCGAACCGTCGGCGGCGAGCGTGCACTTCTCGTTGTGCCCGGTCAGGCAGAACTCGGCGCGCAGACCACCCGGGTTCACCACGCCGATCTCGGCGCCGCCACGATCCGGGCTGGACAGCGAGTCAAGCAGCGAATCGGCCACAAGATTGCCCATCGTCGACTCGGAGGCGCGATCATCGCGGGCGCCGTCCTTGAACGCGGTGGTGATGTCGGCCGAAACGGAACCGACCTTCCTGTTGCCCTCGGCGTCGGCGACCTTGAGGGCCGCGTCGACGATCGACTTGACCTTGGCGACGACCGGATACTCGTCGGCGAGCTGCTGGTCGAAGGCATCCTTGTCGGTGCCCTCAGGAGCGGTCAGCGCAGCCTCATTGCCGGACTTGACATAGGAGACCTTGCCGGAGACCGTGTCATAGTCGAGCACGACCTGGCCGACGTTCGCGGCGTAGCTGCCGGTCTGGATGACCGGACGGCCGTTGCGCGCCGGATCCGTGTACGAATACTTCATGTGCGTGTGCGCGGTGAAGATCACGTTCACGGCCGGATCGGTGTCGTCGACGATGTGCTTGAAGACGGGGCTGGCGGCCTTCTGCTCATCGAGCGTGGGCTTGCCGGTCTCGTCATCCTCGTTGGCGGTGGCACCCTCGTGGTATTCGGCCACGATCACGTCGGCCTCGCCGTTGGACTCATCGCCATCGGTCAGCTGCTTGGCCACACGGTTCACGGCCTCGACCGGATCACCGAACTCGATGTCCTTGATGCCACCGGGCGAGACCAGCGTGGAGGTCTCCTGCGTGACCGCACCGATCACACCGACCTTGACGCCGTTCACGTCCTGGATGCTGTACTCGTCCAGCGCCGGGGTCTTGGTGCCCTTCCTGTACACATTCGCACCCAGATAATCCCACTTCGCGTTGCGGGCGTCGTCCTTGCCGATCACGCGGTTGACGAGATCGTCGTAGCCCTGATCGAACTCGTGGTTGCCCACGGCGGAGGCCTTCAAACCGAGCGCGTTCAACACATCAATGGTCGGCTGGTCACGCTGTACCGACGAATTGAACAAGGAAGCACCGATGTCGTCGCCGGCTGCGAGCAGCAGGGAGCTGTTCGGATAATCGGCGCGCAGCTGCTCGATGGTGCCGGCGAACGGAACCGTGAGGTTCTTGTCGATACGCCCATGGAAGTCGTTGAAGTTCAGCAGGTTGAGACGCTTGACACCCGGAGCGGGGGCCGTCTCGACGTTGAGGCCGACGACCACAGGATCGTGGTCGGAAGCGCGGAACTGGTCATCGCGGTACAGGTTCTTCGCGTTGTAGTTGTAGCGCGAGTACTCCAGTGCCACCGACTCGACCGAGTTGATGTTCCAGATGTCGGCGCCGGTGACGTCCTTGAGCGCGGCCTCGTTGGCGAAGATGTGGTCGAGCGAGCCGACGCCGCCGTTGCTGTTGCCCTGCTCGTCCGTGACGGTGTAGGCGTAGGTGTACTTGCCGGTGCGCTCGCTCACCTGTTCGCTCAGATCGGTGTAGCCGGCGGCGACGATCTTCTGGATCGGCTTCTCCGCGTAGTAGGCGTTGAAGTCGCCGACGAGGAACACCTTCTCAAGGTTGAGGTCCTTCTTCACCGAATCGGTGAACTTGAGCAGCGCGTCGGCCTGCGCCTGACGCGTGTAGTCGGCGTAGCCGGAGCCGTCGCCCGGGTCCTGGTTCTGCTCGTTGTCGGCCGAGGCCGAGCCTCCCTTGGACTTGAAGTGGTTGGCGACGACGAGGAACGCGTCGGAGTCGGCGGCGCCCTTGGCCTTGAACGCCTGCGCGTCGGGCTGACGACCGTGCTCGTAGCCGTTCTTGCCGTTGAACGCGTCGGAATCGGTCAGGATGCGGGTCTCACCCACGGTGGCGACCTTGGCGGGCTTGTAGATGAACGCGGTGCGAATCACGTCCTCAACCGACAGGTCGGGCACGGTCTTCGGCGAAGGCACGTACGCCCAGGTGCCGGCGCCGGCCTGCGCGTTGAGCGCATCCACGAGGGTGGACAGCGCGTAGTCGCGGCGGTTGCCTTGGAAGCCCTCCGGTACCACGCTGGAGGCCTTCGCGGAGTTTTCGATCTCCTCCAGGGAGACCACGTCGGCGCCGAGGTTGTTGATGGCCTTGACGATCTTGGCGCGCTGGCGCTCCATGTTCGTCTTGTCCCACGCGCCGCGCACGTCGCAGTTGCGTGCGGTGATGGGGTTGCCGTCACGGTCCTTGTACGAGTTGCTCACCGCGCAGCCGGTCTGGTCGGCGGTGGTGGAGAAGTAGTTGAGCACGTTGAACGTGCCGAGCTTGATGTCGCCGCCCACAGCCTGCAGATCAGGCGTGTCGGTGCGGGTGTTGGAGAACGTGACGGGCTGCTCGTCGGCGTTGTCGCCGGTCAGGCGTCCGGTCGGCTGGAACTTCCACGCGTTGTTGCGGTAGTCGAACACGACCGGCTTGGTGAACGTGACCTTCTCGCCCACGCGCACCGGCTTGTCGTTGCTCAGGTACGGCAGCGGCGTGTCGGCGTTGGTCGGGTACTTGGTGTCGAGGAAGTTGCGGCTGGAGCCGTCGTCGAGGACGACGCTCTCCTTCTCCAGACGGTCCACCTCGGCCTGATAGGCGGCACCGGTCTTGGCATCGCCCTTGAGGCCCTTGACGGTCGGGTTGAGGAACGGCTTGTTGGAGGCCGCGAGCCCGATCTCGCCGTACTTGTTCGTGTTGTACACGTCGGAGACGGTGTAGTCGCCCTGTGGCGCGACGAGCATGCTTTCCAGCGTCTCGCGCTTCGCGTCGGTCTGCGGGTAGCTGACCTTGGCGGGAGTCGGCGCGGCGACCTTCTCGTCGAGCTTGATCGCCTTGGTGGCCCTGAGCTCGGTCAGGCCGTAGTATTCGCTGACCTTGCCGGTGACCTGCACGTAGTCGCCGGTCTTGAGGGTCTTGGCGTTGTCCGCGTCATACACGAACAGACCGTCGGAGGCCTTGTGTGAGGCCGGATCGATGTTGCCGGTGCCCGGGGTCTGGATCGTGTAGCCGTTGAAGCCGCCGTCCGGGTAGGTGGCGGTGACGACGCCCTTGGTGGTGACGGTCTTGTCGACGAGCGGGCTGGCGTCACCAGTGCCCTGGATGTCGGCGATGGACTTCTCACCGTCCGGCGTCGGGTCGGGGTCAGGAGTCGGCTGGGAGCCGCCGTCGGTCACGTTGACAGCGCCAGGCGTGATCGTGGCGGACAGCGTGAAGTCCTTGCTGTTGTCGTTGGTGTCCTTGCCGTCGGTGCGGTTGAGCGACTTGACGTCGGTGTTGCCGTTCGGCGCGGTGGCGGCGGCGGTCTCGAACGTGTTCGTCGTGCCGTAGCCGAGCGCATCGATGATCTGCGCGTTCTTGGTGGTGTCGCCGGCCGCCGGGCTGAGCTTGTCGGTGGTGGCGGCGAGGAACAGCGTGCCCTTGGTGCCGGATGGCATGAGGTTGGAGGCGTCCACATCCGCGGCGGGCAGTTCCTTGCCGTTGTCGCCGTTGCTGTTGGCTTTGATCAGGTAGTAGCCCTTGGCCTTGATCGTGCCCTTGAGATCGGCGATGCCGCTGGTCGCCGCGGTTCCCGTGGCCGAACGGTACTGGATGGAGGTGCCGTCGAGCGAGACGTCCTTGTCGGTCGTGTTGTAGAGCTCGACGAACTTGTTCTTGTATGCGGCGCCCTTGCTGCCGCCGGACAGGTAGGCCTCGTTGATGACCACGCCTGTCTGGGCAGCCGTCGCAGCGGGCTCGACCGCCGACGCCGTGGACGCGGTGACGCTGACGGTGGTCAGCGGCATGAGCAGCGCCGCGGCGATCAGGAATCCTCCCGCACGTCGTGAAATGCTTGACATTGCTGTGCTTCCTCTTCGTTGGAAGTCCCGTTCCGCAGCCGCCCGATGATTCACCGGCTCCCTTCGATGCCGGCGCGAACGTATCATACTGGCTTTTGGACGCGCACTACTTGACGCACCGCCAATCCGCCACGGATAAGGACACTTGCAGTTTCCACGCTAGAGACGCAAAGCGAATGGGCGACCCTTTGCGGGTGAACGTCAGGCCAACTCGAAGCCAACTCTGCACTGGAGCTACGTAGTCCCCCAACCAAAACAAACAACATGGAGCTACAGGAAGCCACAGTACGTGGAGAACGAGTATTATCGACAGCTGACGGCACCAGCCGTCTCACAGTAGAGACGGAACAACAACCAGGCCGCTTCAGCATGATTCCGACCTCTGCACCGACCGACCCCGAGCTCCCCAACACATCTCACACGCGCCGCACACGCGCATACGCCCACCCGGTCATGCAGCGCAAACTCGGTCATGCGACGACCCCGGCAGCAAGAAGCGCCCCCGATCCATGTGACCACACCCGCTCCGCCCCCTCATCGTGTGCATGCGACGTACGTTGATTAGGCATTGTGTGCATGCAGCGTATGTCTATTCAGCATCGTGTGCATGGAACGTATATGTAGGGCTCTTAAACGAAGATTTCATGGCCGTTCCATGCACACGATCACGTTAATGGTCGTTCCATGCACACAATGAACAGGCCTTTATATACGTTCCATGCACACAATTGGCAACATGAGGCGACCGGCAGAGGCCATAACACACCACAGACGTACGTTCCATGCACACAATCATTGCCGCGGGACCCATCATCGTCGATCGTCCGCTCGCGAACCTTTAACCAGACGTCGTCTGACCTCACTAGTGGTCTGTTGCGTATTGTTCCGAGTTCGGATTTACTCTCAGTCAGCTTCGTTGCCACTGATATGCAACATCAAACCATCCAGTTGGTCCATAATGACTCATTGGCCACTAGCACGCCAGTGCTATGAACAATGGTTGACAGTCCATCTTGCAGTTGTCTGCGAGGCATTGACTTCCCGAGACATAGGGTCGCGGAACGGACCGACCGAGCTGGAATCGAGACCACACAATGCAACAATCCCTCCCGATATCGCAATATCGAAAGGGATTGTGCACTATCGTGCCGCGGCAGCCGCCGTCGCGATCGAGGATCGGCGATCAGCAGCCACCGCATCAGTGGCGACGCGATGCGGCGACGCGGCTTGCGGCTGCGGCGGACAGCAGCAGCGCCGCTGCGATCGCCATCCAAGCGACCGACGAGCCGGTGTTGGACAGCTTGTCGCCGTTGCCGGGCTTCTTGTTCTGCGGAGTGGTCGGAGTCGGCTTCTGCTCAGCCGGCTTCTGCTCAGCCGGCTTCTGCGAACCGGGCTTCTGCTCAGCCGGCTTCGAGAACAGCGTCTCGACGCTCGACTCAGCGATGGCGAGGCCATCCGCACCGGCGGCATCGACCGCAGCCTTCGGAGCCTTCGCGGCGGCCGCGCGGAACGTGGCCTGCTCGGCGGCGGTCAGCTTGCGGGTCACCGTGATCGAACCGGCACCCGGTCCCTGCGGCTCGCCGGTGAAGTCGAGACCGGTCAGCGCACCGAAGTCGACGCCGTTGGCCTTGAGACGGATGCCCCACGGACGGGTCTCGTCGGTGGTGAACGCCAGACCGGAGACGGTGAACGTCACCGTGCCGTCGGCGGACAGCTTCGCCGAGGAGAAGCCGGCGCTGTGGCGGGCCTTCGCGGACTCAAGGTTGGGATGCGCCTTGAGGTAGGCGGAGAATCCGTCGAAGTCGATGTAGCCGGTGTCGACGTACCCGGCGCCCTGCTGGAACACGGTGAAGTTGTCGCCGCCCGCGAGCAGGAAGGAGTTGCCGGCGACCAGATACTTGTCGGTGTCCTTGACGGCCTTGCCGTTGACGGTCAGATCGTGGACCGAGCCGCGCGGCACCTGCTTGCCGTCGATGGTGACGGTGTAGACGTCGTACTGGTAGTCCACGTTATCGGAGAAGCCGAGCCAGAGCACCGGACGCTGGGCGTCGGCGGGCTGCCACTGCTGTTCGATCAGCGTCTTGAGCTGGGCGCCGGTAAGCGTGACGACCGCGTTGGAGTTGCCGAACGGCAGCACGTCGTGCGCCTCCTTGAGGGTGATCTTGCCGTCGTTGTCGGGATCAAGATCGGCGCGCAAACCACCGGGGTTGATGACGCCGATGTCGGCCTTGAAACCGGACTGCTCGGCGGCCCACTTCGCGGCGTTGCCGTTGAGGATGCCGAGCGTGGATTCGACGCCGCGGTTGCCGCCGCGCGTGCTCAGATCGCCGGGCTTGTCGGCGCCGCGGTTGAAGGTCGAGCCCTTGGCGATGGTGCCGAGCTGCTCGTTGCCCTTCTTGTCGGCTTCCTTCTTGGCATCCTCATAGATGGCGTTGACGGTGGGATCGGCCTTGTACAGCGGCGTTTCCTTGCCGTCGGCATCGGTGGCGAACACGTCGTGCTTGGTGGCGACGGCGCTGACCTTCGCGTCCTTGCCGGTGCCGTCGATCGTCAGATCGGTGGTCGAGAACTGCACGCCGTAGTTCGCGGTTTCGATGATCGGCGCGCCGGCGTCGGTCTTGGCGGTCTCGTACAGGTGCGTGTGGCCGGCGAGGACCGCATCGACGTTGCCGTCGAGCTTCTTGAGATCGTTGGCGTCGGCGTGAACGAGCGCGACCACGGCATCGGCCTCGCCGTTGGACTGGTCACCGTCGGACAGCTCGTCGGCGTACTTGTTGATCGCCTCGATCGGGTCGGTGACGGTGATGCCCTTCATGCCGGCCGGGGAGACCGAGTCGGCGAGCGTCTTGAAGATGCCGCCGATGAACGCGATCTTCTTGCCGCCGGACTGTTCGATCACATACGGGGTGACCTTGCCCTTGAGCACGTCACCGGTCACGTTCGCGACGACGTACTTCGCCGGGGCGACGCCGGGCACGATGCGGTTCGCCAGATCGGCGGCACCCTTGTCGTACTCGTGGTTGCCGGTGGCGGAGACGACCAGACCCATGGCCTTGAGCTGTTCCATGGCCGGCACATCCTCGGCGATGGAGGATTCAAACGCGGATGCGCCCACCAGATCGCCAGCGCCGACGAACAGCGTGTTCGGGTTCTTGGCGCGCGTCTCGTTGAGCGCGGTGGCGAGGTAGCCGCCGTTTTCGATGTGGCCGTGGAAGTCGGTGATGCCGAACAGCGTCACCTTCGCGGTGCCGGGCTGCTCGGCCGAAGCCACCTCGATCCAGCCCTGACGTAGCGAGTGGCCGTTCGTCACGGCGTCATCGGCCCAGAAGACCGGCTTGTAGGTCTTGCCGTCCACGACCTTGGTGGCTTCGGCGTCGGGGGTGACCGCGTAGCCTTCGGTGTTCTGCGCGCCGATCTCGGCCGGGGTGGCGGTCAGCTTGGTGAGCTGGAGCGTGCCGTCCTTGAACGTGTAGGTGGCGATCTTGGAAGTGGCGGCACCATCTTTGCCGTTAAGGGAGTTGTCGCCCTGGGCGAGCAGCTGGTTGTGCTGGGCGTCCCAGATCAGGTCGCGCGGTCCGGAGTAGCCGGCGTTGGCGGCGGTGGCGGGCAGCGGGATCTGAGCGATCGGGTAAACGACGTCCTTGCCATCCACGGTGGCGAGGGCGAACGCATAGATGGCGTTGGTCTTCTCCAGCGCGGCGAAGAACAGGCCGCCGAAGTCGTTGGCGGTGCCCGCCGGGTCGTACGCGTGCACGTTCTTCGAGTCGAGGTTCGTCTGGAAGCCGTTCGCGAGGAGCGTCTCGTCCGGGATGAACGCGACACCCTCGACGCCGAGGTTGGCGTCGTCGCCGTTGGAGAGCTTGACGTCGAACCGGCTGAGCGCATCCGTCAGGTTCCATTCGTTGACGGCGGTAAGGTCCTGGGCTCCGTCGCCGTTCGCATCGGTTGTCTTGGCGGTCACGTCATAGCGCAGGATGGAGGGGCGCGGCACCTTCTTGTCCTCGTTGTCGCGCTCGGCTCCGATGAACACGCCCTTGGACGGGTCACCGTTGATCAGCGTGATGCCCTCGGAGTCCACGCCGCCCTTGCCGTCCTTGAAGTGCAGCTGCTTGCCGCCCTTGGTCTTGCCGTCCTTGGCGAACGTCCAGCCGTCGGTCGGATCCTGCTGCCACTTGCCGTCCTTGTAGACGAACTTGTTGATGGCACCGGCGCCCTTGGGTCCGGTTTCGCCAAGCGTGGGGTTGAGGTCGTTGTCGGCCGCCCACAGCACGCCGGGCTGGCCGTCTGCGCCCGGCTGGTAGACCAGACCGGACAGGTTGCCGTCGGTGTGCTCGCCGGTGGCCTGGCCCGCGCCGAACTCATCGACGCCGTCGATGGCGGTCACGTCGGCCAGTCCCGGCCATGCGGCCACGTCGAGCTTGTCGCCGGACGGCTGGTCGGGCTCGGTGGCGCCCTGCTTGATCATGCCGTCGGCATCGGTGTTGGCCACGTAGACGGCGTTCTTGTCGTCGCCGGTCCACTCGAAGTGCAGGATCTCCTTGCCGTCCTTGTCGAAGACGCGGACCTGATCCGACTTGCCCAGTCCGATGCCCGCAAGCTTGTCAAGGTTGAAGGAGACCTCTCCGGCGGCCTCGATGGAGGTGCCGTCGGGGATCACATACGTGTGGTCCTTGGTGTCCTTGTCGTCCTTGATGGACCAGCCGGACAGGTCGACGGCGGCGGTGTTCTTGGATCCGAGCTTGACGGTGTCGGTGCCGACATCGATGCGCTTGAGGTAGACGGCGGTCGTCTCGTCCTTGATGATGTTCGTAGCCGCGGCACGCTGAGCGGCCGGATCATCAAGTCCCTTGATGGTGCCGGTGTATGTTTCGCTGCTGACGACGTTCGACTTGGCATCGGCCGCAGTGGCCGCGTTCGCCACCGCCGCGCCAGCGAGCGCCGAGCCCGCCAGCGTCGCTGCGGCGGCGATCAGAGCGACCAGTCGCGGCGCCGCAAAACGCCTTGTGTTGGTCTGGTTTCCCATTCCTGATTCCTTCCCCACGTGATCATTGCCGTATCCGCTGCAATGGCGAACCGCACATCGTCGCCGATCAGGATACGGGTAATCATTACGCTAGGAAGTCAACATGAACCCAACGTCGCACATAGGCCAACGACGACCGACGGCACGTTGAACACTGGGTGAACCAGCCGGACCGTTCAACGGTGCCGGCCAGCAGCGCCGGTCAGATCCTCGGCTTGCCGCCAAGCGACGTGCGCCCCTTGCCGATGTCGCCGTTGCGTTTGAACACCGCGCGCGCCGGTCCCTCGCCATGGCCGTACTGGTCATGGCGTGCGTCCGCCGCCGTGTCGGCGGCATCGCCATGCGCATGGGAGTCACGGGAACCGTGCTGCTGCGACCTGCGCCGCTGCTCCTCCTCGCGATATGGCCGTCCGGTTTCGGGATCGACCTGCGATTCGGGATGGGTCTCGTCGTAGCCCTGCACGTAGCGCGTGTGCCGCCAGTTGCGGATCGAGGCGTTCGAGCCCTTGTGATGCGCATGGTACTTGAGCGGCGTGCCGCCGAGGGGGCGCTCCTTGACCTCCTTGGCGACGGCGATCTGGTTCACGTTCGACGGGTCCATAATCGCGATCGGCGCGACCGGCTCCGGCTCGGCCGGGGCGGCGGTGCGCTGCTGCATCCGCTCGGGCAGCCATTCGGCGAGCCTCGACAGCAGCCAGCATGCGACGAAGTAGATCACCGCCGCCATGACCAGCGTCTGCAGAATGTTGAAATACATCGATCCCAGTCGCCGCGACTCCTGCAGCAGATCGGTGTACATGATGATCGAACCGAGCGCGGTGTCCTTGAGCACCACCACCAGCTGCGTCACGGCCGCCGGCAGCATCGCGTACACCGCCTGCGGCACCTCGATCTGCATCAGCGACTGCGTCTGGCTCAATCCCAAGGCGAGCGCCGCCTCGCGCTGCCCGTTCGGCAGATTGCCGACACCGGAGCGCACGAGTTCGGCCACGACCGATCCGTTGTACAGCACCAACGCCAGCACCACGGCCCAGTAAGACGGGCTGGCCATGCCGGCGAACGCGAACCATCGCCAGAAGAAGATCATCAGCAGCAGCACCGGAACGGCTCGGCAGAATTCGACGATCACCGCGGATACGCCGCGGATGAGCGCATTCGGCAGCAGTCGGCCGACTCCGAACACCAAGCCGAACGCGACCGCGCCGATCACCGCGAGCACGGACGCCTTGACGGTCATCCACAAGCCAGGCAGGTAGAAGTCGGTCCACGCCTCGCGTTCCAGCGCCGGCTTCCACAGCTCCCAGCTGAGCTGGTTCTCGCCGTCCGACGGATTGTGCAGGCGCATGAGGATCAGCACGATCAGCCCGGCGAACAGCAGGCCGGCGATCCAGTTGACGATGCGAATCGTGCGCCGACCCTTGGGACCGGGCGCGTCGAACAGTACGGAATTTGCAGTGTCGGCCATGTCGTCACCTCCTGACGGCGAGCTTGTTGGACAGATACGTGGTGAGCATGCCGATCGGGATGATCAGGATCACGTAGCCGAACGCGAAGATCAGGAAGATCTGGATGATCACGTCTGGGCGGAATTCGATCATCTGGCTCATCAGCGACGACGTCTCGGTCGATACGGATGCGGCCGCGGCGACGGTCGAGTTCTTCAGCAGCGCGATCAGCGTGTTGCCGAGCGGCGCCACCGAGCCGCGGAACGCCTGCGGAAGGATGATCTGCGTGGCCGACTGCATGAAGTTCAGTCCCAGCGCACGCGCCGCCTCCGCCTGGCCGATCGGCACCGTGTTGATGCCGCTGCGCAACGATTCGCAGACGAACGCGGCCGTGTACAGGCTCAGTCCCGTCACGGCGAGCCAGAAGAAGTTCGTGGCGAACGTGTCGGAGAAGCTGAGTTTGAGCTGCGCGTAGGCGCCAAGCACCATGAACACCATGATGATGGTCAGCGGCAGGTTCTTGAACAGCTCCACGTAGGCGCCGGCGACGGCGCGCAGCGAGGAGATCGGCGAGATGCGCATCATGACGAGCACCACGCCGAGCACGGTGGAGAACAGGGCGCTCCACAGCGTCAGTTCGATGTTGACAAGGAACGCGCCGAGCAAGTCGTACTGGCGGAACAGTTCGATGAATCCCTCCATGTCACTCCCCCTCGGTCGGCGTCGGCGGATTGTATTCGTCGTTCGGACTGTAGCCGGTTCCCTGCGTGTTGTCCTCGATCGCGTGCGTCCATGAGCCGTCCTGGATCATTTCGACGATGGCGTTGTTGATCTTGGCCGCGAACTTGCTGTCTCCCTTTTTGATGCCCACGCCGTAGTATTCCTGCGTGAACGGCCGGCCGACGACGCGCAGGCGCCCGCGCGACGCGGATGCGAGGCCGGCGAGGATGATGTCGTCGGTGGTCACCGCGTCGACGATGCCGGAGAACAGCGCGGTGGCGCATTCCGCATAGCCCGGCTGCTCCATGAGCTGGACTTCGGATGCGAACTTCTTCTTGACCGTGGCGGCCGATGTCGAACCGGTGACCGAGCACAGGCGCTTGCCGTTGAGATCCTCGGGACCGTTGATCGAATGGTCGTCCTTGCGCACCAGCAGATCCTGCCCGGCCACGAAATAGGGGCCGGCGAAGGAGACCGCCTTCTTGCGCTCGTCGGTGATCGAATACGTGGCGAGGATCATGTCGACGTCACCGTTTTGGAGCATGGCCTCGCGCTGCTTGCTCGGCGCCTCCTTCCAGATGATCTCGTCCGGCGAATAGCCGAGCTTCTTGGCGATGTAGCGCGCCACGTCCACGTCGAAGCCGACGTAGGTGCCGGATTTCTTGAATCCCAGACCCGGCTGATCGAATTTGATGCCGATGCGGATCTTGCCCGCCTCGCTCTGCCCGCATGCGGCGAGCGAAAGCGTGCAGGCGATCGCCGCGAGCGCGGCTAGCACGCGTCTGATCGCACGCTGCACGCCCGGCCTCGGGAATGTGTTCGGTTTCACGAGTGATGGCATGTGTCGCTGCATATGACCTCCTCGCTGTCAGTGGGTGAGGATCTTCGAGAGGAAGTCCTTGGCGCGTTCGGTCTGCGGATGCTCGAAGAACTCGTCCGGCGTGTTCTGTTCGAGGATCCGCCCGTCCGCCATGAAGACGATGCGATCGGCGGCCTTGCGCGCGAAGCCCATCTCGTGGGTCACGCAGATCATGGTCATGCCCTCGTGCGCGAGCTCGACCATCACATCAAGCACCTCGTTGACCATCTCCGGGTCCAGCGCGGACGTCGGCTCGTCGAACAGCATCACCTTCGGCTTCATGGCGAGCGCCCGCGCGATGGCGACGCGCTGCTGCTGGCCGCCGGAGAGCTGGGACGGCATCTTGCTCGCCTGCGAGTCGACGCCGACGCGGGCGAGCAGATCCATCGCCAAGTGCTCGGCCTCGGTCTTGTTCATGTGGCGCACCTTGATCGGCGCGAGCGTGACGTTGTCGAGAATGGTCTTGTTGGCGAACAGGTTGAACGACTGGAACACCATGCCCACCTCGGCGCGCAGGCTCGCCAGCTCCCTGCCCTCCTGCGGCAGCGCCTTGCCGTCGATGCGGATGTCTCCCGAATCGATGGTCTCAAGACGGTTGATGGTGCGGCACATCGTGGACTTGCCGGAGCCGGAGGGGCCGATCACGACCAGCACCTCGCCCTTGTTGACCGTCAGGTTGATGTCCTTGAGCACGTGCAGATCGCCGAAGTACTTCTCCACATGGGTGAGCTCGACGAGAGGATGTCCGGATCCGGAGTCCGGAACCAGAGGGGTCGCCGGCACCCCCGATTGCGCTGTGATGTTCGTTGCTTTCGTATCTGACATAGCGGGCAGTATATCGGCTGCCCGTTACCGAACCGATGCCCCCGTGGCCGCCGACTCACCATGTGAGACAGATCACATGCGCAATCGAGATGCGGATCGGCCGGCGCGGCATGTCGTCGTGCCGACGCAATGCCATGCCAGCGAATCACCAACGCAATCCAGCATCAGTGCAACGCAGCGCCATCGCAATGCGGTGCCGCCCCAACGCCGCTGCACCGGCGACTATTCGCGCGGCCGCCCCAGCCCGGCGACGAAGGTCACCCCGGGAATGTCGTCGAAGATGGAGCCATCCACCACCAGCTTCGACGGGCGGATTCCGGATCCCAAGTACAGCTTCGGAATCGAGAGGATGTGCTGGTCCACCAGCAGCGGCCAGCCGTCCGGCAGACCGATCGGCGACATGCCACCCGATTCCATGCCGGTGGCCTCCACCGCGTCGGCGATGGGCGCGAAGCTCACCTTGGAGACCTCCAACGTGTGCTTGACCACGCCGTTGAGGTCGGCGCGCGTGTCCGCCGTGACGAACGCGGCAGCGAACTCGGGCGGCGCCTTGCGGGTCTTGTGCGTGTGCACGACCACCACGTTGCCGGTGACGGCGAAGGGAATGCCGTATTTCGGGCACCACAGGTCGGTGTCCGACTCCTCGTCGGTGTTGATCGTCACGCCGAGGATCTTGCTCTCCGGCACCCCGGCCGCGACCAGCGCGTTGAGCTTGTCGAACACCGGCTTGGCGAGCAGGTCGCCGTCATGCCAATCCAATATCTCCAACGTCATATGCACTCCCCCTATGTATCGTCGCCGTGTCGCTCATCAGCATCCCATGCCGGCGTTGCGCCGCACGCGCCGCGCACCGCACAGCGTGTGCGCAGCGGGCGTGCGCGGCGGCATTCCCTGCGGCCATGTTCGCCCAGCATACCGGCAAACGGCACCGGCGGCACCGGCGTGCCTATACGTTTTCTCTATGACCGGCTCCACCTGATCCCGATCGCTTCGCTGCCCAAGATCATGCCCACGGTGAGGCGGATTCTGCACCGTGGATGCATGAAACACGATAAAACGCGCATTCACCGCGCCGAAACGAACGCATGCGAGAAGAGACTAGGCCTCGGGGTAGCGCAACGTTCCATTCGGCATGTCCCAGGATGTGCCGTGCATATAGTGCGGCGCGTATATGCTCACGGGGATGGATGTCAGCGTAACGGTCACGGTACCGTCATCCCTCGCGGTGTCGAAGTTACGGGAATAACGTGCATCGCATTCGAGCCATCGTCTGTTGCTGATGTCATACCGCCATTCGCGAATCTGGCCGGGGTCGGAAAAACGCACACCATGATCGTCAATATCCAGTCCCTGCTCGTATGGGTCGAACATGAACACACGCACAATGGGCTGTCCATCGTCGGATTCAATGAGACGAAGCACCGATTGCCTGCTCGACTTCACGTCATCGAAGAACGCAGAGATGATGGAGGCGTTGTCCGGTTTCACCGTGCGATAGCCTGCCTGTTCCAGTTCATCGACCGTGGTGTGCCGGTCCAGCGCGTAGATGGAGTTCTGAACTCCCTCCCCCGTCACCTCGGTCGCCGTCTGCACAATATATGCGGTTACGACAAAACCCAACAATACGACTATCGGTATCAACAGCCTTATACCGCCCTTATAGGCATGTGCAAAGAAACGACTATCTTTCACCTCGGGCTCCCTTCCATTGCTATTACACATTGCAATTGCCAAGCATTGCCGATATTGTCATCGAATGATATTGTCATCGACAATACTTGGCATTATTTCAGACTCTTACCGCGACCCCCTCAACGCTGATAGGTTTTTTATGAGTCGCATACTGTGTGTATTTATATACACCATACTCATAATGATCGTTTTTACTCTTCGTATTTCGTAAGTCCTCCTTAACTTTACCCTAAATAATAATTTGGTAATTTGGACTGGGAAGGGCTATAGTAATGGATGACACTCCTCCTTGAACATAGCCGACACTCGTTCCAATCGTAAATACACCCCATGAGACACTAACGCTGAAGGACATGGAGCCTCCAGCGTTAGGATTGACCGACACGCTACTTCCCTTTGGCAGCTTATATCCGCCCGGCAATTGTCCTTGGGGGATGGTAGTAATCACTCTCGTTTCTCGTTTGACAATTGTGCTTTTGACGCTTTCCCCGTATTTGAGGCCAGCAATTGAAACGCCATCATCGACGTCGACGGCTGATGCAGTTGACGTGGAAACAAGTGGAATTCCTATAATGCATAGCACTAACGTGAGAAAAAACTACAGACTTGACGCTTCATCGGTTTTCCTTAAATTGCCTTAAAATGAAGTTGTTAGGAGCAGAGCCCGTTCAACGCTGAACGGCGGGAGATTTCTGATCGATCTCGTATATTGTAATTATATCTTACACCCTTTTTCAACACGCCGATCATGCGATAAGGCCCGATTTTTTGCGCACTTTGGTTTTGGCTTGAGGTAGAGGGCATGGCCCGTGTCCTGTGTACGATTTTCTGTCGCCAAACAAAACAAATCGCGATTGG
>NZ_RQSP01000010.1:0-2047 GCF_009078285.1 Bifidobacterium jacchi
GCACATCTGCGACCTCGTCGCGTACTCCACGCCCTCGAACAACCACCTGCCCACCTGTTCCTCCCGTCGGTCGGTCAGGTGTTGCAACGATCACTGGAACCCGCCCGGCGCTGTTCGTCATCGGGGGGGGGCTGGGCCTTGTCGAAGCACAGAAAACCTGAGATGACGAAGAATATGTCGACCGCCGGCCAGAGCAGTGACTGGCCGATATGCAGCCAGACGCTAGGCAGCGAGGAAAGCACCGCAGTGTGCTCGGCGATCACGAAGAACGCCAGCACGAACTTGAGCGAGTCCAGAATCGGGTACAGAGTACGTGGCGTTGCCGGATGCGCCGGATGTGCTATGGCCTGCTGCGATGCGTTATGCTGCGTCCCCATGGTTCGCTTTTTCCTGTTCTTCCTGTGGCTTCCCCTATTGCGGATTCACCTATGATGAATCACCTCAGTTCCTCAGTTCCTCCTGTATTATATGTGCCGCGAGCGCGGCTCGGCGCGGTGTGAATCAAAGACGGCGCTATGGGCTAGTATGCGTATGAGTTCGCGGTCTGCATGTTGCCGGTGCTGTCGCGGTGCATCGGCTGCGCAATGCGATCAGTCGCTTGGAGGTATGTGAATGAGAGAGAATGCTGCGCCCGTCGGTAGCTCAGTCGGTAACATCTCGGTTTCTGCAACCGCCACGCCGGCTGCCGCAACGAAGCGCATCGCGTGGGTCGATTACGCAAAGGCGGTTGCGATTCTTGGCGTGTTCATCATGCACAGCGCCGCGCCGGACAGTCTGTCCGCAGTGGTCTCAGCCTATGACATGATGGTGTTCTTTCTTCTCTCCGGATTCGTGTTCTCGATTCGCCGATACGCGTCATTTCCGCCGTTCCTGTGGAACAAGGTGCGTACGCTGCTGATTCCTGGTCTGTTCCTGTCCGTCGTGACGTTTCTCATCGAACGGCTGATCAGCGTTGCGCTCGGCGGCGAACGATGGTCGATTGGTAGGTATCTCACATGGTTCGCTGGTTACGCGGTCAATCTTCGCGGGCGTGAAGGATTCGGTAGCATTCCATGGTTTCTGGTCTGTCTGTTTGTCATTGAGATCGGCGGCTATGTGCTGCTTCGAGTGGTGACCAGTCTGGGATTGGATGGCGGCCGAAGGTTCGTCGCGCTGATTCTGGTCTCGGCGGTGCTGCTGGCGTTGGGATGGTTGTACAGCGCGTTCGTGCATGTCGTCCTTCCGTGGTGCGGCGATGTTGCGTTGTCGATGTCCGGCTTCTTCGTGGTCGGCGTGGCATTGCGCCCGTATGCTGACCGACTGCATCGCGCGTTGCGCGCGTGGGCGATCATTCCGGCCTGTGCGTTGTTGATTGCGGCGGTATGGCTGGATTCGCGCGTGTTCCGCGGTGCGGTGAATCCGTATATGAATGATTTGGGCAATCCGCTGTGCTTTGTGATCGGGGCGTTTGCCGGAATCTGGATGGTGTTCGCGTTGTGCCGCACCATCGCGGATTGCAGGCCGCTGGACCGAGTGCTCGGAGGGCTGCTGGCGTATTGGGGTCGCAACACGCTGGTGTTCTACTGCATCAATGCGCCGATATATCCGTGGCTGATTCCCTGGCTGCTTGGCTTTGTCGGTCTTGACGCGACATCGGCGGATGTCGGTATGCGGCTTGCCTGCGCGTTGGGTGCGATCCTGATCAATCTGGCGATCTGCACGCCGTGCGCCGAGATCATGAATCGGTGGCTTCCCGGCGTACTCGGCCGCAAGCGCCGCTGACGGGTTGTTGGCCCCGCTGACGGGTTGGTGGCGCCGATGGAGCTGGTGGTGCCAGTAGTGCCGTTGACCGTGGGGCTTGGCGTCTGGTGTTAACGATGTGGGTGCGGGTGCCGGCCATGGCGGTTGCGCTGGTGGCACCGCAGTTTATCCTCATCGGGCGGTTGATCGTCGACTCTGTTTCCCCGTGTGATTCCTTGGCACCACTCCCCAGCGCGCTTCCCAGCGCAAGAGATTCTCGAAGGAATCGGCCATTTCGAGATTCTCTTGCGCTGAGCCCGCTCTCCGC
>NZ_RQSP01000010.1:2152-2323 GCF_009078285.1 Bifidobacterium jacchi
CGCAAGTTTTTCTCGGGCTTAAGGGTGATTTCGAGATTCTCTTGCGCTAAGCCTACTCTCCGCACAAGTTTTTCTCGAACTCCGGGTTTGTTTCGAGATTATCTTGCGCTGTCTCCGCGCGCAGCCCCGTGCTGGGTCTTCCTGGTCCGCGACTGATCGCTGTTACGCAAG
>NZ_RQSP01000010.1:2419-4096 GCF_009078285.1 Bifidobacterium jacchi
TTTTTCTCGAAGGAATCGGCCATTTCGAGAATACCTTGCGCTAAGTCCGTTCCCAGCGCATGTTTTTCTCGGGCTTGGGGTTTGTTTCGAGATTTTCTTGCGCTGGGGGCTGGCGGTTGCGCAAGGTTTTCTCGAACTTAAGGGTGATTTCGAGATTCTCTTGCGCTGCTCCGCGCGCAGCCCCGTGCTGGGTCTCGCTAGGTTACATGGGAGTGCAGCTTAGGCCTATTCCTTGACCTATTCCTTGACCTATTCCTTGACCTATTCCTTGGCACCGCACAGTGTTATCCACAGAGTTGTCCACACGTGTCCACATTTTTTGGAGAATTGCTGAGGTTCCGACCACATCACCCTGTTGAGCTTGCGTGCATTCACGCGGACATATACGGTCATCGCATGAGGAAACATGATCGAGTCTCCCGTTTGCTGGAGGAGGCAGAGCGCGAGCATCGATGCGCCATAGGCGGCATCAACGATTCACTGTATTATGCGCTGCGGCGTCGGGTGGACTCTTTGGAGCTTGTCTGCCCGTACCCCAACCTGTATGCGAGCAGTCAGTATTGGAATTCATTGACCTTGGACGAGCGTCAACATCACGTCGTGGGTGCTCTGATGCTGCGGCATCCGAAATGGACGTTCGCCGGACTCACTGCTGCGTGCATCTACGGATTCCAACATTCGTATTCGCTGCACGATGGTACGGTGCACATTGCGAGCACCGGTGCCGTTACTGGACGGGACCACAAACGATTGCATCGGATATATATGTCGGGAATCCCCCAATGGCAATGTCGGGGAATTCCGGTCACCTCCCCCGCGCGCACGCTTGTGGATTGCGCATCGTTGCCATTCTCTCATGCGCTCGCCATATATGATTCGGCGCTGCGAATGCGACGCGTGACCGATGGTGATATCCGCACGATAGCGTTGACATCAGGTTGCGATGAGGATCCTGTGCTGCGCTTGCTTCGATATGCCGATCCCGGATCTGAGAATGGGGGAGAGTCAGTGACGCGCGGTCGCATTATCGAGTGCGGATTCGCCGTGCCGTCGCTTCAGGTGGAATTCGACAATCCGAACAATCCTGACATGCGGTATCGTGTCGATTACTGTTGGCGGCTTTATGATGGACGCATTATTGCGGCGGAATATGATGGCATGGCCAAGTATGCCGATGTCTCGAATATGAATCGTGCCAGTCTTCAGGCGAAGCTTGATTACGAACGCCGCCGTGAACGTCATCTTAAAGAGCAGCATGTTTCTGTGGTCCATCTGTTCTATGAGGATGTAATGAATCCTGAACGTTTGACGGCCAAGCTGATGGATGCGGGAGTGCCCAAGATTCAGTGATTCGGTGAACCGCGGTTCCTGTGAGGCGAACCGTGAGACTGGGGCTGGTCGATATAGACCATGAGATTGTCGAGGGCCGAATGGGCTTGGCGCCTATCGGTTTGAAGTTCCTATGCCCGGTCCCGTTCCAGGGCGCAGTGCTGCCCGGTTCTCCGCGTTCAGCTTGCGGAGGCCTATGCTCGTTTCCCGTTCCGGGGCGTTCCGGGGCGAGGACTACCTGAGTGGGAGCCCGGGGAGTCCGGGATTCGCGTGGTCCTCTGCGCAAGTTTTTCTCGAAGGAATCGGCCATTTCGAGATTCTCTTGCGCTGAGCCCGCTCTCCGCGCAA
>NZ_RQSP01000010.1:4193-18461 GCF_009078285.1 Bifidobacterium jacchi
CGTTCCCAGCGCATGTTTTTCTCGGGCTTGGGGTTTGTTTCGAGATTTTCTTGTGCTGGGGCTGGCGGTTGCGCAAGGTTTTCTCGAACTTAAGGGTGATTTCGAGATTGTCTTGCGCTGTCTCCGCGCGCAGCACTGTGTTGGGTCTTCCTGGTCCGCGACTGATCGCTGTTACGCAAGTTTTTCTCGAAGGAATCGGCCATTTCGAGAATACCTTGCGCTAAGTCCGCTCTCAGCGCAAGGTATTCTCGAGCTCTAGGTTTGTTTCGAGATTTTCTTGCGCTGGGGCTGGCGGTTGCGCAAGGTTTTCTCGGGCTTAAGGGTGTTTTCGAGATTATCTTGCGCTAAGCCCACTGTCTAAGCCTACTCTCCGCGCAAGTTTTTCTCGGACTCCGGGTTTGTTTTGAGCTTTTCTTGCGCGGCGACGGACAGCTGCGCAAGAGATTCTCGAACTCAGAAGGCTGCGATAGCGAAGGCGTATCGTAGATGTCCCCTCCGAGGCGTCCGCGCTGCCGGGCGGATGGTGGATAAGATACTCATGAGTATGATACTCGTGAGTATCTTAATCGCGAATCATGTTGATGTGACGGCCGCTGGGAATACGGGTATGAGCGGGGCGTGAACGAAGTGTAAGCGAATCGTATCCTCTGACTTCTTGATGTGGAGTTCGCTCGCATGCACAGATGCCCAGTGGAAGTGCGCCTGAAAAATGTGCTTGGACTGGTCAAAAGTGCGCCTGAAAATGTGACTTACCTCTATAAAAGTGCGCCTGAAAATGTATCTGGCTAGCGGGTCCGACTGGCGGCTTGCGTCCGTTTCTTTTGCCTCCTTACCCGCATGCACCCTAATCAGGCACCGCAAAATGGCTTGATTCCAACGATAATCTCTTTTGCCTGCCATTTGCTTCTCTTTTGCTTTCAAAAGCAAAAGAGAAGCAAAGAGAAGCGTCCTCGCCGCCTGTGGAGCCCATCTGTTCTATGAGGATGTGGTGAGGATGTTGTGGATTCAGAGCGTTTGGCGGCCAAATTGCTGAATGGGAGTGTGCTGGATGGATGTGGATGTGGTGCCAAAGATTCGATGATCCGTGTTCCTTGCGATGGGAGCCGTGAGATTTGACGCGCGCTGACGAAGACTCGGTTTTCGAGAGTCGAATATGCTTGGCGTCTATCGGCTTGGAGCTCCCATGTCCGCTCACGTGCACAGATGTCCAGTGGAAGTGCGCCTGAAAATGTGCTTGGACTGGTCAAAAGTGCGCCTGAAAATCTAGCTTGCCTCTATAAAAGTCCGCCTGAAAATGTATATCATTGATAGAAAAGTGTGCCTGAAAATGTGAGGACGGTTGTTGTGAAGCGTTTCCTGATGCAAGATCTTGAACGATGGAAGCAGTCACCCCGACGAAGGCCACTGCTGTTGGAAGGGGCTCGTCAGGTAGGCAAGACGTGGCTTGCCAACGAATTCGGCCGCACGCACTACGATAATGTGGCCTATGTTTCGTTTTTCGACAACGCGGCCATGCGGGCGTTGTTCGCCGGAGATATCACCATTGATCGTTTGATTCCGGCGCTGTCCATCGAGTCCGGAACTCGAATCGTCCCAGAGAACACGCTCATTGTTCTCGATGAGGTGCAGGAGGTGCCCCGCGCATTGCTGTCGTTGAAGACCTTTGCCGAGACGGCTCCGCAGTATCATGTGCTGGCCACCGGTTCGAGCCTGGGCATTGCCATTCATCCCGGTACTCCGTTCCCCGTCGGCAAGCTGCAACGTGTGAAGTTGTATCCGATGTCGTTTTTGGAGTTCCTTTATGCCTGTGGGCAACAGGCTATGGCGGATATGCTCTCATCTCAGGATTTTGCGCTTATTGAGCTCATGCACGACAAGGTGATGACTTGGCTCGGATATTACCTATACGTCGGTGGCATGCCGGATGTCGTTCGTAGATTTGCTGAGACGTTTCCCAATGCGGATTTTGATGGTATTCGTGAGATGCAGAACACGCTGCTTTCCGATTATCGCGATGATTTTTCCAAACACACCGATTCGGGGTCGTTGGGGCCTTCGTTCACATTGCGACTGAATCAGGTGTGGGATTCGCTGCCAGCTCAGCTTGCTCGGGAAAACAAGAAGTTCATCTATGGTGCCGTTCGTTCCGGTGGGCGAGGCAAGGATTATGAGCTGGCGATCCAGTGGCTGAAGGATTCGTCGTTGGTGCTTGAGGTGCCTCGTGTGAGCGTGCCGTTGAAACCGCTGACGGCTTATCGTGACGGTGCGGCATTCAAATTGTATTGTCTGGATGTGGGGCTGCTCGCGGCCATGAGCGGCTTGGACGTGCGCGTCCTTATCGAAGGCGATGCACTGTTTCGTGAGTTCAAGGGGGCGCTTATCGAACAGTTCGTTTGTCAGCAGTTGGCGGTCAAGCTCACTGGATCCCCCTATTATTGGTCGGCTGCGAACTCCAGCGGCGAGCTTGACTTCCTGTACGAGGAGCATGGTGAGATCGTGCCCGTGGAAGTGAAGGCCGGGGACCATACACAGGCGAAGTCGCTCATCGTCGCCGTGCGCAAATACGGGTTTCCCAAGGCGTTCCGGTTCTCTACTCGGCGATATCACGATGCCGGCGCGATCAAGGACATGCCGCTGTACATGGCCGGCATCGTCTGATTCTCAGGCTGTCAAATGCGGTAAAACCTAGAAGACGGTACCTAAAGGTGAGTCGGAGGAGAGGATGATGTGTGATCTCGGCCAGTGGTTGAGATTACGGCGTTCCACTTCTTTCGTTTTCCTTTTGGCTCTCTACTCGCCTTCACCCTAATCAAACGCCGCAGAACGGCTTGATTCCAACGATAATCTCTTTTGCTTGTCTTTTGCTTTTACAAGCAAAAGACAAGCTGTCCACGATTGGATACGAACAGTTATCGGTGCACGTCGTGATCGAATAGTCAGTGCAATACGCCGATAACTCTATGCGTATATTTCTATTTCAGTATGGTGATGATATCGTGCCAATCACGACGAGTGGACATAGGATGCAGAGTTTTTTCTGGCTTGTGTCCTACTGCGACAAACATGATGAGTACTTCATCGGGGGGGATCGGGAGTGCTTGTCTGATCGCGTTTTCGCGTCGTTGCTCAAACATGGCGTTAAGAGGACAAGCTGCAAGTCCTTGCGCTTCTAGAGCGCCAAGTAGCGCCATCGAGAAGAGTCCGCCATCTACCCATGGTTCGTTGCGTTCTGTTGGGTCAATGAACGAAGTGAGTGTGGATGTGATTATCATAACCGCAGGAGGTTCTTTGTACCCATACATGCCGGCTTGGATGCTCATAGCTTTATGAATGATATCAGGATTCGTACTAATGTATAAGCGTACTGATTGTCTGTTGCATACAGAGGGTGCTCGCATTGCTAGCTGTCCGGCTTCGATGAGTTCATCGAGATTGACGGGTTCTTCAGAATAATCTCTCAGGCTGCAGCGATCCTCTAGCACAGCTTTATAGGTGCGGTGTGGATCGTTTGGTTTGCGTGTGAATAGTGACGCACCGCAGTGATCGGTATCTGCATTGCGGATTTCTTGTTCGAAGCCGGCAATAAGGTCATTGTAAAAAAGTGGTAATGCGCTACCGACCTTTGCATGCTTATCCTCATATGCTTTAAGTACTCCAAGAGCCTCGCGCATTGCAAATGCTTCCATTGGGTAGTTATGCTGCATCCACAGGCGCATACTATGGGTTAGCTCAGTTATAGCTCGCCGTCCAAATCCTGCGCGGAAGTTGTTGTGGCTCAGCCCCTTTTCTATTTCATGAGAATGATATTGCAGTTGACATGTGAGTTGTTCTAGTCCTTCATTGCCTCCCGGAATTGCAGAGAAGCGAGCAAATGATGAGAACTGCCACTTATAATACTGCTTAAGTTCGTGTAGTTTTTTTGAATGCTTCAACTTCTTATATGTTGATTTTGGTATAATACGCTTAATATTATTTTTGAAAAATGATGCTGGATGAAACATGAGGATACAAACCTGCTTCCTGATAGGTGAATGATTATATACTACTAGTCTCCGATGAGAGTTTTAAGTTTCGTGTAATAGTTATCTTCAAAATATGGGGGTAGGTAATAGTCAAGGTCGGTGTTGTATATTTGTTCGATATTTGGTTTGATGTCACGCAATTCAGGAATAAATTTTACATATTGAGAGAATTCCGGAGGAAACCATTTGACTCCAGAGCTAAGCTTATGATCTGTTGACGAAAGCACTAGCACCGGAGTTCCTGCTACCAATGAAAAAATCGTGCCATGATAACGGTCAGTGATGATCACACGATACCGGGAATAATTGTCCCATGTTTTTTCCAGCACCTCCTGTCGATGAGCAATGATGTATCGCGCATCTAAATCAACGGTGGTGTCTGTTTGCTCCACGACATCGATGTCAGAGAGATTACTCTTAAGTTGTTGAATTTGTTCAGGTTTATAGAATGCCTCTTTATCATTGCGCATCACGAGTAGGATACCTTTACGCTCATGATCATAATGTTGTGTCCCAATCATAGTTGTGACAATATCAGGGAACTTAAGTAGATGTGCATGCGGAAACATCTGCTGTGCTTTCTCATATGACACATCGTCACGACACAGAAAATGAAGATTAGGATGCGCATTGTAAATACGCTCGGCTATCACGGCCTCATTTGGCTTTTTGTAGAAAATGGTTTGTGGTAGTATTACGATGCGCATGTCCGGAAACATTTGCACCACATGGCGTTGCATATTTTCTTCCAACATGTACAGGTCTGTGGTGTGGTAACCGGAATGCAGGAAGATTTTATCGGTCGGTTGAATCTCCTTGCGTACCATTGACAGCAATTGGTATTTATGGAATGTAATGAATTGCGTATCAAAAATAAACACCTGATATTCCGGATAATTCCGGTTAGCCCATCGTTCGATGCAGTAGCTCTGAGCCTGATCGCCGAGGTTAGAATGATATGGCGAACCGAACACGAAAATGTTGTGTCCTTGACGAGTTCGAATAGCGTGTTTGATCGAGCAGATTTGCTTTTCGTTGGCGGCGATGGATGCCATACGATGGATGATATGAATCATCAATAATCCTTTGCTTGATTTATTTATGTGTGCTTTAGAGTTGTTTTGTTGAAATACGGTTAAGTGTCTTTACAGGCGTGATGAACTAGGGGGTGAATCTGCGCGTTTTTGCCATAATTACCGCCGAATTCCTGCAGAGAGTGATCGGATTCAGCTAGAAATTGGTGTTCATTATATGCGATGGTATGATCGCCGATATTGCAATGCTCCGGGCAGCACAGCAGAATGCTGCGTGGCGATGGCGTACGGCGGAACAGGTCGGCGTAGCGCTGGTATCCTTCTGCGCAGGCGGCCTTTTCGCGCAGGATGTGATAGCGGCCGTCTCCGATCAGTGAACGCAATGCAAGTGTGAGACCGGCTGGCATGGGCATGAGCGTTTGCCTCCTTCATGTCAACGGCGCGGCGCATAACCTCTCACGCGCGCCACAGGCGCAAGCCAGTATAGCAACGCAAGCGGATTAGGTGTATGCCGATAGGCGGTGATGTGTCAGAGCGCAACTGCGCGCGAAGACTCGCGCCGATACTCAGCCTTAGCGCAACCGCATGCGCCACCGCGTTCGCCAAGTACCAAGATGTGTAAAAACGTGAATCAAACGTGCCGAATCATGGTGAAAAACGTGAATCGGAACGTGCAGCCTCTGCGCCCCTTCGCTCTGTGCCCGCCATCCAAGGCGACATCGATGGGAATCATCGAGTTATAGGGGTCATTCTTGCAAAAAATGACGACTTTGACCCCTACAGATGCTTTCGAGGTGTACTTTTGGGGCGTTTCTTATGTGGATGGTCGTATGGAATCGTATGGAATCAGGAAGCAGACCGGGAATGCCGCCCCGAGTTTCCTGCGCTGGGCAGTGGGTGTGACATGATACGGAAGACATGAATGAACCGGCGACAGGCCGGTGCGGCAGACATCAGCATACCAACCAGTGGCAGCAAGAACGACCGCAACATAGGAAGCATGTGGGTGTGAACATGCGTGGCATGGGCAGGAGATGACGGATGGGTGAACGCAAACGACTTGCGGTGAACATGATCGCGAACGTGATCGCCTTCGGCGTGCAGTTCGGCGTGAGCTTCGTGCTTACGCCGTACATCATCCGCACGCTGGGCGCGGAGGCGTACGGCTTCGTGCCCTTGGCGAACAACTTCATCGGATACACGAACATCATCACCGTGGCGCTCAACTCGATGGCCTCCCGGTTCATCTCGATCGAGATCAACCGAGGCAACAATGCGAAGGCGAACGAGTATTTCAATTCGGTGCTCGTCGCCAACATCATCCTCGCGTTGATTCTGCTCATCCCCTCCGTGGCCGTGGTGCTGTGCGTCAACGACTTCCTCAATATTCCGGCCGGTCTGGTCGGCGACGTGCAGCTGACGTTCATGTTCTCGTTCATCGGACTGATCGGCGGACTGGTGCTGTCGGTGTTCGGCTGCGCGTTCTTCATCCGCAATCGGCTTGATCTGAGCGCGAGGCGAGGCATCGAAGGCAATGTGATCCGCGCGGTGGTGCTCATCGCATTGTTCACGTTGTTGCAGCCGAAGATCTATTTCGTCACCGCCACGATGCTCATCGTCAACGTGTGGATCTGGGCGACGAACGTGTACTACACGCGCAAACTGGTGCCCGAACTGCGGCTCAACCGCGGCAAATTCCGCTGGGGCGCGGTCAAGGAGCTGCTCAGCTCCGGCGTATGGAATTCGGTTAACGAGCTGAGCACTGTATTACTCACGATGCTTGATCTGCTGCTGATGAACATGTTCGTCGGGGCGCAGGCGGCGGGCGAGTATTCACTGGTCAAGATGCTACCCACGTTCATTCAGCAGATTGTCGTCATGATGGTTGGCGTGTTCATCCCGCAGTTCACGATCTACTATGCCAAGAGGCAGCAGGGCAAGCTGCTTGACAGCATCATGTTCTCGATCAAGGTGATGGGCGCGGTGTTGACCATTCCGCTCGGCTATCTGATCATTTTTGGCGGCGATTTCTACCGCGTGTGGGTTCCTGGGCAGGATGCGAATCTGTTGCAGACGCTGTCAATACTCACATTAGCGCCTTTGATCGTCACATGCAGTATCAACACGATCTATAACGTGTACACGGTGACAAACAAGCTCAAGGTGCCAGCGTTGGTGTGGCTGGTGATCGGTGTTGTCAATGTGCTGCTAGTGATTGTCCTGCTTAAATTCACTTCTCTCGGCATTTGGACGATTCCGCTTGTGTCTTTTGTGATGGTTTTGGCGCGCAACCTCACGTTCACGCCGATCTATGCGGCGCACTGTCTGGAGGTGCCGTGGACCACGTTCTACAAGGCGATCTTCCGTGGATGCCTGTGCGTGACGTCGGTGATGGTCATCAGTGTGGCGTACCGGTTCGTGCACGTGCCGACCGGCTGGTTTGGTCTGATCGTCGCTGCCGCGGTGTGCGGCGCGCTGGCGTTGTGCGCGAACGTGGTGATCGCATTCGACAAGGCCGAACGCGCCGAGTTCATCGGCCTGGTGCGTGGCAAGATCGGCGGCAAGCTGTCTCGTCGGTAGGGGAGCGCGCCGAGGTTAGCGGCGGCGTAGCCTCTTCGCGATGGCTTCGGTGATGATCGAGCGCTCGCGGGTGCCGAGCAGCAGCAGAATGTCCGTGACGATCGTGACCAACGCGCAGATCATGCATGCGATGATCAGCATCGCCCATGAGGATATGTCGAACGGCAGCACGCCTCGCACAACGGCGCATGCCGCGGCCGCCGCAATGGTGGCCCCTGCATATTGCGCATAGATGGGATAGAACACAAACCATGGCAATGCGAGGCAGCGCGAAGCGTAGATCGGCACGAATGTGAGGTTGGCGATGAAGCCGATGAGCTGAGGCGTCGCCGCCACCACGTAGATGGCATCGGATGGGAACAACAGCACGCCGACGAGCATCAGCAGGAACGACAGCGCACCGCAGACCAGCCAGCCGATGGAATACCGTCTGAGACGGTTGACCAGCAGCGGCACGCCCTGCAGTGTGGAGGCGACTCCCGAAAGGAAGAATCCGACCATGGTCAGCTGCATGAGGATGGTGATGGTGCGAACGTCCTGACCGGGCTGCCAGAGTCGGATGAAATCCTCGCCTACGATCAGCAGCGTCACGAACACGACGTTGACGAACACGCTGCTGATGCGCATCGCCGATTTGAGCTCGCGCATCAGCAGATCGCCACGGCCCTGAGCAAAGAATCGGGTCTGATCGGGCGAGAACAGGCCGGTGACGGCACCCAGCAGATTCGACATGGCACTGGGGATCAGCTGCGCGATCGACAGCAGTCCCATCAGATGCGGACTGATCATCAGATTGGCGACGAGCAGACTCAGCCCATACTGGAGAATCTGCTGAAGCTTGACCACGCAATTCCATATGCCGGCGGCCAGCATCTCCCGGATCGCCCGCCATGAGAAGCCGCGGCGCACGAACCGCAGTTCGGGCACGAGACGCCTGGTGTACAGCCAGTTCGCAATGAGCGTGATCAGGGTCGCCAGCGCGGTGCCCAAGCCCACGTACCAGACCATGGCGGGCAGTGTGCCGAACATCGCGACCAAGGTGACGACTTTGGCGGCGATGGCGATGATGTTGGCGATGCTGCTCAAGTAGAGCCTGTTCTTGATGAATGTGGCGACCGTGAACACGGCGGAAAGCGTGGAGAGCAGAAAATTGATGGCGATGAACGCGAACAGCAGCTTCACATCGCCGACCAGTCGGGGGGAGATGTTGATCACATGGTCGAGATTCCAGATCAGTGGTATGCACACCAGCGTGAGCACGGCCACGATGACGAGATTCGAGGACAGCGTGGAGGTGAAGTACTTGTCGGCGGCGGCCTTGTCGCCCTTATGGTAGGCGACGGTGATGAATCGTCCGGCAACCGAGTTGAGCGCCAGCGTCAGTAGCGCCGCATAGTTGACCATCGTGTTGGCGAGACCCACGAATCCGTATGCCTCGGCGCCGATCCGCTGCACGATGAACGGCGTGAGCAGAAAGCCGATGCCCAGATTCGCGGCGAAGGACAGCAGGCTCGCGATGAGGTTGAGGATGAATTGTCGTTTGTGGTCCAATGCCAGAACTCGATTCCGAACTCGGTGCTGTTGGCGGTTTGCTGTTGATTGATGCCGATTGCGGATTGATGCCGTAGCGGATGCCGTATGCGGATGGCGGGGATGGCGGGGATGTTCACGTGGATGGCGCTGCAGCGGGACCGGCTGCCGGCGAAGCCCTCCTTGTTCGCAGCCCGGCCGCGATGGAGACTGCGCGCAGGGCGGCCGCCATGAGCAGCGGGTGGCATATGGCTGTGCGGAACGCCGCTCGACGCGCTGGTGAAATCCTCGTATCTGGTTGCGCGCGCCCGCTTGGTTGCGTGCTCTCGGCTGATTGCGCGCTCCCGCCTGATTCGGCGCGCCCCCCGAGTTGCGCAGACAGATCAAGCGCCTCCGCGCGCAGTACGCGCCAGTGCGCCCGCCATCCGGCCACATGATGCTTCCGCATCGCACTCGCCGTGTGCGCGCAATCCAGCGCAAGCTGCCTCATCGACACCCGGATCGTGTCGGGGTCGTATCCGTGTTCGATCAGAAAGGCCGTCTGATCCAGCGAGGCGCGCGGCCCGTCGAACGCGCGCAGATCGATGCGCCGACGCATGATGCCATCCGCATTATCGGTGTAGCAGTACAGTGGGCGGTTCACGAAGGCGATGCGCCGCGCCTGATCGACGAACCGGTAATAGGTGGCCGAATCCTCGTAGAGACGGCCCGCGGGGAAAGGAACCCGCTCGCACAGGCCGCGTTCGTACAGTTTGTTCCATGCCACGGAGAATCGCGGAATATGATCGTCCTGCGTGAACATGTAGCGCATGAACCGTCGTGGCTCCATCGGCTCGTTCAGGCCGGGGAGCCGCACGATGCCGCCGTGCCGCTCGACGGCGAACCCGCAGAGCACCAGGTCGGCGTCCGCGTCCACTGCGACGGCGAGCATGGAGGCGATGAAATCCGGGGCTACGGTGTCGTCGCTGTCGACGAACGCCACGAACCGTCCGCGTGCGGCCTTGACTCCGGTGTTGCGAGCTTCGGAAAGACCCTTGTTCGGCTGATGGATCACGCGGATGCGTGCGTCGCCCTGTGCCATGCGATCGCACAGCCGCGGGCAGGAATCAGGCGATCCGTCGTCGATGAGCAGCACGTCAAGCGCTTTGTGGGATTGCGCCAGAATGCTGTCCACGCATCGCTCGATGGTGCGTTCCGTGCGATACACCGGCACGATCACGCTGACGAGAATGTCTGATGTTGCGGTGTTCACCACGGTGTTCATTACGGTGTCTGTCACGGTGTCCGTCATGCTGGTCATTGCCGTCCCTCCTGCTGCAAAGCGGAGCGAACGGCCGGTTGCATAGACTGCGGCCGGTCAGGCTGCGATCGGTCGCTCTGCAGCTCGCAATCCCGCCGCAGTGCGTCCGCGAACCGATGATAGAACCGTTCCCGGGAGAATTCCTGCGCCCTGACGAGCGCCGCCGCGCCCATCGCCGCACGCCGATGCGGATCGGCGGTGAGATCAGTCAGCGCCCGGGCAAGATGCGCGGCCACATCGCCGTTGCGCGGTATGGTCAACGCGCACTGCGCGGAGACGTATTCGCCGATGCCGCCCGACTGCGTCACCACCAGCGGCAGTCCCGAGGCCATCGCCTCCATGCAGACGGTCGGCGCCGCATCCTCGAACATCGACGGCACCACCTGCATGTCCGCGGCCGCCGCATACCGCCACAGCCGATCATTGGGCACGAATCCGGTGAACGCCACGCGCCTTCCCAGCCGCCGTGCAAGAGCATGCAGCTGCCGCGTGTACGCGGTGGCGGTCGATGGGGCGAAATCCGAGCTGCCCACCACCATCAGTCTGATCGGAGTGTCGTCAGCCGAACTGCCGACGCAGGTGCCGTCGAGCATCGTCATCGCCTGAAGCAGTTCGCGCACGCCTTTCTCCTCGATCAGCCGCCCGCAGTACATCACCACGCAGTCCTGCTGATCGAATCCCAACTGCCGACGCACCTGTCGCCTGCTTTCGAACGCGGCCTTGGAGCGCGTGGCAAGCGCGGAAAACCGCGACAGATCGATGCCGTTGCGCACGGTCGTCACATCGGGAGCAAGACCGGCGGCGTTGCGGCACAGGCTGCGGAACCGTGCGCATGCGAAATCGCTGACGCCGATGACGTGGCGATACGCGTTATTGGACACGGGAGCGTCGATCACATGATGCAGGTGATACCACAGGCGATTCGAGAACCGCTTCGCCGTCACATTCGGCACCGGAAGCGGGCCGGCCTCCAGCACGATCGCGTCGAAATCAGCAGGATCGATCAGCCGCGCCACATTGCGCTGATACGAGTTCGAGGGCACATAGCCGGGGATGATTCGTCTGGTCAGCGCGCCATACCAGTGATCCCAGAAGACGACGGGCCGCGCGGCGTCGGCGATCGGAACGAATCGCGTGGTGCCGAATCGCGCCGCCGCATGCGCGGACGCGTCATCCATGCGCGTGACCACGGTGAGATCCAGCAGACCGAAGCGTTCATTGCATTCGGCGATCGTCGTCATCAGCGATTCGACGGCGCCGCCGCCGGTCGCCGGAACCGGCAGCCATCCCGGGGCGACCAGACACACCTTCGGCGAATTCATCGGTCTTCCCCCTTCCGAAATGGGCGGAAATGCGCGGGCAGACGGTTCCACAGCGGCTCATACCAGTGCAGACGCAGCAGTATGTACTGCATGCGTCGTTTCCAAGGAATCCGATGCCAATGCGCGCGTACGATCATGCGCATATGCCTACTGAGCCGGCGCATCAGCGGACCATGCTCATGCAGCCGGTCCCGACTGGCATGCGAATACAGGAAGGCGTCGATGCGCAGCGCATACGAAGCGTATTCGCCGTCCATGCCGCGGCTCCGCGCATGGCCGTACAGGCGGCACGCCACGTCGAACGCCTCGGACAGCCTGCCCACGTCGTCGGTCTGCCCCGAGGTATTGCGCTCGCCGATATGGTAGTGGTAGATCGGAACGTCCAGATAGCGGACCTGGCGGGCGTGCGGCAGCAGTTCGCCAAGGAACAGGGTATCCTCCATGAGCCGCACCTTCGGGTCGAAGCGCACACCTCAGCGGTGGAGAAAACGAGTGCTGTACAGGAACGACCACACATAGGTCCCGATTCGCCCCTGATAGACGTAGCGCAGACAATCCGCGCCGGAGGAGACCAGCACATGATCCGGGTAGGGGTGGGGCAGCACGTTGGTGCGGTCCAGATGCGTGCGGTTGCGGAACACGCTGAAATCGAAGCTGACCATGTCGGGAATGACTGGCCGCTGGTCCGCGTCGGTCGCGACGCTGGCCGACGAACGCTGCGCGAGCGCGATCATCGTCATCACCGTTTCGACCGCATCGGCAAGCAGCGTGTCATCCGCGTCCACGAACATGAGATAGTCGCCGCAAGCTTCGTCGATGCCCCGGTTGCGTGCGGCGCTGACGCCGGCGTTGCGTTGGTGGATCACGCGGATGCGTGAATCGAGTCGGGTCCACAGATCGCAATACATGCTCGATCCGTCGTCCGATCCGTCATCGATGAGGATGATCTCCAGATGCGCGTAAGTCTGCGCGGTGATGCTGCTGATGCAGTCGTGCAGGCTGGCGCGCGCGTTGTAGACCGGCACGATGATGGAGACCAGCGGGGTGCCGTCGTTGGACGCAATCGGCTCGATGGTGGCATGGTGGGCGGATTCGCCGGAGTTGCGCGATGCGCTGGTTTCGCTTGAGTTGGTGGATTCGCTTGGATGGTCGTTAGGATTGCTGGTTTCGCCCGGATCGCTGGTTTCGCAGCTGGTTTCGCCCGGATTGGCGGCCGCCGACTGCGTGCGTTCCCGCGCACGATCCGCCAGCATGCGCCCGAACAGCGTGACCTGACCGTCGGGCGTGACCGAACGCCATGGCCGACGGTTGTTGAGCTTGAAGATGTGCGTGTCGAGATGCGTCGCCGCATAGGCGTCCCACTCCTGCGCGGGGCGTTCCAGAAACGGGAGCATGCCATGCGTATTGGGATTGTTGAAGGGCACCGATGCCAGCAGACTGCGCACGTAGGGATGATGACGGTACGCATACTTCATGATCGCGTCGACCAGGAAATAGTCCACCTGAAGATCATGATCCCGCCAGTAGGATTCCAAGGCGTCGCGCACGAAGGTGAAGAACGGGTCGCCCGCCGTGCCGGCCAGAGCAAACGCGGGTCAGTTGTCAAGAAACGCCGGATGCCCCCGCCGGTCCGGCCGAGTGCTCAACGACCAGAACGGCGCCGAATCAATGGCAGGCGGCAGCGGCGCATCCAGAAAAACCGCCGCATCCAGCCATATGCCGCCATAGCGCGACAGCAGATCGAAGCGCACGAATTCGCTGAACGCCGTCAGCGGAATCGTGCCTGAGCGTACCTTCGCCATCATCCAATCGGGCACCTGCACATAATCGTGCAGATTCGCCGCGGTCAGCAGATGATGCGGATGCGAGCGGGCGAATCGCCGCTGGCTTGCCACGCAGCACTCGATGATCGGCGGAAGAGAGGAGTCGTCGAGCGAAAACCACATGGTCCAGATCGGCGCCGATTCGCCGATCGCCGCGCCGCCGGCAAGCGGAAGTCGGTGAAAGGCGACGGCATCGACGCCGGAGCGCTTGGTAACCGCGCGATAATAGCGATGACTCACCCACGTATGATCGAACCAGTGGCTGATGACGCGATGGGCGGTGAACAGGGCGGCGAATGCGGGGCCGAATCCGAAGGCGTTGCGAAACTCATCGGACCTGCTGATGGCCATGCGCCTTCCTCCCTCTCATCACGTCACCTTCCTTCAGCATGACTTCAGCTTTCCTTCAATGATGCCAGGGATGAGAGCGCTAGAGACTATACCCTTTTTCCCCGATGAGAACCCCGAGATGCAGACGGCGCAGCATCTCGGCAAATAGCATTACCACCATGGAAAGACAGCATACGTTGATGAGGATCATCAGCCAGGGGTCGATGTTCGGCCAGTATGCGAAGGAGACGTAGACCAGCGGCAGATGCATCAGATACAGGCTGAGCAGATTCCTGCCGATCAGACTCATCGCGCGGTTCGTGCGCC
>NZ_RQSP01000010.1:18583-81856 GCF_009078285.1 Bifidobacterium jacchi
GCGGCATGACCGCCGCGATGGCAAGCGGCACCGGCATGGCGGTGATCTGCATCGCATACATGTGCACAAGCCCGTCGCTGACGCGCATGGCGATGAGGAACATCAGCGCATAGGCCACGACCAGCAACGCGATCGAGATGATGCGCACCCGAGGCGCGAACAGCACCCTGCGAATCCGGGCCCACTGGCGATGCGCCAGAAGACCGGCGACGAAGAACGGCAGATTCGCGATGAACGACGACACCGCCTTCGACGTCATGCCCTGGGATTCAAGCACATGATTGCCCGCCACGGAGGCGAAGAACACGAACACGGACCATACCGCAACCGCCACGTCGGCGCGATCGGTCAGCCGGAACAGCTGATACGGCAGCCCGGTCACGACGAACATCAGGAACAGCACCTGAAGAAACCACAGATTATCCGAAAAATTGCCGGTGACGAACGTCTCCCACAGAATGCGCCCGAACGTCAGGCCCTGAAACTGCGGATTATGCGTGGCGAAACGCAGCGGAATGGACCAGCACAATCCGATGAACAGCCAGGGAATGACCAGACGGTACAGCTTCTTGCGCATCAGCACCGCATAACTGGTGGATTTGCGCAGGGTATACACCATGCTGGAGCCGGCGAGGCCGAAGAACAACGGCATCATCGAGATGAACCCGACGCCGATCACCGTGGCGAGGGGAGAGCCCGGACCGCTGAATTCGAGCCGTCGGCTGGTCGGATACATGCCGTCGGGATCGCTGTAGATCATCGTCGAATGGTAGATGATGACCAGCAGCGCAAGTACGGCGCGTATGTTGATCCATACGTTCGCCGACTGCGCTGCCGGGGTTTTCGCTGAGCGCGTGCGTGTCGTGCGTGTCATGATCGCTGCTCCGAAGCGGCCCCTTCCTCTTGTGTGCCTCGCGTATCGTGCGTGTCTTGCGTGCCGGACCGATAGCAGCCGTCCGCGCCAAGCCGGGCGTCGTCGTCGAGCAGCATCGCCGCTTCGACGTCATGCACGTCGTCTGAAGGATCGAAATGACGATGCTCGATCGGCTCGAACAGCGCCGCATGACCGTGCATGCCGGCGTCGAGCCGCTGCATGCCTGCGGCAAGACGCGTCCGAGAACGTGCCAGCCAGCGATCCAGCAGCTCGCGACCCTCCTGCGGCGTGCCTGCGCCGGAAAGCACCGCGGCCTCGAAGGCGATCGGGTTGACGAAGACCACCACCGAGGAGACGTGGCCGAATCCCAGCGACGAGGCGATCACCGATTTCACGGTGATGCCGGCGCTCGCCAGATCCAGCGGCGCATTGCGCACCCAGACCAGTTCGTCGTGCTCGCGCATCGACGGATCGACGCAGTCGAGCGACATGTTCGCGGGCACCTTGCCGGAGCGGAACATGTGCATGATGTCCGATGTCTGGAACACGAACGATCCGCCCTTCGCATGCCCGGTGATCGCCTTGGGGGAGAAGACGTACAGCGGATTGCCGGCGGTGCGCCCGATCGCGCGCGCGAGACGATGGTGGATCTCCGATTCGTTCGCGTCGTTCGCGTTCGTGGAGGTGTCGTGCTTGCACACCACGGTGATGTCGTCGGCGGTCAATCCCAGATCGGCGAGCTGACGGGCCAGCGCGGAACGACGCCCGCCACGGCCTGCGGCAAGGGCGCCGAGACCGGGGGCGGGGATGGAGGCGTGCGCGCCATCGGCGAAGGTCCGCGCATAGCCGACCACGCCGAGCACCGGCAGCCCGAGCCGCAGCGCGAGCGACGCGCGGGCCACCAGAACGGTGCCGCCGCCCTGCGCCTCGATGAAGCCGGCGCGACGACGATCGTCGGGCCGTGACATGAACCGGGTGCCGATGCCCTCCTTATGCAGCATCGCGTCGTCGGCGGTGGCGTTCATGTTGCCGAAGCCGAACACCGACCCCTGCGACATGTCGTCGGAACCGCCGGTGACCACGAAATCCGCCTTGTGCAGCAGAATCTTGTCGATGCCCTCCTCAAGGCTCACGGCGGCGGTCGCACAGGCGCCGATGGGCGTGTTGATCTCGCCGTAGCCGCCCAGATAGGACTGCATGACATGGCCGCCGATGATGTTCGGCATGACCTCGGCGAACAGATCCGGTGCGATGTCATGCCCGGCGACATACTCCTGGAACATCGTCAGCGACGAACGGGCACCGCCGATGCCGGTGCTCTGCGTGGACGCGAAATCGGCCGGATGGATGGCGCGCAGGATCTCGCTTGGCGTGAACCCGGATGCGAGGAAGGCATCCACAGTGGTGAACATGCTCCACAGGGACACCTCATCCAGACTTTCCAGCATGGATGCCGGCAGACCCCATACGGCCGGATCGAAGCCCTTGGGGATCTGCGCGCCGACGTGACGCAGCAGCGCCCTGCGACGAGGCACGCGCACCATGGAGCCGGCCTTGCGGGTGACCGTCCACTCGCCGGTCTGCCCGTTCGGCGCAATGACGGTGTTCTGCGTGTCCGCCGCCTTGTATGCCTCGGCCTGTTCGCGATCGGGCACATTGAACGACACATCCTCGTTGAGATACACGGACGGGATGATCTCATCGCCGTCCGGAGCGATCTCGCCGTCATCCTCCAGCTCTCGTATGCCGCATCGGGCCACGACCTCGTCGTGGTAGCGATCGTAGATGTCCGCTTCATCGACCAGTTCGCCGGAACGGACATCCGCCCAACCGGGATGAGGCGCATCCTGCCAGGTGATCAGATGCATCGACCACGCGAGCTCGATCACGCCGTTCGCCGTCATATCGGCCATGCCATCGTAGCGAATGCCCAGCTCCGCTTCGACGGCGGTGCGACCGGAGCCCCACGGGCCGATCAGGCCGACGCCCACGATCACGGCCATATCGTCGAGATCGGTGCGCACATCGCCCCACTGTTCGGCCGTGAGCACCTCGCGCCGTATGGCATCCGCGCTGACATCGGTCGAGGCGGCCGCATCAGGGGAGGCGGCCGCGATCGAAGGCAGCGCCTTGAGCGTGCGCGGAGCGTTTTGCACTGCGCCCGCGGATTCGCGCGCCGCCCGCTCGCGCTCCTGCGCCTGCTGCCTGCGGAATTCGGCGATGAACTCGCTGCCGACCTGCGCCAGATCGACATCGACCTCGCCGACTCCGCCGGTCAGATTGGCGTGCACCGGAGCATGGGTCGCCGCTTCGATCGAGGCCGGCGTGCACAGCTTCATCAGTTCGTCGGCGATCTCGCCGGTGGAATACGTGCGTACGCCCTTGGCCTCGACGGCGGCGACCAGCGGGTCGTTGTGCGCCATCAGACCGGTGCCGCGCACCCATCCGATCGTCGGCTGGGCGAGAAGAATGCGATCATGCCATCCCGGCTCGCTCCTCCACTTGCGCTCGATGGCGTCAAACGCGTTCTTGGCCTCGCCGTAGGCGCCGTCGCCGCCGAACACGCCGCGATTGCCGGAGCCCGGCAGCACGACGAGCGTGCGATGCGCGACATCCACATCCTGCCGGGCGCGCGTCAGATCGGCGATGCCGCGTTCCACGCTCCACAGCAGCAGGCGCATCTGTCGTTCGGCGTTCGGCCCGACCTGATCCAAGGTGCCGGAGACGCGCGGCGCGGCGAACGGGAAGAAGAAGTCCGGCATGAGCGCGGGCTTGAGCAGGATGCTGCTCGCGCCGACGGTCCGCCGGCTTTCGGTGGTCACCCATGCGATGAGCGCATCCACGTCGCCGTACGCCGCGAGATTGGCTGGGACCAGCCATAGCCTGGCATCGCCGGCGGCATGACGACGATAGACGTCACGGGCGAACTGCTCGCGCCGCCAGTCGATGTGCGACGCGGTGATGATCACCGTCGCGCCCCCTGCAAGGAACCGCGACGTGACCGCGCCGGCGATCGAATGCGGGGTGGCGCCGGTGATCAGCGCGACCTTGCCGTGATAGGGCAGTCGCCGGGCGATCGTCTCCTCGTCCGCTTCGGCGTCCTGCGCGATGCCGCGGAACCGCCTGGCAAGATCGGCCTTGCCCTCCGCATCGCACTTGTCGGCCCACCATGCCGCCTGTGCGCCGACGGCACGACCGAGGCCGACGAAGCTCGCCTCGCCGCCGAACATGGGATCGGTCGGCAGCGAGCCGGAAAGATACAGGCGGGCGAGATCCTCGCGTGCGCTGGCCCAACGGTCGTCGAACAGCACCGCCTTGCGCGCGTCGAATGCGGGCCGCACGCTTTGCGCCCAGTCGGAGCCGAGCTCGCGTTCCACCAAAGCGACGACGCGCTCGTTGGCCGCAGCCTCTGATTCGCCGCCATCGGCAGCCGAATCGGGTGTCGGCGCTATGCCCAGTCGCTGCAGCACATCGCGTGCCGTCGCCGCGAGGATGCCATCCGGGCCGGTGACCGTCGCCTTGAAGGCGTCCAAGGCTTTGGAATCGACGGCCGCGCCGCCTTGTGCGGCATCGACGACCGGGGAGATCGCGATATGATGGCTTGCCGCCACGGCGTTGATGGCGGCATCGATGAGCCGATCGGCGTCGGCGCGCGTCTTGACGGTCACGTTCGGCAACGTCCGCAACGCGTCGCCGCGCAGGGACGTCCCCTCGCGGGTGCCGATCAGAAGCTGCGCAAGCGTCCAGTACACCCAGTCGCCGCCCAGAGTCCAATGCTGGTCAAGCCGTTGCGCCACATGTGATTGCGGGATGCGGGCCACGCCGAACAGTTCGTGAATGCGGCTCTTCACCGCCTTGTCGAGCACCGAGCCGAACGGCTTGTATCCGCCGGCCGCGTGATCCACCATATCGGCGAGCTTGCTCATCGTGGCCTCCGCCGCGCCATCCAATGACGGCACGGAGATCTCCGCGGCGATGTCGACCAGTTGCTGGTTGCGCTTCGACGAGACGCCATTGGTAAGCGTCTCCAAGGTGTCCGACGAGCCGATCTGATCAAGTCGGATCTTGTTCTCCAACGCCAGCAGCATGCGCACCGCATCCGTGGCGGTGAAACGCAGTTGCGTGGCCGGGGTCGACTGCGCGGCTGCCTGCGTGGTAGCCGTGGTAGCCGTGGCGATGGCAGCGGCGGTCGATGCGTGCCGCGATTGCGACGCGCCCTGCGTTGGCTTGGATTGCGCTGATTGGGGTTGTGCCGGCTGGGACTGCACTGGCTGGGACTGCACGGAGGCGGATGCGACGTCTGCGGCATCCGATTCGGCATCGTCGTTCACAGCTGCAGCGGCATCCGCATCCGCAACCGCATTGCGAGTGCCCGCATCCGAGGCATCGACTTGCGTTCCCGGAGCGGGATCGGTGTCGTTGCCGAGTACACGGTCCGCGTCTCGCTCGGCGTTCAGCACCTGTACGTGAGCATCCTCGAATTCGGGTTGTTTCAGGGTCTTCGCCGCCATGTTGGCCAGCACCGGCGTTGCCGCCAAACCGACCTCCACGAACCGTTCGACGCCCAGCCCGCCGCGCTCGCGAGGCGTGAAGAGCAGTCGCTGCGTTTCGATCCAGCGCACCGGGGATGCGAACTGCCATGCGAGCAGCTCGATGAGCAGCATACGGGCCAGCTTCTGGGGATGCTGCTGCCACCACGCCCATGATTCTTCGCTGGCAAGCGCCTGGCGAATCCTGGTCGAGGGCGCCACGGCGAGAATCGATTCGGCGAAATCGCGGGTCAACGCGAACGGACGGGCGACCAGATTGGGAATATAATGGCCGATCAGACCGCGCGGATCGTCATCCTGCGGGAATCAGCGACTCCAGGCGTTCGCGATACTTCGCCACGCCGGGGCGCATCATGCGCGAATGGAATGGCACATCGATGCCGGGAATCGGCATGTACGGCGGTTTGCCGCCGAACTCGCGCGCACGCTGCTCCGCGTCGGACTTGAGGAAGCGCAGGCCCTTGAGCGTGCCGACCACGGCGTACTGCGAGCCGGCGACGTTGTAGTTGACGATCTGCAGGAACTCGCCGCATCGCTTGGAGACATCGTTCACGTAATCGTCCACGGCATCGTCGTCCACGCCGAACTGAATCGGGCGAAGCGCACCCATGCCATAGTTGGAACGGCCTTGTTCGTCGCGTTCGACAAGCTCATACATGGTGTTGCCGCGCTGATAGACCATGTCGATGACGGTTTCCAGCGAGAAGGCGTTGCCCACCACCGACAGTGCGGTGTACTCGCCCAGCGAGTGGCCGGCGATATAGGCGTTGGCGTCGTCCGTCACATTCTCGGAATCGAATTTCGCATACTGCGCGAAGCCGAGCACTGTCAGCGCCACCTGCGTGAACTGGGAAAGAAACAGCACGCCCTTGGGGTGCCTGTACTCGACGCCCTGCACCACGATGGACTCGGGGTTGTCCCGAACGATGGTGAGAATCGAGAATCCGAATCGCTCACGGGTGTGACGGTCCGCTCGATCCCACACCTCACGTACCGCAGCGGATTGCGACAGATCGTTCATGCCCATGCCCTTGCGCTGCGAACCCTGGCCGGGGAACACGTATGCGGTCACCGGGGCTTCGACGACGGCCGTCGCCCGCGCGACGATGCCGTCGCCTACGCGGCATGTCACATCAAGCAGCAGACGCCCTCTGGACGTGCGGCCCGCGCGTTCGACCGAGATGTCCACATGCGCGCCGAGCGGTACCGGGACGAACATGGAATACGTCCATCCCTCGATACGATAGCGGGACTCGTCCTCGTCGTTGAGCGAACAGACGAGCTGCTGAGCCGCGGCGGACAGCCACATGCCGTTGACGATCGGCTTGTCGTATCCGACCATGCGCGCGTTGGTCCGCGAGACGTGCAGCGGATTGTAGTCCCCGGAGACGCGTTCGAAGGCGTTCATGTCGGTCGGCGCGGTGATGATCGCGTGGCGCAGCAGCCGGCGGCGGGTGGCGGTGGCGGAGCGATGCTCCGCTTCCAGCACGCCGCCGTAGGGCACGCTGAGCGGGGCGGGATCGTCCGCATACACATGGGTCGGTATGATGAATCGTTCGGTCAGCACCGCCACGACATCGTCAGTTGTGGTTTTGGTGGTTGCGGCTGTAGCGGTCACGTCTGCTGCGCTCGAATCTGTTGCGGTTGCCTGCCTCGCCGAGTCGGCGCGCAGATGGATCTCGATATGTCCGCTCAGAACGCGGCCGTTGACGGAATCGATCGCGGGATCCGACCATACGACCGCATCCAGATACGGATTCTCGCCATCGGCACTCATGCCACGGTAGCGTTCCAGCAGATGCGCGATGCCGCCGTCGTGGGTGAACCTCACCTCATGACTGAGATGAATCATGGATTGCAGCGCGTAGATCCACGGGGTGCCGTCAGTTGAGCCGTTGCCTATGCTTGAGTAGATCAGCGGCCACAGCAGGCACATCAGCGCATCCGGAATCGCCGATGCGGGATGAAGATGATCGGACAGCTGCGCGGTGCCGATGACGGTCGCATGCATGGCACCAAGCATGTCGTTGATGTGAAGCCTGGCATGATGTTCGCCGAACGCGGAACGTTTCGACGGCACGGCCTGCGGCAGAGCGGTGATGCGATTGCCGCATATGTCGCTGGTTCCTACGCCGGCCATATCGGCAAGCAGCGCGATCATGTCATCGCGAAGCAGTGTTTCGTCGACGATCGGATATCCGCCGTTCGTCGTGCTTTCCGTGACGCTCAGCGGCAAACGCATCTCGCGTACCACATGGGCCGAAGATCCCTGCTTGTGGGCGTCCCAGAACGTGTTGTCAAGATGGGTGATCATCTCATACGTGTGAGCCCTGCCCTCCACCGGGCGGCACTCCACGGGAGTTGGGGAGCCGCTGCGCGATGCGGTGCTGTGCTGCGCATCCGCATTGGCAGCGTTCGCGACGTTCGCGGCAGTGGTGGCGTTCGCGGCCGCCGTGTTGGCGGTCAGATGCCCGCATCGCTCAATCAGCGGCGAGGAGCATGCCAGTCGGTCAGGAGTGGTCACGGGTCGGCCGGTAATCGCATCGGCCAGACGCGACCATGCCGCAGTCGGCTGCACGCCGCGGGATTCCAGCTCAGTGACGCATGCCGTTTCAAAACGATCCAGCAGTTCGCCGACCGGCTCGTCGACGCGGTCGACATGGGCGACCGACAGCGGTCCGGGCAGCGCCAGCACCTGATCGGCGGTGTATCGGCGATCCTGGGACTGCCACATGGCGTCCTGACCCCAGCGATGCGCCACTTGGGAATCGATGACCGGGACAAACGGCACGGGCTTGGTGCCAGGCTTGTCGCACAGCTCGACGAACCATGCCGCGTCGGTTTCGCACACATGGGCGCTTTCCGCAGCCGGATAGTGCTGGATGAGCAGGCTGATGGCGTCGAGCGGATCGCGCGCGGCGTCATCCGTGTTGATCAACGGGGTGAATTCGCCGTGATCCGTCGCCGTGAGGCGCTGCTCGCACCGCTCGATCATGCTGGCGAAGCGCTCGCTCCATGATTCGTCGACCCACGGGTAGGAGAGCGCCGCATAGCGGCGTAGCCAGTCGGCATACGACATGTCGGTGACATCGCCGAAATACGGCTTCGCCGTGGCGGCAAGCGCGGCGATGATCTCGTTGCGATGCTCCTCCACGGCTTTGTCGAGATCGTCGCTGTGCGTGATCTCGTTGAGCAGCCGGTTGCAGCGGGCCGCCGAATTGTCGAGTTCATACAGGTCGGCATGCAGCGCGCTTACGCCCGACGCCACGCCTCCCTGAGCCGTGTTGCGACGAATCCATCCAGCATCCGCCGGGCTGGTTGCCGAGCCGGATTCGCGCGTTGCGCTGGATTCGCGCGCCGCGCCGGGATCGTGTGCTGTGCCGGTTTCGCTTGTCTCATTGGATTCAAGGATGCCGGCGGCATCCACAAGCGCCTGCTTGACATCGGGATTGGTGAGCGCCTCGCGGCACGTCACGGCCACGGTCCCGACGAAGACGGCATCCACCGGCATGGCCCGAAGCCCGTATCGACGCGACCAGTCGCCGGTAAGATAGCGGGTCGCCTTGTCCGGCGTGCCGAATCCGCCGCCCACGGCAAGCACCAGATTGCGCAGGTGCCGGATGTTCGCATACTGGGCGAGCAGCATGTCGTCAAGCGACTGCCAGGAATGATGCCCGCCTCCACGACCGTCCTCCACCTGAAGGATGAGCGTCGTCTTCGGATGCTCCCGGGCGATCGCCACCGCGCGTCGAATCTGCTCAATGGAGCCGACCTTGAGCGCGATGTAAGGGAATCCGTCCTTATGCAGCCGGTCGAACAGCGCGCCTGCCTCGGCTGGATCCGGCAATCCGGCGGACAGCGTGACGCCGTCGAGCGGAGCGCCGGCACGGCGAGCTTTGCCCACGATGTCGGCGTTGCCGAACTGAAGATTCCACAGCGTGGGGTTCATCATCATCGTATTGAACTGCACCGCCACACCTGGCTTGAGCTGCGCGTGCAGCTGCCTCATACGGTCGAAGAAGACCTTCCTGCCGGTCTGCCCGCCGCCGGCGAGTTCGGCCCAATGCCCGGCGTTCGCCGCTGCGGCGACGATGGCCGGATCCACGGTGGTGGGCGTCATGCCGCCGAGCATGATGGCGGAACGGCCGGTCAGACGAGTGAACGCGGTGTCGAGAACCGTGCGCCCATCGGGAAGCGAGATCAGCTTGGGTGCGTATGCGGACCAGTCGTCGGATGCCTTGCATGCGAATCCCGGCATGCCGATCTCGTCACACAGTCGCGGTTCTCCGGCGGAGATGACCCCCGCCCCCGACCCGCGGATAATGGAACGGGTGATATCGCCGAGCACATTGCCCGGACCGAGATCAATGAACCAGCGGATGCCGTCGTCAAGGGCCTTGGTGATGCGAGTATGCCAGTCGTCCGGCGTAGTGAGCATAAGCTGAGCGATATGGCGTGTCGCATCCTCGTCGAGCCCGCATTGGCGCGCCCACAGCACGCTCTGCTCCACTGCGGGTGCCAGCAGCGCGCAGTGGAACGGGGCGCCCACCGAGAGGAATTCCACGATGGGCGTCGCCGCCGTGCTGCCCGTGGGGCGCGCCGACGCCCACTGCCGCAGGCCCCGCGCAAGCCGCGACATGGTTGCCGGCATGCCGGAGAATGCGACGTGATCGTAGGCGTTGACGACTGCGGGCGCAATGTCGGCATGAAGAATACGCGATGCGATCCCGCCTGCCTGCGAGGCGGCGATGCCCTTCACCGACAGCATGGGAGTGGCCTGCTGCGAACGGGTGATGCCGAGTGAGCGGGAACGCAGCGATGCCGCGGCGCCGATGATTCGGGCGATCGCATACCACCGTGCCGCCTGATCGATGTCGTGGGACAGGTACGCCTTGGCCAGATGCACGGCGATCACGCCCTGTGAATGACCAAGATAGGCATCCGGCAGATGACGGGAGAACAGCGGATCGGCGGTCTTGCCGAAATACGCCAGTTCCGCGGCCTGTGCGATCGTGATGCCGGGCACGCTCACGGCCGCATCCGAGGCGAGTCGGGAGACGTCGTTGTCTCCGCCCGCCACCACCGGCAGCATGTCGGGAGCAATGGGCTCCAGAATGGTGTCGGCCCTGGTGCGCAGATCATCGACGAATGTTCGTACCTCGCCATCCAGACAGGCGTCGTTGAGCACGTCCCGCCACGAGGAACCGCCCTGCCCGGCGAACATCAGCGCATAGGGAGATGTTGCGGCCTCATGCCCGTCGGATGAGGCGTCAGCAGGGTCGCCGACAAAGAGAGATCGAAAAGTTGACTCTTGACATGAGAGTGTTTGCCTCATCTTCAATGCCCCCCTCGGTTTTCTTTTTGGACAACCTTTATTAAGCACTTCTTCAGCAAAATCTCGATGAGATTTCTGAATATATCTCTCTCCCCCCCCCCGAAGAAACGGTTTGGGGGGTGAAAAAGCCTTATGCCGCAACGGTTTTGATGGTGTGTTGCATCTCGCGCAGTGCGGACACGTTTCGCTTGGGTTTGGCTTGAGCAATTTCCTCGGATTCGGCACGGTCGCATGGCTGCTGACGATACTGATGCGCCGTGCTCGGCTCGGTTTTGTGATCGGCGAATAGGGGGTGCCGCTGTGCACCGTTGTGCGCTTCGACGCATGGTCGCGAGGCGCGGTTGAGGACATCTCAAGGGCACCTCGCGCGTTGACTTGAGCGTCGGCTTGGGCGCTGCCGTGTCACCATGTGCGCCGATTGGCGACGCCGCGGTTCAAACGCTTCGACGATGGCCAGCGGACCGGCGCAGGTGCGTTCGGGCGGGTGCGTGCAGCCACGCGATCGCAAAACGGCCCGTTTTTTCATCGCGTGGCTGCGAGGGCTTGCCGCATGACGCGATGTGATCGGTCACGCGCCCTCGCGCACGCCATATCGACCCGTTTTCACAGCCACGCGACGCGATGTGACCGGTCCCATCACGAGTCGTGGCTGATCGTGCAGCCACGCGATCGCAAAAAGCCCCGTTTTTTCATCGCGTGGCTGCGGGGGCTTGCCGCGCGACGAGATGTGACCGGTCACGCGCCCTCGCGTGCACCATATCGACCCGTTTTTGCAGCCACGCGATCGATTGTGACCGGTCCTATCACAAGTCGTGGCTGATCGTGCAGCCACGCGATCGCAAAAAGCCCCGTTTTTTCATCGCGTGGCTGCGAGGGTTTGCCGCATGACGCGATGTGATCGGTCACGTCACTGCGTGTGGCTGTGAGTGGTTCGTTCATGTGAGAATTCTCGTGTGAGAACGGCAATGTGGGAGCTGCCGGTTTGAATTGGCGACAATTTGCGTCGCGTCCTATCCGGCGCGTCGCCTCGTCCCAGCACACCCCTCGTCCTAGGGTCCCGGCGCAAGTTTTTCTCGGGATAATCGGCCATTTCGAGAATTCCTTGCGCAGACCCGCTGCTTAGCGCAAGTTTTTCTCGGGATTCACGTTGAGTTCGAGATTCTCTTGCGCTGGGACGCCTCGTAGCGCAAGAGAATCTCGAAATAGCCGTTTGTTTCGAGAAAAACTAGCGCCAGCACGCGGAGAAACCTGCGCCTAGTTCGATCAGTATCCGAGCCAACGATAACGCCCGAAAACACTCGAAGCACTACTCATTGAGCACTACTCATTGAGCAGCGTCCCGTAGCAGCGTCCCGTAGCGTATGGTCAGGCCTCGATCCACACGCTCAAATTCGGGAATGTACTCCTCGATGATGCTGTGCACGAGTCGAAGTGCGCGATTCTCGTCATAGATATGAGCCGAATCGCTACGGTCGCGAAGCATGCGCAGCCAGAGCGACTCGTTCATGAAGTCATAGTACTGGTATGCGGTTTTGATGACGTCTCTGGGCGAACCGGAAGCGGACACCGGATCGCCTTCATATGCCAGCAACGTCGTGAATAGCTTCCATCCGAGCTCAAATTGAAGTTCGAATTTGTCGATGATACCGCTTTGGATGAATTCGTTGCTCAGATCCTGCGAAGGTGCCTGACGCAGGGAGCGCAATGCGGCGATATAGTTTTCATACTTTTTCATAGAGCACCTTTCCCGTGCGTTTGATCTCCTTGCGCGGCTCATCGCTGATCGGCTCATCGAGGTTGATGACATCCACGTCGAGTAGCGACCACAGATCATCGCGTAGACGGCTTTCCAGAGCATCGAAATCGGGGCATCCGCTCACTGCGAGGTCGATGTCGCTTTGGGTCGGTTCGTGTTCGTGGCTCTGGAGCCAAACAGAATCACTGTGCGCGCTCCTGATTCAGCCGCAAATGCTCGGATCTGCTCGTACACGTCTTCGATGGGGACCATCGCCGCCTCCTGCAGCCCATCATGAAGCGCATCCATCATGAAGAGACCGTACTATGCCTGTAATACGCCGATGTCGAACGCCGATGTCGAACGTCGGTATCGACATGGCTCTGCTATCAATATACGGCAATACGGTCACTACGCGAGAATCGCCTGAATCTCGATCGCTGAGACTGCAAAACGTTACTGAATCCACCTACCGAACGCCGCCGGGGCAGCACCTACCGCAATCCGTCTACTGAATCCACCTACCGATTCCGCTGTGCGCCGCGCTTGCGCATCGCGCCCGAAGTACGCCCGAAGCGCGCACCCGCGGCACACGCCCAGATGAACAGCCAGATCGCGGGGAACGCGTACGCTTCGAACTGCGCGTACAGGTACGCGAGCAGCAGCAGCCAGCATACGGTGGTCCTGCTCCACGCGTGCCAGCGCGTCACATGCCACAGCAGCAGCGCCAGCGCCAGCGCGAACATCAGCACACCGAATTCGACGATGAACGACGCGTAGGCATCCATCGTGAACACGTTCCCCGCCCGATTGAGCGTCGGCCCCAGCGGATACTCCATCTCGCTGATCTCCTCGGTCAGCAGGCCGCCGTGCGAACGATACCACTCAAACGCATACGGGAAACCGCGCTGCATCGCCTCGGCAAGGTTGCCTGCGCCAAAGCCGAACAGCAGATGCGGCCAGTCGTGAAGACCCGCCGCCAGCGGCTGGATCGTGCGCAGAATCCGCGCCGACATCGACGCGTCGCCGGTGAACAGGCCGCGCGCCAGCAGCGTCTGAATACGCGGCTGCGTGGCGATCAGTCCAACACCAGCCGAAACGAGCGCGGCCAGACCGAGCGCCGACCCCGCCAACAGACGCCGATCCCGCAGCATACGCGCCCACAGCCGTCCCCACGGAATCTCCGCCGCTGCAAACAGCGCGCCCGCCACCACCGTGTCGAGCACAATGCGCACGCCGGCGCCCATCGCCAGCGATCCCGCGGCGAACACGGCAACCAGAGCGATCAGCCGCCGATCCCGGCTGATCCAGAACAACGGCAGCAGCACGCCGAACAGATGCATGCCAATATAGCTCGGCTCCGCGAACAGGAACTGCGGCCGCGCAATGAAATACTGCCGCAGAAACAGCTGCATCAGCTGGTTGCGCCACAGTGGGATGTTCAGATGATTCGGCTGCGCAAACCAGGTGAGCACGCCGAACAGAAACGCGGCGCCATACGCGCAGACCACCACGGTGACTGCTGCGCGCATCGACAGGCGCTTTGCCGACCAGGCGATCGTGAACGACAGCAGCGTCAGCGCGCCGAACAGCAGCGCGAGCGTGGTGCGGATGAGATACGTGACGTTGACGCCCACGCTCACCCAGCCGTACACGCTGGTCGCAGCCAGCAGCGCGAACAGCGGCGGCAACGCGGGGAATCGGCGCAGGGCCGCCGGCACGAATCGCGTGTTGCAGATAACGTACGCGGTGAACAGCAGCGGGGAGAGCGGCGAATAGTACGGCATCTGCACGCCGAGGATGGTGCCGTCCACCGGCAGCAGTGCGAGCGCGGCGTACCACAGGAGATCGCTGCGGTCGCGCATCGCCGGCGTTGCTGTTGATGTGGTGGCTGCGGCGGGGGAGGCGTGGCGCGCAGTGATGACGGCTGCCGGGGATGCTGCTGGCAGCGCATTGGTATGGATGCTGCTGCTGGGAACGTTGCTGGCTGTAGTGGTGACGGCTGGGCTGCTGCTGGCTGTAGTGGTGACGGCTGGGCTGGTGACGGTGCTGTTGCTGCTGTTTGACATGGCTGTTGTGGGTTGACGGTTGTTCAGCTCAGGTCGAGCGAGGGGATGTCGGGATTTGTGTGGCGCACGCGGCGGCCGGGGAACGGATCAGGCATGCCTGGCATGTCAGGCATGGTTCGGTTCGCTGCGGTTTCGGCTGCTATGGTTGTGGCTGCCGTGGTGGATGCCGCCACTGGTGATGCAACTGCCGGTGCCGGTGCGGTTGCCGGTGCCGCTGTAGCTGAGGATGCCGTTCCCGTCGCTGTCGTGGATGTACTGTCGACGGCGGCGTGCGACTGCTCGGTGGCGTATGGTTGCGCTTCCACGCGTTGGGCGGGGGCCGGTTCTGTCAGATGCTGCGTTGTGTGTCGTTTCGACCGCTGTGATCGCTCGGTCGGTGTTGCAGCCGGTGCGGCGACGATCATCGCGATGGTGGCAACCGCCTTGGCAATGGCCAGATGAGCCAGATTGAACGCTTCACGCGGTTTGCCATATGGGTCGGCGATTTCCTGGGATGGCGGCAGCAGCGGGCGCAGGAGCGGCGCGGCGTCAATGATCGATCCGAGTCGCTGACTCGCTGTGTCGCCTTCGATGTCGCCGTGCGCGACGGCGAGCTGGCAGAGCACGGCGAAATCGGTGAGCAGAAACGTTGATCGAATGGCGGCGGGGCTGTATTGCACGACCTCGTCGATGTGGTTCATCGTGAAGCAGAGCGTCAGATCGCTGTGACGCATCACATCGGCATCGCAGACCGTGGAGCGGAAGTCTGATGCGTCGATGCCGTCCGCTTCGAGCAGTTCAAGGCACGTCGGCTCCATCGTGCGTTCGCTCAGATGCAGCGTGCCCGCGCTGGACACGGTGATGCCGCTGATGTGGTTGCGTTGGAACTCGCGCCGCAGCAGATATTCTGTCATCGGCGAACGACAGATATTACCCGAGCAGATGGCGGTGATATGCATGGCTGATCTTCTTGATCTCGATCCGATGGTTGGGATGATAATGGCTGAAATGCTGATGATGCGATGGACTGACGAACGCCAAACGATTGGCATGCGGCCAATGTGACCATCATTTGGGGTGAGATACGCAAATGGGCAGGGATTGCATCCCTGCCCATTCATTGGTACTGATTCAGTCAACGCCTGCAAAAGGCGTATGAGTCAATGCTCAGCGGCGAACCTGCTGCTTGCGAACGGCGAGCACAGCGGCACCGGCGAGAGCCAGCAGCACGACTGCAATGCCGTAGGGGAGCACGGAGGCACCGGTGTTGGCGGTGGTGCCGTTGTTGTTGGAAGTCGGAGCGCAGGTGTTGCCCACAGCCGGGACATTCGCGCTGCCGCTGTAGAGCGCCTTCGACAGATCAGCCTCAGCGGTCTGAGCGTTGGTGAGCTCTTCGTTGTTGTTGGTGACCTTGTTCTTGCCGAGGTAGACGTTGTACTCCACCTTGCCACCCTGGCAGGTAGCGGCGCTGGTCAGCTTGAACGTGAACGTGACGGTCGGCTTCTCGGCGGTCACGTGACCGGCGTAGAAGACCTCGGCGTTCTGGATGTCAGCGGCAGGAACAACCTGCGCAACCAGCTTGGAATCAGCCTCAACATACACATATTCGCCGTACTGGGCGATCTCATCGGCACGGAAGTTCACGGTGACGGTGGCGGTCGTGCCATTGACGGTGACGTTCGCGCCGTACGAGCCGGTCTCATCGGCCATGGCCGCGGCCGGAGCGAAACCAATGAACGCAACGAGAGCGCACAGCGCGGAAACCAACGCGACGATCTTGTTCTTCAAGTTCTTCATCTTTCCCTCCTAATGATTAGGAACGGTCCTTGGTGTCCCATCTTGCTGAATCAGTCTACCGCGCAATGGCATACCTTGTACCTGATTAGAAACCATAGCACACGTCGGTACCAAGATCGTTGGAAAAGTTAACAATTATAGACCTTGCCGTGATAACTACGTGACAAAACCGGCAGTTTTGCATATTTTTCGTAGTTTTTGGCTCGACACGCCGGGACGCTACCTGGCGATCGTCATGTGGACGTAGGGATGATCGCTCATGATCGCTCATGACTGCCGGGCTTTGGCGGCCTTCATGCGCGCCATGGCGCGTTGCGCGGTCACGCGAGCGGAGCCGGCCCCCTCGCCCTTGACCCAGAACACCACGATGAGCACCTGAATGAACACGATGAACGCGCTCACCCGCAGCGTCCACTGCGTGCCGAAGATGCTCGCGTCGATCGCCTCGCCGCCGTGGAGACGAATCAGCGTCTCCATGAGGATCACCAGCACGGGCGCACCCACCGCGCCGGCGATCTGGCGCACGGTGTTCGTCACGGCCGACCCGGCCGAAACCTCGCCGGGCTCAAGGCAGTTGAGCGACCATGTGGTGACCGGCATGATGATGAATCCCATGCCGATCTGGCGCACGAACTGCCAGATCGACACCCACCAGATCCACGTATCGCGATCGATCAGACTCATCATGATCGTGCCGAACAGCAGAATCAGCGTGCCGGTGAGCGCCACCGGACGCGCCCCGAGGCGGTCGAGCAGCTTGCCGCCGAAGAACTGCGATATGCACATGCCGAATGCGCCGGGCATCATCACCAAGCCGCTGATCGTAGCGGAGAATCCGCGATCATCCTGGATATAAAGCGGCATGATCACCATGATCGAGCTGAATGCGAAGAAGCTCAGCGCGGCGCAGATCGTGCCCACCATGAAGTAGCGGTTGCGGAGCACGCCGAGATCGAGCAGCGGGGGATTGGGGCGATTCGCCGCGCTGCCGGCATCCGTCGCCACCGTCGCCGCCGCTGCATCGTACGCGCGCCCGTCGCGGATCTGACGGGCCACGAACCAGATGATGCCGAGCACGCCGATCAGCATCGCGGCCCAGACCATCGGATGCGTGAACGGATACGCCTCGATGTTGGTGAAGCCGAACATCAGGCCGCCGAAGCCGATCACCGACAGCGTCACCGAGAAGAAATCGGCGTGCGCATGCGGATCATTGGCACCGAAGTTACGCAGTCCGAACACCGCAAGCAGCAGCGAGATCACGCCGATGAGCGTCAATGTCAGGAATATGGAGCGCCAACCGTTCGCATCGGTCTGGATGCCGCCCAGCGTCGGGCCGATCGCGGGCGCCACGCTCATCGCCATGCCGACCGTGCCCATCGCCACGCCGCGTCGCGACAGCGGATAGATCGAGAACACGGTGATCTGCAGCACCGGCCACATCACGCCCGTGCCGATCGCCTCAAGCAGACGGCCGGCGAGCACCATGAGAAACGACGAGCCCACCCATGCGAGGGCCGAGCCGATGGTGAAGACCGCCATCGACGTGATGACGATCTGACGGGTGGTGAATCGCCGCGTCAGAAACGCGGTAAGCGGCACCATCACGCCCATCACCAGCTGGAAGATCGACGTGAGCCACTGCGCGGTCGTCACCGAGATCTGGAACTCCGAGACGATGGTCGGCAGCGCGGCGCTCAGCTGCAGCTGCGTGAAGTTGCCGACGAAGGTGATGAAGGTGAGGATGGCGATCGACCCGAGCGCCGCCTTCGTCAGATGCCCGTTCACATAGCTTTCCTCGCTGGACAGCGTGCGGTTGCGTGCGGTATCGGACTGTTGTCGCCGGCCGGTGACGTTCATGCGTTCCCGTTCCCTTCCATCGGCTCCGTCATGCGCAGGCAGACACAGCGGGCTTGGATGGCGCAGTGGCGTCACGCGAATCGATCAGGGGGTCAATCCGGGGATCAACGGGTGACTGGAGTCACTGGTGCCGCAGCTGGTGTGTCGTCGGATCATCGGCGTGCGATTATTGGTGCAATTGTTGTATATACATCATTTTTTATGACCTATATACATTACGCCGAGGTGTGGATCATCGCTCCCTCAGCAAGCGCTCAAAGTCGCGTGTGTGCTGAAAGGCTCGGTGGGTTCTCCGGGGTGGGGCGCGCTATCGGTGGGTTTTCGGTGGGTTCTCGGTGACGGGTGCGCTTAGCGGTGCATCCTTACCGGTGCCGCGCCGTCAGTACGTCTTGTTGGCCACCCAGTAGGCGTAGGCGTTCTGAATGGAGCCGTAGCGCTGGTTGCAGTAGCTCCAGAACCATTTGAGCTGGGTCTGGTAGTTGGTCGCCCAGTCGGCGCCCGCGGAGACCATCTTGCTGCCGGGCAGCGCCTGCGGCAGACCATACGCGCCCGAATACGGGTTCGTGGCGTTGACCTGCCAGCCGGACTCGTGCGTGACGATGAACACGGTGGCGGTGAAGTCGGCTTCGGAGTAGCCGTTGTCAAGCAGATACTTGTGCGCCCACTCCTGCATTTCTCCGGCGGGCACGGTGGTGCCGAGGTCCGCCGCGGCATCGGATGCGCCGTTCGACGATCCGGTGGACTGCGACGGTGCCGACGCGATGCCGGTACCCACGAGAATGACCTTGTTGACCGGGTCCTTCTTGACGTACGAGGTGAACACGTTGGAGGAGACAACCTTGCCCGCCGAGCGCGTGACCAGGCTGGTCGTCTCGACGATGCCGTCCTTGCCTTCGGTCTGCACCTTCTCCTGACCGGCCGGCAGCGCGTCGGTCTTCTTCTTGACGACGTTGTACGGGATCTTCTTCTCGGCGGTCTCGACCTGCGTACCGGCCCGCTCGATGGTGATGACCGTGGATTCGCTCACCTTGGTGGTCAGCGACGGGCTGACGGTGTCGTTCGGGTCCAGTGTGATGTCACCCTGATCAAGCACCGATTTGACGTCGGTGAAGTTCGTGCCGAGGATCGTGCGGGACTTGCCGTTGACCTTGACGGTGATATACGTCGTATTGGCATTCGCCCCGCGCTTGCCGAGCAGATCTCGGGTCTCGCCGCGGGATGCGGCCACGGCGTCCGGGTCGGTCGCCGAATACGACGTGATCGGCTTCGCCTCGGGCGTCGAGGTCTGGTAGAGACCACGGGAGGCAAGGCCGACGCCGGCGAGCACGGCCAGAGACGCAATGACCGCTGTGACGCGGGTCAGCACATGCCGATCCATGGAGATGATCGATGCGCGTTTTCTGCGATGATTGGCCATGACGCTCCTTCGATGCCCGCCGGGGCACATTGACAAACTGTCTCCATACTAGCCCATGCGGGCGAGGAGGCGTTTCCTGCGTACTGTGACGGGTCCTTTGGCGGATTCCGCGGCAGTTCAGCCGGTCCAGTTGGTTCAGTCGGCTCAGGCGGCGTTGGCGTCCGCGCCGGCGGCCGCCGCGTCCACGTCGAGGGCGCGCGCCTGACCGATCAGATCGTCGAGATCGGAGGCACGCAGCGCGCCGGCCTGCTTGAAGATGACCTGGCCCTTCTTGGCGATCAGCAGCGTGGGCACCGCCTGAATGCCCGCCGCCTGGGCGAGATCCTGATTCTGATCGATGTCGACCTTGGCGAAGTAGATGTCCGCGTTGTCCTCGCTCGCCTTCTCGAAGACCGGGCCGAACGCGCGGCACGGGCCGCACCAGGTCGCCCAGAAATCAACGAATACGATCTCGTTGGACGTAAGCACGTTTTCGAACTGCGCTGAAGACACTGCATGGGTGGCCATGGCGCCCCTCCTCTTTCCGTGGCCTCCGCCCCGGCTCCCTGGCCGCGATCAGGCTGATCGCCGATCGCATGCCGCCGGCAACCGGGCGAGGGCCGTTGCCTGATTTGCCTAACAGCTTCCCATCACCACCCAACAAGATGCGGGCGACACGCCGTATCGTGGCCGGATTCTCGCCCAGAGTGGAATGTGCGGAAAAACACCGCGCGACCGCGGGATTCATGCGCCGTCGTGACTCGGGTTGGGTGATAATGGTGACATGCCAGTGATGAATGATGAAGTGCCCGACGAGGGCGATTTCGATGCGGGACGTCGTCGCGGCGAGTTCGACGACATCACCCCCGAGGACTTCGTGCGCGGCTCCGGGCACGGCAATCCCCCCGGTTGGCTCGGTGCGGCCGACATCAATCGCGCCCGCCACCAGATGCCCATCGCCTATGTCGAGGTCGTGCCGGTGCGTGTGGACGAACTGGGGCGGGTCTCGCAGGTTGGCTCTCTGCTGCGTGTGTCGGACGACGGCTCGATCGAACGGACGCTGATCACCGGGCGTGTGCTGTTCCACGAGACGCTGCGCGAGGCCATCGCCCGCAATGTGGCCAAGGATCTGGGCGAACTGGCGCTTCCGGTGCTGCCGCAGAGCCTTCAGCCGTTCGCCGTGGCCGAGTTCTTCCCCACGCCGGGCGTGTCCGAATACTACGATCCGCGTCAGCATGCGATCGCGCTGTGCTATGTGGTGGCGATCGCCGGCGACTGCAAGCCGCAGGACGAGACGCTTGACGTCGAGTGGGTGGCGCCCGGCAGCGAGGTCATGGAGCGTTTCATCGGCCAGATGGTCAACGGGCATGGCGACATCGTGCGACGCGCGTTGTCGTGGATCGGCAGTTGATGGATCGGCGGCTGATTTGTGGTGCCAATGCGGCAGTTCGGTTTCGTGTGTTCCGATGCGCGCTTTCGCGCTTTAGCTTGGTCGTCGCATGGTCTGGTTGTCGCATGGTCGCGCGGGAATCGCTGATCATGGTTGTCGATGAATCGCTGATGAGGAGTTGCAATGTCGATTGAACTGAACAGTACGGTATATCGCGCGGTTGCCGCGAACGCCGCCGGTGCGGCCGCCGCCGCGCACGTCCCGCTGGTGCTGGTGCACGCCTTTCCGGTGGACCATCGCATGTGGGACGTGTGCGCCGAGCGCACGGCGGCGCTGTCCGATGCGCGCGGCATGCGCCCGTTCGCGATCATCGCGCCCGACATGCCCGGCGTTGCGGACGGCACGATTCCGCCTTCCGACGACACCGGCATCGTCGCTGCGGACGGCGCCTATGAGCAGGCGCTGGATCGCGTCGCCGACGCCTATGTCGCCACGCTGCACGCGCTCGGATACCGGCGTGCCGTCTGGGCGGGATTGTCGATGGGCGGATACGTCGTGCTTGACATCCAGCGCAGGCATCCCGAGGCCATCGCCGGCCTCGCGCTATGCGACACCAAGCCGGATGCGGATTCGCCGGCCGCCCGCGCCAATCGTCTGCGCGTCGCCGCCGAATGCGTCGCCGGGAACACCGTGGATCCGGTGATGCACTTCGCGCAGCCGCAGCCGACCGATTCCACGTTCAAGCGCTCCCCCCAGGGCGTGGCGCTGTTCACCCGCTGGATTCGCGAGCAGAGTCCGCAGGGCGTCGCGTGGCGGCAGCGCATGGCAGCGGGCCGACCGGATCTGCGCGACCAGCTGGCGAAGGTGAGCGCGCCGGCGGCCGTGATCTGCGGTTCGCTCGACCCGTTCAGCCCGCCAAGCGCCATGCATCCGCTCGTTGAGGCCATGAGCGGCACCCATGCCAGTTGGACCGAGATCGACGACTGCGGTCATTTCAGCGCGGTGGAGCAGCCGGATGCGGTCGCCGGTGCGCTGGTCGATCTTATGGCAAAGGTCGCCGCCACCGATGCGGCTGCCGACGATGCGTTTGCTGACGATGCGGCTGCGTCCGGCACCGCTGCCGCATCGTCCGGTGCCGCCACCGCCGGTTCCGCAGCGTATGCCGCAGCCGCAGCCTCGCCGGAGGTGATCTGATGTTCTCGCCGCTTGCGTTGACGCAGACGCTGCCGTTTCTGCCGCTCGCCCAAGGCGACATCGATTATCAGGTCGATCGGCGCGGCGAGGAGGGACTGATCGACGCGCTGCTGGGGGAAGCGACCACCAAGGTCATTCTCGTGCGCGGCGGACTGGTCGCCGTTCCGCGCGGGCAGGGCGGTCTGGTCGACTACGAGAACGTGCATATGCGGCTCGCCACGCTGCCGGGAGCCTATGTCGGCGCTGAGCTGGGCCGATATCCGCAGGCGGTGGCGATGTTCCTCGGCGTCTACGGCGGCGCGCGCGCCGAGCACGTCGTCGCGATCGACATCACGCGGATTCCCGTCGACGATCCCGCCGATGCCGTACCGGATGCCGCGGGTGTCGGTGTCGACGATGCATTCGATGCCGACGATCGGCAGGAATACGCCGATTCGCCGGCACGGAAGCGCGAATCGCTGCTGCGGCGTGCCGTAAGGCAATTCGATTGGGTGGATTTGCGTGGATTCGCGCCGCATGCGAACGCGCGCGAGGCCGGTCAGGCCACCAGTGCGGTCACGCTTGGCATGTGGCACATGTCGCAGCGGTTCTGCCCGACCTGCGGCGCGCCAGTCGCCACGGCGCTGTCGGGCTGGGCGCAGCGATGCACGTCCGGGGATGATGGCCGGATACTCTTCCCCCGCATCGAACCGGCGGTGATCACCGCGATCGTTGACGGGCGGGATCGGCTGCTGGTGCAGCACAATGCCGCGTGGCGCAACCCCACGTTGTATTCGGTCAGCGCCGGATTCGTCGAAGCCGGGGAGAACCTTGAGCATGCCGTCCGACGCGAGGCGAAGGAGGAGACCGGCATCACGCTCGGCGAGGTGCGATACCTCGGCTCGCAGCCCTGGCCGTTCCCCGCGTCGTTGATGATGGCGTTCAAGGCGCAGGCGCTGACCGGCGATGTGCGCGTCGACGGCGACGAGACGGTTGCGGCGCGATGGGTGACGCGCGACGAGTACACGCAGGAGCTGATCGCCGGACGGATGTCCGCCCCCGGTCGTGCCACGATCGCGCGGTACATGATCGAGGAGTGGTACGGTCGTGAGCTGTGAGCTGTGAGCTGCTGCGGCGGCTGGCGGATGGCGGCGTCGGCTGTTGCTGATGGATTGTTGCTGATGGGGTGCTGGTGATGGATTGCGGGTTGCGGTCGCCGATGGCTGTGACGGGGTTGCGATAGGCTGATGTGCCATGAATGCAGCAGATATGAATGACGACGACCGCCCGCTCAATCTGGATGTGCCGGATCATCTGGAATACTCGGAGGAGCACGTCTGGGTGGACGCATCGGTTTCGCCGGCGATCGTGGGCATCACCGAATATGCGGCGAATAAGCTTGGCGAGCTGGTGTTCGTCGATCTTCCCGAGCCCGGCGGCAGGGTCGAGGCCGGCGACGAGATCGTCGAACTGGAATCCTCCAAGGCCGTCGAGCCGCTGATCTGCCCGGTTTCCGGGACCATCCGATACGTCAATCGCGACGCGGCGGACGATCCCAGCGTCATCACCAACGATCCGTATAACGAAGGGTGGATTGTCAAGATCGAACTCGACGACGACGAACCCGAACTGCTCAGCGCCGACGAGTACCTGCGCATCATCCGCTAGCGTCCTGCGTCAGAAATTCGTTGATTATATTGTTGGCTCCCCTTGTCAGGGGAGCTGGCCCGCGAAGCGGGACTGAGGGGTAGTGAATTCGTCAATGAATTTCTGACGCAGGACACTAGCGGTTCGCTCGCGCGTGTTGTTATGGGGGACAGTTAGCGGGAGGGCGGCTTCCGCCTCTTCACTGCCGTCTCTTCGCCCAGTCAGTGTTTCGTTGTCACGGCTTCGTTGTTCCGGTTTCGTTGTGTGTTCCGGTTTCGTTGTTCCTTGATCGCTGACTCCTCTTGGTGCAGGGTCAGCGCCACCCGAGCATGCGCGACGCAGGACACTGGGCGTGTGTTTGTCACGTGTGTTTGGCAATGGCATGTTGGTTGCCAATCGGCAACCAACAGACCGGGCAGTGTAATGCTGTGCCCGAAGAAGGTTGAAGCTGAATTGGAGTTGAAGCAGAAGCCCTCGAGCCTCGGCCTCAGACAGGTCATCCCCCAATACATCATCCCCGGCACGTCTTTCCCCAACGCCTCATCCCCAATACGTCATCTCCCAGTGTCTCATCCCCAGTGTCTCATCCCCCGCACGTCATCAACAGCGCAAGGATTTTTCGGGATTTGCCTTGAGTTCGTGAAATCCTTGCGCTAATAGGCCTCTCAGCGCAAGGATTGCTCGGAAAGATCCTTGAGTTCGTAGAATCTTTGCGCTAAGCCCGGTCCCAGCGCAAGGATTTTACGAAATGGCCCTTCTTTGCGAGAAATCCTTGCGCTGTTGGAGAGCGCTGTTGGTGGTTGCACTGGGTGGTGTCCCTCTCTGGTGCTCTTCCTATGTCCCTCTCGCATCCTCTCGTTTGTGCTTCCTTCGCGCACTTCCTTAGCGCAAGGATTTTTCGGGATTTGCCTTGAGTTCGTGGGATTCTTGCGCTAACGGGCCTCGTAGCGCAAGGATCTTTCGGAATCCCCCTTGAGTTCGTAGAATCTTTGCGCTAAGCGGCATCTCAGCGCAAGGATTTCTCGGAAAGAGCGTTGAGTTCGTAGAATCTTTGCGCTAAGCCCGGTCCCAGCGCAAGGATTTTACGAGATGGCCCTTCTTTGCGAGAAATCCTTGCGCTTGTGGGTGCGCTCGTGGGTGCGCTCAGGGTTGTGCTGTGGCTGGGTTGTGGTATGGAGTGTTGTGGTACGGAGAGTCGGAATGGGGCGGAATCGCGGAATCGCGTTGCGTACCAAATAATCAGATTCTCGCTGGAATCTCAAGGCGGATTGCCGAGCACAGCGGATTGCCGAACAGTTTCGAATGGCATGTTGGTTGCCGATTGGCAACCAACATGCCATTGCGATGAACGTTGCGATGAACGGATACCCGCGTGTCTTGTCGCGCGATTGCCTCGGTGGCGTTGGGACCGCATTTATCGAGGGATGCGACGAGGAGAGCGAGGAGGGTTTCGAGAGGCCTGCAACGGGAGGCCGATCCGGGCCGAGCTGAAAGCGAATCTGATTCTTGCGGATGATTGCCGGGCGTTGCCGACCCACCGTATAGTGAAGGTATGAACCTCAGGAAGCGAATCCGCACCGGCCGCGACGACGCCGGCCGTGACGACGCCGGCCGTGACGACGCCGGCCGTCTGACATCCGGGCAAGCCGACATAGCCGCGCATGCCGGAGACGACGACATGCCGACCGTACCGATTCCCGCGCGCCACGTCGTCACCACGTTCGACGCCGCGTCGCGGCATGAGCGCATCGAGAACAAGCCGCTGATGGTGCGCTTCCTGCGGCGCGTCATCACACATGCCTTTGACGTGTGGCTGCGGATATCCACCACCATCGTGCGCGGTCTCAACTGGACGCCGCGCGTCGAACCGTACGTCGGATACGGCACCGACGACTACTCCCGACTGATCTGTCGGACCGTCTACGCGCCCGCCCACCAGCGTTCCGACGAGCCGGTCCGAGGCATCTGGGGCATGCTCGCCGTTCCCGCGCCGCATCGGCGGGTGCGCATCTCCATCGACGGCATGCCGTTGGAGACCGTGCAGGTCGGTGCCGCCGAGGTCTACGACAGAGTGGATCGCCGCCGCGAACGCAGCAGCGAATACGCGGCTTCCGACACGAGCGGATACCTGGATCTCGTCGCCGAGCACCGACTCGAGCCCGGCATCCACCGCGTCTCATACGCCGTCGAAGGGCGCAAACCCGTCGCCGCCGACCTGTTCACCGTGCCGGATGACGCTCGCGTGGGCATCATCTCCGACGTGGACGACACGATCATGATCACGCAGGCGCCCACATTGTGGAAGGCGGCCTACAACCTCCTGTTCCTCAGCCCCAAAAAGCGCGCCCCCGTGCCTGGCATGAGCGTGCTGTTCACCAAGCTGCAGGATCTCTTCCCGGATGCGCCGTTCTTCTACCTGTCCACGTCCCCGTGGAACGTCGAACGGCAGATCCGGCATTTCATCGCCGACCACGGCTACCCGGCCGGACCGCTGCTGCTGCGCGATCTCGATCCGCGCCCCAAGACGTTCATCCCGACCGGCGTGCAGCACAAACTCGAGTTCGCTGAACAGCTCATGGCCGACTTCCCCGACATGCGCTTCATTCTCATCGGCGACGACGGGCAGAAGGATCCGACCACATACGCGACGATCACCAGACGATACCCGGGCCGAGTGCTCGCGATCGGCATCCGCCAGCTTTCCCCGCGAGAAAGCTCGCCGCTGTCGTCGATGGCGGGCATCACCGCGACGCAGCCGATTCCGGTCACCGATGTGCCGGTGTTCACCGGAACCACCGGGTCGAATCTGATGAAGACCATGCTGCCGTATCTCAAGGCGCATCTCGCCGGCACGATCGACTGATTGATTTGGCTGTGATGCATCGCCGGCACATCGACCGACGAGCGCGCCGCACTGGGCCGTGAGGGTCGTATAATCTCCCTCATGACCGATCAGCAGTTGCGCGATGTCAGCGAATCCGATGCCCCCGGCGAACCGCCGCATGCGCCACGCATTCCCGAGCGCAGAACCATGCACGGCGACGTCTTCGCCGACCCCTATGCGTGGATGCGCGACCGGACGTCGCAGCAGACACGCGATTTCATCGACGCGCAGAATGCCTACTGCGAGCAGCGCATGAAGCCGCTCGCCGGACTGCGCCGCACACTGTTCGACGAGCTCAAGTCGCGCGTGCAGCAGACCGACATGTCGGTGCCGACGCGCATCGACGACTACTGGTACTTCACGCGCACGATCGAAGGCGCGCAGTACGCGGTGCAATGCCGCATCCCCGTACGCGGCGAGGACGACTGGGAGCCGCCGCACGTCGAGCAGGGCTCGGCGCCCGGATCGATGCCGGACGAACAGATTGTGTTCGACATGAACGCCGAAGCCAAGGGCCACGACTTCTTCCGCATCGGCGGCATGGACATCAGCCGGGACGGCCGATGGATGCTCTACGGCGTGGATTCGACCGGCGACGAGCGCTACGATTTCCGCATCCGCGACCTTGCGACCGGACGGGATCTGCCCGACCTCATGCCGTCGATCGGCGGCGCATGCCTGACTCCGGACGGCCGATGGGTGTTCTATATGGCTCTGGACGACGCGTGGCGGCCGTATGCGGTGTGGAGGCATCGCGTGGGCTCGCCGAGCGAGACGGACGTCGAGGTGTTCCACGAGCATGATGAACGCTTCTGGGTCGGCGTGGGGCTGAGCTTCGACGAGCGCAACGTGGTCATCGGCACCGGCTCGAAGACCTCCAGCGAAGTGCTGCTGCTGCCGGTCGCAACGCCCGAGGGACGTTTCGAGGCGTTCATTCCCCGCGCCGAGGACATCGAGTACGACGTGAGCTTCTCCTGTTTCGAGGGCGCCGGCGAGCATGGCGAGGACGTGCCGGTGGCGGTGGTGTGCCACAATGCGGTCAATCCGAATTTCGAGATCGATGTGGTCGATATGCGGTCGCATCGGCCGCCGTTCAGGCTGGGCGAAGGCATGCGGGTGGCCGCCGGCTCGCCCTGCGGATGCGAGCGCGGCGACGCGGTGCAGGCGGGAGCGGCGACGCGTCCGATATCCGATGCCGCGCACATCACCGGCAATCCCGGGATTCTGGACGGCGCTCGCGGACTGGCGATCGAATCGATGGCCATACATCGGCATTTCGTGACGCTCGGCTACCGCGCGGATGGGCTGCCGCGCGTGGCGGTCATGAGCAAGGCGGATGCGGCCGCCGATTTTCTGGCTGGCCGACCGTGGCGGTTCCGCGAGATGATTCCGCCGGCGTTGGACGGCGACTGGGATGCGCCGGGCGGTGACGCGGATCGCGACGAACCGTCGGCCATGCGCGCACTCGACGGGCGGACGCACCGGCTGTACAGCATCGGCGCGGCGGGCAATCCCTCATATGATGCGCCGCGCATGCGCTACTCGTTCTCCAGCTTCACTCGCCCCGGCGAACTGCGCGAACTCGATCCGGTCACCGGGCGGGATGTGCTGCTCAAGCGGGCGAGGGTGCTCGGCGATTTCGACGCGCGCGACTATATGGAGCGTCGCGTGTGGATCACCGCCCGCGACGGCGAACGCATTCCGGTGTCGCTGGTGTGGCGTCGGGGAAGGCTGTCGTGCCCGGCGCCGATGTTCATCACCGGATACGGCGCCTACGAGATCAGCTCCGATCCTGGATTCTCGGTGGCGCGGCTGAGCATGCTGGATCGCGGCGTGCTGTATGCCGTGCCGCATGTGCGCGGCGGCGGCGAGATGGGGCGCGCATGGTATGAGCAGGGTCGGCGTCTTGCCAAGCGGCACACATTCGAGGATTTCGTGGATGCGACCGCCGCCCTTGAGCATGCCGGACTCGCCGACCCCGCCCGCACCGTCGCCAATGGCGGTTCGGCGGGCGGTCTGCTCATGGGGGCGGTGGCGAACATGGCACCCGAGCTGTATGCCGGGATCGAGGCGGATGTGCCGTTCGTGGACGCGCTCACCTCGATTCTCGACCCTTCGCTGCCATTGACCGTCACCGAGTGGGACGAATGGGGGGACCCGCTGCATGATGCCGACGTGTATCGCTATATGAAGTCGTATACGCCATATGAGAACGTACCCGCGCCCGGCTCCGAGGCGGCGGCGCGATTCCCGCGGATGTTCATCACCTCGTCGGTGAACGACACGCGAGTGCTGGTCACCGAGCCGCTCAAATGGACCGCGGCGCTTCAGCATGCGGGCATCGATGCGGTGCTGCGCGTGGAGACCGAGGCCGGTCATGGCGGGACCTCCGGGCGCTACCGGCAGTGGGAGGAGGTCTCGTATGAGAACGCGTGGTGTCTGTCGGTGATGGGCGTCGACCGTTGAGCGCCCAGTGCCGAGCGTCAGTGCTCAGCGCGGGGCGGCGACTCGTTGCGCCGCGCGTCCGCATGTCCACAAGCTGAGCGAACGCCGTACGGCATGTGGGCGTGCTAGTAGGCTCGCGTGCTATGAGCAAGACATACACGATCGCCGTGATCCCCGGCGACGGCATTGGCAAGGAAGTCACCCCGTGGGCGCGCAAGGCTCTCGAAAAGGCCGCGCAGGGCGTTGCCGACTTCACCTATGAGCCCTTCGACCTCGGTGCCGAGCGCTATCTGCGCGACGGCGCGATTCTTCCCGACGACGAGCTTGAACGCATCAAGAAGACCGATGCGATTCTCCTCGGCGCTGTCGGCGATCCGCGCATCAAGGCGGGCATCCTGGAGCGCGGGCTGCTGCTGAAGCTGCGCTTCGCGCTCGATCAGTACGTGAATCTGCGCCCCTCCAAGCTGTACAAGGGCGTCACCTCGCCGCTCGCCAACCCCGGCGACATCGACTTCGTCGTCGTGCGTGAAGGCACCGAAGGCCTGTACTGCGGCGCGGGCGGCGCGGTTCGCCGCGGCACCCCGCAGGAGGTCGCCACCGAGGTGTCGATCAACACCGCGTACGGCGTCGAGCGCGTGGTGCGCTACGCCTTCGATCTGGCCATGAAGCGTCGCAAGCATGTCACGCTCGTGCACAAGAAGAACGTGCTCGTCAACGCCGGCGACATGTGGCAGCGCATCGTCGATCGCGTCGGCGAGGAATACCCCGAGGTCACGCACGACTATTCGCACATCGATGCGGCGACCATCTATCTGGTATCCGACCCGTCCCGATTCGACGTGATCCTGACCGACAACCTCTTCGGCGACATCCTCACCGACGAGGCGGGCGCGGTCGTCGGCGGCGTCGGCTATTCCGCGTCCGGCTGCATCAACGCGTCGAATGAGTATCCGTCCATGTTCGAGCCGATTCACGGCTCTGCCCCCGACATTGCCGGCAAGGGCATCGCGAATCCGACCGCGGCCATTCTGTCTGCCGCCATGCTTCTGGAGCATCTCGGCTTTGACGATGCCGCCAAGCGCATTCATGCGGCGGTCGAGGCGGACATCGCCGAACTCGGATCCACTGCGCGCACGACCGAGCAGGTCGGCGAGGACATTCTCGCGCGCATCTGAGCGTCTGGCGGCTGGTTCTGCAATGGTCGATCGCATGGCGGCATAGCGTGAAACACCTCGTGAAACAATCGGTGCAACAATCGGTGAGCGCATCCGTAGGTGGGCCGGCGAGCCGGTCAGCGGAACCACCGGCCGGCCAGCCGACGAACCAGCCGGTGAACCAGTCAGCGAATCAGCCAGCGGATCATGGCGCGCTGCCTGTGCGGCGCGGCGAATGCAAGATGCCGGGCGGCAAGCTGGTCGGAGTGAACGTGTCCGTCCGCCCCTCGGATGGGCGGGCGGTGCGTTGCCGTCTGGACGGAGACTTCTTCGTCGAGGGCGACGATGCGGCGTCGCGTGCGCTGATCGAGGATATCGAACATGCGCTGATCGCCGGCGAGCCGGTGGAGCGGACGGTCGCACGCCACGCCGACGCGCGACTGATCGGCGCGAGTGCCGCCGCGATCGAAACGGCGTTTGCGCGGGCGACGGGTGTCGAATGCGCTGTCGGCGGCGACGGAAACGTGGCCGGTCACGTCGCGCCCGAATCCCAGCGTGGGCTCGATGTCGCCAATCAAAGCGCAGCACCTGCTGCCCGAGTCGATGTTCGCGTTGCTGCCCAAGCCGATGATTGTGGCAAAGCCCATATCAATAGTCGCGCCGGCGAAGCGGAACGATGGCGGGCGCGGTGGGCCGGCCTCAATCCGGTCGTCATCCATGATCGGCCGCGCACGCCGGCGGATCAGATGGCGATCGACGAGCAGTGGGCGCGCCAGGTCGCGTCGGGGCGGCGGCCTGCGACCATTCGATTCTGGGAATGGGCGGCACCCGCCGTGGTGGTCGGCCGGTTCCAGTCCATACCCGACGAAGTGCACGAGGCCGAGGCCGCGCGGGAGGGCATCGCGGTCGTCCGTCGCTGCACCGGCGGGGGAGCCATGTTCATCGAACCCGGCAACACGATCACCTATTCGCTGGTTGCGCCGCTGTCGTTCGTCGCCGATCTCGACGTCGTCTCCTCGTATCGGCTGTGCGACCAGTGGCTCATCGACGCGCTGCATGAATTGGGCATTGATGCCGTCTACTCCGGCATCAACGACATCTCGTCGCCGGTCGGCAAGATCGCGGGGGCCGCGCAGCGCCGATTCGCCGGGGTTGCTGGTGGTCCGGGATCGGTGCTGCATCACGTCACGCTCGCTTACGACATCGACGCGGCGAAGATGGGACGGGTGCTCAACACGTCGGCTGAGAAGATGAGCGACAAGGCGGTCCGCTCTGCCGTCAGACGCGTCGATCCGCTGCGATCCCAGACCGGACTGCCACGCGAGGCCGTCATCGACGCCATGATGCGGCATCTCAAGGCGATGGCGCGCTGACCGGGGCTGTGGGGAGTTTCGCCTAAAGTCGGCGTATATCGCTATACTTGCTGCGGTTGAGATAGATTTTCCACGGTTTGGAGATACACGAACATGGCAGAAGATACCGAGGTCAAGACCAGCGAGACGTTCGGCACCGATCCCACTCCGGACGGTCTGGCGAACCCGCCCATCGACGATCTCATGGAGCACGCCGACTCCAAGTACGCGCTGGCGATCTTCGCCGCCAAGCGCGCCCGTCAGATCAACTCCTACTTCACCCAGCTCAACGAGGGTCTGCTGCAGAACGTCGGCCCGCTGGTCGAATACCAGAATCAGGAGAAGCCGCTGTCCATCGCATTCCGCGAGATCAACGAGGGTCTGCTTGAGGAGACCCTCGGCGAGGACGATCTGAGCGAAGGCAACTGATCGCCGTCCGTCGGCGCAGTCGCTCAAACAGCGAACGAATTGTGGCGACACGCTTGCTCCGAGCATCAGCATCGGGTACAACTGGATAATCAGGAGCGAACAACAACGTAGGGCTCGCGCCGGCCGCAAGGTCAGGCACGAGCCTTTTTCATAGCCTGTGCGATCCTGCAGTGAATAAAGAACAACCGTATCATTGTGCCCTGCGGCGAGCCTGCCGCAGGGCGATAAGTCCGAAAGAGGGATGATATGACGAATCGGGAGCGCAAGCTCATCTCCGCCGAATCCGTGACCGAAGGCCACCCCGACAAGGTCTGCGACCAGATCTCCGACGAAATCCTCGACGATCTGCTGCGGCAGGACCCGCAGTCGCACGTCGCCGTCGAAACCAGCGCCGCGACCGGCGTGTTTCTCGTGTTCGGCGAGGTGACGTCCGAAGGATACGTGGACGTGCAGGCCAAGGTGCGCCAGACCCTGCGTCGCATCGGCTACACCAGTTCTGAGGTCGGCCTCGACGCCGACTCGTGCGGCGTGATCGTCGCGATCACCGGCCAGAGCGCCGAGATCAATCAGGGCGTCGCCCGCCTCAGCGGACAGGAGGAGTCCGAGGCCAGCCGCGAGGAGCGCTACGAGGCGCAGGGAGCCGGCGACCAGGGCGTGATGTTCGGCTACGCCACCGACGAGACGGACGTGCTCATGCCGCTGCCGATTCATCTGGCGCATCGCCTTGCCTACCGTCTGGCCGAAGTGCGCAAGAGCGGCGAAGTCGCGCATCTGCGTCCGGATGGCAAGACGCAGGTCACCATCGAATACGACGAAGACAACAATCCGCTGCGCGTCGACACCGTGCTCATCTCCACCCAGCACGACCCCGAGGCCACGCAGGAATGGCTGCGCGGCCAGCTCAAGGAGCACGTCATCGATCCGGTGCTCGACGAGGTGCTTGGCGACAAGGTCCGTCACGACGACTACCGTCAGCTGGTCAACCCGACCGGCTCGTTCATTCTGGGCGGTCCGGCCGCCGACGCCGGTCTGACCGGTCGCAAGATCATCGTCGACACATACGGCGGCGCGGCGCACCACGGCGGCGGCGCGTTCAGCGGCAAGGATCCGTCCAAGGTGGACCGTTCCGCCGCCTACGCGACCCGCTGGGTGGCCAAGAACATCGTGGCGGCCGGCCTTGCGCATCGCGTCGAGGTACAGGTGGCGTACGCGATCGGCGTGGCCGACCCGGTGTCCATCAACGTCGAGACGTTCGGCACCGAGATCGGCGGCGTGACCCGCGATCAGATCCAGCAGGCGGTGCGCAAGGTGTTCGATCTGCGTCCGGCGGCGATCATCGACGAACTCGACCTCAAGCGTCCGATCTATGCGAAGACCGCGGCATACGGCCACTTCGGCCGCACCGACGCCGACTTCACGTGGGAGCGCACCGACAAGGTGGACGAGCTCAAGGCGGCCATCGCCGCTCTGTGATGCCGTGACCGCCGCTCTGTAGGCGCATGCTGCAATGAGCGGCCGTGCAGCCGGTGGCGCCGCCGGTGGTGGCGCGCCGATCAACCGATCAACACACTGATCAAGGCGCCGATCAGCGCGCCTATTATGATGGGCGCATGAGTGAAATGGAAGCCGAACAGCCGGCGTTCGAGGGACTGGCCCCCCGGCGTCGGCATCGACGCGCGACGAAGACCACATCGCGCGTCGCGGCTTCGCACCTGCCGATCGCACAGGTGGTGATCGACGTGCAGGCGACCCATCTGGGGCGGTCCTTCGACTATCTGATCGACGAGAGGCATTCCGATGCCGCGGTTCCCGGTGCAATGGTGCGCGTGCGGTTCGGCGGCAGACTCATCGACGGCGTGATCTGGGATCGCGTCGCGCACAGCGACACGCCCACATCCTCGCTGAGATTCCTGGAACGGGTCTATCCCGGCCCGCCGCTGGTGTCAGCCTCGCTGCGCGACGACATCAGCGCGATCGCAGAAGCCTATGGCGGCACGCGCGCCAACATACTGCGGCTTGCCGTGCCGCCGCGCGTCGCCCGCGTCGAACGGGAGCAGCAGTTGATCGGCGCGCGCGGCGCGACCACGCGCGACGACGATGGCCCGTTCGGTCCGCGTCGGCCGCGGCTGGAACAGGCGCGCGACGCGGTTTTTGCGCGCATGCGCGGCGAATACGATGCGGTGCCACGGCTGCATGCCGCCATCGAGGGCAGCGGATTCGCGTCGTTCGTCGTCGATGCGCTCGCCGGGGCCGGGCGCTGGGCTGCCGACGCGGCATGGACGGCGCTTGACGCGATGCTTTCGGACAAACCGGTGGTGATGGTGCTGCCGGGCATGCGCGAGGTCGATGATGTCGCATGGGCACTGCGTCGACTGGGATTGCGCCCGTTCGCGCCGAGTGGGGCGACGCATGGCGGATTCGACGGCGATTTCGCCGTTCTGAGCGCATCGATGCCGCCGGCGGAGCGGTATCGCGCGTTTCTTGCGGCGGCGAGCGGTCAGGTGCGGTGCATGATCGGCCCGCGCGCGGCCATGTACGCGCCGGTCGAGGGAGCCGCCCTGTTCATGATCGTCGACGATCTCGCGTATCAGAACATGGACGGCATGATGCCCTACGCCAATGCGCGCGGCGTGCTGCGGCTGCGCGCGCAGCGGCACGGCGGCGTGTTCGTGGCGCTGTCGTATGCGCGAAGCCCGATCAGCCAATGGGAGTGCGCCGGCGCTGCGAACGGCGTGCGCGACATTGTGAACACCCCGGTGAGCGGATTCAGCGCCCCGGTGCACGCGCTGCAGGCCGTCACGCGTGACGAGGCACCCTGGATTCGCTGGCTGAATCGTGACGAACTCGCCAGACTCGCCGACCCAAGCATCGGCTCGCGCATGCCGCACACCGCCGTCGGCGTGATCCGCGGGGCGCTGGAGGAGGGGCCGGTGCTGCTGTCGATTCCCTCGGATGGCGTGTTCGCGTCGCTCAGCTGCGCGCGGTGCCATCGTCAGGCCCGATGCGCCCGCTGCACCGGTCCGCTGCAGACGGGGGAGCCGTCGGGGCCGACCGGTGCCGCCGCGCCGCGTTGCGCATGGTGTGGCGCGGCCGCGGTGAACTGGACATGTCCGGGATGCGGCGGCGAGCGGATGACGGTGGTGCGCGTCGGCGCGGCCGGCACCGCACGCGAGCTCGCCGGGCTCTTCCGCGGCGTTCCGGTCGTATTGTCGTCGCCGAGTCAGCCGCATGGCATCGTGGCGACCGTGCCGAATCGGCCGCAGATCGTCATCGCCACCCCGGGGGCGGAGCCGCGCGTGATTCCCGACGGCGGATTCGTGGCTGCCCCCGCCTTGGTTGACGGTGTGCAGCCCGGCGGAGACGCGGCGATGCATGCCGAATCCTCGGGTGGACAGCAAGTGCCCGGATTGTTCGGCGAGTATCGTGCGGTGGCGATTCTCGATGCGTGGACGAGCCTGTATGCGCCCGGCATCGACGCGCGCCCCGACGCGCTGAGCGCATGGATGCGGGCCATGTCGCTGTGCGCGCCTCGCTCGCGCGGCGGGGTGGGGCTGCTGATCGGCGAGGCCGACCCGATGGCGGCGCAATCATTGATGCTGTGGAATTCTCCGATGCTGGCCGCCCATGAGATCAGGGAACGCGCCGAAACAGGCATGCCGCCGGTCGTCGCCGCCGCCTGCGTATGGGGCGCGCGGCCGGCAGTGATGAAGGCGCTGGAGCGGATCGGCGTGACATTGACCGGCGAGTGGGGCGTGATCGACGTCGGCGGCGAACAGATGCCGGCGATGCTCGGACCAGTGCCGATACCGCCACCGGCCACATTGGATGCGCGGGAACTGGAGGCGACGCGCGACCGGGTCAAGGCCGTGGTGCGCGTGAACGTCGGCCGACGCGCCGAACTCGCGCAACGACTGCATGAGGCGGTCGCCCTGCATGTCGCCTCGCGCGGGAACGGCGAGCTGCGCTTCCGCCTCGACCCCAAGGATCTCATCTAAGGATCTCATCTAAGGATCTCATCTAAGGATTTCGTCTAGCGGCCCGTCTCGCGAATAATCGAGTGTTGTGGCCCCCTGATGAGGGGCTGTCAGCGAAGCTGACTGGGGGAGAGACAGAAGCTGAGCCCTTCGATTATTTGCGAGACGGACCACTAACGCCCTTCGCCCCTGACGCTGTGCAAGGTCGGTGCGGCATGGGACGATGATGTAGGCGATGAAGTCGGCACTCGGCCTCCAGGCGGTCGATCGGCCGGCCAGTCGACGACGCCATTGCGCGGCGAAACTGCAACAGATGCATGTCAAACGAATGGAGGACGACATGAAGGGTTGGCCGGGAGAGCCGAACATGGAGCATGATGTGCTCATGGCCGAAGGCGAGGCGGCGAAATCGGCCGGCAAGCCGATCCGCAACGTGATCTTCGACTTCGGCAACGTGCTGATCTACTGGAATCCGGTCGCGGCGCTGGTCGCCCGCTACAGTCAGGAGACGATCGACCAGTTCCTCGACAACGACATCTCCGGCTTCTACGACGGCAACGACATGATGGACGGCGGACTGTCGCTGGAGGAGGGCGTCGCGTGGATGCGCCGCACCCACGGCGACAAGTGGGCCGACATGCTGCAGTACTATCTCGACAACTTCGAGGACTCGCTCACCGGCGTCGTGCCGGGCATGCGCGTGCTCGTCAATGATCTCAAGGCCGCCGGCATCGGCGTGTGGGGACTGTCGAACTGGGAGAAGGAGCTGTTCCACATCGCCGAACGCGACTGCCGCATCCTTCAGCAGCTCGACGGCAAGGTCGTCTCCGGCTACGTGCACATGCGCAAGCCGCACAAGGAGATCTACGAGGAGGCCATCAAGCAGTTCGGCATCGACCCGTCGACCACCGTGTTCATCGACGACAAGGCCATGAACATCGTCGGCGCGAACGAGGTAGGCATCCGCGGCATCCGCTTCTCCGACTCGCGCAAGCTGCGCGACATTCTCATCGGTCAGGGAGTGAACATTCCCGGCGTGAAGTGATGCAACGCGCCGTTCGCGTATGCGCGGGGCGTCATGCGCCACGACGTGCATTGTGACATGCGTCAATGCATGCGCTGGCATGCATCACGGCATGCGGCCACGGCATGCGTTGTGGCATGCGTCATGGCATGCCATGTAAGGAAAGGAATCCATAACACCTATGCTCAAACTGTTGTTCGCCGGTACGCCGGACGTCGCCGTTCCCTCGCTGCGGGCGCTCGCCGCCGATGCGCAGCATGTCGAAGTGGTGGCGGTGCTCACCCGACCGGATGCGCCGGTGGGGCGCGGACGGCGGCTCATGCCCAGTCCGGTCAAGCAGGCCGCGCTGGAACTGGGGTTGCCGGTGATCGAATCCGATCCGGGCGAACCGGCGTTCATCAGCGAGCTTGCCGCCACCGGCGCCCAGGCCGCCGCAGTGGTCGCCTACGGGCGGATTCTCAAGCAGAACGTGCTTGACGCGCTGCCGGGCGGCTGGTACAACCTGCATTTCTCGTTGCTGCCGCGCTGGCGCGGGGCTGCCCCCGTGCAGCGGTCCATCTGGGCCGGCGACGCGCAGACGGGTACGACCGTGTTCCGCATCACCCGTCAGATGGATTCAGGGCCGATCATCCGGCAGACCGCCTCGCCGATCGGCGTCGAGGAGACGTCCGGTGATCTGTTCGATCGGCTGGCCGTCTCGGGGGCGGCCGATCTCGTGGCCGCGATGCGCGCGGTCGGCGACGGCACCGCGGTGGAGCGCCCCCAGCCGCGGCAGACCGACGAACCGATCGCCGACAAGATTCGCGTGGATGACGCGCACATCGACGTGCAGACTTGTGCGGCTGGCATCGACAGGCAGATCCGCGCATGCACGCCGCATCCGGGTGCGTGGCTCACGCTGCATGCGAATGGCGCGTCCGGCGATGCGCTTGGCGATGGTGCGTCCGGCGGCGCATCGATCACTCTGCACGTGATCAAGGCGCGGCCCGTGGCCGCAGTGGCTGCCGATTCGGCGGCTGGCGGCGAGGTTTCGGACAGGTCGGGAGCGCAGGTGCCCACCGAACTTGCTGCAGGCGCGCTGGTCGTCGGCAAACGCAACGTGTGGCTGGGGACCGGTGATGGCGTGCTTGAGCTGTTGGAGGTCAAGGCGCAGGGCAAGAAGGCCATGCGCGCCGCCGACTGGGCGCGTGGCGCGCACCTCGCCGCCGACGCCTACTGCGACTGACTGCCGGATTCGTTTGACCGGCCCGAGAGGGGCTGCGTGTGCGCTGCATGTTCTGCCGCGACCCCCTGCTCATTGATGAGGTATCAATCGCGGTAGCATGGGGTGCGGGGATGGAACAGCTAATAGGTTGTTGCATCCCCGCACTGCTTACCTGTATTTATTTTGTATTTATACAGGTGTGGACCAGTCGATTGATAAATACAAAGCAACGAAAACATTAGCCATAAAAACGGGTACTGAAATCACGCCGGCAAGAACCTGAGGCAATAAAGCAAACCTATATTTATCCGAATAGCAACTGCCAATGAATCTGATCACGATATTCGCGAACCAAAGCAGCCATCCGCAGCAGATTACAAACAAAAACCTCCATTCCCAGACAGGGGATAAGAAATCGACTCTATAAGGCACGTTTTGAAAAAAACCAATCACCGCTTCATCATTCCCGAGCACGCCCAACCATGCAGGTTGCATTAGGAGCAGACCAAGCCACCAGCAGATGCGCTGCGCTACGTGAAGCCGCCGGCATGTCCATATCTCGTTAGTCTGCATGGCGGCATGAGAATCCTCGTATTTCTCCTCCGACCCCGAATCGATGAGCGCTTGCTTGGCGTTATGTTCGTTCGACATCGCGACATCGTCCTTTACCGTTGCTCATATTGTTCTTTCATGCATGCATCATACTGAGAAATAGCCGATATCTCATCGGCAAGGGTGCTGTCATTGCCGATCATTCACCTATGCACGATTCCTACTCATTTCGTTCAGCTTCGATATGTTCCATTTGTTTGCATGTCACCCAGCAAGGCATATAGTGCGTTCGATGGTTATAATTTGGGGAATTGGAGGACAATGGCATCAACAACAACGCCAATGCCGGAGTATGAAATCGGTCGTTTCTGTCCGCTTGCTCGTAAGTATTAGATGAAGGAAATCATTGACAAAACTGTTACTGCATGATGGATACGGAGCTTCGGCACATGCTCACTAAGGCCGGATTCCCGAATTTCGATCGCTGAGCCTGAAACGAATTTGCAGCGCGGGACACAGTGGTCCGTCTCTCAGATAATTGCGCTGATCCGATCCGCATGGCTGATCCGCGCGGCTGATGCGCTGAAACGATCGTGTGCATGGCATGTATGTATGGGCGTGTGATGGTCTTTCACGGGAATCTCGGATGGTTGATCGTGTGCATGGAGCGTACATAGGACATCGCTGATTGTGTGCATGGAGCGTACATCTACATGATTGTGTGCATAGAACGTTCACGAAATACCTGTTTCAAGCCTTCTTGCATACGTCGGATGCACACGACGCAACAACAGCATACGCTGTATGTACACGATGGTGTGATGGGGGAGGTGACGGATGCGCACGATGTGCATGATGCGCACGATGCATACGCTGTATGCACGCGATGGACGCGTCAGTCGCGCAGCAGCGGCAGCACCTGCATCAGATCGCGCTCGTTGATCGCCTGATCGGCGGCGAGCTGCGTCTTGGGCTTGGCACAGAACGCGATGCCGAGTCCGGCCGCATGAATCATCGGAATGTCGTTCGCCCCATCACCCACGGCGACCGTCTGGCTCATCGGCACGCCGTCGCGCTTCGCCCACGCCTGCAGTGCGTGCATCTTCACCGTCTTGCATACGATCTCACCGACCACCGTGCCGGTCAGCAGTCCGTCGGCCACTTCCAGCCGATTCGCCAGCCAGTAGTCGATGTGCGCCTCTTCGGCGAGCCGGTCCACCACCTCATGGAATCCGCCCGAAACGACGCCGACCTTCCAGTCGTGCGCGTGCAGCGTGTCGATCAGCTCCAGCGCGCCGTTCGTGAAATGCAGCGAATCATGCACGGTGTCGAACACCGAAACCGGCAGCCCCTTGAGCAGCGCCACGCGTGCGCGCAACGCCTCGCAGAACTCCAGCTCGCCGCGCATCGCGCGTTCGGTCACCGCCGCGATCTGTTCGCCGCAGCCGGCGGCCTCGCCCAGCTGGTCGATCACCTCCTCGTCGATCAGCGTGGAATCGACGTCCATGACCAGCAGGCCGGGCCGGGACAGGGTAGGCGTGTCAAAGTCTTGCAAGGTTTCGCTGCACATACGCACGATTGTCGGAAATCGCTGGGACAATGGCCCCTATGCCTGTTACCGCAATAGTCAACGACATCACCATCGCCGCCTCACAGCTGTTCGCGAACGGCGGCGACGCATCACCCATCCCCGTATGCACCACCGGCGAGACCGGCATCATCGGCTCCATCACCGACTGGCTCGTCGGCCTGATGGAGACGATCGGCGGCATCGGCGTGGCGCTCGCCATCGCCTTGGAATCGATCTTCCCGCCCATTCCCAGCGAAGTGATCCTCCCGCTGGCCGGATTCACCGCCGCGCGCGGCACGCTGAACCTTGTCGAGGCGATCATCTGGGCGACGGTCGGCTCGCTGCTCGGCGCGTGGGCGCTCTACGGCATTGCGCGCTGGGTCGGTCTGCATCGCATCCACAAGGCCGCCGACAAGATTCCGGGCGTCAGCCGCCACGATGTGAACAAGGCGAACGAATGGTTCACCAAGTACGGCACCTGGTCGGTGCTCATCGGCCGCGTGATCCCGGTCGTGCGTTCGCTGATCTCGATTCCGGCCGGATTCAACCGCATGAACTTCATCCAGTTCTCCGGATGGACGCTGCTCGGCTCGGCCGTCTGGAACACGATCCTCGTGTCCGCCGGCTATATGCTCGGCGACAGCTGGTGTTCGATTCTCGGCGTGCTCGGCGTGTTCGAGGACGTGGTCATCGTCGTCTTCATCGTGGCCATCGTCGGGTTCATCGCCTACAAAATCCGTAGCATGATGAAGGAACGCAACGCGAAAGGATGAACACGACGATGGCGGAGGAGCGCAGCGCGCGGGAGCTGGCCGAACTCAACGATCGGCTGATGGAGAAGAACCATGCGCTGGCGGCGGCGCTGACCCGCGCCGGCAAGGAGCTGACGAAGGCGAAATCGCAGCTGAGCCAGCTCGCCCAGCCGCCGCTCACCTTCGCCACGATGGTCAGGGTCGATGAGGCTCGCACCGATGAGGACGGCATCCAGCATGCCAGCGCCGAAGTGCTGGCCGGCACACGGCGCATGATCGTGCCGGTCGCCGCGAACGTGAACGCGGCGCGACTGACCGCCGGCAACACCGTCACGCTCAACGAGAACATGGTGCTGGTCGCCCAGCGCGGCCCCGACACGCTGGGCGCGGTGCGGACGGTCAGGCAGACGCTGGCGGACGGTCGCATCATCGTCGCCGACGCATCCGGCAATCCGCGCCTCGTGCGACGTGCCGGGGCGCTCGCGAACGCGTCGATCAACCCATCCGACCGCGTGATCGTGGATGCCGCCGAGCGCCTCGCGTTGGAGGTGCTGCCGCAGGAGTCGGACGCCGATCTGGTGTTGGAGGAGACGCCCGACGTCACCTTTGACGACATCGGCGGATTGGACGAGCAGATCGGCCGCATCCGCGACGCCGTGGAGCTGCCGTTCCTCCACCGCGACCTGTATCGTCGCTACGATCTCAACCCGCCCAAGGGCGTGCTGCTGTACGGCCCTCCCGGCAACGGCAAGACGCTGATCGCCAAGGCGGTGGCGCACGCGCTCGCCGCGGGGCCGATCGGTGATGGCGGCCGCAGCGGCTCCGGTACGTCTGCGATTGGCGGCGCGAACGCGGCCGGAGTCGGTCCCGCAGCCGCGGCCGGTGGCGTATTCCTATCGGTCAAAGGCCCGGAGCTGCTCAACAAGTTCGTTGGCGAGTCCGAGCGTCTTGTTCGTCAGATCTTCAAACGCGCCCGTGAGCGCGCCGAGGATGGTCGCCCGGTGATCGTATTCATCGACGAGATGGACTCGCTGCTGCGCACGCGCGGCTCCGGCGTCTCCTCGGATGTCGAGACGACGATCGTGCCGCAGTTCCTCGCCGAACTCGACGGCGTCGAACGGCTCGACAACGTGATGGTGATCGGCGCGTCCAACCGCATCGACATGATCGATCCGGCCGTGCTGCGCCCCGGGCGTCTCGACGTGAAGATCCACATCGACCGGCCAGGTGAGCGGCAGGGCGCCGCCATCGTGCGGCATTATCTGACCGACGATCTGCCATTCGACCCCGCCACCGACTCCGACGAACTGGCGGCGGCGCTGGTGCGTGACGCCTATGCGCGCGCCGAACGGCGGCATCTATGCGACGCCTGCGACGAGCATGGCGTATGGTCGCCCGTGTATCTGGCCGATGTGGCGTCCGGCGCGATGCTCAAGAACATCGTCGATCGGGCCAAGACCAAGGCGGTCAAGCAGTCGATCGAATCCGGCTCGCCGGTCGCGCTGGGACCCGTGCTGGTGGGCGAGGCGGTAGACGACGAGTTCGCCGAGACCCGCGATGCGGTGCTCGACGCCGATCCGGTCCAGTGGAGCCGCATCAACGGCATGGATGCCGGGCGAATCACAAGAATCAGGAGCGTGCGATGAGCGTACAACGAGTGATGGGCACCGAGACCGAATACGCGGTGTCGCGGGCGGACGGCGTTCACGCCAATCCGGTGCAGCTGTCGTTCGACGTGGTCGGCGCGGCAGCGTCGATTGCGGCGCAGCAGGCGGCGGCTGCGTTCGACGTGGCGGCTGCATCGGCGGCGGATTCGGCATCGGTGGCCGATTCAGCCGATTCGGCCGATTCGGCTGCGGCGACCGATGCAGGCGCCGCGTCTGCCGCCGCCACTGCATCTGCTGCCTCCGTATCCGCCGCCGCAGCGGATGCCGCGCAGCAGCGCGCACGCATCCGCTGGGACTACCGTCAGGAGGACCCGGTCAACGACGCGCGCGGCGGCAGACTGCTGCGTGCCGCCGCGCGGCCCGACATGCTCACCGACGCGCCGCAGCTCAACATCGTCAACGTGATCGCGGCCAACGGCGGCCGCATCTACGTCGACCACGCGCATCCCGAATACTCCGCGCCCGAGACGACCGATCCGTTCGAGGCGACGCGCTACGACCACGCCGGCGACGAGATCATGCGCGAAGCCGCCCGCCGGGCATCCGCCGCAACCGGAACGCCGATCGTATTGCATCGCAACAATGTGGACGGCAAGGGGTCCAGCTGGGGCACCCACGAAAACTACATGATGAGCCGCGCGGTGCCGTTCGACACGGTCACGCGGCTGATGACCGCGCATTTCGTCAGTCGGCAGATCTACACCGGATCCGGCCGCGTCGGTCTCGGCGAGCACAGCGAAACCACAGGATTCCAGCTCAGCCAGCGCGCCGACTACATCCATATGAAAGTCGGTCTGCAGACCACGTTCGACCGGCCGATCATCAACACGCGCGACGAATCGCATAGCCCGTCCGATCAGCGGCGGCTGCACGTGATCGTCGGCGACGCGAATCGCATGGACGTGCCGCAGGTGCTCAAGCTCGGCGTCACCAGCATGCTGCTGTGGCTCGCCGAGCATGCCCGCGAAGCCGGATTCGATCTCGACGCGCTGCTCGACGGCCTGGCGCTCGCCGATCCGGTCGCCGCGATGCACGAGGTCTCCCATGATCTGACGCTCTCTCGGCCGCTTGCGCTGGAGCAGGGCGGCGAGGCGAGCGCATGGCAGATGCAGGTGCGGCTGCGCATGGCGGTCTATGAGGCTGCCGCCGGGGTGTATGGCACCGATACGCACGGCGAGCCGAACTGGCCGGACCGGCCGACGCGCGCGATCATGGCGATGTGGGGGCAGGCGCTTGCCGACACGGCGGCGATTCGCCATGCCGACGATGATGCGCGCCTTGACATGGCCGATGAGGCGCGCCGCGTCGAATGGTTCGCGAAATGGCGGCTGCTGGAGCGGATGCGTCGGCGGATCGTCGCGGCTGGTGCTGGGGTGGCTGCCGGTGAGTCAGCCGTGGCGAAGAACGATTCGGCGCAGACCGATGCGGCGCAGACCGATGCGGGATGGGATGATCCACGCATCGCCGCGCTTGATCTGAGCTGGGCGGCGCTCGAACCGTCCGCCAGCGTGTTCGCGCGGCTGCGGGCGCATACCGAACGCGTGGCGAGCGACGACGAGGTGGCCGCCGCTTGCGGTCACGCGCCGCAGGACACGCGGGCATGGCTGCGCGCTGCGATCGTCAATCGGTTCCCCGAACAGGTGGTCGCCGCATCCTGGTCGCATCTGACCGTGCGCGAGGTGGACGAATCCGGTGCGCTTGCTGCCGATGCGGTGCTGCCGGTCGGCATCTATGGCAATGCGAGCGCGGCCGAATCCGGGCTGGGCGGCTCGCTCGGCTCTCGCGGCTCGTCTCGCGCGGCCGGTTCCGCTGGTGCTGGTGCTGGTGCTGGTGCTGGTGCCGGTGTGGCTGGTGCGGGTGCCTCTGGTGCGGCTGCCGGAACGCTGCATGGGTTGGATATGTCCGATCCGCTGGCGTTCGGTCGCGATGCAGTCGAATCGCTGCTCGCCGAAGCGGGCGATGCCGTGACGCTGATCGACCGATTGTCGCATCGCATATGATCGCTGGTCGTCGCCGTCGGGTGTTGCCGTCGGGTGTTGCCGCTGAGTGTTGCCGCTGGGCATTGTCAGGCAACTTCGCCGCTATTGGTCACATGGCGCGGTCCAGCCGCGCGCTGTGCCTGATTCCTGTGTGCCCGCTCCCTGCGGTTGGAATGCCGAAAAGGCTGGAATATCAATGATTTTAGGAGACGTTCGCTTGGCGCGGGGTGCACCGCGTGACCGGACCGCGCCAAGCAACCGAGTGCGGCGCGCAGGAGAAATGCGCAACCGCTATGATGGATGCAGGAATGCGATCGCCGGGCGAGTGATTCACGAATGAGTCAGAGCGCGACCGGGCGATCCGGCGGAGCGAAACCGCGCAACGATGATGACGGACGACGAGTGATGCCGGCGCGACCGGCGTGGAAACGGAAACGACATGGAACTGCGAGCATTGGCAATGGAAGTGGCCCGCGTGGCCCAGGACGCCGGTCGGCATGCGCTGACCGACCAGCTCAACCCGCATGATCTGAGCAGCCCGAAGCGGCAGGACGAGGAGACTCGCTTCACGTCCGGCGTGGATGATCGTCTCGTGCGGTTCATCCGCAATCGACTCACCTATCTTGACCCGTTCGACGGGTTCTGGCATCAGCGCCCCGACGTATGCCATCCGGGCCAGCGCTTCTGGTGCGTCGGCAATCTTGACGGCGCGATCAACTATGTGCGCAACATGGCGGAATGGGCGGTCACGGTGTCGCTGTTCGAGTTCAACGAGCAGAATTCCGCGCAGCCGATTCTCGGCGTGGTGCATGCCCCTGCGCTGGGAGTCACCTATATGGCGGCCCGCGGTCAGGGGGCGGTGCGAGAGCAGCGCACGACGATCGGCGTCAAACGCGCCAAGATCATGCCGTCGATCACCCCTTCGCTCGATGGCTCCGTCGTCAGCTTCGGCGTGTCGTATCTGCCCGAGGAGGCCGGTCGCGCCTTGCGCGTGGTCGCCTCGCTCGCGGGCCGTCCCGCAGACATCAAGCGCGTCGGCCCGGCGGCGCTCGACCTGTGCCGCGTGGCGGACGGCACCTACGATGCCTATTTCGAGCCGCATCTGCACAAGTGGGACGTGCCGGCCATCTCCGCCGGCACCGTCGTCGTATGGGAGGCGCAGGGGCATCTCAGTCAGTGGGACGGATCTCAGATCCACTGGCGTCGGGAAAACAACATCGTCGCCACGAATGGACTGATCGACACCGATCTGCAGCAGTATCTCGTATGATCGGCAACGACGGCGGCCGCTGCGGCGATGCCGAGTGCATCGCCGCGCTGTACATTGCAGCAGCGGCCATTGTCGCAGTGCGCGCCGCAGTGCACATTGGTACAGTGCGCATTGGTACAAGGAAATACGGGATATCAATAATCGACATCAACAAGAGCATGCCGATCATCGATAGCAATAATCGATAGCGATAATCGGTAGCAATAATCGATAAAGCAAGCGAAACAGGGGAATAGGAGACGCCATGCCTCAGGAATCACAAGTCAGCGTCAACGCCGCGCAAAGCGTGCAGAGCGCGCAGATCGAGCAGGACGACCAGACCATGCCGCGCAACACGACCAGCCGGAACGCCCACGACGATGTGCTTGACGATGTGCTTGACGACATCTCCTCGGTGCTGGAGACCAATGCCGAGGACTACGTGTCGAGTTTCGTGCAGAAGGGCGGCGAGTGATGCCCCAGCTGCGCGACAGCAGCAATCACGGCACCGGCGCCCCGATTGCGCGGTCGGAGCAATACGACGGTTTCGCGCGCATCTTCGGCATTGAAACCGAGTACGGGGTGTCGATCACCGGTGCCGCGCGCGCGGATGCGCCGGCATCTGTGGATGCATCGGCAGTGGTGGGCGCACCGGCCGTTGTTGATGCCGGGCAGGTCGCGATGATGATGTTCCAGCCCATCGTGTCGCGCTCCCGATCCACGAACACCTACCTGACCAACGGCGCGCGCCTCTACCTTGACGTGGGCTCCCACCCCGAATACGCCACCGCCGAGGCTCGCGATCCGCTGACCGCGCTGCATCAGGACCTCGCCGGCGAGCGCATCATGGCGAAGCTCGCCCAAGGTGCCGAAGCGCGTCTGCGCGAACGATTCGGCGGTCGCACCCGCGTGCACGTCTTCAAAAACAACGTCGATTCCGCCGGGCACTCCTTCGGATGTCACGAAAACTATCTGGTGCGCAGATTCGTTCCGCTGGAGCAGGTGGAGCACGAGCTGCTGCCGTTCCTCATCACGCGGCAGCTGTACACCGGAGCCGGGCGAGTCACCGACCAGGGCTTTGAGCTGACGCAACGGGCCGATTACCTCGATGAGGCGATCTCGTCGGCCACGACGCGCTCCCGCCCGATGGTCAACACCCGCGACGAGCCGCATGCGGACCCTGACGAATTCCGGCGGCTTCACGTCATCATCGGCGACTCGAACCGTTCGCAGTGGGCCACATGGATGAAGCTCGCCGTCACGCATCTGGTGCTGTGCGTCATCGAGGATGCGGTGCGGCGCGGCGAGCCATCCGGCTTTGAACGGCTCGCATTCGCCGATCCGGGTGCCGCGAACCGCGCGGTCAGCAGGGACGTGACCTGTTCGCGCGCGCGTCTGGCGCTCGCCGATGGCAGCGAGATCACGGCGTTGGGCATGCAGCGGCGATATCTGGATTCTGTGGAGCATTTCGTCGCTTCGCCGCGAGGCGAGGCGGTACGCGCGTCGCTGCCGGCCGGCATGGTCGATGAGACGCTGCGTCAGTGGCGCGGTGTGCTCGCTGATCTGGGTGAGTTGGTCGGTGCGGCTGGCTCGGATGATCTGGCTGAGACGGCTGGTTCGGATGTTCAGGTCGGTGCGGCTGGTGCGGCGGCTATCGCGGCGCTGAGCGAGCATGATGCCGTCAGACGCGCATGCGCCACGCTGGCGGATCGGGTCGACTGGGCGGCGAAGCTGCGCCTGTTCGCGGCTCTGCACGCGCGTGGGGTGGCGTTGTCGCGACAGCGTCTTGAACAGTTGGATATGGACTATCACGATGTGGCGGCCGGCAGGGTCTATGCCTCGCTGCTTGACAGGGGAGCGATGCGGCGTCTTGCCGAGGACGGCGATATCGATGCGGCGTCGCGCACGGCGCCTGCGGACACGAGGGCCGCGTTGCGTGGCGCGTTCGTGTCGCGCGCATTGGATCGTGGAGTCCGATTCTCGTGTGATTGGACCACGTTGAGCGTATCGGAGCCGGTGCACGCCTCCGCCGTGCTGATCGACCCGTTCCGTTCCACGCCCACCGATGATGTCGCTCGGCTGATGGCGGCGCTGGGGTGATGATGTCGCTGACTCGTTTGGCTGATCACCTTGTTTGGGGGATGACTTTGCCTAGCGGTCTGTCTCGTGATTGATTGAGGGGTGCTGGCCCCCTCTGATGAGGGGGCTGTCAGCGAAGCTGACTGGGGGAGAGACAGAAGCTGCACCCCTCAATTATTTGAGTAACAGACCACTAGTATCCTGCGTCAGAAGTTCGTTGATCATATTGTTGGCTCCCCTTGTCAGGACAGCACCGTGAAGCAAACAGCGGAGCTGTTTGTAGGCAACGTTGCTCGACGACAGTCGAGCCAACAGACCGCGCGCGCAGCGCGACTATGATTGCGGATCGAGCTGGCCCGTGAAGCGGGACTGAGGGGTAGTGAATTCGTCAATGAATTTCTGACGCGGCACACTAGCGCTCTGTATCAGTTGTTCGTGGATCATTCACCCGGCTTCCAACATCAGTAAAGTCGCCTGAGGGGCGGCTAATGTGTATATGAAATTCTGATGCAGAAGACCAGCGGATTAGCATGCGGATTGTCTGTGGATTGCCTGTGGATTGTCACGAGGCGCGAAAAACGATGATTTCATCGCCGTGTGACAGATCGTGACAATCCGCGACTATCCGTCATTATGCCGTATGGTCACAAAACGGCGGAATTTCAATGCTTCTGAATAAGGCTGGCTGAGGCCGATTGTCACGAGGCGCGAAAAACGGGCAAAACGTCGTCGCGTGACAAATCAGTCTGTCACGCGACGACAAAATCGTCGAATATCGCACCGCGTGACAGTCGCGCGACGCTGTCAGGTCTCAAACGGTAATCGATCGGACCCCTTCTGTGACGGGTCTTTGTGACATGGCCTCCGTGGCAAGGAGTGCACGGGGTGCACTATACAACCGCGATGGGGTACAAACGCAGTGTGGGGAGGACAATGACCGTCGATGGTCATCGTCCTCCCCACACAGTCGCCAATTAATCGGCTACGATTTGGCTCCGAACGTCACTCGGTGACGGCCTTCTTCAGCAGGGAGCCGGCGGAGATACGCACGCCGTAGGTTGCCGGGATCTCGATGGTCTCACCGGTACGAGGGTTGCGGCCGGTACGGGCGGCACGCTTGACGCGCTCGGCGGAGAACAGGCCGGTCAGCTTCAGGCCCTCGCCGGAGCGCATGGCATCGACGAAAACATCCTGGAAGGCGTTGACGGCGGCCTCGGCCTGAGCCTTGGTCAGGTTGGAGCGCTGTGCGATCTTCGAGACGAGGTCGGACTTGTTGACAGTCATAAAGCATTCCTTCTTATGTCGGGGGAAGGCTCTTGAAAACGAACCTTCCGTATGTTCATACTGAATAATAGCGCACGATGGTGCCAATTTGGCGCATATTCCAAGGGTTGCGGCGGTTTTTTCGATGAAAAGTCCCCCATAGGTGCCGCATACGCCCCCGCACCGTCCCGGCATCCGCTCTGCATCGGCCCCTGACATATGCTGCCACGAGCATCAGAGATCGATGCGCTCCGCTGCCAGACATCTGATGGAGGGAAAAACTCCGGTTCGGCAAACGCCCGAGCTGGTTCGGCTGGTTCAGTTGGTTTGCTTGGTTTGCTTGGTTCGGCTGGTTCGGCTGGTTCAGTTGATTCGGCTGATTCAGCCGGCTTGCTCAGATCAGATTGCGCTTGTCCAGCCAGTGCATCGCCCACGCGCCCAGCGGAATGCGCAGCCAATAGAACAGTGCGCGATACAGCAGCGTGGCCGACAGCGCCACGCCCGCCGGAACGCCGGCGGCGCCGAACGACACCGTCAATGCGGCCTCCACGCCGCCCAGGCCACCGGGAGTCGGCGCCGCCGAGCCGATCGCATTGGCCAGCAGGAAGATGAACAGCGTCTCGAACGGATTGGTCATCTGTCCGAAGGCCAGCAGCGCCGCCCAGAATTCGAGGCCAGTCGCCACGTTGAGGATCAGCATGCCGATCATGCTGCCGGTCAGCTCCTTGGGACTCGTCAACACATTCGCCAACTGGTGCAGGAACGGTCTGATCAGCGGCATGATGCGATCCGCTGCGAAGCGGCGCACGGGAGGGATCATCATGGCGATCGCGCCGATCATGACCACAATGCCGATGATGATGACCAGCGTGTTCGTGGGTACCATGCTGCTGAGCGCATCGCTGCCGGTGAACAGGCCGATGATGACCAGCATGATGACCGTGCCGCCATAGTAGACGGCGAGCACGGCGCTCATGATCGCGGTCGCGGCGGTGTTTTTGTACCCGTTTTTGCGCAGATACTGCAGATTGATGACGGCCGGCCCCACGCCGGCGGGCATCGACACCACCGCAAAGCCCTGCGCCACCTGAGACATGAAGATGCCAAACCAGTGACGTCGATCGCGGCTGATGAACGCGCCCAGTTCGATCGCCGACCCCACAAGGGCGATGAGCTCGAAAACGAGACAGGCGAGTGCCATCCACGGATTGGCGTTGCGCAGCGCGGCGAACACCTCGTCGGGCTTGAGCTGGGTGAACACGACCGCCACGGCGATGATGAGCAACGCGATGCCGATGAAGGAGCGCAGGGAGAATCGCGACAGCGTCACCGGCGCCATCGACTCGGCGACCTCCTGAGGCGCGAGTGCGCGCAATGCGGTGCGCAGATCGTCGAGCGTGTGCTTGTCCCATGATTCCAACGCGCGCGTGCGTGAGGGGATGGCGGCTTTCTGCGCGAACGGTGCAAGACTGATGAGTCTGTCGTCGCCCCAGACCTTGCGGCCCGCGGCGATCGTTCTTTCGACGCCGATGAGCGCGGACAGCAGTGCGAGCAGCTGCACCTGGTCGAGGGCGGTGTTGGCGGCGGAGCTGGCATCGTCGCCGTTGTGCCATCCGGCGATGATCGGCGTGCCTGATTCCAGTCGTGCCAAAGTGTCCGGCGTGATGCGCCGGTGCGTGTAGCCGCGGCGATTCGCCACGGACAGGTATCGCATGAGTGCCGTGGCGTCATCGTCGCCAAGCGTGTTGAGATTGCACTCGCGCATGGAGTCGGCGCCCTGCAGCACCAGTATGGAGGTCTCGCCCGTGTCGGCGACGCCGTAGACCTGCGGTGTGGGCAGACCCGCGTTGCGCAATCCCAGAATCATGGCCATATGGTGCTGGGTGGCTTCGCGGGGGCTGCGATCGCGTCGCATCGACACGCCGGTGAGGCGTATCCACTGCCATATCTGACGGAAGTATCCGGCGGTGTGCGCCTGGCTGTCGAGCGCGGAGATCACGAAGCGACGGCCTTGGTCGTCCTCGGCGTCGTAGAGGCGGGAGCCCTCCACCAGATCGTCGTCCAGTGACGCCTCCAGCGTGCTGTGGGCGAGACCGGGATCGACGCGACGGTGCAATGTGACGATGTTCAGTCCGATGCCGTTCGCCGCCTGAATGATGGCCTCGCCCCAGGCGCCCTGATTCTTCGTGCCGATGGCGAATCTGATCAGCATGCCCACGAGACGTCCGGCGGCGGCGGAGACGAGCACGCCCGCCACCGAGTTGACGGACAGCAGGATCAGCAGCGCCGCGACCACGTACAGGATGTGCCATCCCCACTTGACCGCCGAGCGAATGCGGCGCGGTCCCGCCACGGTCAGCAGGGCGCCGGCACCGGCATAGAAATCGGGGAGCAGCTTCATGCCGGGGGCGGAGCCCAGCGCGCTCAGTGCGGAGGTCAACGTCGCATTGTCGATTGCACCGACCGCGAGCGACAGCCCCCATGCCAGAGCGAAGCCGCCGAGCATCGCCAGAACGGCGAATGCGGTCTGCATCCATTCCCGTCCGATGAGCAGCTGTGCGATGGCCATGATCGTGATGGCCACCAATGCCAGCTGCTGAAGCAGCGTGGTCGGCAGGTCGACCATCCAGTTAAGCGCGCGGCCCGCGGTATGGGCATCGGATTCGACGCCCATCACTATGCCGCTGAGATAGGTTGCGGACAGCATAGCCACGGCGGCGAGCAGTATGGCTGCGGCCGCGTGGAACAGGTCGCCGACGTCGTGGATGCGGCGTGGCGCGACGTCGTCGATGATCGGGCTGCCGTGCGATTCCGCGGCTGCGGTTGCGTCGGACGCGGCGTTGGCTGGTGCGGCGTTGGCTGGTGCGGCGCCAGAAGGGGCGCCGGGCGCATCGTTGGGCGCAGCGTTGGGCGCAGCGTTGGGCGCAGCGTCGACATACGCTGCGGCGCCGGTTGGCGTTGCCTTGTCGGCTGTGGCCGCGGCGACATCGGCTTCGCTGTCATGCATATGATCGTTCATCGTGTCCTCTCGCACTCGATTGGACGGGCACAGTGGTGGATGGGTGACGGGTGATGCTCCTGATCCGCTGGCCTTGAGCGGACGTGAGTGGTCGACGAGATCGCCGTCAGTCCGGCCGTGCTGACGGTGCCGAGCCGGGACGCGCGTATGCTCCGGGCGCGGCACCAGGCCGGATGACGGCTCGCCCGCTCAGCGGTCGAAGTCCACCAGTCGGCTTGCGACACCGGTATAGGTGGCCGGCGTGAGCGCCTTGAGACGCGCCGCGGTCTCGGCGTCGAAGGACTGCTGATCGATGAACGCCTCCACCTGCGCCTTGTCGATCGTGTGGCCGCGCATCAGCTCCTTGACCTTCTCGTACGGTTTGTCCATGTCGGGCAGACCGCGCAGCTCGCAGGCACGCATGGCGGTCTGAATCGGCTCGCCCAGCACCTCCCAGTTCTCGTCGAGCTCGCGCTCGATCACATGCTGGTTCGGATGAATGGACTTGAGACCGCCCATCAGGTTGTACAGCGCCAGCTGGGAGTATCCAAGCGCCGAGCCGATGTTGCGCTGCGTGGTCGAATCGGTCAGATCACGCTGCCAACGCGACTCCACCAGCGTGGCCGAAAGCGTGTCGAGCAGCGAGCAGGACAGCTCGAAGTTCGCCTCCGCGTTCTCGAAGCGGATCGGGTTGACCTTGTGCGGCATCGTGGACGAGCCGGTTGCGCCCTTGACCGGTTCCTGCGCGAACACGCCGCGGGAGATGTACATCCACACGTCCACGCACAGGTTGTGCATGATGCGGTTCGCATGGGCGATGGTGCCGTAGAGCTCGGCCTGCCAGTCGTGGGATTCGATCTGCGTGGTCAGCGGGTTCCAGGTCAGACCCATGCGGTTGGTGACGAACTCACGGGAGACCGCGATCCAGTCGACGTCGGGGCAGGCGGCCAGATGCGCGCCGAACGTGCCGGTCGCACCGTTGATCTTGCCCAGATACTCCTGATTCTCGATGCGCTTCAGCTGACGGTTGAGGCGGTAGACGTACACGGCCAGCTCCTTGCCGAGCGTGGTCGGCGTGGCCGGCTGGCCGTGGGTCAGGCTCAGCAGCGGCAGGTCGCGGAACTGATCGGCCTTGGCTGCCAGATGATCGATGATCTCGCGGAACGCCGGCTCCCAGACGTTGTTCATCGCGTTCTTCACACAACGGGCGATGGACAGGTTGTTGATGTCCTCCGACGTGCAGGCGAAATGCACAAGCGTCTTGAGCCGATCATTGATGGCGGTGTCGGGGCCGAGCTCGGCCGAGGCCTTGTCGATCTGGTCGTCGATGTAGTACTCCACGGCCTTCACGTCGTGATGGGTGATGGCCTCGTGCGCGGCGTGCTGCCGGATGCCCTCGGCACCGAAATCCTCGGGGATGGCGCGCAGGAACGCCTTCTCGGCCTCGGTGAACGGCTTGACGCCATCCACGATCGGCTTGTTGCCGTTGCCGTCGAAGCCATTGGCCAGAAGAATCATCCACTCGACCTCGACGCGCATGCGCTCGCGGTTGAGCGCCGGTTCGCTCAGATACTCGACAAGCGGTGCGGTGGCGGCATGATAGCGGCCGTCGAGCGGGGTCAATGCGATTGCTGGGGAAATGTCAGTAAGCTTCATAGTAGTCAAGGGTACTTCCTGCCGTGAACCGGGTGGCGTGGTCTTGCAACGTCTTCCGGAGCCGTGCGGTTTGACTGTGCGGTTTGGTCTGCATGGCGCGGTGTGGTCTGCATGGCATGGCTCGCTCTGCAAGGCGTGGTGTGCCGGCGGTCAGCCGCCGAACGTGCGCATGGCATGGCGTTGGGCCGGTGCCGTGGCCTTCGTGCTGGTCGGCAGATGACTCATGCGGCCTTGAAAATAGCGGGTCTGTTCCAGCTCTCCGTCGATGATCTCCTCGAAATGGCGGGCGTGGGTATCGACTGCGGGCGAACCCAGATCCGTGGCGTTCTGATAGGCGGCCTGATGATACTTGAGCCAGTGGGTGATCTCCTTGCGTTGGGGCGCGTCCCGGACCGCGGCGCCGGAGAAGTCCCTGCTGCGGTCGGATGGCGTGCCGCTGGGCATGCACTGGCCATCCGCGGACGCGCTGGACTCGCTCGTCGGCCCGGTGCCCGGTATGGAAGTCGCCTTCCCGCGAATGGTCAGCCAGTTTTCGGTGGTCGGATTCGGCGCGCCGTCAAGAGCGGCGACCAGTTCATCCTCGATCTCGATGCTGGTCACCCAGGTCTTCGCGGGAATCGGATGGTTGGCCACCGGAGAGCCGGCTGTCACCACATGCTGGATGTCATACTGATTCGACATGTCGGATGCGATGGCTGCCGCCACGATGCCTCCCTGCGAATGCCCCACCAATACGACCGGCTCATCGGAGGGGATTCCGGCCTGCTCCATGGCCTCAAGCACCATGCGGGCGCTGTCCGCCCTCATGCGCTGACTGGGATTCGTGCTCATCAGTTCGATGTTCTGCGCCCAGCCGAACGGTGAATCGAATTTGCCGTCGGTGCCGGGTATCGTCACCAGCCATGCCGACGACCCGTCCTCCTTGCGATATCGCTGGATGGCGATCGTCGCGTAGTCGAGTCCGCTGTTGAGCTCGATCTTGCCGAGTCGCTTCTCGCCCAGTCTGCGCAGGTTCTCCAGCGAGTCGGCGACCGAGGACGAGGCGCGTACCACCTCGGTGTTCGATCTGACCTCGGTGACGGTCAGTATGTCGCCCTGCACCAGCCCCTTGATCGGCGCGCTCAACGTGGCAAGACGCCCGGCGGCGACGTTCACCTCGTCGGTTCGGCGCAGACCGTCGATCGGATTGATGCCGCCGACCAGCATCCCCAATCCGCTCATCAGACCCTCATGCGCCCATGACAGTCCGTCAATCGCGTGAATCGGATTGATGTTTCCCTCGCGAATCGAACCGACGACGAACGAACCGAACGCGAACGTCAATCCTCCCAATCCCGCGTATTCCGGCATGATGCCGGTCATCATCTGCAACGACTCGTTCATGGAGCGGCGTGCGCTCGATTCGGCGTCGTCATAGATCGAGTGGGCTCTGCGCAGCAGCGATGCCATGCGCGCCAGTTTGCCGCCGAGTTCCTGCGCCTGCGCCGCCGTTCGCGCCGTGGACTCGTCCAACGCCCGGTAGGGGAATGAGGCGTGGCCGGGGGCATACGGTACGCCTGCCATCGTCGGACACATGAACGTGCCGGATCGATGCCATTGCATCGCAAGGGACGCCGACGCCCAGCCGGAGGCGGCGGAGGTCATGCCGTCCGCGCATTCCTCCAGTGCGCGGGCGACGGTCGCGATCTGGCTCGCTTCGGCGGTTCGTTGCACGCCGCCGAGAATCGTGGATTCGATCTGCCATGTAGTGTTGTCGCTCATCATGCACCTCCGTTGATGGCCTGCGAGGTGCACTGATCCGCGAGATGAGCCACATATTGGGCCGTGCCCACGCATTCGCGCATGCGCTGGCGGAACAGGTCCGCCGCCGCCCCCTGCCAGTCGATCGCGTTCGCCCGATGGGTCGCATCCAGCGTCTGCGCGGCTCCCTCCTGGGTCGCCCGCTGCAGGGTGAGGATGAGGTCGCGGCTTTTCGAGGTGGCCGTATGGCATTGGCATATGCGCGCGGGGGCACCCAGCATGCCGAGCATGCCGCCGCACAGATTGAGGTCCATGGCGGGGCCGGTGAAGTCGCCGGCGTCGGTGGTGCCGGTGGCACCGGTGGCGTTGCCGAAACCGGTGGCGTAGCTGCCGGCGGCATAGCTGGTGTTCATGGTGTTGGTGGTGTAGGGCGACCTGGTCGCCGCGTTATAGGTGTTGATCGTCATGCGGCCATTGAACAGGTCTGCGCGGCGGATGTCCAGCCGAAACGGGTGCTGTGGACGGAACCTCGAAATTGTCCACAACGGGGGTATGCGGGTGCATGAATCCGGGCGTGTCGCAGTTGTGGCTTTCCCCTCGGCCTTCCCTTCGGCTGCCCCTACGGCCCATGATGCAGTCAATTGCCCATGGTGTAGGGATCGCCAATGCCTTGATGTGGTGAAAACCGCTCAAAATAGCCGTTTTTTCTGATGCCGTGTCATGGGTGATCCCTACACCATGGGCAATTGACTACATCATGGGGGATTTGCCGCATCATGCCGGATTCCCCGCACTGGATTCCCCGCACCATGGGCACATGTCGGCATTGTTGATACAGTGGTGCCATTCGTTTCGAGTTCACGCGAGGCGTTCCAGGACGTTTCAGGCGTTTCTCAACCGCAGGGGGCGATCATGGTCGGAATGCTGGGATTGCAGGTCACGCGCATGGATGCGGGTCAGTCGTATCCTGATCTTCGCGTCTGCTATGCGAATGCGGCCACCTATCCGTTGACCGCCCCGTATCGTCGGCCCATCGGCGGCGGCATGTACGGTCGGATACCCCGCTCGTTGAGTCTTATCTTTATGACGCTCGCCAACACGCCAAGCGACGACTATGATGCCGGAGCGCGCACGCTCACGTTGGGGAGGGGGTTCGCGCGGCTCCGCGCCCGGCTCCACTTGGGTTCGGGCGGCAACGGTCTGACGGGCTTGCGCGACGCGCTGCGCGAGTATGAGTCGGCACGGTTCGATGACGGTGAGGGCGGGCAGGTCGCCCCGTTCGCACGGTTGGATGTGGACGCCGCCCGCCCGTTGTCCGACTGTCGTATCGTGTTCACGGACGGGTTCGCGCGCCTATTGTCTCTTGACCCGAAGCCGTTGCCGTGCGACGCGCTGACCGTATTGCATGGCGCGATTCTCATGGACCTGCTGGTGTTGGCGGCGGTCTACTGTCCCGAGGATCGTCGTCTCGTGACCACGGTGGATGATCTTCGCAACGTGCTTCCGGCCACGTCGAAGTCGAGTGTGACGGCCAAGTCGCTGCGCGCATATGCGACGCGGTTGAACGCCGCCCAATCGGATTGGGTGTTCTCGTATGATCGGCGCATGTGGTGCGTGCAGCGACGCGGCCTATGGGTGTCCGCCCACGCCTCCGCACTCCTCCACTAGCCCTGGCGGTTCGTGTGGATGGGGACGAGTGGATCAGCAGGTCAGGGAGTGGCCGCATGCTCAGACGGGACACTCACAACGGTTCGGCCTCATGCTCATGCCTCATGCTCGTGTCCGCCACCGTCTACGAGGTACGGTTCAAGGCGCGGTCATGTGGTGACAAGCGGTTGGATGTCGCCTAGGCTGGCCGGGTCGAAGGTGAGCAGATCATAATCGGTTTGGAGATTGCTCCAGAATTCCGCTGTGGTGCCGAATGCTTTGGATAGCCGCCACGCCATTGCGGTGCTGATGCGACGTTTGCCGTGAATGATCTCGCCTATGGCGGTTTCGCTTACGCCGATCGTTTTGGCGAGCCGGTAGCGGCTGATGTTGAGCGGCTGCAGGAATTCCTCGTCCAAGATCTGGCCGGGCGTGCTGTAGTAGTTGTCAGGCGTGGTAGTCGGAGAAGTAGACATTGGTTGCCTCCTTGTTGGTTTCGTCCCATTGGAATATGAGTCGCCATTGCTGGTTGACTCGAATGCTCCAGTGATTTTGCAGGTCGCCTTTGAGTGGTTCGAGTCTGTTGCCGGGTGGTATGCGTAGGTCTTGCAGACTTCGTGCGGCTTTGAGCATCTGGAGCTTGCGCATGAGGGTGCGTTCGATGCCTGCAGGGTATCCTTTGGGGTATCGGCCTCCGTAGAGGAAGTCGGTGAGTTCTTTGGTTTTGGTCTCCACGCATCGATACTAACACGATATGTTACTATCGTCAATCGTTATCATGGGTGCGGGTCCCCAAGCAGCTTTCCCCTGTTCTCTTGGACTCGTTCATGGGATACAGCACGTTCATCAGCTACAACACGACCAACGCGGACATCGCGCGTATGATCGCGGACCGGCTGACCGACGACGAGGGCGAGGACGGGTGGAGGCCGGGCACCATCGTGAACCTGCCCCGATACACGGCGGCGGTCCGCACGCGCACCGTCCGACAGATACAGCCCACGTTCCTCGTCCACATCCACGACTTCGAGCGAATGGGATAACGGCGCGGGTTTCGGACGGAGGCGCGACACCGCGAGGCTCCTGTCATCGGCAGCAACTGATACACTGTGAGATGAACGCCGTGGCACTTGGCTTCGACCGCAGGCCATCCTGCAGGTCTAGCTCTCTTGATCGGGCGAATCGGCTCGCGGGCTTCAACCCGCTCGACCGGGATCATGAACTTTTTCGCCAAGTGCCACGGCCTTTTTTCTTTGTCCATGGCGGTGATCGGTGAGGAAACCAACGGATCGGCAGATTCGGCAGTGGATTCCAGTGATGGAGTCGGCCAGCCGACTGTACCAAGCACGCCTGCATCATCATCTGGTGCTGTACTGCACTGGTACACCGGTTCTGGACGTAGCCATCGAGGAACCGCAGTTCATGCACTTGTGCGGAGTGGCGAACTATCATTCCGCCGTTTCCGGGAACCATGGCCCACAAGGATTCCTCACGGATGCCATCGCCGGGAAAATCGACGGAGCGGGACTGCGCTTCAGAGATCACCCCGACGACATCAAAACGAAAATGGCGGTGATCGGTCAGGCTCTGGAAACCGGAAACATAACCCTAGTAGTACGCAGCAGCTATCGAGGCATGTGCGCATTCTTCGGAAACACCCAATGGAGCATAGGAGTCTACGCCACCAAAACCGCATCGAGCTACGTTCCCGAAGGCAAAGTGACGCTGCCCGGTTCGCTTACCAATCGTCCAACCGACTGGGCGGGATTCCCCGATCGAGGATGCACCGTACTGAATGTGACCAATATCAGGGTACTGCCGTAGCGCTCTCCACGTCTGTCGGCCGTTGGACGACGGGAGCCGGGGGCGCACGCTTGCCGAACGCGTGCATCGTGGCGTTTCGGAGAAGTGTTGTCGGCTCGCCAACGGTTCGCGCTTGACACGGACGCGACAGTGACCGCCGTCCGACATGCCCACAGAGACACGGTTCATGTCCCTGCATAGGATGGAATGGCATCAATGAGAGGCAGGTGGGGCAATGGCAAGAGCGATCGACGTGGCAAGATACATTCTTGAGCACCGGAATGCCCGCGACCATATGACCACCGCGTTCGCACTCCAGAAACTGTTGTACTACTGCCAGTCATGGATGCTGGTCGCAAAGGGCGTGACGCTGTTCCCCGACGACATCAGAGCATGGCAGCATGGCCCCGTCGTCGTTTCCGTCTACCCGTATTGTCGCGGACGACATTACGTGTTTCCTCGTGAAATACCGGAAGGGCATGCGGACGCGCTGTCATTGGATGAGCGTGCGGTCGTGGACCGCATACTCGCCATGTACGACGATTCGGACGACGGGAGCCTCGGAGACGGTCTGGAGAGGACAAGCCACAGGGAGCGGCCATGGGCGGATGCGAACCCGAACGGGATCATCACACCGGATAGTATGCTTGACTTCTATTCACAGGTTCAGGCTGACCCGGATTCAGATCACGCGGCACCGGTACCAGACCTCGCCAACGTTGCCGACCGCACGTTCGTTTCCGGCGAGGAGGCCGACTGGCTTTCCTCGATGATCTCCGACTAGCGCAGGGATGCGGTGACGGCATGAGCGGCGAACTGTGGACGCGAATCGTTAAACTTGACGACATGGTGGACATCTCCACGTTCTCCTGCGGTGAGCCGGAAATCGACGTGTGGCTGCACCGGGACGCATTGGAAAGGCAGGAGGAGGGCGGTTGCACCGTCTACGTGGCCGTGGATGGCATGCAGACGGTGATCGGCTTCTTCTCGCTGAGCATGCACTACCTGCAGAACAGGACGATTCCCGAACCTGTGAAGACGGGTGTGGCGCTTCCCGGCAACATTCCCTGCGTGCTGTTGGGCCGGTTCGGCATTGACTCCCACTTCCACGGTAAGCATCAGGGGACGCTGCTGATTCGCGAGGCGATCATGACAGCGAAAAGCATCGCCGACACGGTGGGATGCCGTCTCATGTACGTTCAGGCGATGAACGACAGGCTGATCGCATGGTATGAAGGTCAGGGTTTCGCTTCCATGCCGAAGCATCCCCGTAACATGGTCCTCGACTTGAAATCATTCAGTGCAGACGACTGACCGGCAAGACGAGCGACAGTAGAGTTTTCCCACGCCAACACGCCCATCGGGAAACGCCGGGCGAACCGGATGAGGGAGCCGGGGGCGCACGCCATGGAACATCGCCTGCCCTAATCGCAAGGAATAAAGTAGCCCTGAGTGCCGTCGCTTGGAATAAATGCGCATATTTCTTCGTATGAATCGTCAGTCTTGTTGTTCGTGGATGTCTGCGGCTTGGTGGTCTGAGGTTTGGTCTGAGTCTGCGGAGCCTGCGTGGTGGGTGCCGGTGTGGTGTTTTGTGTTTGTTGTGTTGGCGTGTACGTGTTTCCGTTGCCGCCGCCCGTGTACCCGTATCCGTAGCCGTTGTTCGAGTTGTTCGAGTTGTTCGAGTTGTTCGTGTACGTGTTGCCCGCACCGGTTTGTGTGGCTGCCTGTTTTGCGGCTTCCGCCTTGGCTTTGGCTGCCGCGTCGCTCTTCTGTTTCGCGTCGATGGACGTGTTGACCTTGCCGGTCGCGTCGTCGAGCGTGCCGATCGCCGTTTCGATGGTCTTCGCATCCTTCGCTTTTCCGGCTTCGCTGATCGCCTTCGACAGCGTGTCGCGGGTCTTCGCGTCCTTGACCTTCCCGTCCGAATCGGCGAGCAGCTTCCTCGCGTCCTTGACCTTCCCGTCGAGCTTCGCCTTCAGATCAGCGAGGGTCTTCGCGTCACGGGATGCCGTGACCGTGCGAGCATCATCCTTCAACACGGCCGCCTGCTTCTCATACGTGGAGGCGAGTCGCGTGTTCGCGTCAGTGATCCCATGCAGCGTGTCCGCGTCACCGGAGCACGCCTTCACGTCGGCGAATGATGTGCTCTTCGTCTCCGCCAACGCGCTCACCGTGCGTGTCTGGGCGACCTGCCGGTCGGTGATCTTCAACGCCTCAGTCACCTCATCCGACACCAACACCGACTCCCAGTCCTTCTTCGCGTCCTTCACGGCGGCCACGCTCGACGAGCACGCCTCGTTCGCATCCGCCAGCACGCGCACACTCCGATCATGCGCATACCACGCATACCCGCCGCCCGCACCAGCCAACACAAGCACAGCGCAGCCAGCCGCGACCGGCACCACCCACTTCGCACGCCTCCTCGACGCGACGGGGGCATCGCCTCCATTGTTCATTTCGTTCATGATTGTTCTCCCATCATGGTTTGTTGCCTATGATTATCCACGCATGATCGGAGAACCGACACCCCCGTATGTGCGCATACTCAATATCGCGCACAAAAACAAGCGGTCACAAACACAAACCGCTGAAATCGAGTCCAAAATGGTATTTTTCATATGGTGTCGGTATTCTGTGTATTGCACTCGTATCGGGTGCGTGTCGATCGTTCATTCGCCGTGTAGGAGGGAATGAGGCAGGATATGAGATTCAAACCATTGGAACTGTTGCGCAGGGCCGCGCGTCCCGTGGCCGCGTTGGCGACGGCGGCGGCCGCATTGGCCGGGGGCATGGTCGCGGCTGGCACGGCTGGAGCCGTGCAGACCAGCGGTCTGCCGGGGTACACGTCCAACTTCGCGTTCAACGTGACGTTTCCGAACAGCTGGAACTATCATGGCGAGTTCGACTTCGGTCCGATCGCCCGCGTTGATAATCGCTGGGCGTACTGCGTCGAGGCGGACACGCCGTTCAAGCAGGTGGAGGGCACGTGGTCGAACATCCCCTCATCGAACGTGACGGCCACGCGGCTCGCATGGCTCGCGGACAAGTACAACGACAACAACGACCTGCATCAGGCGGCGCTCAGCTATCTGATCCACGAGAAGATGGACCCGAACGGGGCCGCGTTCCTCAACGCGTTCGCGGCGGCGGGTCTGAAGAACGGCGACTGGAATCAGGTCAGGAACACGGCGGCGTCCATGTGGAGTGACGCGACCAAGAACATGCCCGCCAGCGTGAAGGCCGCATACGAGTACGATGCGAACACGAAGCGCTCCGGCACGGTCAACGTGTCGATCAGGAACGCGGCGAACACGTATCTGAAGGGCATCGCCTACACGGCGACGCTGACCGGTCCCGCCGTGTTCGCGTCGAACGGGAAGAAGACCATGAGCGGGAAGACCGCCGCGAACGCGACGCACCTGAAGTGGACCGCCACCGGCAACGGCAAGGTCACGACCAAGGTGAGCTACAAGGCTCCAGTCGCGCGTCGTCTCTCCTCACCCAATCAGGACTTGTTCCAATTCAACAAGGACCCTGCCACGAGGTCCGCGTCCGTCAGCTTCAACGTCGAGAAAAGCTTCCAACCCACCATCACCACGCGGATCAGCGCAACCACACTCCCACGCGGCACCCCCGTCAAAGACAACATCACCCTCGGCGTGAACAAAGGCGACACATGGCCCGCCAACACCAAGGTCCGCGCGGACGGCTACTACTACGTCGGCAACAAAACCACCATCCTCAACACCATCCCACTCAACAAGGATGAAACCCCCGACCAGTACCTCACCCGCGTGAAAACCACCGCCGGATCACCCAAAGCAACCGCAACCATCACCGCCACCAAACGAACCTACGGCACATGGTGTAGGGAATTGCCCATGATGCAGGGAACGCTTATGTGTTGATTGGGTGAAAACCGCGGAAAATGGCCGTTTTTGAACCCTACATCATGGGGGTGTTCCCTACACCATGAGGAAGTAACTACATCATGAGGAATTCCCTACATCATGGGGTGGGTGTCGCTGGGGGTGTCGCAGGGGGTGT